>NZ_JCAHMZ010000001.1:0-697559 GCF_059414925.1 Cedecea sp. B1(4) | reverse complement strand
GTTTACCGCTTCAGCGGCGATGAGCTCGCCGGGCGCCGGGGGTTGTCAGGGGGCATGGCGTAGTGCCCCCTGACACGTTCACTGTTTGCTTAGCTTGCAAGGAAAACGGCTCTAAAGGTGAACGGAAAAGTCGCGTTGCTTACATACATACGGGATACTACGAAATTCAAAGTGACACCTGCTCCATGGCCTGCAAAATACGCTTATCGGAAATCGGGTACGGGGTCCCAAGTTGCTGAGCAAAATAACTGACGCGCAGCTCCTCGATCATCCAGCGGATCTCCTGCACCTCTTCGTTTTCTCGGCTGGCCGGCGGCAGCTTGTTGAGCCACTGCTGCCAGGCCTGCTGCACGCTTTCCACCTTGAGCATCTGCGCGCGATCGCGGTGCGGATCGATAGCCATTTTTTCCAGCCGTTTTTCGATTGCCTGCAGGTAACGCAGCGTGTCGCCGAGGCGTTTATAGCCGTTGCCGGTCACAAAACCTCGGTAAACCAGGCCGCTCATCTGCGCCTTAACATCCGACAGGCCAAGCGCCATGGTCATGTCCACACGCCCTTTCAGCCGTTTGTTGATGTTAAAGACCGCGGTGAGGATCTGCTCCACCTGTTTGGCAATCTCAACCACCGTATCGTTCAGCTCGGCGCGCACTTTCTCGTGCAGCGCGGCAAATCCTTCTTCACTCCAGACCGGCCCACCGTTTTGCGCAATCAGTTTATCAATACCGCAGGAAATGCAGTCGTCGATAAGCTCAAGCACCTTGCCGTACGGGTTAAAATAAAGACCCAGCTTGGCTTTGTTCGGCAGCTTTTCGTGCAAATATTTCACCGGCGACGGGATGTTCAGCAACAGCAGACGGCGCAGCCCGCGCCACATCGCCTGCTGCTGCTCGAGCGGGTTATCAAACAGCTTAATCGCCACGCTCTCTTTTTCATCCACCAGCGCCGGGAAGGCTTTCATCCGGTAATTGCCGCGTTTCTGCTCATAGCTTTCCGGCAGCGAGCCGAAGCTCCAGATGTGCAGCCCGCTCTGCTCGATGCCGTCATCCGCCACGGCGGAAAGCGTCTGCTGCACTTTATCCTTCAGGCCGCCTTTCAGCTCGCTGAGGTTTTTGCCCTCCTTCAGGTTCTTATTGTGCTCGTCCACCACGCGGAAGGTCATTTTTAGGTGATCGGGCACCTGATCCCAGTGCCAGTCTCCCCGGTCTATGGTGACGCCCGCCATGCGGCGGAATTCGCGCTCCAGGCTGTCCAGCAGCGGCAGTTCCAGCGGCGTAGCCCGGCCTAAAAACGCCTCCGCGTAGTTCGGGGCCGGCACAAAATTGCGGCGCACCGGCTTCGGCAGCGATTTGATCAGGGCAATAATCAGCTCGCGGCGCACGCCAGGGATTTGCCACTCAAAACCAGATTCTTCAACCTGGTTCAGCAGCGGCAGCGGGATATGCACCGTCACGCCGTCGGCGTCCGCACCTGGCTCAAACTGGTAAGTCAGCCGCAGCTTGAGGTTGCCCTGATGCCAGAAGTTCGGATAGTCCAGCTTGCTGACCTGCTCCGCGCCTTCCCTGATCAGCATATTTTTTTCAAAGTTCAGCAGATCCGGCGTTTCGCGGCTGGTCTTTTTCCACCAGCTGTCGAAGTGGCGTGCGGAAATTACATCATGGGCGATGCGCTGGTCATAAAACTCAAACAGCGTTTCGTCATCCACCAGGATGTCGCGGCGGCGGGATTTATGCTCCAGATCTTCGATTTCCGCCCGCAGCTTGAGGTTATCGCGGAAGAACGCGTGACGGGTTTGCCAGTCGCCCTCAACCAGAGCATGACGAATAAACAGCTCGCGGCACAGCGCCGGATCGATATCGCTGTAATTCACTTTCCGGGCTACCACAATCGGCAGGCCATACAGAGTCACTTTTTCCTGCGCCATCACCGCACCCTGGGCTTTCTCCCAGTGCGGTTCGCTGTAGGAGCGCTTAATCAGATGCTGTGCCAGCGGCTCAATCCACTCCGGGTCTATCCGGGCGGCAATGCGCCCCCACAGGCGGCTGGTTTCCACCAGCTCGGCTACCATCGTCCACTTCGGCGGCTTTTTAAATAAGCCCGAGCCTGGGAAGATGGAAAATCTGGCGTTGCGCGCCCCGGTGTATTCCTGCTTTTCCGTGTCCTTTTGCCCGATGTGGGACAACAGCCCCGTCAGCAGCGCCGAGTGCACCGAGCGGAAGTCCCCCGGCTCGCTGTTCACCGGCAGGCCGAGCTCTTTCACCACCTGGCGCAGCTGGGTGTAAATATCCTGCCATTCGCGGACGCGCAGGTAGTTGAGGAAGTCCAGCTTGCACTGGCGGCGGAACTGGTTCGAAGAGAGCGCTTTTTGCTGCTCGCCGAGGTAATTCCACAGATTCACGTAGGCCAGGAAGTCAGACTCTTTGTCGTGGAAGCGGCGATGTTTCTCGTCAGATGCCTGCTGTTTATCCATCGGCCGCTCGCGCGGATCCTGAATCGACAGCGCGGAGGTAATGATCATCACCTCGCGCACGCAGCCAAATTTCTGCGCTTCCAGCACCATTTTAGCGAGACGCGGATCGACAGGCAGCTGCGAAAGCTGGCGGCCAGAAGCCGTCAGTTTATAAACGCTATGGTCTTCATCGCTGGTAATGGCGCCCAGTTCTTCAAGCAAGCGCACGCCGTCCTGAATGTTGCGCTTGTCCGGCGCCTCCACGAACGGAAACGCCTGAATATCCCCCAGGCCCAGCGCCGTCATTTGCAGAATGACCGACGCCAGGTTGGTGCGCAGAATTTCCGGGTCGGTAAATTCCGGGCGCGACAGGAAATCATCTTCGGAATAAAGACGAATACAGATCCCTTCCGATACGCGGCCGCAGCGGCCTTTACGCTGGTTGGCCGAAGCCTGAGACACTGGCTCAATCGGCAGGCGCTGAACCTTAGTGCGGTAGCTGTAGCGGCTAATACGTGCCGTACCTGGGTCGATAACGTATTTAATCCCCGGCACCGTCAGCGAGGTTTCCGCGACGTTGGTCGCCAGCACAATGCGCCGCCCGACGTGCGCCTGGAAAACGCGGTTCTGCTCGCTGTTGGACAGACGTGCATAGAGCGGCAGAATTTCCGTATGCGGCAGGTTGAGCTTAGTTAGCGCATCAGCGGTGTCGCGAATCTCACGCTCGCCGCTCATAAAGATCAGGATATCGCCCGAACTTTCGTGGCCCAGCTCATCCACCGCGTCGAAAATCGCCTGCAGCTGATCGCGATCGACATCGTCATTGTCTTCCACCATCGGGCGGTAGCGCACTTCCACCGGGTAAGTGCGGCCTGACACTTCGATAATTGGCGCGTTATTGAAGTGGCGCGAGAAACGCTCCGGATCGATAGTCGCCGAGGTAATGATGATTTTAAGATCGGGGCGCTTCGGCAGCAGTTCACGCAGGTAACCCAGCAGGAAGTCGATATTGAGGCTGCGTTCGTGCGCTTCATCGATGATGATGGTGTCGTACTGCATCAGCAGCCTGTCCTGCTGAATTTCCGCCAGCAGGATCCCGTCCGTCATCAGTTTGACCATCGTGTTGTCGCCGACGTGGTCGGAGAAACGCACTTTATAACCTACGCAACCGCCGGGTTCGGTTTGCAGCTCTTCCGCAATACGGTTAGCCACGGTACGCGCCGCCAGACGGCGAGGCTGAGTGTGGCCGATCAGCCCTTTAACACCGCGCCCCAGCTCCATACAAATTTTTGGCAGCTGAGTGGTTTTGCCGGAGCCAGTTTCACCCGCCACGATCACCACCTGGTGGTCGCGCACGGCGTTCAGAATGTCCTGTTTCTTCTGGCTGACCGGAAGATTTTCAGGGTAGGTAATCGCCGGGCGCGCGGCTTCACGCAGCTGTACTTTGCCCGCTGCGGCGTCAATTTCTGCGGCCAGCGTGTCGAATAAGGCCTGCTGAGAGTCAGCATTTTTAATTTTCTTCGCGCCATGCAGGCGGCGAGAAAAGCGTTGTCTGTCGCGGAGCATCAGCCCGTCAAGACGGGCGAACAAAGAGGACAGCGAGGGTTTTGTCATTTCCATTTTATCTATCGTTATTTCGCTACCGGGCACAACCGGATAAGTCACGGCGTCAATTTCCGCTATTTTATCACACCCCGATTTCGAGCGCCTTGTTCAATAAATTCGAATATAGGGTTCGATATATTGCGCTATCTCTGTCATCGGATTGTGAATACAGTAAGTCCTAACGAACGGGCACACTGTCCGACTGACCAAACACTAAGGAATCACCCCATGAGCAAAGTATTAGTTCTGAAATCCAGCATCCTGGCAGGTTACTCTCAGTCCAACCAGCTGTCCGACTATTTTGTTGAACAATGGCGTGAAAAACACAGCGCTGACGAAATCACCGTTCGTGACCTGGCAGCAAACCCAATTCCAGTGCTGGATGGAGAACTGGTCGGTGCTCTGCGCCCTTCCGATGCCGCGCTGACCCCACGTCAGCAGGAAGCTCTGGCGCTGTCTGATGAGCTGATTGCCGAACTGAAAGCGCACGACGTGATTGTCTTAAACGCGCCAATGTATAACTTCAACATCCCTACCCAGCTGAAGAACTATTTCGACCTGGTGGCTCGCGCTGGCGTGACCTTCCGCTACACCGAGAAAGGCCCTGAAGGTCTGGTAACCGGTAAACGTGCTCTGGTTGTGACCAGCCGCGGCGGGATCCACAAAGACACCCCAACCGATCTGCTGGTGCCTTACCTGAACGTGTTCCTGGGCTTCATCGGGATCACCGACGTGAATTACGTGTTTGCTGAAGGCTTTGGCTATGGCCCGGAAGTAGCGGCTAAAGCACAGACTGACGCGAAAGCGGCTATCGACAGCATCGTTGCTGCGTAAGATTTACTCTCTGGGTGACTGACCCTCACCCTTGCCCTCTCCCTAAAAGGGAGAGGGGATAAACAATATTCTCCAAACCTGTTTTCTCCCTCGCCCCTTTGGGAAGAGGGGAATTAACAGCTATTCTTGGGCTGATGCAAATCATCAAACACCAGACGCTTCCGCCCCGCCTCAACCTCCCGCAGCGGCTCCACCTGATGCATCGTTTGCTGGCAGCGAATCACTAAATCCTGGTACTCCTTCGTGCCCTGTTTCTTCCAGGCCAGCTCTTCAGGCCGTAATTCACGTATCGCTTTCGCCGGGCTGCCAATAATCATCGTATTCGCCGGAAATTCCGCCTTGCCTTTAACAAAAGCCGCTGCGCCGACAATCGAATTCTCACCAATTTGTGCCCCATCCAGAATCACCGCGTTCATGCCCACCAGCGCATTTTTGCCAATGCGGCAGCCGTGCAGGATGGCGCCGTGCCCGATGTGGCCATCCTGTTCAACAACGGTGTCCTGTTCAGGGAAGCCGTGCATCGCGCAGTTGTCCTGCACATTCGCCCCGTCTTCGACGATAATCCGCCCAAAATCCCCGCGCAGGCTGGCATTCGGGCCAATGTAAACGCGGTGCCCGAGAATAACGTCGCCGATCAGCACCGCCGTCGGGTGAACATAGCTGTCTTCCGGGACGACAGGCGTCAGGCCATCAATCTGATAAATGGACATACGGGCTCCTTATTTTAGGGGTTGAGTCCACCGAATCGCTTCTGGTAACCGCTCACCGGAGCGGGCAAGTCGCCCACCGAGGTTTCGCCCAGCTCGCTGACATAGGTAAGCGCCCCGGCGGCGACGCGCTGATAGATATTGATGCACAGCTGGCGGGCGTTCTGCCCCAGCCAGTGCGGCGGCAGCAGTTCATCCGGCAACAGCGGATCTTTCAGCACGACACGGCGGTAGAAGTGGATCAGCAGCAGTTGAATGTGAAAACAGCGCTGCGGCGTTAGCTCCTCGTTTCCCGCCTCACGCAGCAGCGGTAAAAGCGGGCGAAAAGAGTTGATAAATTCAGCGTAACGTTCGTTTTTGTCGGTCAGCAACCAGCACTCTTCCACGCGGGATCTCAGCGCTGCGCGGGACGTTTGCAGCGGGGATTCAGCCTCAAAGCAGATGACCTGCTCAGCCACGCCCGCCTCATGCAGCAGGCTTTGGATATCCGCGAGGTTTTGCGAGGGCGAAGCCATCAGGTTCGGCGCGAGCGCCCCAAAACCCTGCCAGATGAGCTGTTTTTTCACCTGTTGCAGCGTGGTTTTTTCCAACCCTTCGGAAAGCAGCAGCAGCCACTTTCCATCCCAGGCAGGCTGCCCGGCGCGATAAATTTTCGACTCAGCGCGACGGGTCATCCTCTGGCCCATATCGGTCAGGCGATAAAAACTACGGCGCCCCACTCGCTCGACATCCAGCCATCCCTCTTTATTGAGGCGAAAAAGCGACGTGCGCACAAAACGCTCGCCGAATCCCAAAGGCTCCAGCATCGCCGCGAGGCTACCTAGCCAGATTTCGCCGCCTCGATGAGCCAGCGCATCGCCGTACAAAGAGACAATCAGCGACGTGCCGCTGATGGGCACGGCGCTGACGGCCTGCTGAATAAAAGTGTCGAGTTTGCTGCTCATCCTGCCTCATTGCCGCTATGGGAATTTCAGAGAAAAAACATAGCATAATAAAGCGGACGGCCCACATTGAATTAGGCATTATGATTCAAAAAATCTCAAATCCCTCATTTTAACGTAACGTATAACTTAACGCGTAGGCGGCCCCAGGCGGCGGCTAATCGGCTCAAACTCAGGCGTGGCACGGCGCGGTAAAGTGTCCGGCTTATGTTCATCCATCGCCTGCCAGTACGACCAGGGCACTTTCCTTTTCCCCAACTCATAATCCATGCCGTCCCAGGCGTCTTCGCGAAAGCTGTAGAATGCCCAGTGCGCCTGCGTTTTATCCAGGGCGCTGAGGACATCCTCGAGATACTGGCGACACCCGGCCAACTGGCGCATATAGCCAAACTCCCCCGCCACCATACGATTCTGCGCCACCCCTCGCTGCTTAGCCCACCAGAATGGCTGCTGCAGATACCCGGCCACGCGCTCTCCGTTCCATTTTTCCTGTTTACCGCCAAAAGGGACAACGCCGGGATAGGCATACGGCTTCAGGCGTTTGAGGTTTGGCGCGCTGGTCGCGTCGTAGGGTTCGTACATATGAAAACTGTAAAGCACGCGATCGTCACTCAGGGCGGAAGGCCAGTAGCTAAAGCTGTCGGCGGCGGCGTACCAGCCGCTATCCACCATGATGGGCGTCGTCTTATCCACTTCGCGAATCGCGTTGATCACGGTTCGATAGAACTCTGGCAAGTCTCTGGCCGTGCCCTGGTGCGCTTTGTACCAGGCCTTCATTTCCTCCAGCGAGGCGTGTTCGGGGAGACCCGCCCGCTTCTCCGGCGCAGGCTCATTGACCAGGTTGTAGGCGGCAATCGCCGGGTTATCTTTTAGCTGCCCGGCCAGGTCACGCCAGAACTGCGCGCTTTGCTGCCAGTAACGTTTATCCTGCCACAGCCGGTCGTCAAAACGGCCATCATTGTTTTGCGCCCAGCGCATACCGGGCAGCGACAGCGGCGTAATCACCACTTTAAGTCCGGCGGCGTGAGCACGCGTCAGCGTCTCTTTGAGGATGCGGAGATCCTGCGCCATCAGCCCCCGATAGTTGTCGGCATTACCCAGCAAAAAATCACGTTGTTCCGGCTGCCATTTGTCCCACGAAAGCCGCACCCAACTGGCACCGTAGCCTTTGAGAGCGGTGAAATAGGCTCGATCGGGCGGCAGACGGTTAAAGCTGTTGCCGCCGTGCTGCGGCGAGTCCCAGAAGGCGATGCTGTCCATGGCAAAAACGGAACCGGAGAGCAGCGCCAGCCCCGCCCAAAGTGCTTTGAATTTCATGGCAAATACCTCAGTAGCGAAAGAGGCTGCAGTATTGCCGGTTAGCGGGCGTCGATTGTCAGAGGAATGTCAGGATAGCGGTATAGGCCTTAGTTTTTCATCGTTGCCAGCGAACCGGCGAGGCGGTGTTCGGTTCTTACCGCCACGCTGCCCCGGTTTTCCGCACTTACCACGGCCACCGTGGCCCATACGCTTTCGGCAGGCTTTGCAGGCCAGGGCACCAGCGTCAACTGGTCGCTTTTTGCCCACCAAATCTGGTTATAGTTGCTGCGATTAAGCAGCGTTTGCTCAAGCCAGGGTTTGGGGCAAGCAGGAGACACCTGCGGCGTAATGAGCGTAATGGCGCGATCGTGAAGCTGGATCTGCGTTAACCCGTCAATGCCTTGTAACGCCAGAGGCTGCTGCCATTGCTGACCGCCGCTCGATACGGTCAGCAGATAAATCCCTTCGCTCAGAGGCTGAGTAAACTCTTCGCTTTCGACCCGAAACTCACCTTCCGCTTCATACTGCACCGGCATTGCGGCGAGCGCTTTTTTGCCATCGGGTAGCATCAGGGCAACGTTAATATCCTGGCGGGGGCTCTTTCCACTCAAAGTTATGCGATAAATTCGGTTAAGCGGCATATCACGCTGCATCAACGTGAGCGTTAAGTCATCCAGCCACTCAGGCACCGCCGTAGAAAGATCTTTGCCGCATTGCCGACTGACCACGGCATTAAGCGCCTCTTTCCAGGCCAGCCGCTGCGCCGCGCTATTCAGCCGCGGCCAGACATCAATCAACTGGCTGTTAGCAAGGTCGCCTCGCTGGTTAAACAACTGATGATATACGGGCTCCAGCGACGTTTGGGGCAACGTTGCACCGACGCTGAACGAGAAGGCGAACAGCAGAGCTGACAGGGGAAGTTTCATTCCGCTAGCTCCAGCCGATAGCCAATCCCGCGCACGCTCGCAATCGGCAGGCCCGGCAGTTTTTGCCGTAACTGTAAAACATGCGTATCCACCGTTCTGGTTGACGGAAAGCTTTGATAGCCCCACACCTGATTGAGCAATTCATCCCGGGTAAACACGCGTCCCGCCATCTGCATCAGCATCGCCAGCAGCGCAAACTCGGTTGCCGTCAGCGCGACCTCTTTTCCCTGCCAGGTAGCAATTTGCCGCGCCGGAAGTAAGCTGAGTTCACCGCAGACCAGCAACCCGTCGCCTAAAGGGCGAAGCTGAGCCCGGATGCGGGCCAGCAGTTCAACGTGGGCAAAAGGCTTGCTCAGGTAGTCACGCGCGCCCGCCTCCAGCCCCGCCACCCGCTCTTCAACGCTCACTTTTGCCGTCAGCACGATCACCGGCAGGGCTTTTTTTGCCAGCCACTGAGGCAAAAGCCGAAGACTGTCGCCTTCGGGAAGCTGGCGGTCGAGAATCGCCAAATCCGCCTGATACCAATGGTCGAGAACATGTTCACTGCTGCGCAGCCAGCGGCAGCTGAACCCCTCCTGCTGCAAAAATGTCGCCAGCCCTTCTCCCAGCGCGATATCGTCCTCAATTAACAATAAAGCATGTGCTTTAGTCGGGATCATACGGCAACTCCAGGGTAAACGTGGTTGGCGCGGGGCTGAACGTCAACTTTCCGTTGAGGCGACGAGCAACCCGCTGAACAATGGTCAATCCAAGACCCAGACTGCTGCTTGACCAGCGTAAACGGCGGCTGTTCAGCAGCGGGTTTTGAGTGATGTTTCCGCTATCGCTAACCTGAAAAATAAGGTGCGTTTTACTTTTATGCACCGTCAGGTGCACGGGAGGCTTTCCGTGACGACTCGCATTATCCAGTAAATTCGTCAGACACAGGCTGCTCCAGTAGAGCGACACGCCTACGATCATGTTTTCTTTCAGGCAGTACGTCAGCCCGTCCCGATCCGCACAAAGGTGATCGAGCCAGTCGCTGAGACGGACCTGAGTAGGCGTTTCCAGCGCCTCCCGCTGATGCTCCGCTATCAGGTAGTGTTTGCTGGTATCGGCCATCTGCCGCATCCGTTGGAGCGTGTCCGCCAGAGCCATAAAATTAAGCTGGGCACCTTCCGGCAACTGGTCAAAATCACGGCGAAAATGTTCGACCACGTTGCTCAGTTGGGCGATGGGCGTACGCAGCTCATGGGTCAGCATTTGCGTAATAAAGCGCTGACGCTCACGCAGTTGCCTCCGCTGCCAGGCCATCCATATCAACCCCGACGCGGTAAACAGCGCCAGCAGGCCAAAAAGCCAGCGCCAGACATCGCGATAACCCTCCCGAACATTGACGCACAGCGCCCCTGCCCGCATATCGCAGCGCCCCCCGGTATTAACCAGTTCGATATCTGATTGTTGGGCTAGCGGCTGCCAAACCTTTGCCTCATAACGCTGCCATTGCTGCTGGCTGAATCGCCAGAGTTGGCCGTTTTGCAGCAGCCAGCGCTGGCCCCCAAGCAATGCATCAAGATTGTCATCGGACAGCCTCCCAATGCCCGCCAGGTCGTCAGGTCTTTCCCGCACATGCAGCGAGTTTCTTAGCACCGCTGCCGCTCCCGGATGACGCAAGATGTACTGCCAGGCACTGCTCCCCCCTAGCGGATAGAGCGGATTCGCGGCGAACCAGGGCGCAGGCGGAATGTTCGGTTGGCATAAGGCGGCAAGAAATGATTTCACCGAAGGTGATAACTCGTCCCCGCTGGCACAGCGCTTGTCCAACTGATAAAACGCCGTAAGGTCCGGCAGCGACCAGGCCTGAAACTGAGGATACATGAATTCGGGCTTGAGCAACGTAGCATCAAGCTGCTGAAGGGTTTGCAGCGAGACCTGCGCCGCCGGGGTTGACCGGCTTAACGCCGCGCTAAAGCGGGCCAGATCCTCGTCAAGTTCCGCCGCACGAGTCAAACCTGCATGCAGCCAAAGGGCAGCACACAGCCAGAGCATCGTGTAACGAAACAACGGGACAAATTTCCGGGTCACGAGAAAGGCCTTAATTTATGAGGGGTGGAAGGCTGCCTGGCTGGCAGCATGTTTATCTCGCCGATTGCGCCGCAAGAAAGGCTTCAATTTGCGAGCGGGTGGAGGTGCCTTCCATCGGACCACGCTGCGAAATTGCCAGCGAACCGCTGGCATTGGCCCAGGTCAACGCTTCCTGTGGCTGAACGCCGGACAAAAACAGGCTGACAAACGTGGCACCAAAGCAGTCACCTGCCCCGGTAGGGTCAACCACCGACACGTTAAAGCCGGGCATATGCCAGGTCAGCCGATCGCTGAAGTAGCTCGCCCCTCGCGGCCCTCGTTTGATCACCACGTGTTTCACCCCGCGCTTGAGCAGATTGTCCACCAGCCGTTGCTCATCCTCCCCCTGATGTCGCCCGAAGTAATCTAACTCCCCGTCGCTCGGCAGGAAAATATCGGTGTAATCAAGGATATATTCAAACGCCTGTGACATTTCCGGGATGTTAAGCATCTCTTTACGGATGTTAGGATCGAAGGAGACGGTGCCGCCGCGTGACTTCACGTTTTCAATCGCCTTTCGCATGGCATCGATAATGCGAAACGAAAACAGCGACGAGCCCATAATATGAAAATGATTACACTGGTTAAGCAAAGTGTCGTCGATATGGTCGGCGGTCAGCAAGCCGCAGGCGCTGTTCGGCAGATTAAAAATAAAATCACGCTGCGACTGGGTGCGGTAACTGACAAAGGCGCTGCCGGTTGTGGCTTTTGGCAGGACGGTAATGCCGTTCACGTCGACCCCATCTTTTTCCAGCCGGGCAATATTCATCTCCCCAAAGGCATCGCTGCCGACGCAGCTGAACAGCACCGAACCGAATCCTAATTTAGCCACCTGATCGGCAAAAATGGCTGGCGCGCCGCTGGGATAAGGCCCCCAGAATTCGCCCGGCTGCGAAAAGCTCTGACTTTCTTTCTTGGCCAAAAACTCCACCAACAGCTCGCCGATGGTACATATCGTCACGTTCATCACCGCTCCTTCATTTTGCTTTTTGCAGCGCTGGGTTGAGCCACGTCAGGCACTCATTGTTGGTGTAGCTATTGCTCAGCCCCACAGCGAGAAAGCGGGAATGGTATTCCGCTGCCACAACCTGGGGTGTAATGAGGCCGCTTGCCTTCGCGAGCTGGCCAACGGCATAGCGTTTTTCGCCGTAAACGGGCCTGTTGGCGACGATGGCAATCAGGTGTTTGCTCTGCCCAACGGCCTCACCCAACAGACGCGCGCTTTGTGCATCTCTGACGCTCAGCGTGCCATCTTCTGCAATATGGTCGACGGCAATCAACGTGCGGCTCGGGCGGTAATGGCGAAGCGCATTTACTGCCACCTCACCCTCGACCCTGTTTCCATCTCCGCTCAATACGCCGCCAAGCAGGATCTTTTCACCGGTAAGAAACTCTTGCGCAAAACAGACGTGCGCCAGGTCATTCATCAGCAGCCGCAGATCGTCATAGCCCGTAAGGAAAGGAATCACTTTACGTAAAATAGAGCCTGGGCCTAAAAATACGGTTTCACTCTCGCTGATTAAGGCCGCAGCCTGGCGCGCCATTTCGGCTTCCAGCACTTTATCCACAACGGCGACAGGTTCCCGGGGCTGAGCCACCGGTGCCCCCTGCTGGGCGGTATAAATTGCGCCACCAAACGAGCGCTTCAGGTAGCCTTGCTGCTCCAGATAATTGAGATCGTTTCGAATGGTGACGCCAGACACGGCAAGCATCTCCGCCAAATCATCTACTTTAATTTCGCCGTTTTTACGGACGATCTCTGCAATATCTAAGCGTCTTTTCAGCAGGCTGTTTGACGGTTTTGCCACAGTAGAGTGCCTTTTAAGTCATTCGAGTAATAACTTTCATTTTTAAATTTATATTTTCTCTTGTCAAACTCCCGACCATCACCCAACAAATAAAAATAAACAAACAGTCTTTATTTCAATGCATTAATAACTTTCACTTCTCAACAATATGTTTAAAAAAGAAGTTTATCAATGCCTGATAACTTTCATTTAGTAAATTAAATCGCCGTTGTGTGGCTTCGATCACAGCGGTATAGGCGTAAGATCGCTAAATTACTTTCAAAATGTAAGATGAAACTCAATAAACAATTTCATTTTGAAACCAACAGGAGCGAATATGTATATTATTTCCAGCAAAAACATGTTGTTAAAAGCCCAGCGACTTGGATACGCGGTGCCGGCATTTAACATTCACAATCTGGAAACGATGCAGGTGGTGGTGGAAACGGCCGCTGAAATGCGTTCGCCGCTGATCCTTGCCGGGACGCCGGGCACTTATAGCTATGCAGGGACCGGTAACGTTGTCGCCATCGCCCAGGATCTGGCCAGACTTTGGGATCAGCCACTCGCGCTGCATCTTGATCACCACGAAGACCTCATGGATATCACCCGTAAAGTGCAGGCCGGGATCCGCTCAGTAATGATTGACGGGTCGCATCATGCTTTTGAAGAGAATGTTGCGCTGGTGAAAAACGTTGTAGAGCTGAGTCACCGCTACGATGCCAGTGTAGAAGCGGAGCTTGGGCGGCTTGGCGGCGTAGAGGACGATCTGGTCGTTGACGCGAAAGATGCGCTGTATACCAACCCGGAGCAGGCACGTGAGTTTGTCTCCCGTACCGGGATTGATTCCCTGGCGGTAGCTATCGGGACGGCTCACGGGCTGTATGCCGCCGAACCAAAGCTCGATTTCGATCGTCTGGCCGCGATCCGTCAATGCGTGGATGTTCCCCTGGTATTACACGGTGCTTCTGGTCTGCCAGAGGGCGATATTCGCCGGGCTATTTCACTCGGTGTCTGTAAGGTTAACGTTGCCACCGAACTTAAAATCGCGTTCTCGGACGCGCTAAAGCAGTATTTCATCGAGCAGCCTGGAGCTAACGATCCCCGGCATTACATGCAGCCTGCCAAAGAGGCGATGAAAGAAGTCGTCCGTAAAGTCATTCATGTCTGCGGTTGTGAAGGACAGCGCTAACCCACGGACGCAAGGAGCAATGTCGTGATCCATACCCTGACTTTAAACACTGCTATTGATATGAATATTTTTTGCGGCTCTCTGCAGCCTTCTAGCGTGAACCGCACCCAGCGCACGGAATATTGCCCTAACGGTAAAGGCGTTAACGTTTCTTTGGTCCTGAAACACTTTCAGCAGCCGACCCACGTCATAGGCATATTCGGCGGATTCACCGGGCGCTATATTGTGGAGGAACTTAAAAAACAAAAAATTAACGTTACCCCATCCTGGGTGCAGACCCCTACGCGAATTAATGTTTTTATAAATGACGGCAACAATGAATATAAGTTGGTCAATGCCGGGGCGCATATTGATGATGAATGTAAACAGCAGATTATTCAGCATCTGGACTGTATCCAGCCCGGCGATTATTTAGTGATTAGCGGGAGTTTGCCACCGGGAATTGAAAGCCAGTTTTATGTAGAGGTTATGTCGCTATGCGAACAGCGCGGGGGAAAAGTCATTCTGGATATCAGCCACCCTGCGCTGCGGCAATTACTTGAGCTTAATCCCCTGCTGATCAAACCCAATGACGATGAATTAAAAGAAATATTCAATCTTCAGGTGGAAACCATCCAACAGGTGCGCGAGGCGATGCAGACATTACATCAGTTGGGTGCACGTAATGTGTTATTAACACTCGGCGCAAAAGGGCTCTATTTTTCCAACGGTCGTAAGCTTTGGTTCGCCTCCGCGCCCGAAATCGAGCTGGTCAGTTCAGCCTGTGCAGGGGATGCCGCGCTCGGGGCATTTATCAGTCATTGGCTGAATAGTAAAGATATTCCTGGGTCACTAGCCCTTGCCAGCGCCACGGGTGCGGACGTCGCCGCCTCCTCTGGCCTCGGGAAACTCAATCGTCTGGAAGCATTATTACAACAGGTTCAAATCGTCCAATTATAAAGGTCTGATTATGAAAAAGATCATTGCCGTTACCGGCTGCCCTACGGGTATTGCCCACACGTTTATGGCTGAAGAAGCCTTAAAAACCGCAGCAAAAAAAGTAAATGTCGAAATAAAAATAGAAACCAATGGCGCATCCGGCGTTGAAAATGAAATAACACCGGAAGACTTAACGAATATTTACGGCGTCATCATTGCCGCAGATAAAGATGTCAACGCCGAACGCTTTAATGGCTTACCCGTGATTGAAGTGCCGGTTAAAGAAGCGATTCACCACCCGGCAGACCTTATTAATAAAGTCATCAGCGGGCAACTCTCCCGCCGCCAGGGAATATCTTCTGCTTCGGTAACAGCGGAAAAACATCAACAAGAATCGTTCGGCAGGCAGATTTATAAACACTTGATGAGCGGCGTCTCCAACATGCTGCCTTTCGTGGTGGCGGGCGGTATTCTGATTGCCATCTCCTTCCTGTGGGGCATTTACTCCGCCGATCCCAATTCACCTCAGTACAGCGCCATTGCCGCAACCTTAATGCAGGTCGGCCAGCAGGCATTTTCCATTATGGTGCCCGTTTTTACGGCCTATATTGCCTGGTCGATTTCCGGCCGCGCCGGGATGGTTGCCGGATTCGTTGGCGGCCTGCTGGCTAACGCCACGGGGGCGGGCTTTCTCGGCGGGATCATTGCCGGGTTCGCCGCCGGTTACTTCATGCTGCTTGTCCGACGCCTGCTCGACGGATTGCCGCGTCAGTATGAAGGCTTAAAATCGATCTTCATTATGCCGCTGATTGGCGTGCTGGTGATTGGCGTACTGATGGTGCTGCTCGGCAAGCCCGTCGCGGCCATCAATAACGGCATGATGGGCTGGCTGAGTTCGCTGCAACAAGCCAACCCGATCCTGCTGGGCATTGTTGTCGGGGCGATGTGTTCCTTCGATTTTGGTGGCCCGGTGAACAAAGCAGCGTACGTCACGGGAACATTGCTGCTCGGCCAGGGGAACTTCTTCTTTATGGCCGGCGTGTCTGCCGCCTGTATTACGCCTCCGCTGGTCATCGCTCTGGCAACCACTTTCTTCCCCAAAGGTTTTAGCGAAGAGGAGCGCGCGGCCGGGATGGTGAACTATATTCTCGGCTGCACGCATATCACCGAAGGTGCTATCCCCTTTGCAGCGAAAGATCCGCTGCGCGTGATCCCGATGATGATGATCGCCTCTTCCATCTCGGCCGTGCTCAGCTACAGCATGCATATAGAAGTTCCGGCACCGCACGGCGGGTTCCTGATCCTGCCGCTGGTCAGTAAACCGTTAATGTGGGTGCTCTGCATCCTGGCCGGCTCCGCCTGCGGTGCGGTGATGCTGGGTACGTGGCGACTCTGGAATAACCGCAAACAGCCCGCAGCCGGGCTGCAGACAGGAGGTCAGAATGCAACTTTGTGAACAGGATATTTTCATCAGCCATGAGCAGGTCGATAAAGTCACTGCGCTCCAGCAAGTCAGCGACAGGCTGGTATCAGCGGGCAATACCACGCCGGAATATCTGCAAGGCATGTTGGTCAGAGAAGCGCAGATTTCCACTTACCTGGGCCACGGCATTGCCATTCCCCATGGCACACCGGATACCCGTCATGCGGTGCTGAGCACTGGCGTAAAAGTGATTGTTTTCCAGCAGGGCGTGAACTGGGGAGAAGATAATGTGGCGTATATGGTGGCAGGGATTGCCGCAAGGTCGAACGAACATCTCGATATTTTGCGTCAGCTCACCCGGGCGTTGAGCGATGAAGCCGTGCCGCACGCGCTGGCGAAGGCCACAACGCCGACGGAGGTTTTAGCGATTCTGACCGGTAATAACGCCGAAAACGCCCCCCAGGAATCCCACACGGAAGGTGAACAGGCCACGTTTGTTGTCCGTAATCCTCATGGGCTACATGCCAGACCGAGCGCCGTGCTGGTGAAACTGATTAAGCAGTTTCAAAGCCGTGTCACCGTTGAGAATATGGATAGTCCGGCCGGGCCCGTTGACGGCAAGAATCTGATGAAGATGGTTTCGTTGGGGGTAAAAACGGGCCACCGTATACGGTTCACGGCGAATGGCACCGACGCCCACACGGCGCTTGCAGCCATTGGGCAAAGTATTGATCAGGGGCTGGGAGAGATGCCTGTCGCCCCGCCAGAGCAACCGAAGCGCAGCTGGTTATCCCGCTTGTTTGGTTAACTTCATTTGCCGGATGGCATTGTGGCATCCGGCATTTGTAACACCGATACGATCAATAATACTCCACCGTATTTTTAATGGTGTAATGGTCCACCTTTGGCGGCGTGACGGAATCATCCGTCATTTCCAGATCGCAGGACAGCGAGTTGAAATGGCTATCATAGTCACAGCTTTGCTTTGCGACCCCGATGATTTTGCCGTTGAGGCTGGTTGTCGCGCTGTAATCCAGCTTTTTCTTTTTATCGACACCCGCTTTCGCCACGATGGCAAGTTCGCTGTCTTTCGATTGGGTGGTTTTCCCCAGCGGATAGCCTTCGCTGTCGTACTTATAGGTCACCAGCACATCTTTGCCTTTGGCGGCGGTCACAAAGTCGTTGTCGTCGGTGTCGTAGCTGATGCCCGCGGCAGGCAGTTCAGCAAGCTGGCATTTCCCCTGCAGCCGAACGCGTTTTTCAAGACTGACCGCATCAACATAGTAGTTTGCATCGAGCGTCAGCGATGCCCCACTGTTGTTCTCCAGATCGTGAAATTCCAGCGTGTCGAAGCAGCCTTCTTCCGACAGCGTACCGCTGACCCTTTTCAAAACCTGGCCTTTGTCGTTCATCAGCGTCTGGCTAAAATCCTTTACCGGGCCGCGCATCGGATCGAAATCAAATTCGTTAGAAAAACTGGCCATTTCCGGCGTGTACGCCTGCGGCGACGTCGAGTTATCGCAGCCTACAAGGCTCAAAACCAGCGCACCGAGGGTAATGATTTTCTTCACGTTTTGCCGCTCTCCTGTTTTTGTGTCATAACATGATATAAGCAAATACAACACTTTACACTAAAAGCGCTATTCTTAACGTTCAACTCAACATAAGGAAGAGATGATGAAACGTACCGTTTGGTTAAGCACGATACTGCTGATCGCTGCCGCACCGGCGTTGGCCGCACAGGGCAGTTGCGAAAAAGTGAAAGCGGATATTCAGCAGAAAATTGTCAATAACGGCGTGCCTGAGTCAGGCTTCTCGCTCACTATCGTACCTAACGATCAGGCAGACAAAGCCGGCGGCCAGGTCGTCGGTCACTGTGCGAACGACACGCAAAAAATCGTTTATACCCGCATCGCGGGCGGTGCTGCGCCGGAAAATGAACCGCAATAATCCCCTGCAGGGTGCCGGGCACCCTGCTTTTCTTCATCTATTTTCCCTCATCCACCGCAACTTTGACTGGCGTTAATAACGTCTACTCCTAATTAAGTAACACTCTTCCCCCGAGCGCCCCCTGACGGGCAGCCTCAGCAATCACCGAACCACAAAAAATACAAATAATAACGTCTTCCACACGACAAAAAGTCATGGAGAGAGCGATGTCGAACCTCAATCATCCAGGCGGGATTAGCCGCCGCAGCCTGGTAAAATCATCAGCCATTGGCGGCCTTGCCCTCGCCGCAGGCGGCATTTCGCTGCCTTTTGGTATGCGTAGCGCCGCGGCCGCGGTTGCCGACGCCCTGTCGCCGGAAAATAAAGACAAAGTTGTCTGGGGAGCCTGCTCGGTTAACTGCGGCAGCCGCTGCGCCCTGCGGCTGCACGTTCGCGACGAAGAGGTTTACTGGGTTGAAACGGACAATACCGGGCTGGACGCCTATGGCGACCACCAGATTCGCGCCTGCCTGCGCGGACGCTCCATCCGCCGCAGGATCAACCACCCGGAACGCCTGAATTACCCGATGAAGCGCGTGGGCAAACGGGGTGAAGGTAAATTTGAACGCATCAGCTGGGACGAAGCGCTGGAGATTGTCAGCCACAGCCTGAAGCAGACCGTTGATAAATATGGCAACGAAGCGGTCTACATTAATTACTCATCCGGCGTGGTTGGCGGGAATATCACCCGCTCTTCCCCTTACGCCTCGCTGGTCGCCAGGCTGATGAACTGCTACGGCGGTTTTCTGAGCCACTACGGCACCTACAGCACCGCCCAAATTGCCTGCGCCATGCCGTACACCTACGGCAGCAATGACGGCAACAGCACTTCGGATATCGAAAACAGTAAACTGGTCGTCCTGTTCGGCAATAATCCAGCAGAAACGCGGATGAGCGGCGGCGGTATCACTTATTACCTTGAACAGGCTCGCGAACGTTCCAACGCCCGCATGATCGTTATCGACCCGCGCTACACCGACACTGCGGCTGGCCGGGAAGATGAATGGATCCCTATTCGCCCCGGAACGGATGCCGCGCTGGTGGCCGGGCTTGCCCACGTCATGATTCGCGAAAATCTGGTCGATCAGACCTTCCTGGATAAATACTGCGTCGGCTATGACGAGACAACCCTGCCCGCAGATGCCCCGCGCAACGGTCACTACAAAGCCTATATTTTAGGTGAAGGCGATGACGGGACAGAGAAAACGCCGCACTGGGCCTCCCGGATAACCGGTATTCCGGTGGACAGAATTATCAAGCTGGCGCGAGAAATTGCGGGTGCAAAACCCGCTTACATTGCCCAAGGTTGGGGGCCGCAGCGCCAGGCCAACGGCGAGTTGACCTCACGGGCCATCGCCATGCTGCCGATCCTGACCGGCAACGTGGGGATTCATGGCGGCAACAGCGGCGCACGTGAATCCACCTATACCATCACCATTGAGCGTATGCCGGTGCTGGAAAACCCGGTCAAAACGCAGATCTCCTGCTTCAGTTGGACGGACGCCATCACTCGCGGCCCCGAAATGACGGCCAAACGAGACGGCGTGCGCGGGAAAGAGAAGTTGGACGTGCCGATCAAGTTCATCTGGAACTATGCCGGCAACACGATTATTAACCAGCATTCCGACATTAATAAAACCCACGCCATTTTGCAGGACGATAAGCAGTGCGAAATGATTGTGGTGATCGAGAACTTTATGACTTCGTCGGCGAAATACGCCGATATCCTGCTGCCGGACCTGATGACCGTCGAGCAGGAGGACATTATTCCTAACGATTACGCCGGTAATATGGGCTACCTGATTTTCATCCAGCCCGCCACCGCGCCTAAGTTTGAGCGCAAGCCTATCTACTGGATGATGAGCGAAGTGGCTAAACGCCTGGGCGACGAGGTGCATCAGGCCTTCACGGAAGGACGAACCCAGCGCGAGTGGCTGCAATATCTGTACGCGAAAATGTTGGCGAAAGACCCGGCGCTGCCTGCTTATGAAGATCTGCGGGCGATGGGCATTTACAAGCGTAAAGATCCGGCTGGCCATTTTGTGGCTTACAAAAAATTCCGCGAAGATCCTCTGGCCAACCCACTCAAAACGCCGTCCGGGAAAATTGAAATCTACTCCCGCAAGCTCGCCGGAATTGCCACCAGTTGGGAACTGGAAAAAGATGAAACCATCAGTCCGCTGCCGGTGTATGCCTCGACGTTTGAAGGCTGGGACTCTCCGCAGCGCAGCGAGTTTCCCCTCCAGCTGTTTGGTTTCCACTACAAATCCAGGACCCACTCAACCTACGGTAACATTGACGTCCTGCAGGCCGCCGCGCGTCAGGAAGTCTGGATTAATCCGCTCGATGCTAAACGTCGCGGCATTGCCAACGGCGACAAAGTCAGCGTGTTTAACGGGCGCGGTGAAGTGCATATTGAGGCGAAGGTCACCCCGCGCATCATGCCTGGCGTTGCCGCTATGGGCCAGGGTGCCTGGCATGATGCCGACATGAACGGCGACCGCATTGACCACGGCGCCTGCATTAATACGCTAACCACGCACCGCCCTTCACCGCTGGCAAAAGGCAACCCGCAGCATACCAATCTGGTTGAAATTAAGAAGATTTAAGCTTGATGGCAAAGGCTTATCGCTTTGCCTGTATTCACCCGGCTCCAGCGACGTATAGCGGAGCCAGGTGCCCGACTAAAAGGAATGAAAATGCTCTCTGAACAACAACGCCTGTCGGCGATAGCCCTTAGCGGCCGGGTGCTCGGAGCCCTGTTTTATCATGCCCCCAACCACCCGGACAGCGCCGCGCTGATAGCCATGCTTGCGGCACCGGACTGGGTGAGCGAATGGCCGTTCCAGACCCCAACGCTGGCGACAGTTGCGCCTCTAATGACTGCAGGCCTTGCGGATCAGGCCACGCCGATAAACGAAGAGTTCCAGCGCCTGTTCATCGGCCCTTATGCGCTGCCGGCCCCGCCGTGGGGCTCGGTCTATCTCGACAAAGAAAATGTGCTGTTTGGCGACTCGCTGCTTGAACTTCGCCAGTGGATGCGAACCCAAGGCTTTGCCCCACAGACGGAACAAAACGAGCCTGAAGATCATTTTGGCTTGATGCTGATGCTGGCAGCCTGGTTGGCCGACCAGGGGCAGCGACAGCCGTTGGATGAGCTGCTGGCCTGGCATCTGCTGCCCTGGGCCGAACGTTATCTGAGCCTGTTTACCGAAAACACAGCGAATGATTTCTATCTTGGCCTGGGCGAGCTGGCAAAACTGACCCTCTCAGGCTGGCAAAACGGCATGTTGATGCCCGTAGCCAGTAAAGAACTGCATTTCTAAGAATCCTGGGCTTTCAGGAAGCCGGGCGCATCCGGTTTCCTGAAAAAAACGAGGATTTCTGCATTTCCTAAATGTGACAACGTCACTTTGCATTAACATTTTTAAGACAAATCTTTACTTTTCTTCCACAGGCCAGATGCCGTAAGGCCTGAGCATCAGTTTATCGACTAAATCATTAGCCTCTTAATTGTCCCTTAAACTGGAATCCTTCCCGCTGCGTTGCTATAGCTCCAGACACCCTGCCGACACATGGCATAACAACAGGCCGCCTCCCCGGCGGCGATAACGCGTGCACACAGGGAGACACACTGCAATGCAAAACGCATCCTTCGCAACACGGTTCTTACTCGGGCTAGTGGCGCTGATTTTAGTGCTTGCTCTGGTGGTTTGGGGCATCGGTCTCGACACACTGAAAGCCCGGCAGGTCGATTTACTCTATCTCGGGCAGCAGCACCTGATTCTGGTGTTCAGCTCAATGGCGCTCGCCCTGCTGGTCGGTATCCCCAGCGGAATATTGCTCAGCCGCCCTGCGGCTCGTCGCTGGGCCGAGTACGTCATGCAGATTTTTAATATCGGCAACACGCTGCCGCCGCTGGCGGTGTTAGCTCTGGCGATGGTGATTATCGGCATTGGCGACAAACCGGCGATCGTCGCCCTGTTTCTTGCCTCACTGCTTCCGATTGTCCGTAATACCTATGCCGGGCTTTGCAGCGTTCCTCCGTCACTGATAGAAGCCGCCAATGGGATTGGCATGACCAAATTCCAGCGGCTGCGTCAGGTGGAGATCCCCAACGCCTGGCCGGTGATCCTGTCCGGCGTGAGGATTGCCACCGCCATCAACGTCGGCACCGCCCCGCTGGCCTTTCTTATCGGCGCGAGCAGCTACGGAGAGCTTATTTTCCCGGGGATTTACCTGAACGATTTCCCAACGCTGATACTCGGCGCCGTGGCGACGGCCCTGTTTGCGCTCATCCTCGACTTAGCGCTTGCCAGCCTCGGGCGGGTGCTCAGCCCCCACACCGCCCAATAACAACAATAAGGAGCGTGTATGAAACTGCTTTCACGGATGCTAACTACGGCGTTTGCCGCAGCCTCCCTTATCGCCACCCAGGCTCAGGCCGCACCGCTGATTCTGGCGACCAAAAGCTTTACCGAGCAGCATATTCTGTCGGCCATGACCACGCAGTATCTGGCTAAAAAGGGCTTTCAGGTGACGCCGCAGACCAACATTGCCACCGTAATTTCCCGCAATGCGATGATCAACAAGCAGATTGATATGACCTGGGAGTACACCGGCACCTCGCTGATTATCTTTAACCACATTAACCAGCGAATGACGCCGGAAGAGTCGTACAACACGGTCAAAAAACTGGACGCAAAGCTGGGCCTCGTCTGGCTTAAACCCGCGGAGATGAACAACACTTACGCCTTTGCCATGAAGCGCGAACGGGCAGAAAAAGAAGGCATTACCACAATGTCGCAGCTGGTGGAGCGCATCGAACATGTGCGCCAGACCGACCCAAAACATAACTGGATGCTGGGCCTGGATCTGGAGTTTGCCGGGCGCAGCGACGGCCTGAAGCCGCTGCAGCAGGTGTACAACATGCCGCTGGACCGCCCGCAAATTCGCCAGATGGACCCCGGCCTTGTCTATAACGCCATCCGAGACGGGTTTGTTGATGCCGGTCTGATCTACACCACCGACGGGCGTATGAAGGGCTTTGACCTGAAAGCGCTGGTGGACGATAAGGGCTTCTTCCCAAGTTACGCTGTCACGCCCGTGGTGCGTAAAGACGTGCTGGACTCGCACCCGGGCCTTGAGGCGGCGCTGAACACCCTATCGTCCGAGCTGAACAATGAGGTGATAACAACCCTGAACGCTAAAGTTGATATCGACCATGAAACCCCGCAGCAGGTGGCCCGTGAATTCCTGCAGCAGAAAGGCTTGCTCTGAGGAGGTATCGTGGAAACGTTACATTATATGATTGATAACGCAGGGTATATTGGCTCCCTCACCCTGCATCACCTGTGGCTGGTGCTGATCGCCGTCGGCCTGGCAATCCTGATTGGCGTGCCGCTGGGCATTCTTATCGTGCGCCATAAATGGCTTGCCACGCCAATACTCGGTTTTGCCACTATTTTGCTCACCATTCCGTCCGTGGCGCTGTTTGGCCTGATGATTCCCCTGTTTTCTCTGATCGGTCAGGGTATTGGCGTAGTCCCTGCGGTGACGGCGGTGTTCCTGTATTCGCTGCTGCCGATTGTCCGCAATACCCACACCGCGTTGGACAGCCTGCCGCCGGGGTTACGTGAGGCCGGGCGAGGCATCGGGATGACGTTTTGGCAGCGCCTGCGCTGGGTGGAAATTCCTATGGCGCTGCCGGTGATTTTTGGCGGAATTCGAACCGCGGTGGTGATGAACATTGGCGTCATGGCCATTGCCGCCGTCATTGGCGCGGGCGGTCTGGGCTTGCTGCTGCTTAATGGCATCGGCGGGAGTGATATCCGCATGCTCATTGCCGGGGCGGTGATGATCTGCCTGTTAGCCATCGTGCTCGACTGGCTGCTGCATCGTCTGCAGCTGCATTTCACTAAATGGTAAAAGAGGCCGCTATGCGTTTTATCCCACTCTGCATACTTTCAGCGCTGGCGCTGCTGACCGCCTGCTCTTCCCGGCCAGCGCCGGAACCGCCTCAGGACACCCCAGAGTGCATGAACTATCGCCATATGATGACCGCACCTATGCTGCCGGACGCGGTACAGCGTCTGAAACAAAAGTGTGAAGACTCCCGCCGCAAGCTTATGAATTAAGGCGCTGAGACCAGCGCCAAAGAGGACCCGATAATGATAAAACTTGAAAACCTCACGCGACAATTTGTACAGAAAAACGGGCAGACTTTTAACGCTGTCGACAACGTCAGCCTGAACGTGCCAGAAGGTGAAATGTGCGTGCTGCTCGGCCCTTCCGGCTGCGGAAAAACCACCACCCTGAAAATGATCAACCGCCTGATAAAACCCACCGGCGGCAAGATTTTAATCAACGGCCAGGACACCAACGATCTGGATTCCGTCACACTGCGCCGCAATATCGGCTACGTTATCCAGCAAATCGGCCTGTTCCCGAACATGACGATTGAAGAGAATATCACTGTTGTGCCACGTATGCTGGGTTGGGACAAAGCGCGCTGTAAAGCACGTGCCCAGGAGTTGATGAGCATGGTCGCCCTCGACCCTAACCGCTTCCTCAACCGCTATCCGCGCGAAATGTCCGGCGGCCAGCAGCAGCGTATCGGGGTGATCCGAGCCCTGGCGGCGGATCCTCCGGTGCTGCTGATGGATGAACCTTTTGGCGCGGTTGACCCGATCAACCGCGAAACCATTCAGAACGAGTTTCTGGAGATGCAGCGCCAGTTGAAGAAAACGGTGATGCTCGTCAGTCACGATATCGACGAGGCGCTGAAGCTTGGCGACCGGATTGCCGTCTTCCGCCAGGGTAAAATTGTACAGTGCGCCAGCCCTGACGAGCTGCTGGCGAAACCGGCCAATGACTTCGTCGGCTCGTTTGTTGGCCAGGACCGCACGCTGAAGCGCCTCCTGTTGGTGCAGGCCGGGGACGTAACCGACCAGCAGCCGACCATCACGGCTCGTGAATCCACGCCGCTGGCGGAAGCTTTCGCCACCATGGATGACAACGACATGCGTTCCATCACCGTCGTTGACGCCGGAGGTAAACCGCTGGGCTTCGTTAAGCGGCGTGAAGCGCGAGGCGCGACGGGCACTTGCACCGACCTCCTTCACCCGTTCCGCGTCACCGGCCGCGCGGAGGAAAACTTGCGCATCGTGCTTTCTAAGCTCTATGAGCACAACATGGTCTGGATGCCGATCACCGATGAAGATGGCCGCTACAGTGGCGAAATTTCGCAGGATTATATTGCCGATTATCTCAGCTCGGGCCGCACCCGTCGGGCGCTGAATATCCAACAAAGTTAATCAATCCTATGCGCTGCTTTGTGGCGGCGCATTTTCCTTTGAGCTTAGCGACGTTCTCCCCCACAATAGCGCCATTCTTTCGCCATCTTATGCGCTATGCACCGAATACAAGCCTTGCCTGACATCAGAGTGATGCTTCGCCGACTGGTGATTGCGGTCTTCATTGGCCTGGCTTCCGCGCTGGTGGTCTGGCTATTTCGGCAGGCCATGTACCTGCTTGAAAACGTCTTCCTCGGCGATCACGGCGGCAGCCTGGTTGCAGCCGCTGCGGCACTCGACCCCTGGCGACGCGTCCTGACGCCTGCCGCAGGTGGCCTGCTGGCCGGGCTTTTGCTGTGGAGCTGGCAACGAGCCACTCGCCAGCGCCCTTCTGCCCCCACCGACTATATGGAAGCCATCGAAACCGGCGATGGTCGTCTGGACGTGCCGTCCAGCCTGGTGAAGTCCGCCGCTTCGCTGATAGTCGTCGCCAGCGGGAGCGCAATAGGGCGCGAAGGGGCGATGATTCTGCTGGCAACGGTTTTTGCTTCGCTGTTTGCCCAGCGCTTTACCCAGGACAAAGAGTGGAAGCTGTGGGTCGCCTGCGGCGCAGCTGCGGGGATGGCGAGCGCCTATCACGCGCCGCTGGCGGGCAGCCTGTTTATTGCGGAAATTCTGTTTGGCTCACTGATGCTTGCCTCGCTGGGGCCGGTGGTGATTGCCGCCGTCAGCGCCCTGCTGATGACGCATTTGCTGAACGGCGGGCAGGCTCCGCTGTATATCGTCACGCTTCTTGATCCCCCTCAGCCTTCGCATTATGGGCTAATGGCGCTGCTCGGCTTAACCGCGGGCGTGCTCGGGCCGCTAATTCTGTGGCTGCTGGCGCAAAGCAGCGCGCTGTTTCGTTCACTTAAGCTGTCGCCGCCGCTGCAGCTGGCGCTCGGTGGGCTGATTGTCGGCCTGCTTTCGCTGGTCACCCCGACGGCATGGGGCAACGGCTACAGCGTGGTGCAGTCGTTTCTTTCCAGCCCGCCTGCGTTGCTGTTTGTCGGTGGCGTGTTGCTTTGCAAACTGCTGGCGGTGATGGCAAGCAGCGGCTCCGGCGCGCCGGGCGGCGTATTTACGCCCACGCTGTTTATGGGGGCGGCACTGGGCATGCTGTTTGGCCAGGTTTGTGGCCTGTGGGGCGGCGGTGAACCGCTGATGATCCTGCTGGGGCTGACGGGAATGGCGTCTTTGCTGGCGGCCACGACGCACGCGCCGATCATGGCGACGCTGATGATTTGTGAAATGACCGGGGAGTTTACGCTGCTCCCCGGCCTGCTGCTGACCTGCGTGATAGCCTCAACGCTTTCGCGCTGGCTACGCCCGCAGTCGGTCTACCGTCAGAGCGCTACGCAGCCGGGCTAGGTCGATATAGGCTCCCAGCTCACGCTGTTCGGCCCGGGGCAGGTACGGCAGTTCACCGACCAGCGGCCCCGGCAGTTTTTTGCTCAACACCTCGATAATTTCCGCGTAGTGCGCAAGGCCTGGGTTGATACGGTTCGCTACCCAACCAATAAACGGCAGCCCGTCGTTGGCAATCGCCTGCGCCGTCAACAGCGCATGGTTGATACACCCTTCCTGAATCCCCACCACCAGCAGCACCGGCAGCTGCTCTTGTACCACCCAATCCGACAGCGGACGAAGATCGTTCATCAGGCTGCGCCAGCCGCCCGTGCCTTCGACGACGACGTGGTCCATTTGGTCGGCCAGCCTTTGCAGGCCGCTTGACAGCAGCGAGTAGTTAATCGGCCCGTGATGGCTGATGCTGCTCTCTTCTTCGCTAAGCGCGATAGGATTGATCGCTTCATAGGGCAGTTTAATCGTGGAGACGCTTTGCAGTACCAGCGCATCTTTATTGCGCAGCCCGTCTGGCGTCTCTTTACTGCCCTTCGCGACCGGCTTATAGCCAACGACGCTTTTCCCGCTGGCCGACAACGCCTGCAGTAAGGCTCGTGACACCACCGTCTTCCCTACGGCAGTATCCGTACCCGTTATAAAGAAACGCTTAAGCATGGCTGTCTCCCGAGGTAATGCTAGCCAGATAAATTAAGAGAAAAACTAACGCGGGAAAGTCTAAAAGAATGGCGCTGTAGCCAGATTGAGATAGCGCAATTTTTGGTGAATCAGGGCCGAAGATTAGCCCTGCAGCAGACGAATTAATAAAGAGCCGTTATACATTGCATCTTTTACCAGCGCCGCGCCGGCCATGGTGCCTCGGTTATCAAACTGCGTCCCTTCCACCACCGTATGACTGCTATAGGCGGGTAATGCCTGCTGGCGAATACAGTCCGTAATCGCTGGGTGAAGGATGGCGGCGGCGCGGTTAAGCGGCGAACCGATAAGAATTTTTTGCGGATTAAACAGGTTAACCATGATGGCCAGAATGCGACCCACGTTTTGCCCGACGCCGATAATAATATCTTTTGCCAGCAAATCTCCGCTTAACGCGGCGTCGCACAGGGATTCCACGCTCAGCGGCTGGCCGTGTAGCATTGAGCCCATTGACTGGCTCATACGCTGCTGCGCCAGCTCCAGCACGCTTTCGACGCTGGCAATGGTTTCAAGGCAGCCGTGGTTGCCGCAGTAGCAGCGTTTTCCGTAAGGATCGACCTGCGTGTGGCCAATTTCCACCAGGCTGCTGCTGCCCGCGTGAAGCAAACGCCCATCGGTGATAACGCCTGCGCCAACGTTGTGATCAATCACCACCTGAATCACATCTCTTGCGCCCTGAGAGGCACCAAACAGCCCTTCTGCCATGGTCCAGGCGCTGATATCGTGCTGGATAAAGACCGGGACGCCGGTATGATTGCCCAGCGCTTCGCCCAGCGGCATATCGCAGACATCGTAGAACGGCATGCGATGAATAACACCATGAACGGTATCAATAATGCCCGGTAGCGTAATGGCGATGGCGGTCAGGCGTTCAAGCTTTTGCTGATGGCGAATGAAAAATTGATCGACCTGAAAGATGATGCGTTCCAGTAAAGGCTGCGGGTCGTCCGTCGGCAAGTCTACCGTGTCTTCCACAACCAGTTTGCTGCTAAGGTCGCGCAGCCCCAGTGAAATTTCACCGCGGCTCAGGCGAATTGAGAGGTAATGCCAGGCTTCTGTTTCAAGCATTAAGCCCACCGCGGGGCGACCACGGCTGCCGGGGTCCTGAATCTCCGTTTCCTGTACCAGATGCGCCTCAAGCATTTCCCTCACAATCTTGGTGATACTGGCCGGAGCCAGCTGCGCCAGGCGGGAAAGATCGATTCGCGACACCGGACCGTGGGTATCAATCAAACGATAAACAACGCCGGCATTGGTTTGTTTAATCTGATCGATATGGCCCGGTTGACTATCAGCAACCACGTGGTACTCCCTTTATTTTCGCGCTTCGAAATAAACTTTTAGGCTATGGTGAAACACTTCAAGTGGGGTCGTCAAATATTTACGTAGGGTTGTGATTTACCGCACATATTCCCGCCATATTTGGCCTATTTTAACGCCCATGATGCCTCGGTCAGCAGCGCCGAGATCCGCTTCGCTGCTTCCGATAACTCCCGATGCTTTGGCCAGACCAGCCACAGCTCAGACTGTGCCTCTGGCTCGTCAATGGGGAGCCAAACCACATCACTCAGGCGAATACGCTGGAACGAAGCTGGCAGGATGGAAACCCCCAGCCCGGCAGACACCAACCCAATGATCGTCATCGCCTCGCCAACTTCCTGGGTGATGTACGGCACGATGTTATAGCGGCGTAGCAGCCCAATAATGTCGTCGTAAAGCCCGGTGCCTACGTGCGGGTCAAAGAAAACAAACGGCTCCTGAGCAAGCTGTGTCAGCGATATCGAACTGCTGCTGGCCAGCGGATGATCGCGATGGACCATCGCCAGCAGCGGTTCACGCAGGATGAGCGTCCAGTTCAGGGTATCCGGCAGACGCGTATTGCGCATCAATCCCAGCTCAAGCTCGCCCTCATTCAGGGGAGCAATTTGTTCCCGGGTGTTCACTTCCCGCATCTGGAGATGCACGTCAGGGTAGCGCTTGCGAAAGCGGGACAGGCTGTCAGAAACGGCCTTAATAAACGGCGCAGAGGAGGTAAAGCCAATGCGCAGTTCGCCAGTTTCCCCCTGGTGCAACCGGGCAGCACGAGCGGCCGCGGCATCCACCTGGCCGAGAATTTGCCTGGCATCGGAGAGAAACTGCTGGCCCGCCGCGGTCAGGTTAACGCTGCGGTTGGTGCGCGCCAGCAGGCGAGCGCCGATTTGCTCTTCAAGGATCTGAATTTGCTGGCTAAGAGGCGGCTGGGAGATCCGCAGCCGTGCTGCCGCCCGGCCAAAATGCAGCTCTTCGGCAACGGCGATGAAATAGCGCAGATGGCGCAGCTCGACATTCATATGTTTAAAGTATCATTTGAGATTATTAATATATTAGACATAACATTTACACTTTTCTACTCTGTAAAGAATAAGTTAACACCTGTGTAAGGATCTCCCTTGAGTCGTACAACTACCGTCAGCACAGCCCCGACAGAGGATGTTGACGAAAGCCGGTCTGCCCCTTCTGTCAGCTATATCAAACGCGGTACCCCTCAGTTTATGCGCGTCACGCTGGCGCTGTTTTCCGCCGGGCTGGCTACCTTTGCCCTGCTCTATTGCGTCCAGCCTATTTTACCGGTGCTCTCTCATGAATTTGGCGTCAGCCCGGCAAGCAGCAGTATTTCGCTATCGGTTTCTACCGCCATGCTGGCTATCGGGCTGCTGTTTACCGGCCCGCTGTCGGACGCCATTGGCCGTAAACAGGTCATGGTTACGGCTCTGCTGCTGGCGTCCTGCTGTACTTTGTTGTCAACGCTGATGACCAGCTGGCACGGCATTTTGATCATGCGCGCGCTCATCGGCCTTTCCCTTAGCGGCGTTGCTGCCGTGGGCATGACCTACCTCAGCGAGGAGATGCACCCGAGCGTGGTGGCGTTTTCGATGGGCCTGTACATCAGCGGGAACTCAATCGGCGGAATGAGCGGCCGCCTGATCACCGGGGTACTCACCGACTTCTTTACCTGGCGCGTGGCCGTCGCGGCTATCGGCTGTTTTGCCCTTGCCTCAGCGCTGATGTTCTGGAAGATTCTGCCGCAGTCGCAGCATTTTCGCGCCTCCAGTCTTCGCCCTAAAACGCTGTTTATTAACTTCCGCCTGCACTGGCGGGACCAGGGGTTACCGCTGCTGTTTGCGGAAGGCTTCCTGTTGATGGGGGCGTTTGTCACCCTCTTTAACTACATTGGCTACCGCATGATGGAAGCCCCATGGTTTCTGAGCCAGGCGGTGGTGGGCCTGCTGTCCGTCGCCTATCTGACCGGGACATGGAGCTCACCTAAAGCAGGTGCCATGACCGCGAAATATGGCCGCGGCCCCGTGCTGATTGGCTTCACGGCCATTATGTTCCTTGGTTTGACGCTGACCGTTTTCTCCTCGCTTATCGTTATTTTTGCCGGGATGCTGCTGTTCTCCGCCGGTTTCTTTGCCGCCCATTCGGTTGCCAGCAGCTGGATTGGGCCACGCGCACGTCGGGCCAAAGGCCAGGCTTCGTCGCTGTATTTGTTCAGCTATTACCTGGGCTCCAGCCTGGCGGGTACCCTTGGCGGCGTGTTCTGGCACCAGTTTGGCTGGAACGGCGTGGCGGCGTTTATCGGCTCGCTGCTGCTGGTCGCCCTGCTGGTTGCCACCCGTTTGCATCATAAGGCGCACTAACCTGCTGCCGCTCTCGTGTTCAGGCAAGCTTAATGCTATTTTCTTTGGCGTTAACAACCTGTTCACGAGGCCATATGGAAAAGCAAAACTATAATCACCTGACCCGTACCTTCCAGCGTCTGTCCCGGTTTGATCATCTGTCAGCCATTGCCGGCTGGGACATGTCCACCATGATGCCCGCTAACGGTAGCAAGGCGCGCGGCGAGGCTCTCGCTGAACTCAGCGTGCTTAAGCACCAGATCCTGACCGACAAGAAAATTGCCACCCTGCTCCAGGCCGCAGCTCAGGAAGATCTGAACGATGTGGAGCGTGCCAACCTGCGTGAAATGACTCGCCACTACCAGGAAGCGGTGCTGCTCCCGGATGCGTTAGTAGAAGAGAAATCACTGGTAGGTACGCGCTGTGAGCACGGCTGGCGTACCCAGCGCCCGGCCAACGACTGGCAGGGTTTCTCCACGAACCTGAAGGAAGTCGTGCGCGTCAGCCGCGAAGAGGCGCGACTGCGCGCGGAGGCAAAAGGCATTTCCCGCTATGATGCGCTGCTGGACATCTACGAGCCAGGCATGACCAGCGCCAAACTCGACGTGCTGTTTGGCGACCTGCGCAGTTGGCTGCCGGACCTGCTCCAGAAGGTGGTTGATAAGCAGGCCAAAGAAAAAATGCTGACGCCACAGGGCCCTTTCGCCACCGAAACCCAGCGTCAGCTCGGGCTGGATACCATGGCGCTGCTCGGCTTTGACTTTAACGGCGGCCGCCTTGACGTCAGCGCGCACCCCTTCTGCGGCGGCGTGCCTGAAGATGTGCGAATCACCACTCGCTATAACGAAGAAGAGATGTTCAGCTCGCTGTTTGGCGTGATTCATGAAACCGGCCACGCCCGCTATGAGCAAAACCTGCCACGGGAATGGCTCGGCCAACCCGTTGCGCTGGCGCGCTCTACCGCCATTCATGAATCCCAAAGCCTGTTCTTTGAAATGCAGCTTGGGCGCAGCGCGCCGTTCCTGAAACTGCTGTTACCCAAAGTGATTGAGCGTTTTGGTCCGCAGCCGGCGTTCGAGCTGAACAACTTTATAAACGTCAACCAGCAGGTGGAGCGCGGTTATATTCGCGTCGATGCCGATGAAGTGAGCTACCCGGCGCACGTCGTGCTGCGGTATGAAATTGAACGGGCGCTGATCGACGGTGATATCGAGGTGGATGACATTCCGGCGATGTGGAATGAGAAGATGCAGTCCTGGCTGGGCCTGTCCACCGAAGGCAATTACCGCCACGGCTGTATGCAGGATATTCACTGGACTGACGGCGCTTTCGGCTACTTCCCGTCCTACACCCTGGGCGCGATGTACGCGGCGCAACTCTTTAGCGCGGCATCACGCGCGCTGCCGGACCTGGAGCAGGCGGTCGCCAGCGGGAATTTCACCACCTTATTTGACTGGTTGAAGCAAAATATCTGGCAGCACGGCAGCCGTTTCACCACCTCACAGCTGATAACCAACGCCACCGGAGAAGATCTTAACCCGTTGTATTTCCGCAAACATTTAGAATCACGTTACCTGTAATTTCCTCACGCCGGGTCGTCTGTACCCGGCGTTGTACATTACGTTACATGCCGATACCAATCACTCACTGAACACTTTGATTCCCCAGCCTATAGTTCATTTCAACGGCCCCGCAGTGGGGTTGACACACAAACAAATTCGAGGATGTCGAAATGAAAAAAGTATTAGCTCTGGTTGTTGCCGCTGCTATGGGTCTGTCTTCTGCCGCTTTCGCTGCTGACACCACCGCTACCGCTCCAGCTGCTGCTCCAGCAACCACCGCTGCTGCTGCTGCTAAAGCGCCAGCTGCAAAAGTAACGCATCACAAGAAACACAAAAAAGCTGCCGCTCAGAAAGCTCAGGCTGCTAAAAAGAAACACAAAAAAGCCGCTAAACCAGCGACCGAGCAGAAAGCTCAGGCTGCTAAAAAGCACCACAAAAAAGCAACCAAACCAGCTGCTCAGAAAGCCCAGGCTGCTAAAAAATACCACAAAAAAGCAGTAAAACCAGCTGCACAGAAAGCTCAGGCTGCTAAAAAACACGTGAAAAAACATCACAAAGCCGCTGCTAAACCAGCTGCACAGCCAGCAGCATAAGTTAAACGGGGCGACCCGTTAGCTTGAAGCGTTTACATAAACACCCGGCTTGCCGGGTGTTTTATTAGGAATAAGGCACAGCCTTTAGCACGTACTTATTTCTGGAGTGCGGATAATGTTGCGACGCTACAGTTTCGAGTTAATCCTCGCCCTGCTGATCATCTGCGGTATTATTACGCTGAGCTTCTGGCTCTGATAGCGTAGTCTGCTGTTTTCACTCCCACTTTCGGTCCGTTCCGACTATAGTTACTGCATCTATAAAAACCATAATTATTAGCCCCTTCAGAGAGAGCTATGCGCAAAAGTGTTGTGTTGTTTTTAGGAGCATTGATCCTTTTACCTCAACTCGTTCACGCGGACGAAGACGACAGCCCGGCGAACGTTAAAACACTGTTCTTCGGCAAAGATGACCGTATTCGCGTGACCAATCCTGAGGACGCCCCCTGGGATGCCATTGGCCAGTTGGAAACCGCCAGCGGCAACTTATGTACCGCCACCCTGATTTCACCGCATCTGGCCTTAACTGCTGGGCACTGCCTGCTGCAGCCGCCGCGTGGTAAGGCAGACAAAGCCATCGCCCTGCGCTTTATTTCCCACAAAGGGCAATGGCGCTATGAGATCCATGATATCGAAGGCCGCGTGGACAAATCCCTCGGTCGCCGCCTTAAGCCGGACGGTGACGGATGGCTGGTTCCGTCTAACGCAGCGCCTTACGATTTTGGCCTGATTATTATCCGTAATCCGCCTTCGGGCATCACGCCACTGCCGCTGTTTACCGGCGACAAAGACGCGCTAACCGAAGCATTAAAGGCGCAGGATCGTAAAGTGACGCAGTCCGGTTATCCGCTGGATCATCTCGACGATCTGTATACCCACAGCAACTGCCTGGTGACGGGCTGGGCGCAAGCGTCCGTGCTGTCGCACCAGTGCGATACGCTCCCCGGCGATAGCGGTTCACCGCTGTTGCTGAAAACCGATCAGGGCTGGCAGCTGATTGCGGTGCAAAGTTCTGCCCCGGCAGCCAAAGACCGATACAGAGCTGACAACCGCGCCATCTCAGTCACCGGCTTCCGCGACAGACTGGAAGCGCTGGCACAATAAGCGCTCAACCCGATACCGTCGGGCACCGTAGCAATAACGGTTGCCCGGCAGTTAAACATTTTTTGACATCATCTTGCGGTGCGTATGTATTGACATAATGATGCCAAACCCGGCCATTAGCACGATCAGCGCCGAGCCTCCGTAGCTTATTAACGGCAGCGGAACACCTACTACCGGCAAGATTCCGCTGACCATACCGATGTTCACAAACACATAAACGAACAAAATCAGTATCAGGCTGCCGACAACCATGCGGCCAAAAAGCGTCTGAGCCTGAGCGGCGATGATCAACCCGCGCATAATCACCAGCAGATACAGCGCCAGCAGCACTAAAATGCCGATAAAGCCCAGTTCTTCCGCCAGAACGGCAAACACAAAGTCGGTGTGCCGCTCCGGTAAAAACTCCAGCTGCGACTGTGTGCCGTGCAGCCAGCCTTTCCCTACCATACCGCCGGAACCAATAGCAATTTTTGACTGAATAATGTGATAGCCCGCCCCACGCGGATCGCGGGTCGGATCCAGCAGCATCATGATGCGTTCACGCTGATAGTCATGCATAAGAAAGAACCACAGCACCGGAATGAACACCGCAATCAGCGCGGCAGCGGCGGCGATAATCCGCCAGCTAATGCCGGACAGGAACAACACGAAAAGACCGGATGTGGCCACCAGAACGGCGGTCCCAAGGTCGGGCTGCATCGCAATAAGCAAGGTGGGAACAAAAATCAGCGCCAGGGCGATGGCGGTATGTTTCAGCGATGGAGGACAGGGATTGTGATTGATAAACCGCGCCACCATCAGCGGGACGGCAATCTTTGCGATTTCAGAAGGCTGGAAGCGGATAACGCCGAGATCCAGCCAACGCTGAGCCCCTTTACTGATTTGCCCGATGCTATCCACCATTAGCAGTAAAATCACGCACAGGGCAAAGAGCCAGGGGGCGGATCTTTCATAAAAGCGAGGAGGGATTTGCGCCATGGCGATCATCACGATAAGCCCCATCGCTATCTGCCCGGCTTTGCGCTCCATCATCCCAGGATCCTGGCCGCTGGCGCTCCACATCACAAACGCGCTGTAGGCAAGCAGCAGCATAATCAACAGCAGCAGCGAAGCATCAAGATGCATCTTTAGCCAAAACATTCTTTTCTGGTGAATATTTTCCATGTAATACCTCTGCCACCACAAGGTAATTCAGGCATGGTTCCTGATATATTCACGGGACAAACTAGCGGATTGCCCTCAGCGTTATTTCCATATCCACGTCATGACCCGATAGTTTACCCGGTAATATTTGACTATTAATTTGAGCTGCTGGTGATAGCGTAGCTGTAGGTGGCCGGAATTATTTTTTTATCCACGGAGGATATTAACCCTATGGCCATCGCCTCACTGGGAGAATAGTTTGTAAGGTTATACTCGCTATGCAGTATCTCGGCTATTTTGGCATCATCAAGTTTTGTACATGCCCGATACGTTTTTTTAAACATCTCATTGAAACGACGTGTTTCTTTTTCAAGATATGCCACATCTGCTGGCCTGACATCTCCCTGATGTGAGATAGAGGCCGGGTGCAGGAACAGGCTGCCTTCAGGCAATGAGCGCCTGTCGTCTGCGGCGCAAAACATGATCGTTGCTGAAGAGCCGACGGTGGACATAGCCACGGTTGTTACGGGGATAGCAGAGCTTCTGACGGCAGCGGCGGCCATCAAGCCCGCATCCATATCACCGCCATAGCTATTGATGTAGAGATAAATTCTTTCTACATCATTATTTTTATTAACTTCATCAAAAGCGCTGACCAGCCTCGATACGGCGGAAGGTTGCATTTCTCCGGTATAATAAATTTTGGCTATTTTATTTTTATCTTCCACTGGCTGCGCTGCAGCAAATGAAGAACACGAAATTAACACTGTAATGATCAGGTGTATTGCGGCTTTCACATGTCTCTCCTTGATAAACTCAACTTAACATTCCATTTCTTCATAGCTTATAACATGGGATTGCAAAAGCAAGGTGATTTATAACCAGTAATTAAACAAAGAGTTAATATTGAAAAGAAAAAACCCAATAACTTAAAAAATAAAATAACCCTCTGTAATAGCAGGAATATTAACCCATAATTTAATAGCCCACTACGCCGGGCGCAGCGTTAATACTGCATCCAGCGGCTTAGGCGGGCTGAAATAATAGCCCTGCAGCCGGTCGCAGCCTGCCTGGCAAAGCAGCTTGAGCTGCTCTTCGTTTTCTACGCCCTCTGCCGTCACTGCCATACCCAGCGCGGTGGCAATACGTACCGTTCCATTCACCAGCGCCAGGGCTTGTTCATCGCTGTCCACCAGTCCGGCCAGGGACTTGTCTATTTTGATGGTGTCAAAGTTAAAACGGCGCAAATAGCCAATGCTCGAATAGCCGTTGCCGAAATCGTCCAGCGCCACCGCCGTGCCCTGAGACTTAAGATTGCGAATTGCCGCCAGGGCGCGCTCCGGGTTTTCCAGCACATAGCTTTCCGTCACTTCCAGTTCAAGCCTTTGCGCCGGGAACGCCGTTTCCTGTAGCACCCGGGCAACCTTGTCTTCAAATTCCGGGTCGCGGAACTGCGCCGGAGAAATGTTTACCGACAGCCGCAGATCCTCATGGGGAGCTAAATCACAGCACGCCTGGCGGAGCACAAACAATCCGAGCGAATAGATAAGACCGCTCGTTTCAGCCACGGGAATAAACTCATCTGGCAACAGTTCTCCGCCAGGACGACGCGGCCAGCGTACCAGCGCTTCCACACCGGCCATCGTCTGGCTATCTGCATCCATAATCGGCTGGTACCAAACCTCAAACTCATTCCGTACAAGGCCCGCACGAATGTCATTTTCGATGGTTAAACGGCGCTCGCGAACGTTATTTAACGCGGCATCATAATAAGTCGTGCGCCCTTTTCCGGTAATTTTAGAGTGATACATAGCGATATCGGCCCGGCGGAACAGCTCCGAGCTGCTGCAATCCACCAGCGAGCCCGAAGCTATTCCGATACTGGCGCTAATATGAATGGTACTTTCTCCCACGGGGACAGGCTGGCTAAGAAAATCCAGGACTGAACCCGCGAAGGCGGCTGAGTGTTCCCCGGCTCTCTCCCCGCCGATCATCATGGCAAATTCATCCCCTCCCATGCGCACCAACATGCCGTTTGGGGGCACGCGATCGCGAAGAGCATGAGCAATGGTCACGATTAACTGGTCGCCTTTATCGTGCCCGTAAATATCATTCACGTCCTTAAAACCATCGAGATCGATAAATACCACACTTTTTTCGTCGCTATCTCCCCGTTTGCTGATGGTTTCCAGCCGCTCGATGAGCGCTCGTCGGTTAGGTAAATGGCTGAGCCAGTCGGTTAACGCGATACTTCTCGCCTGCTTTTCACCTCGAGCCAGCTTGTACAGCCCCAGACTGCTGATGACGATAAAGACCAGGATTAGCACCGTCGCAAGCATCGTAATGCGCATAATATCTGCCGAAGCGGCGCGGGCCGCCTCTGCTCCTGGCAACCGCGGCTGCCAGCTAAGGTATCCCAACGTTTCACCGGAGGCGCTGTTCAGCGGGACACTTGAAGAATCAGATGGCGTGGGCGTCAGGCGTAGGTTTTCAATCTGAAACGTGTTTCCCAGCTCTTTTAGCATCGAGTTATTAATCTGACGGCCAATCACCAGGTAACGGCGCGTGGCGTCGTGAACGTGAAGCCGCCCCAACATTGGCCGAATCAGCCCAATGCCGATAAACGAAACGCCGTTCTCGGTTTGCGTGATCCCGGCAAAAATTTTTTTGTCGTCTTTAAGCGTTTGCGCGTTTTGGTAGACGAGGGACGCAAACCCCTTCCCAAGTTGAGAAATGTTTTGCCCCGTTACGCGTTGCCCACGAAACGAGCCCCAAAGCACATTGAACCCTTCATCCAGCACGTACACGCCATCATAGAGGTTATTGATTTTGTAACCCGCGCCCCAGGTGTTATACAGCCAGTTAACGTCCAGCTCAGGGCGATAAACTTGATTTACGGCATCGTCCCAGACCGCATTATCAATAACCAACGCCCACACGCGGTTGACCGAAGTCTGAATGGCCCCCTGTACCGACAGGGCGCTTCGGTGTTCATCTATCTCATTGGTTTTACTGCTAATAAGGTGAAGTGAAAGGTAGAGGAGCGCGATAATAGACACGATCAACCCGATGCCAGCCATAAACACCATGGCAAACAGGGCTCCAGCAACGGGCGTGCTTTTCCAGCTAAGAGGATTACGCAATTTCAGCTCTCTTCTAAGTGAAATAACGTGAAGGTTTTTAGGCTTTTGATTTAGAGAAGTGCTTTTACCGTAAAATAAGCGTAATACACCCTGAGGAAAGCGCTGCCCGAATAATTAACGGGCAGCGTGATGGATCAGGCAATTTTGATAATAACCATCCCTATCAGCAACAAACTTAGACCAACCCAACCTTTGCGGTTAAGGCGCTGGCCGAAGAGGATCCAGCCCGCGGCCACGGTGGCAGCGATACCAAACCCGCCCCAGAGCGCATAGGCGACGGATAACTCAATGCCTTTAACGGCCTGAGCCAGAGCACTGAACGCGGCCAGCACGGCCAGCAGAGACAGCACGCCGTAAATCGGGCGTTTGAAACCATCAGATTGTTTTAAAAAGATATTGGCGACGATTTCCAGAATAATGGCTAACGTTAGCCACAGGGCGTGTACCCACTCAAACGGCTGCATGATGTTCCCCTTTCTCTGATATCACCGGGCGTGATTTTTTCTCTCGCGTACCCGATTTAATCAGCGCAATACCAATAACCAGCGTAGTTAAGCCAAGTATTTTTAGCGGTGAAATGGACTCATCAAACAGCATGACGCTGAAGACTGTAATAAACAGAATACCGATGCCTTCCCACATGGCATATGCCACGCCAAGTGCGATTTTTTTAACCGAAAATGCCAGAAAAATATAGGAGATCGCGATCATGACCAGCATGAAAATATACCCCATATTACTTTCGTTTACGCTTGACCATTTCATTGACAAGGTGCCGGTAATTTCGGCAGCGATGGCTAACCCCAATAAAATCCAATAAATCATGATTTCTCTCCTGACAGAGAAAATAAAGATACAAAAAACCGACAAGCCACGTCACACGACGAGCAAGCGAAAATTTGAAAACCAGAAAAAATGTCAGAAGAAAGGGACTATAGCGCGTTGCGCCAGTGCTGCTCACCAGAGAGTGAAGATGTGGAGGTGGTAAAAACAGAATGCTGATTGAATGAAGTGCTGAACGTATTGTCCATAATATTTCCAACTTACCCGCGGTGTTGCTTCTCATCAGTTGCGGATAGAAAATTGTCCTCAGTAGTTAAACACGGCGATTTTATACCATAATTCGGCATGTTAGCGGCTTACCTTTACACTCCTTTACGCAAAGCGACAGCAAAAACACAATGTATTAAACTGTTTTTAACGTTTAAAATAACGTAATAAAGGGACACCTGTTTTAACGGTGATGTATTATTTCCCCGCCCGCACACTGGAGAACCTGCCACGATGGCAAAACCAATTATTACACTCAACGCACTGAAAGCCGTGATTATGCTGGGCATGCTGGTCATTATTTTGGTGGGTATTAAAGCGGCTGCCGACATCATCGTGCCATTTATTCTGGCGCTATTTATTGCCGTTATTCTAAACCCGCTAATTCGTCGTCTTGAACGGCTTCGGGTGCCGCGCGTGCTGGCCATCAGCCTGGTGATTGTCGTCATTATCCTGAGCATGGTGCTGCTGCTGGCCTATCTCGGCACTTCGCTAAACGAACTTGCGCGGACCCTGCCGCAGTACCGCTCTTCATTGGTGGTGCCGTTAAAAACCCTTGAACCCTGGCTGCAGCGCGCGGGAATGTCTGTTTCTGTCGATGAGTTAATGAAGTATGTCGATCCTAATGCCCTGATGACGCTGGTTACCGGTCTTCTGACGCAGCTTTCCAACGCGATGACGTCTATCTTTTTACTGCTGCTGACCGTGGTGTTTATGCTAATTGAGGTCCCACAACTGCCGCGCAAGCTGCAGCAGCTGATGGCTCGCCCGGAAGAAGGTATGGGCGCCATTCAGCGTGCGCTGGACAGCGTCAGCCATTATTTGGTGCTAAAAACGGCCATCAGCATCGTCACCGGCCTTGTCGTATGGGGCATGCTTGCCGCCCTTGACGTCCGCTTTGCCTTTATCTGGGGGCTGCTGGCCTTCGCACTCAACTATATTCCAAACATCGGCTCGGTGCTGGCGGCCATCCCGCCGGTGGTGCAGGTTCTGGTATTTAACGGGTTGTACGAGGCCCTGATTGTCGTAGCGGGTTATCTTCTGATTAACCTGGTGTTTGGCAATATCCTGGAGCCGCGCATGATGGGCCGAGGGCTTGGACTCTCTACGCTGGTGGTATTCCTGTCGCTCATCTTTTGGGGCTGGCTGCTCGGCCCGGTCGGTATGCTGCTGTCTGTGCCGCTGACGATTGCGGTGAAGATTGCGCTGGAACAAACGGAAGGCGGGAAAAGTATTGCGGTGCTGCTGAGTGATATGAGCAAGTCCTGAAGATTTTGCCCCTCTCCCTGGAGGGGCGAAGGAGAAACAGCAAGCCAGGTTAGAACAGTACACAATCTATTTTCCCTCTCCCTTCAGGGAGAGGGGTAGAGTGAGGGTGCAAACCGAACACCTATGCTCGTTCCAGTTCCCACCCCGCTTGGGGTGTGGGAAAAAATCACTCAGGATCTAACTCAAAACGCTCCGCAATATACCCCAGCGCCTGCGACACGCCATCGGCGCTAATGGTATGCACCACGCCGGGTTCAAACAGCGTTTCAACTTCCGCGCCGGCTTCAATTAATGCCGCGGCAGCCGCTTCACTTTCAGCCCACGGGATCACCTGATCCGCCATACCATGAATCAACAGCGCCGACGCATCTGCCGCCACGTGATACGGTTTGGGTGAAGCAAGACGCCCGGAAAACGCCACCACGCCCGCCAGTGGAAAACGGGAGGTGGCCAGAACATCCAGGGCCATGATAGATCCCTGAGAGAAGCCCAGCAGAATGACCTGATCTTTACCCGGCATCACGTCATGCTGCTTAAAAATAGCTTCCAGCTTCGCATCAAACGCGGCCCGGGCCTCTACAACGCGCTGCGGGCGGTTTTGTGCAGTCACGTCTTCCAGGCTGAACCACTGCCAGGCATCGCCGCCGCCGTCAAAAGGCTCGCTACCGTTCGGTGAGGCAAATAGCACTTCCGGCATGACCTGCTGGACAAAAAGTCCCAGCCCTTCGAGATCCGCCCCGGAACTCCCTACGCCATGTAACATCACGATCAGTTTTTTCATTTCCCTGCCCTGTGCTCAAACCTGAATGAATATCCTCGCAGGCGGCTACCTTATCGCGATCCCCCCCTTCACAACAAGTAAACCGCCGCTAAATACGCGGCAATATCGAACTTGTTTTTGAGCAACCGCTCAAGTATATTTCACGCTTGAGCAACCGCTCAAGTTTGGATTATTTTAGAGGCATTCAACATGCGCTTCACTAACCGCTGGCTGATTCTGGCGATCCTGACCAGCACCCTTTTCCTGATCATTATAGATATGACGGTGCTTTACACGGCACTGCCCAGGCTCACCCAGGCCTTAAACGCTACGGCGTCTGAAAAACTGTGGATCATTAACGCCTATCCGCTGGTGGCGGCGGGCCTGCTACCCGGCGCGGGCATGCTGAGTGACCGCCTGGGCCACAAGCTGCTCTTTATGTCCGGGTTACCTGTTTTCGGCCTCGCTTCGCTCTGCGCGGCCTACTCGCCCACGGCTGAACTGCTGATCGCTTCACGCGTGTTTCTTGCTATAGGTGCCACGATGATGATGCCAGCCACGCTTGCCATCGTGCGTCAGGTCTTTACCAACGAGCGCGAACGGGCGCTGGCCATCGGCATTTGGTCTGCCGTGGCTTCTGCCGCCGCGGCGCTTGGCCCGGTTATTGGCGGCGTGCTGCTGGAGTACTTCTGGTGGGGATCGGTCTTCCTGATTAACGTGCCGGTCGTCTTGCTGGTTATCGTTTTTGCCTGGTTCTTGATCCCACGGGATGCGGGGAACGCCAACCGTCCCTGTGATTTCACCGCTTCACTGCTGATTATGCTTGGCCTGGTAGGCGTGATTTACGCGCTCAAGGAACTCAGCAAGATGGATGCCTCGTGGCTAACCGTGGCCGGCTCTTTGCTGGCTGGCGTCGTCTTTTTAACGCTGTTTGTTCGTCGCCAACAGCGTTCGGCCCAGCCGATGATCGATTTCTCGCTGTTCCGTAACCGCATGTTTGCCAGCGGCATTAGCGTGGCGATTATCACCATGATCGCGCTTACCGGCATTGAGCTGGTGCTGACCCAGCGCCTGCAGCTTGTCCTGGGCCTGACGCCGCTGTTAGCCGGGCTGTCGATTCTCCCTATCCCGATTGGCTCGGCCCTGGCTTCACCGCTGGCCGGCGTCGTGTTGCCACGCTGGGGCGGCGCCAAACTTATGGTCTTCGGCCTGCTGGTGACAGCGATGGGCATGACGAGTATGGCTTTGCTGGCCGATTACAGCCTGACGCCACAGCTCGCCGCGCTGTTTATCATCGGGCTTGGACTTGGCGTGGCGTTTACCGCTGCATCAACATCCATCATGCTCAATGCCCCGGAAGAAAAAGCCGGCATGGTCGCCGCGATTGAGGATGTCTCATGGGAAATGGGCGGCGTACTTGGCGTCACGTTGCTGGGTGGCCTGATGACCGCAGTCTACAGCGCAAGCCTGGTGTTGCCTGAAGGCCTGGTCGCAGGAAACAGCGCGTACGACAGTCTGGATGAGGCTCTACACCTTGCAGGCTCGATGAGCACGGCAAGCGCCGCCCTGCTGAAAGAGCTGGCGCGAAACGCCTTCAGCCATGCCTATCTGACGGTGATTATCTGTGCCGCCGTGCTGGTCGCCGTCAGCACCGCGATCTTGAAATATGTGCTGCGCCAGCCGGAAAAGCTGTCCAGCCAACGAGTTAAAAACTGATAAGATGCTACACCAGCGATTCAGATAACCGTGGAAACGTCATGAAAGAAGCACCGGACACGCTAAGAAGCAAAATCCTGAGCGGGGCCATTGAGCTGTTCATTGAGAAAGGCATTGAAAAGGTGACCACCCGCGAACTCACCGAGCGGGTGGGCATCTCGCGGAGCCACATTTACCACTACTTCAGCGACTGGCAAACGCTTTGCATTGAATCTATGACGGCGTTTTTGATGGCCGATCTGCACAAGTTTACCGCTGAAACCAACACGTTTTCCCCGGAAGATAAGCTGCAACGCTTGATCCACACGTATCTCCCTCACGCGCCGGACGCTGTCTGGCAGCTTTACGGCGCGCTGTGGCACCAGGCTGCGCACAGCAGCGTATGGGCCGAGCTTGCGCTGGTGATGACGCAAAAATGGGAAAAAGTGCTGGCCGATATCGTCGATGACGGCATTGCGGCCGGCGTGTTTAAAGCAGTGGATGCCGCCAGAACTACGCGCCAGTTTAGCGCCCTGCTAAACGGTTATGCGGACAAACTGCTGGTCGCCTCAGCCCCCGCAGACAGGCAGCTGGCGCTGGACGACATCGACAGTTTTATTCGCCTGGTCCTGCGGGCGGGTTAAATTGCTATCCGGCGGCTGATCTCTACCACGCTGTCGCTCGGCAGGCGGTAATAGTGCGTCACGTGCGTGGCGTTTCTCACCATGAACGCGAAGCACTTACGCTGCCAGGCTGGCATCCCCTTTCCGTCCTCACGGGCCACGATGGTTTCATGGCCCAAATAATAGGTCACATCCTCCACGCTGAAGGCGCAAGCCATCTCTCCCAATCTCGCCATAAGTTCAGGAATATGCGGTCTTTCCATAAAGCCGTACTGGGCGATACCGCGCCAGTAGTTCGGTGCCTGCTCCACGATCACCAACCTCTCTCCAGCCGGTACGCGCGGGACGTTCATGATAGAAATGGTCAGCGAAAGCACCTGCTCCTGCAGCGCGTGGTTGCGCGCCACATGCCACCGCATCACCGGCGGAATACCGTTGCGCGTTTTGGTCAGAAACACCGCTGAACCCTGCACGCGCGGCACGCCACGCTCTTTCAGCGCGGCGAAGAAGGTGTTCACATCGATCACCTTTTCGTTCACCGCCCTGGACGCCGCCGCCGCGCCACGGTGCCAGACCAGCATCGTCGTGCAGACAATCGCCGCCAACAGCAGTGGAATATAACCGCCCTCCAGTACCTTGATCAGATTAGCGATCAGGAAGCAGGTATCGACGATCAAAAAGCCCCCCGCCACCAGCGCGCTGGTCAGCCGCCGCCACTGCCAGATGTGACGCATCGCCACGTACAGCAGCCCGGAGGTCATCAGCATGGTGAGAGATACCGCAATCCCGTAAGCCGCCGCCAGGTTTTCGGACGACTTGAAGAACACCGTCAGGAACAGCGTGACGCCCATCAGCAGCCAGTTGATCACGCCGATATAAATTTGCCCGTAGCTCTCCGCCGCCGTCTGGCGAATGCGCAGGCGCGGTAGCCAGCCCAATTGAATCGCCTGCCGGGTCATCGAAAATGCCCCGGTGATAATCGCCTGACTGGCAATAATGGTGGCCAGCGTGGCAAGGATCACCAGCGGGATCAGCAGTGCCGGCGGGCAAAGGCGGAAGAAGATATTCTGGGTGATATCGGCCCCGGAAAGGATCAGCGCCGACTGCCCCGCGTAGTTCAGCAGCAGACTCGGGAAAACCACGCCGTACCACGCCATCCAGATAGGCTTTTTCCCGAAATGCCCCATGTCGGCATACAGCGCTTCCGCCCCGGTGACGCACAGAAATACGCCACCCAGCACCATAAAACTGACAAAACCATTAGAGACGAGAAACTGCAGGCCGTACAAGGGATTGATAGCCAGCAGCACGGCCGGATGCTGCGCGATACCCCAAATCCCAAGCCCGGCGATAGCAATAAACCACAGCGCCATAATCGGTCCGAATACTTTACCGATTTTAGCCGTGCCGAAGGGCTGCACGGCAAACAGCAATACCAGAATCGTCACCGCAATTGGCAGCACCCAGGTTTCTGCCTCCGGCAGGATCATATTCAGTCCTTCAATGGCGGAGAGCACTGAAATCGCGGGCGTAATCGCCCCGTCACCGTAGATCAGCGCCGCGCCCAATAAAGCCGCCAGTACCACCCAGCGCGAGCCTTTGTCTCTCGCCACCAGCAGCGACATCAGCGCCATAATGCCGCCCTCGCCGTGGTTGTCGATGCGCATCGCAAACATCGCGTACTTCACCGAGGTGATAAGGATCAGCGTCCAGATAATCAGCGACAGCAGCCCCAGGATAACCGACGGGGTGGGATTGTTACCGGATAACAGCAGCACCGTTTTCAGGGTGTAAAGCGGGCTGGTGCCGATATCGCCAAACACCACGCCAAGAGCGCTTCCTGCGAGGATAAATTTATGCGGCGTTGTCCCGGAGGCTTCCGCGCCGTCCGTCTGCGACAGGTTTGTCATGTCCGGTCCTTTCTGTGATTTTTCTGGCCGTTGCCATGACAAAGTATAGAGGTGGATAAAAAACTTAAGATAAACAGTGGCAAATAAAAAAGGCCCAACGGTTCCCCGCCAGGCCAAAAGGTACTCCACATTAAAACCTTTTTTTAATTAAAGACCATTCCGCCGTCGATGAGCAGCGACTGCCCGGTCATATAGTCAGAGTCCGCGCTGGCCAGGTAAGACACACAGGCAGCCACATCTTCCGGCTCGGACAAACGTCCCAGAGTGATGCGTTTGGCGAATTCTGCGGTGCCATAACCCAGCGGTTTACCCGCTGCTTCAGACACCTGGCGGTCGATTTCGGCCCACATCGGCGTTTTGACGATCCCTGGGCAGTAGCCGTTCACCGTGATGCCCAGCGGGGCCAGGTCGCGCGCAGCGGTTTGGGTCAGGCCGCGCACGGCAAATTTGCTGGAGCTGTAAACCGCCAGTTCCGGGTTACCTACGTGGCCCGCCTGGGAACAGGCGTTAATGATTTTCCCACCGTGACCTTCTGCTTTGAAGGCTTTAACCGCAGCCTGAATACCCCAAATTACGCCCTTCACGTTGATGTTATAGACCTTATCGACGATTTCCGGGGTGATGTCCTCGATAGGCGTAGAAGGGGCTACGCCAGCGTTGTTAACGATGACATCAAAACCGCCCAGTCCTTTGCGGGCAGCCTCAACGGCGGCGAAGACTTGATCGCGGTCGGACACGTCCGCAGTCACTTCCAGCGCGCGGCCTCCGTTGCGGTTAATTTCGTCCGCCACTTCTTTTGCGGTTTTGGCGTTGTAGTCCGCCACGGCGACGGCAAAGCCGTCTTTAGCCAGACGCAGCGCGATAGCTTTCCCGATCCCCTGACCGGCCCCGGTAACCAATGCTACTTTTTTCATCACAATATCCTTCTGTAGTTTAAAGAATTTGGCTGAGGTGCAGCTGACTCATCAACAGATGGTTGTCGCTGTAATCAACCGGAATCGCGACCACCGCCGGACCATTCACATCCATAGCGGCGCGTAAAGTTGGCTCCAGCGCCTCCGCGCTTTCCACCGCGAAGCCTCGAGCGCCAAAGGCGTCTGCGTAAGCTTTGAAGTCCACCGGCCCGAAGTTCACACCGGACAGACGCTGATACTTTTTCTCTTCCTGAATCGCCACCATGTTGTAGGCGTTATCCACCCAAATGATGTGCAGCACGTTAGCGCCCAGGCGCACCGCCGTTTCCAGCTCCATGCTGGACTGCAGGAAACCGCCGTCGCCGGACACCGAAACCACCTTGCGGCCCGGATTCACCAGCCATGCGCCAATGGCCCACGGCAGCGCTACGCCCATGGTTTGCTGGCCGTTAGAGATCATCAGCTGACGGGCGCGGAAGCTATAAAGGTAACGGGCGATCCAGATGTGGAAACTGCCCATATCGACGGTCAGGGTCACGTCGTCGTTCACAATGTCCTGCATCGCCCGGACAATACGCAGCGGGTGAAGCGCAAACTGGTTCAGTTGCGCCCCCCGGCGGCTCAGCAGTTCACGCTGATGCTGCCTGTCCACAAGGATTTCTGACGCACGTGGGCTAAGGACCAGCGGTTTTTCTATACGGGCGGTGAGTTTGTCCAGCGTGCTGGCGATATCGCCCACCAGCTCGACGTCCGGCACGTAGTTGCGTTCTTCATAGGCGGGCAGAACGTCGATATGAACCAGCGTGGCATCACCGGTATTCCACATCGCCGGCTCATACTCCACCGGGCTGTAGCCGATACAAACAACCAGGTCCGCAAGCTGTAACAGGCGGTCACCGGCCTGGTTATTGAACAGCCCAATACGCCCGGCAAAGCGAGAAAAGTGCTGTTGATTCACCGCCCCAGCGGCCTGATAGGTACTGGTGACCGGGATATGGCTTTTTTCCAGCAGATGGAACAGCGCCGCGCTGTTTTCCTGCTGGCTTGCCATCAGCCCAAGCAGGAATACAGGATTTTTGGCCTGCGAGATAAGTTTCGCCACATCGTTAATAGCGGCGTCAGGCGCTGCACCTGCTTTCACCAATCCGTTAGCGGGCAAAATATTCCCGGTTGCCGGGCCGTCACTGATGTCCTGCGGCAGGCTGACAAAAGCGCTGCCAGGACGACCATGCTCGGCGGCGCGGAAAGCGTTTGAAACCACCTCCGCAATGGCGTCCGAAGAAGGGACTTCCACCGAGTATTTCGTCACCGGGCTGAACATCGCCACGGTGTCCATGCTTTGATGTACCAGTTTGGCTTTATCGGAACGTTTTACCGCCCCGCCCAGCGCCACAACCGGGTCGCCTTCGCTGTTGGCTGTTGCCATGCCGGTGATCAGGTTTGAGCAGCCAGGGCCGGAGGTCACCAGCGCCACGCCCGCTTTCCCGGTGATGCGCCCCACCGCCGCCGCCATAAAGGCTGCATTGGCTTCGTGGCGGACCGGAATAAGTTCAATCGGCGAGTCGTTCAGCGAATCAAAGACCTTATCAATCTTCGCCCCTGGGATCCCAAAGACGTGCTTCACGCCCTGAGCTTCAAGCTGGCTGACCACCATGTCAGCGCCGTGCGCCCACTGGCGCAAAGGTTTTTTATTATTCATGGCTCACATCTCCTCAGGGAACGCTAGTTTTCAACCGCGCGGATAGCCGCGTCGAGATTTTCGGGGTGCAGGTTGGCGTTAAGAAATGCACTGTCTGCCGGAAGATCGATCATCAGCTTGTGGATCTCACCGAAGGTCAGCTCGCCTTGCTCCAGCTGATAATCGAGCAGATGCCCGCCGCCCTGGCGGTCATCGGTAATAAAGTGTTCGTGATAGCCCGCCACGTTGATGCCCTGCATATGCTGTGGGGTGCGGAACCCCACCAGCACGCCTTTACGGCCGTTAAAGCGGAACACCGGCTGGTCGTCCAGCACGTCAGTCATGGCGCGATATGGCGGCTTCTGGCGCGGTACCGTGCGGGTATGCGCGTGGTGGAAATGACCGTCGATGCGCAGCGCACAAAACAGGTTATCGGAGGGAATTTTTGCGTCGATAATCTCGTGCAGTTTCTGACGGCTGGTCAGGCTATTGATGCGCAAGCGGTATTGCGGTTTAAACCAGGTCATCACCGCAAACGGGGTTTTCTGCTGCGGGCTGGCCGCTCTGGCGCTGCCGTCTGACCGTAATTGATACACGTTGCTGTTGAAGGCAATCATCTCGCCGTCCAGCTCGTTAAAAGTCCCCAGGCCAAAGTCACCGTGCTTAAGCAGGTCGGCCATGGTGGTTTCCCCTTCATAGACGCCGCTCAATAATGCGCTCATCAATGAAGTCTGATATATCATGTTTTCTTTATTGGCTGCGGCGAAGGTCTCGACCATCTCTAAAAGACTTTCTTCGCAGGAACATAGAGTTAGATCGCTCATGGCGTCTGTCACCTCGGGCTGAAGGTTAAGAAACATTAATTAAATGTTGACGTGATCCAGCTCACAGTTCCAATATAAAAGCCCTTCTGGTTTGAGACGTTTTCGATATGGAACTTCGCTATCTCCGCTATTTTGTCGCCGTTGCCCAGACGCATAATTTCACCCGGGCAGCCGAGCTGTTGGGTATTTCGCAGCCTCCTCTTAGCCAGCAGATTCAGCGGCTGGAGCGTGAAGTGGGCACGCCCCTGCTGCACCGCTTAACCAGAGGTGTAGAGCTGACGGATGCGGGAGAAGCGTTTTATCAGGATGCCTGTCAGATTCTGGCCCACAGCGATGCCGCGCTGGAGAAAGCCCGCGGCATCGCCCGCGGTATTAACGGCAAGCTGTCGCTCGGGATAACCAGTTCAAACGCGTTTAATCCAAAGATTTTTTCTCTGCTGCGCCAGTTTCAGGCGCACTATCCGGCCATCGAACTGCGCCAGCGAGAAACCAATATGGCGGGTCTGATGCAGGAACTGGATGATGGCTTGCTGGACGTGGCGTTTGTTCGCCTGCCCTGTGAAAGCAGCAAGCGGTTTACGCTCAAGCTAATTGACGAAGAGCCGATGATGATTGCCCTGCACAGGGACCATCCTCTTTCCGGGGAGAAAGAACTGGCCCTGCAGGCGCTGGCCGATGTCCCGCCAGTGCTGTTCCCGGAAGAAGTGGCCCCCGGATTATATGAACTGATGTATAACGCCTGCCTGCGGGCGGGCATCGATCTGAAAAGTGCCTGCCAGGCTTCGCAAATTTCTTCCTCGTTAAGCATGGTCTCGGCAGGCTTCGGGTTTGCCTTAGTTCCTCAATCGATGACCTGCATCGCCTGCCCCAACGTCACCTTCCACGCGATTCGCGGTGACCAGGTGAAAACGGACATTGCGCTGGCCTGGCGGCAGTTTGAACGCTCTCCGACGGTGAAACGCTTTATCCAGCTGTTTGCCCACTGAGCCAATTACCGCTGACGGCTTGCTATCCACTTACGATACTTTTTGGCTCTTAACATACTGTCAGCCTGCTGCAACAGTAGCGCCCACAGTGGAGAAACAGAGGGGTTGGGGCGTTTATTCCCGCCCATTCTGCGCAACTGATATTTTACCAAAGCCATATTTGCCAGCGCGACCAGAGGCTTATTTTTCCACCTGACGGGGGGAAGCTGTGGTTCGGCGTAGTCGCCCTGGAACCACTCACGTGGCAATGCCGGGTTAAGCGCCAGTGCGGTAGCCATTCCCACCACTGCTACGCCGCTTTCAACCACCGTTTGCGCCACAGCAAGGCGACGAACCCCACCCGTCACCATCAGCGGCATTCGGGCAATCTCTTGAACATCCGTCGCAAACTCAAGAAAGTAAGCTTCACGTGCCAGCGTTCGCCCGTCGCGGCTTTCGCCCTGCATGGCTGGCGCTTCGTAGCTGCCGCCCGAAAGCTCGACCATGTCCACCGCCAGTTCCCCAAGTAACCGAACGACCTCTTTTGCATCCCCGGCGCTAAATCCCCCACGCTGAAAATCCGCAGAATTGAGTTTTACTGCCACGGTAAATCGAGGAGAAACCACTGCGCGCACTGCGTTAATAACTTCTAACAACAGGCGAACCCGGTTCTCAAGCGACCCACCCCAGCGGTCCGTTCTCTGATTAGACAGAGGAGATAGAAACTGGCTTAGCAGATAACCGTGGGCGGCATGAATCTCGACGCCGGAGAAGCCCGCCAGCTCTGCCAGATTCGCCGTCGTGGCAAAGCGAGTAATGACCTCATCGATCGATTGTTCGTCCATTGCCTGCGGCACAGCAAAGTGACGGGACATGCTCCCAAGGTCGAGCGCAACCGCAGAAGGTGCCCAGGTTTTTTGCCCTAATCCCGCCGGCATCTGCCGCCCCGGATGATTGATTTGCATCCACACCTGAGCCCCATGTGCGCGGCTAACCTGTGCCCAGCGGCGGAATTTCTCCAGCTGGCCGTCATCTTCCAGCACCACTCCGCCCGGCCCGGTCATCGCGCGGCTGTCTATCATCACGTTGCCGGTGATAATCAAACCAGCCCCACCTTCAGCCCAGCGCCGGTAAAGCTGAATAAGCGGCTGAGAGGGCGCGTGATCCGCGTCCGCCATGTTCTCTTCCATGGCGGCCTTAGCCAGGCGGTTCGCTACGCGCGTGCCATTCGGCAGAAATAACTCGTCAAATACGTTCATGGGTTTATACCTGGGGAGATAACAAACCCAGACCCTAAGCTTAAAGTTAAGTTTAAGGTCAATCGTTTTTAGGGATTTTTGTTAACACCCGTCTGGCGTTTGCCTCACAATCGAGATCATTCGGCCTGTTCTCAATCTCCTCCAGCAGCGAAGCGAGTTGCGCTTTGTTTTGCGCTAACTGCAGCTCAATCTGTTCAATATCAGCGACTTTCCGGCGTAATGTGGTCAGGAGCTGCTCACGGTCCCATTTCATAAGATCGCCAGGCAACAGCGCGCGCAATTCATCGAGTGAAAAACCTGCTTTCTGAGCGGTCACAATCAGATTCAGTATCAATACGGCTTCCGCAGAATAGTGCCGGTAGCCATTGGACTGCCGCTTTATGGCTTTCAGCAAACCAACACGTTCGTAAAACCGAATACGTGAGGCGTTCAGCCCGGTCATTCGGGCAAGTTCACCGATATTCATTCAAATCATTCCCCATGCTGTTATGCCGTACCTGACGTTTTAAAGCTTATAACATCCCGATCAAAGTGACCCAATGCTACAATAGTCCCCATTCACAAATCCGAACACAGGGAGAAAATATGTCTGAAACTCACGTTCAGGGCGGGGAAACCAGAGGGCCTGCGGAACATAGCGTCAGGGAACAGATCATCGAGGCGGCGACCGAATTCTTTGGCCACTACGGGTTTGAAAAAACGACGGTATCCGATCTCGCCAAAGCCATCGGCTATTCCAAGGCTTATATCTACAAGTTCTTCAAATCCAAGCAGGAAATCGGCGAAGTTATCTGCGACAACCGCCTGACAAAAATGATGGCAATCGTCAGTCAGTCAGTGGATGACGCCCCCGGGGCGTCGGCTAAGCTGCGGGCGATGTTCAGCGCGCTCATTGCCGCAGGCAGCGATCTGTTTTTCTACGACCGTAAGCTCCACGACATCGCCATTGTTTCCTGCCTGGAGAACTGGCCCTCGGCCGAACGCTACAAGCTGCAGCTGCGGGAAGTGCTTACCGCCATTATTCATGCAGGCCGCCAGTCCGGCGAATTCGAGCGCCGCAGCCCGATGGATGACACCGTGAATGCCGTTTTTCTGGTTATGCTGCCGTTTATCAGCCCGATACAGCTGCAATACAACCTTGAACTGGCTAAGCAGGCCGAACAGCTTTTGCCCGCGCTGATCCTGAAAAGTTTAATGCCCTGACCGCATCTTGTGACCATTGACTAAATTGGTCACTTGAATAATTATCTGCGTTCCTGCTCCGCGTTTATAAGGGAACGTATGTTTCGTCTTCAGCCTTTTCCAGTTGCCGTGGCGCTGCTGTGCTCGGCGCTTACCGCCTGCGGTGACTCATCTCAGCCAGAGGATCCGCGTACTCAGCCTCCGCTGGTTCGCGTTGTCGCGGTTCAGTCCGCCAATGATGACGCCCGGGCTTTTACCGGCATTGTCGCCTCCCGAATCCAAAGCGACCTCGGTTTTCGCGTTCCGGGAAAAATTCTTGAGCGCCTGGTGGACAAAGGCCAGACGGTAAAAAACGGCCAGCCCCTGCTGCGACTCGATCCTCAGGATTTAAGCCTGCAGGCTAAAGCGCAGGATCAGGCCGTCGCAGCCGCCAAAGCCCGCGCTAAACAGGCCGCCGCCGATGAGGCCCGCTACAGAAGCATTGTCGGCAGCGGCGCGATTTCGGCCTCGCAGTACGATCAAATCAAAGCCCAGGCCGACAGCGCCAGAGCGGATCTGCAGGCGGCCATTGCACAGGCCAATGTGGCTAAAAACGCCATGAATTATGCGGTGCTGACGGCTGATTCTGACGGCGTGATAGTGGATACGCTGGCCGAGCCAGGCCAGGTTGTCGCCGCCGGGCAAGGGGTGATTCGTCTCGCCCGGGCGGGCCTGCGTGAAGCGGTCGTCGATTTGCCGGAAACGCTGCGCCCGGCGCTGGGCACCGTAGCTCAGGCTCATCTTTACGGTTCAGATAGCGCTCCCGTGGCCGCTACCTTACGTCAGCTTTCCGACGCCGCCGACCCACAAACCCGCACATTTGAAGCGAAGTTTGTGCTCGCTGGCGTACTTGCCCAGGCACCGCTCGGCAGCACGGTGACCGTCACCATTCCTGACGCAGGTACTCCCTCACAAAACGTGATTGTGCCTTTGGCCTCGCTCTATGACGCCGGGAAAGATAAAGGCACCGGCGTTTGGGTAGTGAGCGGCAAACCCGCCAAAGTGAGCTGGCACCCGGTGAGCATCCGCCGCATCACCGACGAATCCGCCATTGTTGCCACCCAAATCGACGGCCACGCGAGCATCGTTGCCCTCGGCGCACATCTGCTGCATGACGGCGAAGAAGTCAGACTGCTTGCACAGGGCGCTACCGATCTGGCGGGAGCACCGTAATGAGCGACTCTCGCTTTAACCTTTCCGCCCTCGCGGTACGCGAAAAATCAGTCACGCTTTTCCTGATCCTGCTCATTACGCTGGCCGGGATCATCGCGTTCTTTAAACTGGGCCGAGCCGAGGACCCGCCTTTTACGGTGAAACAACTGACCGTGATCACCGCCTGGCCGGGGGCCACCGCGCAGCAAATGCAGGATCTGGTGGCCGAGCCGCTGGAAAAGAGAATGCAGGAGCTGGACGATTATGACCGCACCGAAACCTATACCCGTCCGGGCCTTGCCTACAGCGTGGTCTCCCTAAAAGACAGCACGCTGCCTGCCAGCGTGCCGGAGGAGTTTTACCAGGCGCGGAAAAAAATCAGCGATGAGGCCAAAAATCTGCCTGATGGCGTGATTGGCCCGCTGGTGAATGACGAATTTTCGGATGTGACCTTCGCGCTGTTTGCCCTGAAAGCAAAAGGCGAGCCGCAGCGCCTGCTGGTGCGCGATGCTGAGAACCTGCGCCAGCAATTGCTGCACGTCCCCGGCGTGAAAAAAGTAAATATTATCGGTGAACAGGCGGAACGCATTTTTGTTTCGTTCTCTCATGACAGGCTTGCCACGCTTGGTGTTTCGCCGCTGGACATCTTTCAGGCGCTGAGTAACCAGAACCTGCTCACCCCCGCAGGCTCAATAGAAACTGCTGGTCCGCAGGTGTTTATCCGCGTGGATGGCGCGCTGGATCAGCTCTCAAAAATCCGCGATACCCCCATTGTGGCCCAGGGTAAAACGCTGAAACTGTCCGACGTAGCTGACGTCGAGCGCGGGTATGAAGATCCGGCCACGTTCCTCGTCAGAAACAACGGCGAGCCAGCCCTGCTGCTCGGCGTGGTCATGCGCGACGGCTGGAACGGGCTTGATTTGGGCAAAGCCCTGGATCAGGAAACCCGTAAAATCAACGACACGATGCCGCTCGGCATGAGCTTCAGTAAAGTCAGCGATCAGTCAGTGAACATCAGCTCCGCCGTCGATGAGTTTATGGTGAAGTTTTTTGTCGCCCTGCTGGTGGTAATGGTGGTCTGCTTTGTCAGCATGGGCTGGCGAGTGGGCATCGTGGTTGCCGCCGCCGTGCCGCTAACGCTTGCAGTGGTGTTTATCGTCATGGCCGCCACAGATAAAAACTTCGACAGGATAACCTTAGGCTCACTCATTCTGGCGCTGGGCCTGCTGGTGGACGACGCGATCATCGCCATTGAAATGATGGTGGTGAAAATGGAGGAAGGCTACAGCCGCGTGAAAGCCTCCGCCTACGCCTGGAGCCACACCGCCGCGCCCATGCTGGCGGGCACGCTGGTAACCGCCATCGGCTTTATGCCGAATGGCTTCGCCCACTCCACCGCCGGGGAGTACACCAGCAACATGTTCTGGATCGTCGGAATCGCGCTCATCGCCTCCTGGCTGGTGGCCGTGGTATTCACGCCCTATCTCGGCGTGAAATTGCTACCCGATATGCACAAAGCCGCACTGGCGGAACACGCGCTGTACACCAGCAAAAATTACAATCGCTTCCGGGTATTGCTGAAAAAAGTCATCGCCCGCAAGTGGCTGACCGCCGGTTCGGTCGTCGGCCTGTTTGTGCTGGCGATAGCCGGAATGGCCGTGGTGAAAAAGCAGTTCTTCCCCATCTCAGACCGCCCGGAAGTGCTGGTAGAAGTTCAGTTGCCTTACGGGACGTCTATCGAGCAAACGACGAAGACTACCGAGCGCATTGAGCAATGGCTCAGCGCTCAGAAAGAGTCAAAAATCGTCACCTCCTACATTGGCCAGGGCGCGCCGCGTTTCTACCTGGCTATGGCCCCGGAGCTGCCCGATCCTTCATTCGCAAAAATCGTGATTCTCACACCCGATCCCGATGCACGAGAAGCCTTGAAAATGCGGCTGCGGCAGGCCATCAGCAACGGCCTGGCACCGGAGGCGCAGGTGCGCGTCACCCAACTTGTCTTCGGACCTTATACGCCTTACCCGGTGGCGTTTCGCGTGATGGGGCCAGACCCTAACGTGCTCAGAACGATTTCGTTACGGGTTGAAAAAGTGATGAATCAAAGCGGGCTGATGCGCACCGTGAACATCGACTGGGGCTCCCGGGTTCCTACCCTGCATTTCACCCTGAACCAGGACCGGCTTTACGCCGTGGGCTTAACCACCGCTTCCGTCTCGCAGCAATTACAGTTTCTGCTTTCCGGCGCGCCATTGACCGAAGTACGAGAAGATATCCGTTCCGTGCAGGTTACCGGGCGAGCGCGAGGCAGCGTGCGGGACGACCCGGCACAGCTCGCCGCGCTAACGCTCTTTGGCGCGAACGGGCAAAAAGTGCCGCTCTCGCAAATCGGTAAGGTTGAAGTTGTGATGGAAGATCCGGTGCTCCGACGTCGCGACAGAACGCCAACCATTACCGTGCGGGGCGATGTCGCCGATGGCCTTCAGCCGCCGGATGTGTCGACGGCGATCGTGAAACAAATTCAACCTATTGTGGCTGAGCTTCCGGAGGGGTACCGCATCGAAGAAGCGGGCGCCATTGAAGAATCCGGCAAGGCCACGGCGGCAATGGCTCCGCTGTTCCCGATCATGATCGCGCTAACGCTGCTGGTGATTATTCTTCAGGTTAGGTCGATCTCAGCCATGCTGATGGTGTTCGCCACCAGCCCGCTGGGGCTTATCGGCGTGGTGCCGACGCTGCTGATTTTCAACCAGCCGTTCGGCATCAACGCCCTGGTGGGGCTGATTGCGCTTTCGGGGATTTTGATGCGCAACACGCTGATCCTCATCGGCCAGATTAAGCATAACGAGCAGGCCGGGCTGACGCCTTTTGATGCCGTGGTTGAAGCGACGATCCAACGTTCACGCCCGGTGCTGCTGACCGCCCTGGCGGCGATTCTGGCGTTTATTCCCCTGACCCATTCCGTCTTCTGGGGAGCACTAGCGTACACGCTCATCGGCGGGACGTTTGGCGGCACCTTTATGACGCTGCTGTTCCTGCCCGCCATGTATGCGATTTGGTTCAAAATTCGCCCACCAAAGGTCGATAACTGACCGATTCATCCGGCTCGGAGGACACCTCTCCGGGCCATATTCCAAATCATGAACACCGCTCATGTTCTAATGAAATTAAATCACTTTTACTAAAACTGTGACTCAGGCATAAAAGATGCAATATTGTTAACGACATGCAATGTGAAGATTACTGACAGGTAAAACCACAGATAACCAAAGGTTATCTGTGAGAAATCAAGCAGTAGATACAGGCAAAAAACAGAATTAAGGTGCCGGATTACCATGACTAAAGCGTTTACTTTTACTCTTAAGAGCATTGTTTTTGATGAGAATTACAACCCATCAGGGAATACGCGCATCACAACCAATTTTGCTAACCTGGCCCGCGGCGAGAAGCGTCAGGAGAACCTGCGTAACGCGTTGATCATGATTGATAACCGCTTCAACTCCCTGGCGAACTGGGACAACCCCACCTCCGACCGCTACGGCGTTGAACTTGAAATTATCTCCGTTGAGCTGGATGTCGAGGGCAAGGGCAACACCTTCCCGGCGATTGAGATCTTAAAAACGCACGTGCTGGATAAGAAAACCGGCCAGCGCATCGAAGGCATCGTCGGGAACAACTTCTCCTCCTACGTCCGCGACTATGATTTCAGCGTTCTGCTGCCAGAGTACAACCAGGATCGTGAAAAATTCACCATTCCGGAAAACTACGGCGACCTGCACGGGAACTTGTTCAGACACTTTGTTGGCTCAGACACCTACAAAGAAAACTTCAACAAAGCGCCGGTCATTTGCCTGAGCGTCTCCAGCAAAAACGTTTACCGCCAGACCGGGAACCGCCACCCGGTGCTCGGCATCGAATATGAACAAGATTCATCTTCCCTGACCGATCTCTATTTCAACAAAATGGGGCTGAAGGCTCGCTACTTCATGCCGCCAAACAGCGTGGCACCGTTTGCCTTCTACCACACGGGCGACCTGGTGAATGACTACTCGAATCTCGAGCTTATCAGCACCATCAGCACCATGGAGACGTTCCAGAAGATCTATCGCCCGGAGATTTACAACGCGAACTCTCCGGCCGGGCTGTGCTTCCAGCCAAGCCTGAACCACCAGGATCATTCATTTACTCAAATTGTTTACGATCGTGAAGAACGCAGCCGTTTGGCCATCGAACAAGGGAAGTTTACTGAAGAGCACTTCATCAAACCGTACCAAACAATTTTAGAGCAGTGGTCTGCCAACTACCCTCTTTGAGACACCAAATACAAGGTTATTCAACATGAAAAGATTATTGCCTACGTCCACTGCCGGCAGCCTGCCTAAACCGTCCTGGCTGGCCCAGCCTGAAACGCTGTGGTCACCGTGGAAACTGCAGGATCAGGAACTGATTGAGGGTAAGCAGGATGCCCTGCGCCTGGCGCTGCACGAACAACAGCTGGCCGATATCGACATCGTCAGCGACGGCGAGCAGACTCGTCAGCACTTTGTGACCACCTTTATCGAACACCTGGACGGCGTGGATTTCGAAAAACGCGAAACCGTGCGCATCCGTAACCGCTACGATGCCAGCGTCCCAACCGTGGTCGGCGCCGTGGCTCGCCAGAAACCGGTGTTTGTGGAAGATGCTAAGTTCCTTCGCAAACAGACAGACCGACCAATCAAATGGGCGCTGCCTGGCCCGATGACCATGATCGACACGCTGTATGACAACCACTACAAAAGCCGCGAAAAACTGGCCTGGGAATTCGCCAAAATCCTGAACCAGGAAGCGAAAGAGCTGGAAGCTGCCGGCGTGGACATCATTCAGTTCGATGAGCCGGCCTTCAACGTGTTCTTCGACGAAGTTAACGAATGGGGCATCGCCACGCTGGAACGCGCCATCGAAGGCCTGAAGTGCGAAACCGCCGTGCACATCTGCTACGGCTACGGCATCAAGGCCAATACCGACTGGAAGAAAACGCTGGGCTCGGAGTGGCGCCAGTACGAAGAGGCGTTTCCAAAGCTGCAGACCTCAAACATCGACATCATCTCGCTGGAGTGCCACAACTCCCACGTACCGATGGACCTGCTCGAGCTGATTCGCGGCAAGAAAGTGATGGTGGGCGCCATCGACGTGGCCAACCACGCCATTGAAACCCCGGAAGAAGTCGCCAACACGCTGCGCAAAGCGCTGCAGTTCGTTGATGCCGAAAATCTCTACCCTTCCACCAACTGCGGTATGGCTCCGCTGCCGCGCCATGTGGCCAGAGGCAAACTGCACGCGTTAAGCGCCGGTGCCGAGATCGTCCGTAGAGAGATTCTGGGTAAATAACCGGAAGTTTATCTAGCCAGCCTGGCGGTTGAATAACCGCTGGGCTTTTTTACCCAATCTTTAAGCTCTCCGTCAATGACAGATCTGAATATATTATTAATTAAGTGAGTAACCGCTTAAAATATCTTGCATTCTATATTCCAGCTTTCATGAAAGTGATTATAAATAAATACACCCACCCTAAAATAAGATAAATATCATCTTTATTTTCTTCATGTCAGCATAAAAAATCAGCCAAAAATAATTTATCCCTACAACCCCGTCGCTCTGGTTATTAGTCCTTTAAGTCAGCATAAAAGGGCCCCTGTGTTTTATAAGGAATATATCCCCACACCAAAAATGGTGGCTTTGACAAAAAAACAGCACCACTCTAATTTTTCAACTCACACAGCAATATTCTCGCCTTTGATATTTGCTCTGCTCGCTATTTAGTTAGCTGACTTTTAATGAGGAGTATAAATATGGCCTGGACTTTTTATCTGACTATAACCAATGCCACGGACAGGGTGCTCGAGGTAGACAGTAGTTCAATAGAATGGGGAACCTGGTACCGCAACTCCGTCGATGACAGGGGGCCAATAAGCATTGAGCCTAACGCGACCGTTCAGGCTTTGGGTATCCGCGCGGCCAGGGGAACATGGACAGGATATGAATGCCACGCGCAATGGAAAGATAAAGTCCCTCCAGGTCAAAAAGGGTACGGCGCCGTCTCTCTGATGATCGATGTCCCTTTCAGCGGGTCTAACGACTCCAGCCTGATCGCGGGAGGCGCATTGACCGCCAGCGGGTGGACGAATTTGCCGAGCGGCGGCCATGACTTTAGTCGCTCCATAACAATCCGGGCCGGGCGGGACAAAAAGCTGTTAATACTGGATGAAGGAGTCACCCCGGTGAACATAAAAGAGAATGATGCTGTCGAGGAAGAGTACCGTACCTGGCTCCTCGAGCTGGCTGCAAAAAACCCGGACGTGCGCAACTGGAGCGATGTCGAGAAAGATTTGCAGGCCATTGATGATTTTAACCCGCTGCAGTACATCCCTGATGGGCCTTACCTGACGAAGCGCCTATTAGCACGCTCAGAACCTTTGGTTGTAGAGCCAGCGCTTTGGGAGGGTATTGGTGATGTTGATTACCCAACACCGTATGCACAAGACTTGTTCATTGACGAATATTTTGCCGTGGCAATTTATAGCGTAGGCAATAACCCGCGAACCTTTATTAACGTTCCGGCCGGTTCAACGCGCAGCACCAGTGAGAAAGTAACGGTCACTTCGGCCATTAAAAACGTCCTCACCGTCAACTGGTCACTCAAAACATCTCTTTCAGAAAAAGCCGCCGACCCAATTACCGGCTCAGAAGTGGCTTCCAGTATGGATATGGAATTTGGCGTAACCAATGTCCTGGAAGTGAGCCGTGAATCCGTGACTGAAAAAATTGTAGAAGAGTCCTTCACCGCGCCACAGGACAGCGATGTGCTGATTGTTCCCTGGGTATTTAGTACTGCGGTAGTTATTTACCGCCGGACTAAAAAAGGCAATGTCAGCCTGGTCGCCGTTTCTGAATGGGCACAAATGCAGTTCTTTAAAAGCTACAGAGTACAAACCCTGTTCAAACTTGAGTCTGGAGATGCGTCATGAAAACACTCGTTATCGCAATTCTCACCGCTGTTCTTTGCCAGGGCATGGCGATGGCTGATACACAGAAACCAGCAACCGGGGCTTTGCCAGCAAATGAAAAACCCCCTCTCGTTCAGCCAGCTGACGAACATAAAACGAGCGAGGCAAATGCCAATCGTAATGAATGCTGGTCAGCAAAAAATTGTACCGGAAAAATCCTTAATAATAAGGATGCGCATAATTGCAAAAACTCCGGGGGTAAATCATGGCGGAGTAAAACCACCGGACAGTGTACCAATCTTTAATTTATAGACCCCGAAGCGACTATCCTGCCTGCAGGAAAATGGGCAGGATAGTTTTTGCGAGTAACAGAGTTGTTTAACTTCTATTTTTCCGGATGTATTACTGTCGCTTTTAGCCACGCCTGATTTCTTTATTGATTGAATGCTGGGCACGCTCAGATTTTAAGTGCCGCCACGATTGCAGCTTCCATTTTCTCCGGGGTAGTGAACGGTGCAAAGCGCTTCAGCGGATTTCCGTCCCGACCAATCAGGAACTTTGTGAAGTTCCACTTGATGCGCCCCCCCAGCACGCCCGGCAATTCATTTTTCAGATAACGAAACACAGGATGCGCAGCGGTGCCGTTAACCTCAACCTTTGCGAACATCGGGAAGCTCACACCGTAGTTAATGTGGCAGGTCCGCGCGATTTCATTGGCGTCACCGGGTTCCTGTTTACCAAACTGATTGCAGGGGAAACCCAGCACCACCAGCCCCTGTGCGGCGTATTTTTTATAGAGAGCCTCAAGGCCTGCGTACTGCGGCGTAAAGCCGCACTGGCTGGCGGTATTCACCACCAGCACCAGCTTACCGGCGTAATCGGACAGAGCGATCTGCTGGCCAGTCAGGCTGGTGGCCGTCAGTTGATGAAATGGATTCATGTTGGGGTCCTTAGCGCTCGCTTACGTGATGCTTTGAATAAAAACAGCTGGGCAACCAGAGAGAAAAATAAAATTTCAACTTCACCTATAACCTCTGGCTACCGCATTATTAACGTCGAGAAGTGCAAATTATCCAGCACTCCAGTGGCATCTGACATTATCTATTTTGCACACCATCGGTTATCAAAATGATAAATTTATCACCTGTGATCTATCCCCTTCGAAATACCGAATGACATTATCAAACGCTACTTTGAAATATAAATCGTAACTGGCCTGTTCTACATAGCCAAGATGAGGAGTACACAATACATTCGGCATACTTAAATAAGGGTGAGTTGTGTTATAAACAGGTTCATCCTCGTAAACATCCAGCGCAGCATAGCCAGGGCGACCCTGTTTTAGCGCTTCGTAAAGTGCCCCTTCCGCAACCAGCTCCGCACGACTGGTATTAACGAACAAGGCGTCGGCTTTCATCGCAGACAGGTCGGCAAAGGTAATATTACCTTCTGTTTGCGCCACTAAACGCTGGTGCACGGTGACAATATCGGATGTAGCAAAAAACTGTTCACGATTTTCCGGCACCAGAAATCCGGCAGACCGCGCCTCCTCCTTAGCCCGTTCACTTCCCCAAACCTGAACCTGCATATCAAATGCCTGCGCATAACTTGCAAGGCGTTTACCTATCTTGCCGAACCCAAGAATACCGATGACTTGCTGACTAACCGCAGATCCTATTTCCGTTTGCCATCGCCCTTCTCTCATCGCATTCACTGAGGAGACCAGTTTACGCCTCGAGGCCATAATCAATAACCAGGCTAATTCTGCCGGAGCCACCGGAGAACCCACCCCTTCGACCAGCGCAACACCTGCCCGAGTACAGGCTTCAATATCAACATTTCTTGCCAATTTACCCGTTTGGCTGATCAGCTTTAGATTTGGTGTTCGGCGTAAGAATGCCTCATCAACCACGGTTCTTTCACGAATAAGGATTAATGCCTGAGCATTCAAAAGCGCCTCGTCTGCCTGAGCGCTTTTCGTCAAATCCCCAAGCGAAGTGCAGCGGAACTTATCATAGTTGTGGAGAAAAGTGAGTGCCTGAGTGGCAAGCTGATAATCGTCTGGAATTAAAACCTGAATAGTCATTCTTCACCTTAATGGTATTACGCTATAGGCTGCGTCACTATATTAGCGGAATGTCCCTGTTTGCGTATTTATTTCGGCCAGTAGCCAGCGCTCAAAATCGCTTAATGCAGATTCGTTGATTCCCGTTTCCACCGGTTTAACTAAACAGAATTTTTTACTCAACGAGTCTGATTCCGGCCAGGGGGCGACCAGCCTTCCGCTATCGAGTTCTTGTGCAACGTACATGCGTGGTACCAGGGCAACGCCTTGTCCAGCCAGTGCGGCAGCAATGGCCATTTCATGAAGATCGTACCGGGCACCCTGCGCCAGATTATCCAGGCTTATGCCCGTTGCACGGGCGTAGTGAAGCCATGCATCCGGGTTTAGTCGTCGGTGAATTCTTGGTAAATCCTTCAACTGCCCCTTTCCCTCATGATCTGTTAACAAGCTCGGGTGGCATACGGGAACCAGTTTTTCCTCAAAGAGAAATTGCACGCGCATCCCGGCCCACGCGGCATGCTCAAAATGCACTACGGCATCAAAACCGCTTCCGCTCAAAACGAAAGGATCGGTTCTGGCGGCAATATTTAACGTGATGTCCGGATGCAAAGTGGCAAAACGGCTCAGCCGGGGGATAAGCCACCGGCTCGAAAATGTCGGCGGCGCGGCAATATCCAGACTCCTGCTGTCCCTGGGCATACCCATGATGTACTGAGTATCTCTTTCCATTCGCTTTAGCGTTTCGCGAACATGAGAGGCATAACGCGTACCGACAGGGTTGAGTTTCACTCGGCTCCCTGTCCGGTCAAATAGTCGACAATCCAGTAACGATTCAAGGCGTGCAATCTGGCGACTAATGGCTCCTTCCGTCAGCGAAAGCTCCTCGGCTGCCCGGGCAAAGTTACCGTGCCGGGCCGCCGCTTCAAAAGCTTGCAGAGATGTACTGCTCGGAATTTTTCTACGCATACGCCTCCAGACAGGCAATGAACAATCAGTGACTAAATATCACTGATCAATGAAATATTATCGATTCATTTGCCGAAGTATAGCCAGTAGCATGACAAAAAATCATTAAGCTGATTTACGCCTGCGGAGATTAGTCGATGTCAGGTCTCTGGGAGTGAGCAAGCGTCGAATGATTTTGCTCCACCGCCGTCAGCCATAAAAACCGGGTCTATCTCCTGAACGCCTCCTGAGGTCTTTATGAATTATTCATCTTTTCCGTCCTGCCAGATTGGCGATTTTCTGGTTACCGCCTTAAGTGATGGCGCTATGCCTGCTAGCCTGGATTTACTCTCTGGCATCGACATCGCTGAAGCAGAATCCATCCAGCAGAGCGCAGGCCTGTCTGAGTCCGGTAATATTCACATTAACGCTTACCTGATTCGCGGGCAGGGTCTAACCCTGCTGGTGGATACAGGTACGGGGGGACGGCATAACGTTGGTGGGCAATTGAGAGCAAATCTTGCCTCCCTGGGTGTCGGTCCTGATGACGTGGACATGGTTTTGTTGAGTCACTGTCATCCTGACCATATTGGCGGCCTGCTGGATGCTGAAGGAAACCCTGTCTATAAACAGGCGGAACTTCATTTGCACCCTCTGGAAGCAGAATACTGGCGGGATGATGAAAAACAAAGAGGCGCCAACGAACGGGGCAAGCTTAACTTCAGGCTGGCACGTCAAACATTAGAGGCCTATGCACAGAACCTGCATTTTTTTAGCCCGCGTGAAATCACGGTGGGTATCCTCCCGGTTTGGTTACCGGGTCACACGCCGGGCCACACCGGCTTTCGCATTGATGCGGATGATAAAAGCTTACTCATATGGGGGGATATCGTTCATTATCCCCACATTCAAACTGCCCAGCCCTGCGCCTCTATTCTCTTTGACGTTGATCCGGTGCAAGCTGAACAAACGCGGAAAAACGTGCTGAAACAAGCCGCAAGGGAAAAACTGCTTATTGCAGGTATGCATCTGGACCGGACAGGCTTTGCTACCCTTGGCATGGTTGATGATGGGGGTGCTATTTCCTATGCCCTGGGGCCAATCGCATGAGTATATTCCCCCCAGGGCCTCCCGGCTAACCGCGTCTTAAGCAGTTCGATAAACTTTTGCGCCCTCGGGCTTCTTTCTGCCTGCGACGCGCCGCTCAGCGCCACGATGTCAGCATCCGGCAGCGTATATTCCGGCAGGAGCCTCACCAGCTCGCCGCTGTGGATTTGCGGCAGCACATCCCATTCGGACCGCATAATGATCCCCCTGCCCGCCAGCGCCCACTCTTTTACCACTCGCCCTTCGTTGCTCGACAATTTGGGCGAGATCCGCTGCGGGCAGTCCCCTTTGGGGCCAGAGAAGCGCCACAGCGTCACGTCTTCGCGGTTTTCCCGCAGCGCAATGCAGTCGTGATCCACCAGCTGTTCCGGCGTCAGCGGAGTGCCTTTTCGGTTCAGGTAGTCCGGGGAAGCGCAGATAAAGCGTTGGTTGGGCGCAAGCTTGATGCAGTGCATGCTGGAGTCGCGTAGCTCGCCGATGAAAACAACTAAATCCCACTTGTGTAGCGTAGCCCAATGTGGGTCGTCGGAAAGCGTCAGCTCCACTTCGAGGTTTTCATGTTGGGCGGCGTATTCCCCCAGCAGCGGCGCAATATAGTCGTTGCCAAACCCCAGCGGGGCCAGCACGCGCAGCTTGCCTCTGACCTGCTGCCGCCTGTCGTCCAGAGCAGACTGCAGGCCAGCCAGCTCGGTGAGGATCTTCTCCGCCCGGCTCAGCAGCAGCGAGCCTTCATCGGTGAGTGAAACCTGCCGAGAGGGTCGCAGAATAAGGTCGACGCCAAGCTTTTGTTCCAGCCCGCGCAGCCGCTGCGTAACGGACGGCGGCGTGACGTTCATCGCCCTTGCGGCGGCGGCCAGCGTATCGTGAGTAGCGATAATACGGAAGAAAGCCAGATCGTCGCTGTTTATCATTAAGCCTGAACCTAACCATTAATTGATTTTATATTAATTTATACCTAATTAGCCGGATGACAAGATGCAGCCTCACCCAACAGGAGACCCGCTATGTCCGCCGAATGGATCACCACCCGTGATACCCCCTTTTTGCTGATCGAGAAAAGCAAATATTTGCGCAACATTGAGCGCCTGTACTCGCGCGTTCACGCCCTGGGCAGCGAGGTCCGGCCACATCTGAAAACACTGCGCTCCATTGAGGCCGCCCGCTACCTGCTTGAACAAAGTGATTCCCCAGCCACGGTTTCCACCCTCGCCGAGGCGGAAGCGTTTGCCGCCGCGGGATACACCAACCTGCTTTACGCCGTCGGCATCGCGCCCCATAAACTTCCCCGCGTGGCGGCGCTGATGGCTAAAGGCGTGAACCTGCACATTCTGCTCGACAGCGAACCACAGGCTAGCGCCGTGGCCGAATTCAGCCGGGCGCACAGCCTCAAGTTTTCGGTCTTTATTGAAGTGGATTGCGACGGCCACCGGGGCGGTTTACCGCCGCACAGCGACGAACTTTTGACCCTGGCCCACATCATTGAGGCAAGCGGCTCGACGCTGACCGGGCTGCTGGCTCACGCCGGGGAATCCTATAGCTGCCGCACGGACGACGCTATTCTCGCGGCCGCCAGAGCAGAATGTGCCGCCATTAAAACCGCCGGAAACCGTCTGCGCTCGCAGGGCTACAGCTGCCCCGTATTAAGCGTAGGTGCCACGCCGACAGCCCATTTTGCAGACGATCTCACGGGCATCAGTGAAGTCAGAGCCGGGGTGTTTACCACCTTCGACCTGGTGATGAAAAACGTCGGTATCTGCCGCCTGGAGGATATTGCAATTAGCGTAGTCGCCACGGTGATCGGCCACAACAGGGAGAAAGGTTGGGTATTTATTGATGCCGGGTGGATGGCGCTTTCCCGCGACAGGGGCACGGCGGCGCAAAGTCAGGACTACGGCTACGGCCAAGTGTGCAGCCTGAACGGTAATCCCTTAGAAAACCTGCTGGTCACCACGACCAACCAGGAGCACGGCATCATTGCCCTGCCGGAAGCGTCAGCCTTTGCCGTCGATGATTTCCCCGTCGGCAGCCGGGTGCGTATTCTGCCCAACCACGCCTGCGCCACCGCCGCCATGCATCAGCACTATCAGGTTCTGAGCGAAGATGGCGCGGGGCACGAGGTCTGGCAGCGGATCGTCGGCTGGTAACCTGCCGCTATTTCTTCGCCTGTTCTGTTGAGAGGTACAGTTCCAGCAGCGCCTGCGCTTCGTTGAGCACCGCTTTACGCTCTGCGTCATTCTGCAGATTGGCCGCCGCCGCGCCTTTGAGCATTTGCAGGATAACAATGGTCATCAGGCCGGCACGTTCGGCGGATAAACTGGGGATCACAACCTGAAGCGCGGTGGAGAACCCGCCGCGCATGGCATCCCTGAACTGAAGGCGGGCCGCTTCATGCTCGCCACGCTCTTCCACCAGCCTCAGGGCGAAGGTTCGCTGCGACTGCAGCGAAAGCACAAAACGAGTGAACAGATCAGCAGCGGTGGGGATATCCACCCCGGTAACGCTGGCCTCCAGCACTTCCAGCCGGTCGATCACTTCGCGGGTGTACTCCAGCAGCAGCGCGTCGGCCAGCGACTCTTTGTTGGGGAAAAACCGGTACAGCGAGCCAATGGCCGTACCCGAGCTGGCGGCAATCTCGGTCATGGTCACGGCGTCAAAGCCCTTCTCGGCGAAGAGTCGGGTGGCCGCTTCGGTTATCGCCGCCACGCGAAGATGGCCGCGCAGGCGTTTAGGCTGGTTTGCCGCTAAGGGCGCTGGTTTCGTCATAAAATATTTCGTTTCAATCCGCTAACATTTATTCGCATAACGCCCATTGAGATATGCGAGGGCATCCTCTAGAATCTAAGTTATGTGAGGGAATCCTCGCATAACTTACTCTCCCTGAGTTTAAGCCACGACTCAGGCGTGAGCCAGCTTAAACCGAATATTCTTCCGCGCTGCGGGCGGCTATACAACGATGAAGAAACAAGATCCTGCTAAACCCAACGGTTACCACCTGCTGTCACCCCAGCGCATGCAGTGGAGCACGCTGATTGCTGCCACCACGCTTTTCGGCGGGCTGCTCACCTGGCTAAATATTCCCGCCGCCCTGCTGCTGGGGCCGATGGCCGCCGGGATTGTCGTCTCCCTCAACGGTGCAAAAATTCAGCCCAACGGCACGCTGTTTCTCATCGCCCAGGGCGTTATCGGCTGCATGATTGCCAGCAAAATGCCCCGCAGCCTCGCCGACACCTTCGGCTCTCACTGGCTGCTGTTTATTGTCTGCGTCTTTTCGGTGATTTTTATCTGTATGCTGCTCGGCTGGATAATGACCCGTATGCGCATCCTGCCCGGTACTACCGCGCTCTGGGGATTAAGCCCCGGCGCAGCTACCGCCATGACGCTAATGGCCGAAGCCAACGGCGCAGACACACAGCTTGTCGCCGCCATGCAATATCTGCGGGTGATTATGGTAGCAAGCGTCGCTTCCGTGCTGATGAAAGTCTCAGGTGAGCACGTCCCTGCCACATCGGCAACGATCGATTTTTTTGCGCACGGCTCTTACGTTGCGATGGCTGAAACCTTTGGGCTTATCGCTCTCGGCTGTATTGCGGCCAAACTGCTGCGTCTGCCCGCCGGGGCGCTGTTGATAACCCTGGTCGCTGGCGTGGTGCTCTCACAGAATAACTGGATAGAGATCGCGCTGCCACAGTGGGTGCTGGTGCTGGCGTACACCATTGTCGGCTGGCGCATTGGGCTGAAATTCACACGTCCGCTGTTAAAACATGCCGCCCAGGTGCTGCCGCGTATTGCGGTCAGTATTGTGATTTTGATCGCCCTTTGCGGGGTGATGGCGGCATTTTTGGTGGTCGTGGCCGATATCGATCCGCTCACCGCTTATCTGGCCATGAGCCCCGGCGGGGCAGATTCTGTGGCGATTATCGCCGCCTCCAGCAAGCACATCGACATCGCCTTTGTGATGTCGATGCAGATGACCCGCTTTATTATTCTGGTCGCCTTCGGGCCGATCATCGGCAATATCATGAAGCGGCAGGCGAAGAGGTGAATCACTCTCAAAACGAGAGCAGCGCCCGGGCGTTGTAAACCAGGCCAAACAACGCCACGGCAAGCAGAAACAGCGCTGAGATACGGTCGAGCAATTTACCGTGCCGCTCAGGCACCCAGCGCTGCACGGTGAGGATATAAAGCGCCAGGATTGCAAAATCAAGCGCAATCCATACCAGGGAAAGCGTCAGAATGCTGGCACTAAAATCCTGGGTAACCGCCATAAACTGAGGGAAAAAAGAGACAAAAAACAGAATGTCTTTTGGGTTAGAGACGCCAACCACAAAGCCTTTTAAGAGTCCTCCCCCGTCGCTTATTGCCGTTTTTTCACCGCCTTCTTCATGCCTGCTTTGCAGGCTGACGATAGCTCCCCAACCAATAAACACCGAGCCCGCCAGGCCCAACAAAGACAGGTGCAGTGGCGAGAGTGAAACGATGCCCGCCAGCACCATGGCCGCAAAGGCAATCAGCACCAGCGAAGCACTGTTGGTGCCGATGACGGTCAGAAACGCCTTCCTGCTGCCGTGCCGCGCCGCCGTGCCGGTCACCAGGGCAACAACCGGGCCTGGGGTCAGGATCAACATAAAGACAGCGAGCGTGTAGGTACCGAGCAGGGGAATATTCATAGTGTTAAATTCTCACAATCGTTTTTATTGTGATGCATTAAACGCTCTACTCCAGGCGTTGAAAAACGGAAAAAACTGCGATTCAATGTGAGTAATACTCACAATAGAGGCGCTCTGTTATGACGCTCCCCCCACTTTATGCGCTGCGTGCATTTGAGGTTGCCGCCCGGTCAGGTTCGTTCAGCAAAGCCGCCGCACAGCTAAACGTCACGCCTGGCGCAATCAGCAGACATATCCGCACGCTTGAAGCCTGGTTCGAATGCGAGCTGTTTCACCGTAATGGCCCCAAAGTCGAGGTTACCGCCGCAGGTAACGCTTTGGCGATGCAGCTCTCGGAGGGCTTTCATCGGCTGGATCAGGCCTGTCATGCATTTCGCAGCGGCAACCGTAAACTGCGTTTAAAATCGCCGTCGACGCTGACCATGCGCTGGCTGCTGGATGTACTAAGCGCCTTCCGCCAGCGGCACGCTAAGCCGGAAATAGAAATGACCAGCGTGTGGATGGATACCGATAGCGTGGACTTTACCCACGAGCCTTATGACTGCGCGATACTGTTGGGCGATGGTCGGTTTGGTGCGGGAACGGAGTCCCGCTTGTTGTTCGACGAGTGGCTGGTGCCAGTGTGCTCGCCAGCCCAGGTTGAACAGGCCCGCATGGACATGTCTCGCTGTGAGCTGATCCATCCCTCCCCGGACCGCCGTGACTGGCGAAGATGGCTAAAACGTACCGGAAGATTCAGCGGGCTTAATATCGCGCGCGGCACGGTATTCGACACGCTGGAACAGGGCATTCGGGCGGCCATCAGCGGCCACGGTATTTCAATAGGCGATGGGCTGTTATGTCAGGCGGCAATCCAGAGTGGCCAGCTCGCGCTGCCATTTGCCGAAGCGATTGCCAGCGGAGAAGGCTACTGGCTGGTCTGGCCGAAGCATTCGGCTCGTGTAGCCCATATCACGCTGCTGGGCGATGCTCTAAAAGAAGCTGTTCCCCGGCAGTTGCCCGACACATTGACGCTGCTGCGCTGAAAGCATCTGGCAGAGGGCTCAGGGAGCCCCTATCTGACAAGGATTTACTCCGCCCCCTCCTCCGGGAAACCTGTCTCGCTCTCTGCACGATTATTTTTAAGTTCGATTATCTGCCCAATCTGGTCATGATAAACCGTTAACTGGTTATAGCGGCTCATCTCGGAAACCAGCTGCGTCGACAGGTTAAAGCTGCGGGCCAGGTCGCCAGGCTGAAACGGTTTGTGTTCATCGAGGTATCGGTCGCTGTACCTGCGCAGGCTGTACTGATACCAGAGGATCAGCAGCCAACCGTTTATGGCGGCAATCAGCAGGTACAGCAGCACAGAATTGAGCGACTGCGCGACGATTTCCCCGCGCTGGTCGGGCAATAACATCAGCTGCAGCAGCAGGTTTTTCCACACAAAGTACAGAAATCCGGCCCAGGCCATGGCGGTGAGCAGACCGTCGAACAGGCGCGGCCCCAGTCGATCTTCAGTCAAAATCAGCGTGTTGGTCTGCATCATATTCTTCCTTTTCCACGGTCAGGACTTACCCAGCGCGCGCGGGCGCGGCGGCGTTTAAGCATCACTTTCGGGAACGACACCAGAGTGGTAAACAGGCCTATCATCCAGTACATCAACGGGAACCAGACGATCCAGAACAGCGATCCGGCGATCCGCTTTTCATAGCGCCGCTCAATGAACAGACTGATCAGGAACTGCATCAGGCACATCACGCCCAGCAGCAGCCCGGTAAACGCCGGTGGAAAGAGCGTTTCAACCACCAGGTTTGCCGGCAGCGTGATCAGGTGGCTGGCAATAAACAGCAGGATGGTGATCGCGTAGGCGAAGGCCCACACCGTCGACAACACGTACTCCATAAACAGCGGCCACATCCGGCGGTGTTCCCAGCGGAACAGGCGACGCAGGTTGACCAGAAACACTTCCGCCCCGCCCTGCGCCCAGCGCAGTCGCTGTTTCCAAAGCCCTTTGAGCGTTTCCGGCATCAGGATCCAACACAGCGCGCGCGGCTCAAAATAGAGCGTCCAGTGATGCAGCTGCAGTTTCCAACTGATATCAATGTCCTCGGTGATCATATCCGGGCTCCAGTAGCCGACATCCGCCAGCGCCTGGCGGCGAAAAGCGGCGATCACGCCGGAAACGGTAAAGACACGGCCATAAATACGCTGGGTACGTTTAATCAGCCCGATTATCGAAGAAAACTCACCGACCTGAATCCGGCCAATCAGGTTCGAGCGGGTACGGATCCGTGGGTTTCCGGTCACGGCCCCCACATTGGGGTGCCGAATCAACGGCATCACAAGGTAAGCCGCCGAGTCCCGCTCCAGCAAGGCATCCCCGTCGATGCACACCAGCAAGTCCCCGCGCGCGGCGGCGGCTCCGGCTTTTAGCGCTACGGCTTTACCCTGATTAGCCGCCAGGTGAATCACTCTTAGTTTTGGGTATTCCACCGCAAGCTGGTTCAGGATCTCGGCGGTGTTATCCCGAGAGCCGTCGTTGATGGCGATGACCTCGATATTGGTATAACGCTGGCCCAGCGCGGCTTCGACCGTTTCCCGGGCATTTTTGCCTTCGTTAAAGCACGGGATCAGAATAGAAATCAGCGGATTGCCTTCCAGCTGTGGCGGCGGGACGTCTTCGCCCCACGGCCAGTGGCGTTCCAGCCGGTACCAGAAGTAGAGCCCGCCGGTCATCCACAGCACCGACATAAACAGTGGCCAGAAGAACACAAAGTCCAGCAGGATTTTCCCGGTAAACACCGCCGCCATGCCGAGCGGCAGCCCAAAGACCAGGCCCAGAATCAGCAAGGAAAGAAGACGATCAGTCATTGTTTGGGTACCAGTAAGAGGAAATTTCAGGTCTGATATGTGAAATATCAGGCTGGTTATTGATGAAGTCGTCCGGGTAATAGCCGTAGTGTTTCACCCCATTCAGCTGCAGCAGCCGCATCCATTCCACCAGCTGTTTATCAGCGATGCCTTTCTGCGTCTCGTGGTTCCAGTCGCGCGCCTGAAGCTCAAAAATGGTTTTATTCATTCCCGAAGGCTTCGCCGCGACGGCTTTAATTAGCCGTTCCAGCCAGCTATTGCTCTCTTCCAGCGGCACGGACTCCATCAGCGGCATCGCCATCGGCACCGTCCAGTCGTATGCCGCCAGGAAATCGTCAATGTTCTGGGCGAACCACGTCTCGCTCTCCGGCTCCAGAATCGGCAGTGCAAAGATATTTCGGGCGGTCTTTATCTGCGGGCCACGAATATTCCGCACCGCGTCGGTCAGCGTGCGCGTGAATTCGATTAGCGTCTGGCTTTTAAAGCGCGTCCAGCTTCGCAGTTCGGCAGGGTTTTGATGAATGTCGCCGATGCTGCCCTGGAACCCTGCCTGCCGGTAGGCGGCCATGGCGTCCGGCCCGGCATCTTCAAAGTCCGTGAGCAGCGCGTCGTCGTGGAAAAGAATGCCGTCAAACACCGCATATCGGGCGAGATCTTCGTAGATGTCGATTATCTGGTGGCGAACCTGTCGGTTCCATGGGGAAAGCCGCAGATAAGGGCTGGTGGCCCGCTGCATCTTCCCGCTGGCGGCGTCCCAGCGTTGCACCCTGGGCAGCGTGGCGTTCAGATCAAAAGAAAGCACCGGCAGCCAGGCGAACACTTTGGCATCGCCTCTGGTGCGTAACTGCCAGGCGACAAAGTTAAACAGGTCGGCGCGCATGGGCAGCCAGCGGTTGGGGAAATAGAGCGACTTGATATTGCCGTCGCCAAGCGGGTCGGAGAACGCCTGCAAAAAGACATGGCTGATTTTCATGTCATATACACGCTGCACCAGGACATCGATATTCTTTGCCTGCTGCACCGGGTTCGGGTCGTAGACATAGTCGAGATCCACATGCATAACGCGCACCGGATCCGGCTCCCGGACGCGGCTGACCATGCTGGCGAACGCCTTGAGCGTTGGGTTTCCCGAAATCAGCACGCGCGGGATGTTGTCCAGATCTCGGGCGTCAGCGAGACCATCATTGAGCGTGAACGCCAGCTGGTACCCCTGCTTTTTGAGCACGCTAAGTGAGGTGCCGTTAGCCGCACCATAGGGCCAGACCCAGGCGCGAGGGGACTTCCCGCTGAGCTGTTGAATTTTGCGACTGATTTGGCGCACATCGTCGTCAATACGGCGGGTGAATTGCTCATCGCTTTCATACTGGCCGGTGAGCTTATTCCACGCCCGGTTGGCCACCGCAGGCTCACGGCTTCCCTGGGGATTCGCCTGAATACCGTAATGTGAAGCCCAGGTGTGCGCCCCTATCTCAACCAGCGGAGACTGGCTAAGCTCGCGCACCATATCCCAGGTGGCAAACTTATCGCGGGCGGTCATTAGCCCGCCAAAATCCACCTTCTTCCCTGACGGGGTATCCACCCAACTGCCCACGGGCGCCCAGAGTGCGGGCACATTGTATGCTTTAAGCAGCGGCCAAACGCGGGTATAGAAACTGCTGTAGCCGTCATCGAAGGTGAGCAAAAATGCCTTTGGCGGCAGCGGCGTACCGCCCCGGTGAGCGTCCAGAATCGCCTGCACGCTTACCGCGCGGTAGCCGTTTTGCAGCAGCCAGCTGATTTGCTCGTTAAGGGCGCTGGTGCGCACCGCCAGATACCGCTGATCGGGGTCGCGGTCTTCAACGTCATGGTAAGCCAGCACCAGAAAATGGTTCTTCGGCCAGGGCCGGTTGGCTTCAGGCAATGGCCGATCTTTTGGCGGTAGAAAATGGATGTCCTGAGCGTACAGACCAGAAAAGGTCAATAACCAGCCAAAAACGATCAGGCCGAGGCGAAAACTGTTGGTCAGCATGTTTGTCCTTAAAATCGTAAATTCGCATCAAAAGCGACGGCAAGATGCGTTTCCCGCTTGCCGTCCCAGGGCCGTTTTTCCCAGTTCAGCATGGCCCCGGTGTCGAGGACGTTGTTCCACTGGATACGCTGGCCATATCCGAGCGACGTCATCGCCCCCGCCCCGTAATTTTTTTGCCGATAAAGCCCTGCACCGGCGCTAATCTGCTGGCTCCAGACGGTGTCATAGCGCTGGTACATCACGTGATTAACGGCGAGCGTCGGCGCGGCGGATAAGTCCCATTTCGGGCTGTAATACACCGTGTCGGTCTTGCTGTTGGTGCTGTATGCCACACCGGGCTGCAGGTCGAGCGTGATCCGCGCCGTCTGCCACAGCCGTTCCTGGCCCTGGAAGGTGTATTCCTGCCGGTGGTTATGGTCTGAAAACCTGCTGGTCGCAGTGGTCAACTGATATTCACGGCGTTCATTCTGGTGCCAACGTACCCACAGGTTGGCCTGATTCGCGCTTACCCCGTTGCGCAACGCCCGCAGCGGCGTTGTCCGGGCCAGCCGTTCGACCTCTGCCCCCACTCGCCAGTTGTCGCTGAAGCTGTGCCAGGCCGAGACGCGCCCACCCGGCTTATTCCCGCCGGTGAAGTTGTTGTTTGCCAGTTCAAACTCGACCCAGCTATTGCGCGGCCGCCATTCGAGGCCCCCAAACACGCTGCGGCTTAAGCCCTTACCTTCTTCAAAACGACCGCGCTCAAAGCGATGACCGCCAAACAGCCTCCAGCTGTCGGCTACGGGTGGGCCGTAAATCGCCATATCCCAGCTAAAGTCATGCGCGCCGCTGACGGGCGTATCAGAGTGGATCCCCTGCTGGCCGTTAATTCGCAGCTCGGACATGCGGTGAATTTCGCGCGTGCGGTTCAGCCGCTGAGAAGCAATATCCCACGGGGCACGCAGCATCACATCGTCGGTCAGCAAATCCATCTGTCGCCACTCGTGCAGATCCTCCGCGACATAAGCCTGCTGCCGCTCAAGCTCAAGGTTGGACGGCTCGAGCACTTCCGCCTTTTTAAGCTCTCGTTCAGCCGCCTGCGGCAGCCCGCGAGCCTGCAAAACCCTGGCATAATCGATGCGCAATCCCTGATTCCCCGGCGCGGTACTGGCCAGCCGCTGGGACAACGTTTGTGCTTCCGGAAGTGCATTGGTCGAGACGAGGTACTGCAGGGAGAGCGTTTTTGCTTCCAGCCAGCGATCGTTCGGTTCGGGATTCGGGAAACCCGGCACGTAGCGACGGTAAGGCGTTGTCTGAGTTAGGTTTTGCAGATAACGAGCGGCAGCGTCGTACTGTCCGCTGTCCAGCAAGGCATAAAACATCGCCTGCTCATTCTCATTCGTCGCGCCGCTGAACAGCTGCGGCGTTAACGCCTGCGCGTTTTCTACCTGCTTTACTGCGAGGTACGACGCAATAACCCAGCGTAAAGCCCAGGGTGGAACGCGCACGCCTTCTGAGGCCAGGGCTTCATATTCCTGGATGACCTTTGGGTAATGATTGTGGGCATAGAGTGCACCAAGCCGGTCTATTCGCGCTCTAGTGACGTCCTGTTGAGCCTGCGGATTACCACGCCATTTGGCGAACAAAACGTCGTAACGATCCAACGCCCGCTGCGCGACGGTAAAACGCGCTTTTTCCTCTCCTGGAGGGATTTCAGCCATGCGCACCCTTTCGGCCAACGCGTTAAGTTCCAGACTTCTGCGCTCATTTGCCGGAAGGTTCGCTTGCCTGGCAAACGCCAGCGCTGGTGTATTCACCCTGTTCGCGGTCAGGCTGGATATCAGGTTTTGCAGCGCCGTTTTATCCCCTGGAGCAAGCGCGATAGCTTGCGTGTCGCTTAGCAACTGGTCCCAGGTTTTTCCCTGCCGAAGATAGACATAAGAGAGCGTCTGCCAATGCGCCAGCGTCGGCTTTTCCTCGATCAAACGCAGGGCTTCATCTCTGACCTGCCAGGCTTTTTGCCCGTCGGCCAGCGTTTTAATTTGCCCTATACGATAGTCATCGTTTCCGGGCGATAGCTGAAGCACCCGCTCCCAGAGGGAAAGTGATTCCGTCCAGCGATGAAGGTTACGCAGAGATTGCGCAGTGGCGGCGACCCCACGAGCCGGGATAGCAGTACGCTCCTGATAACGCTGCCACACGTTGACCACTTCATCATCACGCCCGGCCCAGGAGGCGACCTGCAACCAGTCGGCCACCTGTTCCGGGTTCAATGCTCTTTGCTGTGCCTTATGTTTTAAGGCGTCAAGCAGGGGTTGATAATCCCCATTTCGTGCTTGTAATACCTGACTGTCATAGCGCGATGTTGCCCCCACCCCTTGCGCTGAAAGCAACCCTGGCATGATTAAAAATAACGATAGCTTCACGCCACGATAAAAGAATAACTTATTGATACTCAGTCGCTGTTCCATAAATATCTATTATTCCATTATGAATGAGCATAGTTTATCCGCCGCGTTAAATGCCGGATATCGGCATTAGCGGATGTAATTCACACGGTAAAACACTCTTTTGATATGCAGAGTATTTATTTAAACGGGCACACCTCACGTAACGTCTTTTTCTGCATCTGGCTTTAGGAACAAACTCAAAATAGCGGAGATTACACATTAGGTCAGATAGCAAGAATGATAAGTCACCATGAATAATTTTGTGAACACTTCCTAACGGCCAAAAACATGCTTTTAAGAATACTCTGCACCGGCTTTTCAATGAACGATTCACCATACAAGATAGAAAACACAATGCATTGATTTAACAAAATAAACCAGCCATATCGAAAATAAAAAAATATTATGATCGATGTTTTTACCGATATGTTCAGGTGCAATTCAATGTATTAATCAGGAGATTTCCTGGCAAAAAATCCTAATTTAAAAACCCGTACCTTCCCTCGCACTCCTTTTTATTTATAATTTTATCACCAGGAATGAAAAAGGATATCCTCGAGACTTAAACATCTTGTTAAAGAATAAGTAAAAATACCGCCTAACTTACCTGAAGGTAAGTTAGGCATTTGTCATGAAATAGAGAGACGCGCCGCGTACATGGTTTCCATGATCAGGCATTTGGATTCGAGCAATATTAAAGGGATACGCTGCGGTGGATGCGACAATTTTGATCACACAAGATCGCTATCTTTATCAGGGAATAAAAAACTATTTTCCCGACGTCATTCTGCTGCACTCCGTGGGCAGAAGAAGTTTCAGCTACGGCTACAAAGAGTACGTTATCCTGGTGGATAGCCGGCTACCGTTGGCGCAGTGGGAAAACATTATCACCAGCGCAGAGAAAGCTGAGGCGCCAGTGCGCTGCCTCGTGCTGGATATGCGCCACACTGAACTTTTTCCGCTCAGACAAAAGTGGAGCCTTGATATGTCGATGCCGTACCGGGACATTGAAGGACTGTTCTGGGTGCTGCAAAAAGTGAAACTCGACCGCCAGGCGGGGGAATGGTTTTATACCATGCGCCTGAGTGAGGAGGAGCGGAAGATGATGATGTGGCTAAGAAAGGGTTTACCTATGGAAGCCGTGGCGGAAAAACTCTGCACGTCACTGAAAAGTCTTTATCGCCGACGGAATGAACTTTACGAGAGATTGGGACTGGCCAACTTTAATGAGGCCTGCCTGCTCATTTATACCGACGAAGAGCAACAGTACCCCTAGTTTGGGCAGTGTGACATGAGGCCGCCGCCCGTCGGGCTTATGATTGCTGCAATGGCAAGGTGGTCATACAAGTTTGACTGTCGTCGAAGGTGGCAAACGCGGATTGCGCGGTGCGGCCCTGATAGCTGACGCTGACCGTCCCTTCGGTATTGCGCGGCAGCCACACGCCGATGAAGCCATTTTGCTGGCTGGTAAGCGTTTTATTCAGGATAACGTTGCCCGATTTATCGGTAATTTTGACCTCAAAGGGCGTATTGACCATCTCACCCTGGCAGCCGGAAAGGCTGTGATTGAAGCAGGGATGCGTTTGCTGCAGGTATGGCGCAAACGACAGATAGAACTTATTCCCCAGCGGGTAGCTAAACTTCTGCTGCCCATCCGAAAGCACCAGCGCACGGCTGGTCACACCGGCGCTAAAACCCAGCGGACGAGCCTGCGGGGACTGGTCGATAGCCTCAACCATTTGCTCGGTAGTTTTCCCCGCCAGCCCGTGTTTCGCCAGAAAGGCATTTGCCTCAGGTGTGGCCGCCAGTGCAGAACCGCTAAGGGCCAGCGCCAGCCACGCCGTCATGATACGTACTTTCATCCTGTTTCCTTTTCCAGAGTAAGGTTTAACAACCACTGACGCGGACGTTACACCTTTCCCCTGGGGGAAGGTCAAAGGCATGGCAGTAAAGAACCGTAAGAATTTGTATTTATGAAGTTTTAATTGATCTCAATCAGCTATTTTTCGACATTTCTAGTCCACCTGCGCATCAAGCACTAGCGTCACGGCTCCCCGCCAGGTTGAACCTGGGGATTTCACCATCATTTCAACGCCGGGTTTCCGGACTTTAAAATCAACCTGTGAGCGACGATGAACAACTAACCCGCCGGGAGGTAAAATAACATGGCCAGCCGGTAGTGAATTTAACAGCAGATTTCTGACTTCGCTGCCGCCTTTGGTCTTAAATCCCGGTAAGGTCAGAGAAACCTCCAGCGGTATTTCGTCTCCGGTGGGCGATGTTGACTCCCGCAGCGCACATCCCGTCCCTGAATCGTGTTCACAACGCATATTGACGATAAAGCCGGAGGTAGACGACAGGGTGAAGGGGACCTCCTGACTCAGGGAATCAGGGACACGCCCACCGTTTGCCCACTGGCTCCAGCCGCCTTTCGGGGCCAGGCTGACCTTGATAAACTCCGCGTCGGAGGGAAACTCCAGCTGGAAGGCCTGGCGTACGGTCGCCTTTATTTTTATTCTAATTTCAGAGTCAGAGATCGTTTCGGCATGAACGTCAATATCTTCGCCTTCACCAACGGTATAAACCACTTCACCTTCGTACTCGCCGCTATAAGCACCTAATGGATTGGGTATTTCTAACGTATAGCCAAAGCTAAAATCGGTAATGCGCATATTACCTTGAAAAGGGTCATCAAACTTCCTGTAGCAGGTCAGCTTTTTTTCTGGCACTCCCCATGCACCCATGTAGGAAGAAAACCCAAGACCAAAGACAGAGCCATACCGCCCTGAGCACCCGCCCTGAGGATTAGTACTCGTGAGGTACATTACTTTAAGCAGGTCATAACCATCTATCGACGTGTGTGTCACACCAAAAGAAGCCAGACGAAATACCCCTGTAATTTGATTCCCTGTTTTATCATCTCTTAAAACAATATTCCTTGCCGTGCCATCAAGTGACATTGATGTATGATTGCGTATGTTATCGCTCGTAGAGTCAAAATACTTTTCCGCCGATACCCCAGGAATCGCAATACTGAACTCCCCCACTCCACAATACTGAGGGTACCGAGAACAATACCCTGTGACCGGTGTAGTATTCACAAACGCATTCTTCTGCGGCTGCTGCAGGTCGGCGATAAACTCCATAGTGAGGTTCACCGTTGCAGCGTTGACTGTGGATATCATCGCCAATAAAAGCAGCGCGGAGAGTGCTGCCGTATTTCTTCTGCGAAACAGGGCGTTATTAATGAAGTCGATAATATACATCTGTCGGGTAAACATTATATGTCCTTATTATTGGCTGCTTTGCTGGCCGCATAGCCTGCGTTCCCCGCCAGCGGTAATTCGTCACAGGTCAGATTGCCGAGGAAAATAACCTCATCAGCCGTTTTCTGCGTGGTGGGATTCAGGCGTATTTCACACTGGTTCATTGCGCGGTACTCCACCGCCAGCACCGGGTTGTTTTCATGCACCTCGAGGGTGAACAGCCCGTCGGATTCGGTGACCGTCCTGCCGGCATGATTTACCACCTGAGCACCGCCCAGGGCGTGGCCATTGCCGTCCACCAGCCGACCCATCACCGTCACCGTTTTCATCACTTTCACGGAATACGCACTGACGCCCCCGCGAATATGCTGGTAGCTCAGGTATTCAGGCTCGACTTTCAGAGCCGGGGCTTCCGTGCCGGGGAAGTCAATCTGCACCGTGCCGGGTTGCCAGGCATCGACCGGAATGAAGTTCCTGCCCGGTTTGAGCGGCACTGCACCACCCGGATAAAGCGCCACCAGTTCGGCATTTTTATCGTCGGAGGAGACATCCACTATCATGCCGCCGCCCTGATAATGTGCCGCCTGTTTCGACATTGTGACCCGCCCGCCCCCCAACGCCAGCAGGCTGCCGGTATTGAGGCCGCCGGACAACCTGCCGTCCAGCGTTGAACTCTGCCCCCAGAAAGTGCCCGCCATCACCGGCGTATCAAACTGGTTGTAAGTGCTGAACCCTGCGCCGTGGCGGTCCGCCGTCAGCGTCGCCGTCGTCATCTTCACGGGGCCTTTGTCCCAGGTCTGATTGACCGAGGCGGAGGTATAGAGATCCCGGCTGCCGTTGGTATCCGTTCGGCTGCCGACGCTGATATTGCCGCTGCGTTTCTGCCCGCCGAGCGCAAAGCTGGCGGAGAGACTCACGCCGCGGTTGCGTAACGTGCTGCCATTGCCGTAGGGGCGATCAAACGCGGCCAGCCGCCAGTTAATGGGGCTGCCGGCAATTACGGTACGGGTATTAAAGCCCACGTCGGCACCGATACCGCTGTGACGGCTTCTGTGCGTCAGACGGGCGGTGAGGCTGTTCTCGCTGTTCAGGCGCCAGGTGGTGGACAGCACGCTGCTGTGCTCCAGCGACGGGCGGGCCGTGTACCGGTAGGGGTCATCTTCATAGCGATACCAGCTCCGGCTGTGGCTGAGGGCGACGTTACCCTGCGCGTGCGACCATATTCCCTGGGTATCAAACCCGTGACCGGTGAGATTGCTCCGCCAGATATTACCGTACAGCTGCACCGGCTTTGCCGCCTGCCAGTCGAGTGAAACCCCGGCCTGACGCTCTTCCCCCGTCTTCTGCACGGCCACGCCGACCGTCGCCAGCGGATGCAACAGGTAGTTGACGCTGGCCCCGGCCGCAAATTCACCGTTATCCTCACTTTTGTCACTGTTCCACAGCGTCTGCTGCTGCCCGGCGAACACGTTATAGCGCAGGCGCTGGCCCGGCGTTCGCCAGCGGGTGGGTTTATTAATAGTTTCAGTGACCCTGCTGCTCTCACGGCCGTCTTCAATGAGGCGAATTTCAACTTCATAGATACCGATTGGCAGCGGCACGGTATCTAACATTTGCAGGCCGGGTTCAACAGGCTGAGAATTTATCAGGGTGCCGTCGCGGTAAATTTCAGCCACACCTTCCCGGTTGGCGGAGACGTAGACGGGATAAAGCGCCGGAATATCCCCGCCCTTCAGTAATGCATCGCCGCTGCCCGCCATCATGCCCGCCAGCGTGCTGATACCGCCTCCCGGCGTATAAGGCTGGCGTAACAGGCCCTGGCTGTCCGGCGTAAATAGCCCGGTACGGAGAAAGTGTTGCTGAAATTCACGCTGAACGTAGAGAGAGGTTATGGCATGGCGGGAAGTGCTGCCCAGGCTGTTGCTGCGGGTCTGGTCATGCTGAAACTGGCTCATTAATGTCCAGGTCCCAAGCGCGGCCTCCAGGCCCCCGTTCCAGCTCATGCCTGACTGCTGCTCGCTGCCGCTGAGATTAAGCTGGTTATTCAGCAGCAGGCCTGAATCCCCATCTTCGGGTAAGGTATACCAGTATTTATTCGCGTCGTTTCCCGGTAGTTGAGTGAGTAAAACGAGGCGGGCATCGCTCAGACTGTAATCCGCCGCCAGCAGCCCCGGCGGGCAGGCATGGTCACTGCACTTCCCAAGCGGAACAAAGTCAGTGAACGCCTTTAACCAGCGCTGGCGTTCGGCCTCGCTAAACTCACTGTCGCCGTTATCGGTAAAATGGATAATCCTGGCCCGGTTATCCTCCGTCACTATGATCATGGCATCGCCCAAGACCCGGTTATCTACCATAATGCGGGCTGAAAGCGGGGCATTGAAGAAATGCGCCTGAAAATCATCCGGCATAGCAGCTGCCTGGCTGGCAAGCGTCGCAGGTTGAGCCAAAACATTTACACTGCTGAAAACCAGAAATAACGACCCTGTTAATGGACGCAAGAATCCCATAATATCAAACGCCTGAAATTTTTTTCCGAAAAAGAAAAGAGAAATCCCTCTCTCTTTTCTCCTCAAATCACGATGAATCGTTAACCGAACAAACCATCAATAATGCTGCCGCTAAAATTAAGGCGTTTCGGTATCAAACATCATGGTCACGGACCCGATGTAGGTTCCGGCCGTTGGTTTAGTGCCAGCTTTCTGGCTTACCGTCATGGTGGCCGTTTTCTCTGCTGCGGCTTCGGAAGCGCTGTACAGCGTGACCGCTGACGCTGCGTCAATCGGCAACGTCTGGCCGGCAATATTCACCTGGAGATCGATAGTATCCGTACCGCTGGTCGAGCTGAGCACAGGCTGCCCGGACAGATAAGCTTTGATGTTCCCGCCGGAATTTTTCATTTGCAGCTGCCGAGAAAATCCATCCAGAGAGCCCGTCGCTGCATTCCATGCCATTTTTTGCGTCTGGGTATTCCAGCCGTTAACTGGCGTGACGAAGAAATCAGTAGCAGGGATCACCGCCTCTACGTTGAAATCAACCTGGTGAGGGGCTGCGTGAACCGCCGATGCCGTTACCAGAAGGGCACCGAGTAAAGTCATTTTTTTTGCGTACATATATCATTCCTTTTGATAATAGATAGAACAGTGTTACTTCAAATTACGAACCTGATTTCAGCGCCTTTTTTTGACTGCCTTCATTCAGCGTGTAGTGCCAGATTTTTTGCGGCACAATGTCCCGCTCCAGGCTCCGGCCGGGCCTTAACTGAATATTGACGGGTGAACTACAGTCTTTAAGTTTTGCATCGCAGGATTTCAGGTCGCTGATAACCACGGAGGCATTCCCCCTGTTGCTGATACGCAGTTTTTTACCTTTATCCGTAATTTGCGTATCGAAGCGAACATTATCGGGATGAACGGTCACTATGGTGCCAAACCCGGTGAGTACGCTGACGCTGGCGTTAATGGCACCCTGATACTTTTCAACTTCATCATTGCTGAGCGTAAATTCATCCATGTTTTTCGGCACAACGGGAATATAACGCACGCGATAATAAGACTCTTTATTCCTGGAGCCGGTATAGACCAATCTATTGGTTTGCATTCCGCCCGCAGGAATAATTAGCCGCGGCGGTGACGAAATAACCCCCGCACCTTGCCCGTTAACAATGGCCTCATTATCAAGCGGAATTTCCTTTGCCGGGTTATTCTCGTTATAAACTATTTCACTAACCTCAACGCGAACAAAAGCCGTAGCATCCCCGGAGTTATAAATGCGTTTGGCGAGGGTATTTTTACCGGAATAGATATACTCATTTAACGGACCCACATTGATCACCGGGCCAGCGACTGCCGGCATAGCCAGAGTCATTAACATAGTCAAAGGCAAGGCTGTGGATGTCGCATTTTTTATTTTAGTCGGTTTGTTTTCAGATAAAGACATAAAAGCATCGCCATTAATTAATTTAATTGCTGCGCATTATCCCTGCCAGCACGATTTGCACAACGCTAAACGCCTTAATTAAGAAACAAATAACAAATCACATCAATTAATATATAACAATAAAGAGTCATGTAACCTTATGTTTTTAAAAGTTAATAACAAAATATTCATTAATAATGATATCGACATACATTCAGTTTAAGGTAGAGAGCACGCTTACTTCCGCCGTCCTGAGATACCACAACCTGTCTTTGCAAAAAACGAACAAAAAACACCAAACAATTAACATCACCCCATGTATTAACAAGTGCATGAAATGGAATTTCAATTCAGTCGTAATAACACGTTGCGATTAATAGTTTCTGTAAATGCCATCCTGTTATTTATTTCAACGCCCATAGCGAAATTTACTCTCAGCCCAATTGAAACCAACCCGGCTATATCATTAAATCCGCTCTGCTTATCATGAGATCTAAATCACGCTTTTCAGTGAATTAGCGCCTGGTTAAAACCGCTTAGCCTGTCCCACAACCGCTTGGCCCTGAATACGACCACTCGGCCACTCTTTTCCCTCTCTTGCTGCAAAAATCGTCACGCTATAGCTGGCCTATTTTATGCCCTTCTTTTACAACAACCAGGTTCAGCGAGACGGCGAACAGGCATTACGCCGGGGCTGACAAACGGATGAATTATGAATAAAAATAAATTTTTCAAACATATACCCTGGGTGATTCTGGGTATCATCGGGGCCTGCTGTCTGGCCGTCGTCGCCCTGCGACGGGGGGAACACATCAGCGCCCTGTGGATCGTCGTCGCCTCGGTGTCGGTCTATCTGGTGGCTTACCGCTACTACAGTCTCTACATCGCCCAGAAGGTGATGAAGCTGGATCCTACGCGGGCCACACCTGCCGTCATCAATAACGACGGACTGAACTATGTCCCAACCAACCGTAACGTGCTGTTTGGCCACCACTTCGCGGCAATCGCCGGGGCCGGGCCTCTGGTCGGCCCGGTGCTGGCGGCGCAAATGGGCTATTTGCCTGGCGTACTCTGGCTGCTGGCGGGCGTTGTGCTGGCCGGGGCGGTGCAGGACTTTATGGTGCTGTTTATCTCCTCGCGCCGAAACGGGGCTTCTCTTGGCGAGATGATCAAAGAAGAGATGGGGCCAGTGCCGGGCACCATTGCCCTGTTCGGCTGCTTCCTGATCATGATTATTATCCTGGCCGTGCTGGCTCTTATCGTGGTGAAAGCACTGGCTGAAAGCCCGTGGGGCGTATTTACCGTTTGCTCGACGGTGCCGATCGCCCTGTTTATGGGCATTTATATGCGCTTTATTCGCCCCGGCAGGGTCGGTGAAGTGTCCGTTATCGGGATTGTGCTGCTGGTCGCCTCGATTTACTTCGGCGGCGTGATTGCCCACGACCCTTACTGGGGCCCGGCGTTAACCTTTAAAGACACCACCATTACCTTTACACTTATCGGCTATGCTTTTGTCTCTGCCCTGCTACCGGTCTGGCTGATCCTCGCGCCGCGCGATTACCTGGCGACCTTCCTGAAAATCGGCGTTATTGTCGGCCTGGCAATTGGGATTGTTATCCTCAATCCTGAGCTGAAAATGCCGGCGATTACGCAGTACGTGGATGGTACCGGCCCGCTGTGGAAAGGTGCGTTGTTCCCGTTCCTGTTTATCACCATTGCCTGTGGCGCAGTATCCGGTTTCCACGCGCTTATCGCCTCCGGCACCACGCCAAAACTGCTGGCCTGTGAAACCGATGCTCGCTTTATCGGCTACGGCGCGATGCTGATGGAGTCATTTGTGGCCGTTATGGCCCTGGTGGCGGCATCCATCATTGAGCCAGGTCTGTACTTTGCCATGAACACGCCACCGGCGGGTCTGGGCTTTACCATGCCAAACCTGCACGAACTGGGCGGGGAAAACGCGCCAATGATTATGGCGCAGCTCAAAGAAGTGACCGCGCATGCGGCCGCCACCGTCAGTTCCTGGGGCTTTGTGATTTCGCCTGAGCAGATCCTGCAGACGGCAAAAGATATCGGTGAACCTTCCGTGCTTAACCGCGCAGGCGGTGCGCCTACGCTTGCCGTCGGTATTGCACATGTGTTCCACAAAATTGTGCCCGTCGCCGACATGGGCTTCTGGTACCACTTCGGGATCCTGTTTGAAGCGCTGTTTATTCTTACGGCGCTGGATGCTGGCACCCGTTCTGGCCGCTTTATGCTGCAGGATCTGCTGGGCAACTTTATCCCGTTCCTGAAGAAAACCGACTCGCTGGTGGCCGGCATCATCGGTACCGCAGGCTGCGTTGGGCTTTGGGGCTACCTGCTGTATCAGGGCGTGGTCGATCCGCTGGGCGGCGTGAAAAGTCTGTGGCCGCTGTTCGGCATCTCCAACCAGATGCTGGCGGCCGTGGCGTTAGTGCTGGCCACCGTGGTGCTGGTGAAGATGAAGCGTACCCAGTACATTTGGGTCACCGTGGTGCCTGCGGTCTGGCTGCTTATCTGCACCACCTGGGCGCTGGGTCTGAAGCTGTTCAGCAGCAACCCGCAGATGGAAGGCTTCTTCTTCATGGCCAACCAGTATAAGGCGCGCATCGCCGCCGGTGGGGCGGATTTGACGGCACAAGAAATCGCCAACATGAACCACATTGTCGTCAATAACTACACCAACGCGGGCCTGAGCATTCTGTTCCTGGTGGTGGTTTACAGCATTATTTTCTATGGCATTAAGGCCTGGAAAGAGGCGCGTAAATCCGGCCAGCCGACGGACAAAGAAACGCCTTACCAGCCGGTGCCGAAGGAAGGCATTAAGATTTCTTCCGGACACTGATCGCTTCATCTGACAGCCCCGCATTAGCGGGGCTTAAATCACTAAAGGAGCGACGAATGTTTGATAACTTAGGTGTTGCAAAAAAGTACCTCGGCCAGGCGGCAAGAATGCTCGTTGGCATTCCGGACTACGATACCTACGTGCTGCATATGCAGACGAACCATCCGGATCAGCCGCCCATGACCTACAAAGAATTCTTCCGTGAACGCCAGCAGGCGCGCTACGGCGGAGACGGTAAAGGCGGCATGCGCTGCTGTTAACAGGAAGGACGCGATGACACCGATTGCAGTAACCGTATTAACCGGCTTTTTGGGTGCAGGGAAAACCACCCTGTTACGTCATATCCTGCATACTCAGCAGGACGAGAAGATTGCCGTTATTGAAAATGAATTTGGCGAAACGCCTATCGACAGCCAACTGATTGGCGACCGCGCCACCCGCATTACTACCCTAAGCAACGGCTGTATTTGCTGCACGCGCTCAAGCGAGCTGGAAGATGCCCTGCTGGATCTGCTTGATAGCCGGGACAAAGGTGAAATTCACTTTGACAGGCTCATCGTCGAATGCACGGGCATGGCCGACCCTGGCCCTATCCTGCAGGCCTTTTTCGCCCATGAAATCATCTGTGAACGCTACCTGCTTGACGGCGTGATCGCCCTGGTCGACGCGGTACATGCTGATTCACAGCTGGATCAGTTCCCGCTCGCCCAGTCGCAAATCGGCTACGCCGACCGTATTTTACTGACAAAAACCGATGTGGCCGGTGAATCCGCTGCATTGACTGAACGCCTGCAGCGCATTAACGCGCGCGCGCCGGTATACCCTATCCTGCACGGCAATATCGATCTTCCGCTGCTGTTTAACACCCGCGGCTTTATGCTGGAAGAAAACGTCGTGGCGACAAAACCTCGCTTCCACCGCATTGCCCCGCAGCAAAATGAAGTCTCATCCATTGTGGTGACGCTGGACTACCCGGTTGCGCTGTCCGCCGTCTCTTCCGTGATGGAAAACCTGCTGTCCGGCTTCGCCAACAACCTGCTCCGCTACAAAGGAATGCTGTGGATTGAAGACCAGCCCTGTCGCCTGCTGTTCCAAGGCGTGCAGCGCCTTTACAGCGCCGACTGGGACCGCGAATGGCAGCCGGAAGAAACGCCGGAGAGCACGCTGGTGTTCATCGGCGTGTCGCTCCCGGAGGCCGAAATCCGCGACGCTTTTGCCGGATTAAAACCTGCCGCGTAGAGCAATAACCTTAAAGCCCCACCGCCTCTTTTAACGACTTCAAATAGCGGCGGCTCACCGGCACGGTGCGGCCATCCCGCAGCAACAGCTCCGCCTGACTGTTATCCTCCAGGCGGATCTCCTGCAAATAATTCATGTTCACCAGATATTGCCGGTGGCAGCGCAGCAGAGGCGTGCGGCTTTCCAGCGTGCGCAGTGTTAATTCGGTAAAGCCTTCTTTGCCATCCCGGCTGGTGACATACACCCCGCTTAGCCGGCTGCTGACGTAGGCCACCTCCTCCATCTGCAGCAGCCAGATGCGGCTGTGGCCGCTGCACGGGATAAATTTTAGCGGCTGTTGGCTGTCCGGCAGGCGGGAAACATCCTGCGCTTCGCTCTCCTGATGCAGACGAGCCAGCGTTTTTTGCAGCCGCTGCGCTTCGATAGGTTTGAGCAAATAGTCAAAAGCGCACTCCTCAAAAGCCTGTACCGCGTATTCATCAAAAGCGGTGAGAAACACAATACGCGGCCGATGGCGCTCGTCGAGCATACCCACCATTTCTAGCCCGCTAATACGCGGCATCTGGATATCGAGAAACAGCACGTCCGGTCGCAGTTTGTTCACCGCGCTAATCGCCTCTATCGCGTTGGCGCATTCCCCGACTATCTCAATCTCACCGTCATTCTCAAGCAGGACGCGCAGGTTCTCACGCGCCAGCGGTTCATCATCAACAATCAATACTCTAAACATACCAAGTCCTCGGCGGGCAGGCGCACGGTGATGCAGGTAACACGGTCGGGGTCGCAGCTCACGGCCAGGCCATAATCCTCCCCAAACTTCGCCCGCAGCCGCTTGTCCACCAGATTCATTCCCAATCCATTACCGTTCTCTTTTGGCCGGTACAACCCGGCGTTATCCTCGACATCCACCAGCACGTCTTTTCCCTCTGTACGGGCACGAATAGTAATCATACCGTGGCCTAATTGCTGAGAGGTGCCGTGCTTAATGGCGTTTTCCACAATCGGCTGTAGCGTGAAAGCTGGCAAACGCTGATTCGCCAGTTCGTCGGGCACCTGCCAGTCCACCGCCAGCTGCGTCTGGAAACGCGCCAGCTCAATTTGCAGATAGGCATTCACATGCTCAATTTCATCTGAAAGCGTGACGATTTCAGAGGGGCGTTTGAGATTTTTGCGGAAAAATGTCGAGAGGTACTGCACAAGCTGCCCGGCTTTGTCGCCGTCGTGGCGAATAACCGCTTTCAGCGTGTTCAACGCGTTAAATAAGAAGTGCGGGTTCACCTGCGCATGCAGCAGCTTAATCTCGGACTGGGCCAGCAGCGCTTTTTGCTGCTCGTATTTCCCGGCCAGGATTTGCGCCGACAGCAGCTGCGCAATCCCTTCGCCGAGCGTGCGGTTGATGGAGCTAAACAGCCGGTTACGCGCCTCATAGAGTTTTATCGTGCCGATCACCCGCTGGTTTTCACCCCGCAGCGGGATAACCAGCGTCGACCCCAGCTTGCAGTTAGGATGCAGCGAGCAGCGATAAGGCACCTCATTGCCGTCGGCGTAAACCACTTCGTTATTCTCGATGGCCTGCCAGGTGTAACCCGACGAAATAGGCTTGCCCGCCAGGTGGTGATCGGCCCCGGTGCCAATAAACGCCAATAACCTTTCCCGGTCGGTGATCGCCACGGCGCTGATGTCCAGCTCCTGGTGCAGCACCTTCGCCACCTTCAGGCTATTTTGTTCGTTGAATCCCTGCCGGAGGATCCCCTCGGTTGAGGCCGCGACCTTTAGCGCGGTGGCGGAGAACGCGGAAGTGTATTTCTCAAACATCGCGCGTTTATCCAGCAGAATGCGCATAAACATGGCGGCACCCAGCGTGTTGGTGACCATCATCGGCGCAGCGATGCTTTCCACCAGGTGGAGCGCATCTTCAAAGGGCCGTGCGATAAGCAAGATAATGATCATCTGCACCAGTTCGGCGACAAAACTCGTCGCTCCGGCAACCAGCGGGCTAAACAGTTTGTCCGTCCTGCCCCGGCGGATTAAAACGCTGTGGATTAATCCGCCAATCAGTCCTTCCGCAATGGTGGAGATCATGCAGCTCAGCGCCGTCATTCCACCGAGAGAATAGCGATGCAGCCCGCCGGTTAGCCCCACCAGCCCGCCCACCACCGGCCCGCCTAACAGGCCGCCCATCACGGCGCCAATGGCGCGCGTGTTGGCAATGGAGCCTTCAATGTGAAGACCAAAATAGGTGCCCATAATGCAGAAAACCGAGAAGGTGATGTAGCACAGCAGCTTGTGGGGTAAGCGCACGGTCACCTGCATCAGGGGGATAAACAGCCGGGTTTTACTCATTAACCAGGCGATGACCAGGAACACGCACATCTGCTGCAGTAGCAGCAGGACTAAATTGAATTCGTACATCTTCAGACAATCTCCGCTCTCGAGGCGGGCAAGATACCTTAATAAGAATAGAATTTCCGGGGCATGGCGCAGATTTGTTAAATTTGGTACGAAAATAACAGCGAAAACGGCACCAAAGAGTACCAATATAAAACTAAAAAAACCAAGCAGGACAATTATCGACCAATAACATATCGTTAATAAAATCGATTAACAGTCCGTTCATTATTTATCACCCCATCCTCTGATGATTATTATTTAAACACACGCAATTAATCAATTTAATGATAAGCAATGCCATATTTTTGCTAAGGCGTATTAATCCCGACCAGGAAAGAACCATCATGTATTTATATTTCTTATGGCTATAAGTCATATTTTTATATTCTTCTGGGCAACGGTATTAGCAGGTAGTATCAGCCACATAAAAATGATTCAACGCCCATAGCACGGCATTCGTGCGCCAGTTGGCAGCATATCATGCTGTTGCGTTGCGGAAAATTTCAGCCGTTAAGGACCAGATAATGATCGTTCTCTCGGGCGTATCAAAAATATTTGCCAGCAGACATGGCGCCATTACCGCCGTAGATAATATTAATATCAACGTCAATAAAGGCCAAATTTACGGCATTATTGGCTACAGCGGCGCGGGTAAAAGCACATTAATAAGATTATTAAATGGGCTGGAGAAACCCACGTCAGGATCGATCATTGTCTCCGGGCAGGATATTGCCCAGGCCAGAGGCGAACAGCTCCGTCAGGCTCGTCTAAAAGTCAGCATGGTCTTTCAGCACTTTAATCTGCTGTGGTCCCGGACCGTTTCCGAGAATATTGCCTTTCCCCTGCAAATTGCCGGTGTTAATAAAAGCCAGATTCAGCAGCGCGTTAACGAGCTGATTAAGCTTGTGGGGCTGGAGGGGCGCGAAAATGCCTGGCCTGCTCAGCTAAGCGGCGGCCAAAAGCAGCGAGTCGGCATTGCCCGTGCGCTGGCCAATAACCCGGATGTTTTACTGTGCGACGAAGCCACTTCGGCGCTGGATCCGCAAACGACCGACGCGATTCTCGATCTGCTGCTCGACATTAACCGCCAGCTCAACTTAACCATCGTGCTCATCACCCATGAGATGCATGTGGTGCGCAAAATTTGTCAGCGCGTGGCGGTGATGGAAAACGGCAGAATCGTTGAAGAAGGCCCGGTGCTGGATATTTTCACCCACCCGAAGCAACCCATCACGCAAACTTTTGTGCGTCAGATTGCGGGGCAAAATACGCCCAGAGAACCATTCAATCCGCTCTGGGTTCAGGGCATCGGCGGCAGCATTCTGAAGCTGATTTTCCCTGGCGGAGAAGCCCGGCAGCCGGTGATTGCCGATGTCATTCAGCATTTCAACGTCGCGCTGAATATCCTGCACGGCAACATTACCCAGACGGTAGACGGCGCGTTTGGCGAGCTGTACGTCCATATGGATGACGCCAGCCAGCTAGAAAATATTGTGCAATACCTGAATCAAAAGCGGGTAGAGACTGAGGTTATTCGACATGCTTGAGCAATACTTCCCGCATTTAAAACTCGACAAACTGTGGGCCGCCACGGGCGAAACGCTCTACATGACGGCCTGGTCGGGAGTCGCAACGTTCGTGTTTGGCATCGCCCTCGGCGTGCTGCTGTTTCTCACTTCTCGCGGTCAGCTGCTGCAGAATCGGCTGGTTTACTCGGTGGTGACCGTGCTGGTCAACGTCTTCCGTTCGATCCCGTTCATCATTCTGATCGTCCTGCTGATCCCGTTCACAAAAACGCTGGTTGGCACCATTCTCGGCACCAACGCCGCGCTGCCGGCGCTGATCGTCGGAGCGGCCCCCTTCTATGCCCGCCTGGTGGAAATTGCACTGCGCGAAGTCGATAAAGGCGTTATTGAAGCCACGCGTTCAATGGGGGCCAAAACCCACACGCTGATCTTCCGCGTGCTGCTGCCTGAATCCTCTCCGGCGCTGGTGTCCGGGATGACCGTCACTCTGATTGCGCTGGTGAGCTACAGCGCCATGGCTGGGGTTATCGGTGCTGGCGGCTTAGGCAACCTCGCCTATCTGGAAGGGTTCCAGCGTAACCATAATGACGTCACGCTGGTGGCCACGGCCACTATTCTGGCCATCGTTTTTATTATTCAGTTTATCGGTGACCGCATCACCAACCTGCTCGATAAACGCTAAGAGCTTTCACAGCTTTCACACCTTTCGGGCGACAGAAGCAAACTCTGCCGCCTGGAATTCCACGGCAATGCACTTTTAATCACTAATCACGACTGGACGAAATAATGAAAAAACAGTTTATGATGTTAGCTCTGGCTTCTTTAACCGCGTTAAGCCTTCACGCCAACGCCGCTGAAAAACTGATTGTGGGCGCCTCCAACGTCCCGCACGCTGAAATTCTCGAGCAGGCGAAGCCGATTCTGGCGAAAGAAGGCATCGATCTTGAGATCAAAACCTTCCAGGACTATATCCTGCCGAATACGGCGCTGGCCGAGCATGAAATTGACGCCAACTACTTCCAGCATCAGCCCTATCTGGATTCGGTCCTACAGGATCATAAAGGCGATAAAAACTACGATTTCGTCAGCGCCGGAGCAATCCACGTGGAGCCGATCGGCATCTATTCGAAGAAGTATAAAAGCCTGAAGGATCTGCCGCAGAACGGCAAAATCATTCTGCGTGACTCGGTGGCCGAAGAAGGCCGTATTCTGGCTATCTTCCAGCGCGAAGGCGTGATCACCCTGAAACCTGGCGTGAAGCCGGTTAACGCGCGCATCAGCGACATTGCCAGCAACCCGAAAAACCTGCAGTTCAAAGCGGATATTGAAGCCGCCCTGCTGCCGCAGATGTACGCCAACAACGAAGGCGATGCGGTAGTGATCAACGCCAACTACGCGCTGGATGCGGGCCTGAACCCGATTAAAGATCCGATTGCCGTCGAAAGCACCGAAGGCAACCCGTATGCCAACATCATCACCGTGCACCGCGCCGACGTGAATAAACATGACATCGTCGAGCTGGTGAAAGTCCTGCACTCTAAGCAAATTCAGGACTGGATCAACGAGAAGTACCACGGCGCGGTTGTGCCGGTTAGCCAGTAATACGAAAAAGGGGCGCAATGCGCCCCTCTTCTTACCCGCGAGTTAACGCCGCGTACTCCTCCGGGCTGAGGTAAAGTTCGCGATACCTGTCATCAACCTGCTGCCACATCCGCTGGGAAAAATAGAGCGCCGCAGGCAGCGGGTGGTGATGAATCATCAGCGAATCAGCCTGCCCTTGCTCATTGATATGCACCCACACTGCACACTCCACGGCCACGCCGTCCACGCTTGCGCGATAAGACTCCATAAAGAACCGTTCGTTGACATAATCCCGGTAAGTAAAGCGCTGGAAGTCATACAGCGGAATGGCAGCTTTGAGGATCGCCAGAATCGCCGCTTTACCCTGAACTGGCGCTTTCAGCACCACACCTTGCAGGCTCGCCTCATCAGCAAGTATTGCCAGCCAGGGTGGTGGCCCCTGTACATCAAGAATGGGGGATGTGGTGTCGTTAAATAACATAGAACTCTCCTGAAAGGTCAGTGACGTGGCAAAGTCGGGTAGTCGGTATAACCGCGGGCATCCCCGGCGTAAAACGTTGAACGGTCATAGGCGTTTAAAGGCGCATTTACGGACAGCCGATACGGCAGATCGGGATTAGCAATAAATGCTCGCCCGAAGGCCACGGCATCCGCATTTCCCGCGGCAATAAGCGCATTCGCTGATTCGCGGGTAAAACCGCCTGAGGCAATAATAGCGCCGTCAAAACAGGGCCGTAGCAATGCGGCAACAGAGGCTGGTTGCGTCATATCCTGCTCTTCATTTAGCCCGGTGTTGGCTCGCGGCTCGACCAAATGCAGATAGCCAATCTGCTGTTCTGAAAGCCAGGTGGCAATGTCCGTAAACAGCGCCAGCGGATAACTGTCGCCTATGTCTCCCAGCTTGCCGAATGGGGAAAGCCTGACACCGATTTCTCCGGCGGAGTAAACCTCACGCAGCGCTGCAAGCGCTTCACGCATGAAACGCATTCGGTTTACTATGCTGCCGCCATATTCGTCCGTGCGCTGGTTCGTTTTGTCCTGCAAAAACTGATCAATGAGAAAACCGTTCGCCGCGTGCAACTCCACGCCGTCGAAACCCGCAGCCTTCGCTCGCCGCGCCGCCTCGCGATACTCCTCAATCACCGCAGGAATGGCCGAGAGTTCAAGGGCTGTCGGTATGGCAAACGGCTGAGGTGTAAAGTTAGCATCCAGAGCTTCACCCGCAGGGCGAATAGCCGAGGGAGCAATCGACGGGGTTTCAGGGTGGTGACTCTGATGAGAAATGCGCCCCGTATGCCAAAGCTGGAGATAAATAGCGCCGCCCTTTTTATGCACGGCCTCAACAACCTGCTTCCAGCCTGCCTGCTGACTATCGCTATAGATGCCTGGCGTTTGTGGAAAGCCTTTCCCCTGCAGCGAAATATTCGTCGCCTCGGTAATAATCAGGCCGCCTTCGCTGGCACGCTGGCCGTAGTATTCGGTGTTAAGCGCGTCAGGTGCGCCTTCTGGCCCGGATACACGCATTCTGGTTAGCGGCGCCATCACTACCCGATGTTGTAAACTGAGCCTGCCTGCCCGCAGCGGGCTGAACAGATCTTTGACATGTGTGGTCATCGTTGCATTCTCACTCTTGACTTAAAATGGCGATCAATTCGCCGTCGCTTGTGACCGGGTTTCATCCCCGGTTTGTCCTTTGTCCAGAAATAAAAACACCACCAGTGCGACCAGCAACGTGATGCTCATCAACAGCAGCAACAGGTTGCTGAACGCCGCATCGTAGCTGGCGGCAATCGTCTTATAGGTCACGCCCTGCAGCGAGGTGGTTGCGGTCGCGACATCGCCAGTAACAACGCTTTGCGCGACCTGGGCCAGCCGCTGAGGGCTGCCGGACACCGCCTGGTGCAGGTTATTTGCCATCAGTGAAGAGAGCAGCGCGCTCACAATTGCCATTGCAATCCCTTCCCCAGCCACCCGCGTGGTACTGAAAATACCCGTTGCCATACCCGCCCTTTCGCGGGGCACCACGCTCACCGCCAGGCCATCCATCAATCCCCAGGGCAGGCTTATCCCACAGCCGATCGTCCACATCGGCAAGGCAAACTGCCACGCCGATGCCCCGCCCGGAATGCGGCTGAGCCACAATAATCCGGCCGCACAGATCAGCAACCCAACCCCGCACAGGAGGGATGCAGAGAACCAGCGGGTCAGGGAACCGGCAATAATCGGCAGGAACAACAGCGGCGCAGAGAGCGCAATCATTAACCGTCCGGCCTCAAGCACCGGCATCCCTTCCACGCCAACAAAGCGCAGCGGTAAGAGCAGAAGCAGAACAACAAAGGAATAGGCCGGGGCAGCAGCGAGGAGCTGAACGCCAACAAACCGGGGAAACTTGAATAAAGTCAGGTCGAGCATCGGCTGCTGAACGCGCAGTTCAATGCGAATAAATACCAGCAGTGAAATCGTGGCCACCGCAAACAGTGCCAGGTTAAAGGCATCCCCCCAACCAACTTCCGGTACGCGCAGGACGGCATAAGTGAAAACACCCAGCGTCCACGTAAACACCACGGCTCCAGCCCAGTCGATACCGTTTGCCGCTGGATTGCGGGATTCGGGCATATAGCGACAGGACAGAAAACAGGCAATACCTGCCACCAGCGTCAGTAGAATAAAGACAATTGACCAGTTGAAGAGATCGATCATTACCGCCGCTGCCACGGGGCCAAAAGCCAGGCCAATACCGAAACTGCAGCCGACGAAGCTGAAAGCACGCATCCTGGCGGTCCCGTCAAAAACCTGCGCCAGTGCCGACATCCCGCCGGAAAACGCGATAGCGGCGGCAATGCCTTGCGCCCCACGCAGCAGGTCGAAAACAAACAAGTTTGGCGCGGCAAGCAGCGCAGCTGATAGTAATGCAAAGGCCGCTATCCCCCCGGCAAACATGCGTTTACGCCCGTAGCTGTCGGCAAGTGTGCCCGCCAGCATCAGGCAACTGCCAAAGGTCAACATAAATGCATTAGCCACCCAGTTAACGGCCATGCTCGAGCCGTGGAAGCTTTGCCCGATAGCAGGTAAGGCCACGGCAGCGGCGGTAAAATTAAAAGGCATAGTGATCGAGGCAAGACACACGGCGACCAGCGTCAGGAGCTGTTCTTGCGACGGGTGAGAACGGGTAACGGGCATCATTCATATCCTTAGCGGAAAGTCACAATCTAAAAACAGGGCCTGCAGTAAGCAGGTGGGATACCGTGCAGAGTAGCGGGTGTTTTTCAGTGACAAAAATGATAAAACGTCCGAACATTACGGAATAAAACGCTCGAATAGAGGTATCACTATGGATCGCCTGTCCAGCCTGACCTATTTTGTTCGCACCGCAGAGTTGGGCAGTTTTGTCCGCGCCGGACAAGCTCTGGGGCTTTCCGCTTCGGCGGTGGGAAAAGGGATTACGAGGCTTGAAGAACAGCTTGGCGTGCGGCTTTTTCACCGCACCACCCGCAGCCTGCAAATGACGTCCGAAGGCCGGGTTTACTTTGAACGCTGCCGGCGCATTCTGCAGGATTTGGATGAGGCAGATGCCCTGCTCTCCCATGCCAGTGAAACGCCTAGAGGCCGCCTGCGAGTTAGCCTGCCCGCCGCCAGCCATATCCTGTTTGAAGCTGCCATTATCGCTTTCGTTCGCCGTTATCCGGACATCGATCTCGATCTGGATTTCAGCGACAGGCTGGTGAACTTGATTGACGAGGACGTGGATATTGCTATCCGAACCGGCGAACTCCCGGATTCTCGCTTGATGCGTCGCACGCTGCCCTCATTGCAGCTTATTCTCTGCGCTTCTCCGGCCTATCTTGCCCGGCATGGCGTGCCACAATCGCCCCGGGAACTAGAGGGGCATTGCGGAATTCGTTTCCGCTATGTGAACACCGGCAAGCTGCAGGCCTGGCCGCTGCGTGACTTATCTGAACTGGCGGACGTTCGCACTCGCACCGTGTTCAGTTCGAACAACATGGAGATGGTACGCAGCGCGATTATTAATGGCCTGGGTGTCGGGGCCGTACCTGATTTTATGATTGAACCCCAGTTGGCGAGCGGTATTGTGCACCCGCTGCTGGGTGAGTATTTGAAGGCGCCAGGGCAATTCCAGATGGTCTGGACTTCGGGGAAACAGCTTTCGTCGAAGATCCGCGTTTTTGTCGACTTTATCAGCGATTTTATTCTGGCACAGCGGCAAAATAGCCTTACAGAAAACGGCAGGTAGAGGAAAACGCGCCTCGCCTGCCTCTGATAAAACTAATCGACGATTTTTTCCAGATCCAGCAACTCTTCCAGCGTCAGCATGTTGCTTTGGGCTATCGCCAGCGCATCGTCCAGTCCTTTATTGTAGAGCGCGGGTGCCATTTTTTTCACCAGCTCATCAAGGAAGAATTCGGCTTCAAACTGCCCTATTTGCAGGTCGTGTTTGTCGTCCAGCCAGTCGCTGATAAAGTCGCTCAGCTTGCGGTAGTCTTCGGCGGGTAATTCAATCTTCTTCATGACGCCTCCACTCCCGGCACCACCAGTGATTCGCCGATGGCGTAGTACTGGCCGCCGGCAATATAGTGCAGGCTGCGGTATTCCGGCGGGGAGGTTTCAAACGACCAGTGACCGTTCTGGAACACGCGGTCGTCGGCCCAGGCACCGATAATTTCGCCGATAAACAGGTCGTGGGCCTGATGGTTATGCGGTTCGGGGATAAGCTTACAGACCATCCAGGCCGTGCAGCCCGCTACCAGCGGTACGCTGTGGCCAGGGACGCGGAACAGCTCCACGCCGGATTGCTCGAGCTTGTCGGGCATCTCTTTCAGGCTGTGGGTACCCAGAAAATGGGTCATTTTGAGCTGGGCGGCACAGGGCACCTGAATCACAAAGGTGCCGCTGTTTTCGATAAGCGTGCGGGTGGCGGTCATTTTATCCAGCACCACCATCAGCTTGGATGGGGTAAAATCCAGCGCACAGGCCCAGGCGGCGGTCATCACGTCGTCCACGCCATTGTGGTGGGCAGACACCAGCACGGTTGGGCCGTGGTTGATCAGGCGATAAGACTTTTCTAACGGCACTTCAATGATATGTGGGTTCATAGTTCGCATCCAGTTTTCATCAGGTTGCCGTCAGTTTGCCTGAACAACTAGCGCATTACTTTTCCTTTTTGTGGCGTAGCTGATGAGGCAGGCAAATCAGCACCAGGCCGACGAAAATCGCCGCCACGCCGAGAAGTTTGCCCGGACTGTACGCTTCGTTAAGCCACGGCAGATTAATAGCCGCGAACCACACCAGCACATAGCTCAGGCTTAAAAGCGGATACGCTTTACTGAGCGGAATGCGTTTCAACGCCATATACCAGCAGCCCATGGAAAACGCGTAGGCCGCGAGCCCGCCGATCAGCGCCAGCAGCCCGTAACCGCCGAACAACACGGCCTGAATAAACTCAAGGCTCGCTGCGGCGGGAGGGAACTGAATCATCGCCCATTTCATGCTGAGCTGCGCCCCGCTGACCAGCAGCACGCTCATTAACGCCCAGATATAGCCCATCAGGCGTGCCCTCCCAGCGCGATAATCCCCAGAATAATCAGCATCACGCCCAGCCAGTGGTGCGCCGAAATTTTCTCTTTCCAGATCCAGCGCGCGGCAAGGGTGACAAAAATAAAGTTCAGGCTCAGCATGGGGTAAGCGATGCTCACCTCGACGTGCTGGAGCACCAGCAGCCAGACGAGCATCCCCAGCCCTAATAAGAGAACGCTCAGCCCAAGCCACAGCATCAGGTGGCGGCGCCCCGCCCCCTGAGCCGCCTGCTTCTGGCACAGCTGCCCGCCGCAGCTAAACAAACTGGCCAGAATAATCAGCGCAATATTCATGGTTGCGCGTCGTACTCAAACAGCACAAAGCGCCCGCTGTTGGCCCGGTGATCCGGCTCCGGCAGCTTCAGGTCATTGAGATCGGTGTTATTCGACACCAGCAACATCAGCGACACTTTGCCCTGCTTGCGGTGTTCCGCCAGCCAGGATGCGAACTCATCACCGTAAACAAAGCGATTAGATACATCCGGATAATCAAGGCCGTAGCGCAGCTCGCCCGCCTGATTATAAAGATTGATATCGCTCCGCTTCAGCTCCCACGCCACTCCGGCGGCAATGCCGACGTTGTTGGTGAAGATGTAGCGACTGTCTTCCAGCTGCGGGCGCATCTCATGGATAAACGCCTGCGGCTGCTTGGAATTTTCCACTTTCGATGGAATCACCACGCCCACCAGCAGCGCCAGACCCAGCGGGCACAGCGCCGCCCAGTACCAGCGTTTCGCGGTCTGGCTCAGGGTCAAAAGACCGAACAGCCCCCAGACTGCAAAGGCCACGCACGCCAGTACAACTTTCAGCGTTTCATTGGCGGCATACACCGGATGTCTGGCCAGACCCCACGGTGCCAGGAAGAATGCCACCGCGATCACGCAGGCCGCCCCAAACAGCAGGTTAATCCAGCCGTTGACGCGTAAAATAGCGGAACCGCTTTTCGCCAGCTCAACGGCATGACGCGCCATCAGGATCGCCAGCGGTGCAAAGCACGGCAGAATGTAGGTCGGCAGTTTGCCTTTGGCGATGCTAAAGAACAGCAACGGCATCACAACCCAGCCCAGCAGGTAGAACGCGCCGCCCTGCTCGCCTCGGCTTTTCCAGCCGCTTTTCAGCGCGCCCGGCAGCAGAGCAAGCCATGGCAGAGAGCCTGCAATCAGGAACGGAATGTAGTACCAGAACGGGGCTTTATGCTGCGCGTCTTTCTCAGCGAAGCGCTGAATGTGCTCCACCCAGAAGAAGTAGTGCCAGAAGTCAGGCTCGGCTTTGGCGATCGCAACCGCCCACGGCAGCGTAATTAGCACGGCGCTCAGCACCGCCAGCGGCCCGAACAACAACACCTCTTTCCAGCGTTTCTGTGCAATCACCCACGGCAGAACGCCAATCACCGGCACCGCAAGCGCCAGGAACCCTTTGGTCATCACGCCCATGCCGCAGGCCAGGCCCAGCAGCACGTAACCACCCATCTTGCCGCCGGTGGTTTGTGCGGTACTGGCCAGCCAGAAGCTGCACATCGCCGCCGTCAGCCACAGGGTGATCATCGGGTCGAGCACGGAATAAGTGCCGATGCCGTAGACCAGCAGGCAGGTGAGGAAAATAACCCCGGCCAGCACCGCGACCGTTTTATCGCGCCACAGGCGGAACGCCAGCCAGTAGGTCAGCAGCGCGCTCAGGGTCACCGAAAACACGGAACCAAAACGCACGGCAAAATTGTTATGACCGAAGATGAACTGGCTGATATTGTTGATCCAGTACCCCGCTACCGGCTTTTCGAAATAGCGCAGATCAAGGAAATGAGGAACGATCCAGTTGCCAGACAGCAGCATTTCACGGCTGATTTCCGCATAGCGCGTCTCATCCGGCTGCCACAGGTGACGAAACTCCAGGGGGACAAGGTAAAGCAAGGCAAAACAGACCAGAAGGGTCATTCCATATTTTGCAGATTTCATCGGTTCACGACTCTATAAGTTGTTGGCAACCCAGCCAGCCTTCGCGGCCTGGAATTGTCCCGCGCACAATTTTGCCTCTCGGCAGCGTGGATAAATCGTCCGGCAGAAGTTCGCTAAGCGGGCAGAACTGAACCCCCTCGGCGGCAGCCATCGCCAGCAATTCACTAAAGGAATCTCGCATCACCATCCCTTCGACTTCGGCATGAATGGTGTAAACCGGTGTGCCGCTGTCCTGGTGAATTTTATCAAGGATAAAGCGGTTAAAGTTCTCTTTACTGACTTCGGTACCAATCACCTCGTCCCACGTTGGCAGCGTCACGGGAATTTGCACCGCAGCCTCGCTACCGTTAGACAGAACGGGGATAAACGGCGTCGTACCACGGCAGTCGCTGTTGTACTGGAACGGGAAAGCGGCTTTCGCTTTCACCACGCGCTGGTCAGCACGCCAGCCCGCCACGGCCGAGCAGCTTACGGGTTGCCCTACAATTTTCTGCAGCGCATCCAGCCCACGGCGAATTTGCTGTTCGAGCTTGTCCTGTTCCCAGACGCCCGCCCAGGCCTGCCAGGCATGGTGATCCCAGGCATGGAGGCCCACCTCATGGTGGTCCGCCGCCGCCGCAATAACCTCTGCGTTGCCTGCGCCAATCACGCGCCCCGGCCACGCGGTACCCGCCAGCAGAATGTCCCAGCCATACAGCGATGCTGCGTTGGAGCGCAGCATCTTCCACAGGAATTTAGGCTTGATCAGGCGCCACAAGTGGCGCCCCATGTTGTCTGGCCCAACGCTGAAGAAAAAGGTTGCCTGAGTCGAGTGTAAACTTAGCGTCTCCAGAAGGTTTGGCACCCCTTCACGGGTGCCTCGCCAGGTGTCGACATCAATACGCAGGCCGACTTTTCTCATGAAGCAGGGTCCGTAAGCTCAACGGTTTTCAGGAAGAAGTCCAGCGTCTCGTCGATGGTTTTCTCCATGTGCACTTCAGGCGTCCAGTCCAACAGGCGCTGGGCGTTGCGAATGCTTGGCTTACGGTGCTCAACGTCCTGATAACCTTTGCCGTAGTACGCGCTGCTTTCCACTTCGCGGAAACCGGCGAACGGTGGGAACTGACTACGCAGCGGATGACGCTCGAAGCTTTCCAGCAGCATTTCTGCCAGCTGTTTGATGCTCGCTTCGTTGTCCGGGTTACCGATGTTGATGATCTGGCCGTCGCAGTTATTGTTTTTGTTTTCAATAATGCGGAACAGCGCTTCGATGCCGTCGCCGATGTCGGTGAAGCAGCGCTTCTGCTTGCCGCCGTCGATAAGCTTGATCGGGGAACCTTCTACCAGGTTCAGGATCAGCTGGGTAATGGCACGGGAGCTACCGATACGCGCGGCGTTCAGGTTGTCCAGACGCGGGCCCATCCAGTTAAACGGACGGAACAGCGTGAAGCGCAGCCCTTCTTTTTCGCCGTATGCCCAGATAACACGGTCAAGCAGCTGTTTGGACACGGAGTAGATCCAGCGCTGTTTGTTGATTGGCCCAACGATCAGCGGGGAGTTATCTTCGTCAAACGACTTGTCGGTGCACATGCCGTACACTTCGGAGGTGGACGGGAAGATAATGCGTTTTTTGTATTTCACGCAGTCGCGGATGATCTTCAGGTTCTCTTCGAAGTCGAGTTCAAACACGCGCAGCGGGTTACGGGTATATTCGATTGGCGTCGCGATGGCTACCAGCGGCAGAACAACGTCACACTTCTTAATGTGGTATTCGATCCACTCGGAGTGAATGCTGATGTCACCTTCCACAAAGTGGAAACGCTCGTTGCCGATGAAGCGAGAAATCGCGTCGGAACCGATGTCCAGGCCGAAAATTTCGAAGTTGTCATCACGAAGCAGACGTTCGGTCAGGTGGTTACCGATAAAGCCGTTCACGCCCAGAATCAGTACGCGGGTACGACGTTTGATAGCGGAAACGGGTTTGCTGCTCAGAATCGCGCCGCTGACCAGGCCCAGAGACTGTGCCAGCTGGGAACCTTGCATGTACACGCCGTTTTCAGCCTGGCCGGTCACTACTTCCAGAGCACCGGTGCCGCAGGCAATAACCAGCGGGTTAACGGAGATAACTGTCCCGGCTTTCGCGCCATTGTTGCTTTCCAGCACGCGGCTTTTCCAGATGATGAATTTGCCACCGCCCACGTAGCTGAACGCGCCTGGCCACGGTTCGGTCACCGCACGCACCAGGTTGTTAGCTTCTGCTGCAGAGCCTTCCCAGCTGATCGCGCCATCTTTTGGCGAACGGCCGCCGAAATAGGTTGCTTTGGATTCGTCCTGAGCGGTCTGCGGGAAGTGACCGGTTTTGATCACCGGCAGGCTTTTCGCCAGCAGGGATTTCGCGGTTTCGCACAGTTTGTGGTGCAGGGTCAGGGCAGTATCTTCTGAGGCAATCGCCACGCGTTCCTGAGCAACGATGTCGCCCGCGTCCGCACGTTTCACCATGCGATGCAGGGTAACGCCAGTTTCGGTTTCACCTTTCACCAGCACCCAGTTCAGCGGCGCACGGCCACGGAATTTAGGCAGCAGGGAGCCGTGGAGGTTAAATGCACCGACGGAAGCGCAGTCCAGAATCTCTTCGCTCAGCAGATTGCGGTAGTAGAAGGAGAAAATCACTTCAGGCTGCGCGTCTTTAATGCGGTCGACCCACAGCGGGTGGTTCACATCTTCAGGAGCAAAAACCGGGATGCCGAATTCTGCCGCCGTGCGGGCCACAGAACCGAAGAAGTTATTCTCAGCGGCGTTATCCGGGTGAGTATAAATTGCTGCAATGTCATAGCCTGCTTCAACCAGGGCACGAACACCCACACAGCCCATATCGTGATAGGCGAAAACAACTGCTTTCATTATTGATTTTCCTCTGAAGATAAAGCGGTTTCACTGCTAACTACGCGTTGAATAAAGTAACGAGGGCGAGCACGCACGTCGTTATAGATACGGCCAATGTACTCACCCAGCAGCCCCATTCCGATGAACTGGGCGCCAATAAAGGTGAACAGAACGGCGAAGAGCATAAACACCCCGTCCGCCGCCCACTGCGGGCCAAGTGCAAGACGTAACACCACCAGCAGTACCGCGAGGGCAAAACCGGACAGTGCGATAATGCTGCCGACGACGCTGAGTAAACGCAGCGGCGTCGTGGTCAGGCAGGTGATCAGGTCATACATCAGGTTGATCAGGCGCATGAAGCTGTACTTCGAGTCGCCAAACTGACGCTCGTCGTGGTGCACCGGGATTTCGATGGCGCGACGGGCAAAAGTGTTGGCCAGAATCGGGATAAAGGTACTGCGTTCGTGGCAGTGCAGCATCGCGTCGATGATATGGCGGCGGTAGGCGCGCAGCATACAGCCGTAGTCGCCCATCGCTTTACCGGTGGTGCGCTGGATCAGGTGGTTGATCATTTTTGACGCACGCTTGCGGAACCAGCTGTCCTGGCGGTTCTGGCGCACGGTGCCCACCACGTCATAGCCTTCGTCGGCTTTCTCAACCAGGCGAGGGATCTCTTCCGGCGGGTTCTGCAGGTCAGCATCCAGGGTGACGATAAGATCGCCGGTGACGTGGCTAAAGCCCGCCATAATGGCCGAGTGCTGGCCATAGTTACGGTTCAGCAGCACCGCGACGATGTGGCTGTCCGGGGCTTCTGCCGCGCGGGTCAGCATAGCGGCAGAGTCATCGCTGCTGCCATCATCAATAAGGAGAATTTCGTAATCACGGTTCAGCTTTTGACAAGCTTCAGTGGTACGACGCAGCAGTTCAGGCAGGCTGTCCTGTTCGTTGTACACCGGGATCACAACGGAAACTTTCTTGATCGGTTCCGGGGTCGTCATCTTAGAGTCCTGCTATTTCACGTAAAGCGGTAATGACGCGGGAAGTGTCATCGTCGGTCATGGTTGGGAACAGCGGAATAGAACAAATGCGCTCGCTGTTCCAGTCGCTGTTCGGCAGTTGAAGCTGCGGATAGCGCTCGCGGTAATACTTCTGGGTGTGCGCCGCGCGGAAGTGCAGGCCGGTGCCGATGCCGCGCTCTTTCAGCGCTTCCATCAGGCCGCTGCGGGAAATACCGCAGGTGGCTTCATCCACGCGGATGATAAACAGATGCCAGGCATGACGGTGCTCCCAGGTCGGAGTGGCAAGCGGCAGGAATGGCGTGTCGGCCAGCTCTTTGAGGTAGCGTTCGGCGATTTCCTGACGACGGACGTTGATTTGCTCCAGCTTGCCCAGCTGCACCAGCGCGATAGCCGCGTTAATGTCCGCAAGGTTGTATTTGAACCCCGGGGAGATAACTTCAGCCTGCGGCGCGCGGCCATGCGTCTGACGGTCAAAGGCATCTACGCCCAGACCGTGGAATTTCAGGCTACGAATGCGGTTAGCAAACTGGTCGTCGTCGGTGACGATCAGGCCGCCTTCGGCGCAGGTCATGTTTTTGATGGCGTGGAAAGAGAAGATAGCAGTGCCCTTGCCGCCAACGTGCTTGCCTTTGTACTCGGTGCCCGCGGCGTGCGCAGCATCTTCAATCACCGGAATGCCGTGACGTTCCCCGATGGCGCGAATAGCGTCGATGTCGGCAGGCGCGCCCGCATAGTGCACGGGAATGATCGCTTTAGTGCGTGGAGTAATGGCCGCTTCAATGGCTTCTGGCGTAACCATTAGCGTATCGCGATCGACATCGATCATCACCGGTTCGGCGCCCAGCAGCACAATCATGTTGAGCGTGGAGACCCAGGTCAGCGAGGGAGTAATCACCTCGTCACCCGCCTGCAGCCCAAGTGCCATCAAGGTAACGTGCATCCCGCCGGTGGCCGAGCTTACCGCAATGGCATGTTTATTGCCGGTTAAGTCACAAAATGCTTTCTCAAGCGCCTGGTTTTTCGGCCCGGTTGTGATCCAGCCGGATTGCATGACTTCCGTTACCGCTGCAATTTCTTCCGCACCTAACGCCGGGCGTGAAAAAGGCAGAAAATCACTCATTACGTGGATTCCTTATTAAATCGCTAAACGCCAAAAGCTGACGGGATAATGAATCAGGCTAATTAAATAAAAGCACAACACTTGGGAAGTACGGCCTGTTTAGCTAAACATCTTATCAATGAAAAGAATTTAACAAAGAAATCTTAGAACAGTATTAAGAAAATGAGATATAACGAAAAATCGTGAAGTTAAGCGTCGGCTGGCGAGCATATGCCCTTCACAACGCCAGCTTGTCATCTGAATATCATGGTTAAGGCATGTTTGTTGAATAGCGGAATAATTCCGTAAGTGACAAATAATAATGCATCCTCCCTGAGTGGTTAAAAAAACCGCCTGAAGCAGGCGGTTTTAAATAATAAGCAGGAAAATTAACGCTTCGATTTGCCCGGCAGCGTTTTCATCAAATCGTCCGGGCTGATGGACGCCACCACGCTCCCCGGCAGCGGCATCTTCAGGATATGGTTCTTCATCTTGCCAATGACGTGCATTTCACACGGGCGGCAGTCAAATTTCAGCGTCAGCACTTCATCGCCGTGGACCAGTTGCATCGGGGTGGCCTTCCAGCTCTTAATGTTCCCCTTCGCCTGTTTCGGGCAGAGGTTAAACGCAAAGCGCAGGCAGTGCTTGGTGATCATCACCGGCACTTCGCCTTTCTCTTCATGTGCTTCATAGGCAGCGTCAATCAGCTGCACGCCATAGCGGTGATAAAACTCACGCGCTTTATGGTTATACACGTTCGCCAGGAAGCTTAAATGGCTGTCCGGGTAGACCGGCGGCGGCACGCTCACCGCTTTACGGGTGCCGCGCTGGTAGTTTTGCAGACGCGCTTCGGTCAGCGCTTCAATGGCATCACGGCGCAGCTGGTTAAGCTGAGCGTTTGGCACAAATAAAGCTTCTTCCAGCAAGATGTTCACTTTCCGCGCGGAGTACATGGTCTGGCCCAGTTTGGTCAGGCCGTCACGCAGGTTGTCGAATGCTTTCTGCGGGTTATTAGCAACGTCAAACCGGCCGACAAGCGTTTGACTGACGCTGACGCCCTCTTCGCTGGTGGCTTTCATCACCAACTGCTGCTGGCTGCCGCTCAGTTCGATATCCACCGCCACGCGGCGCTCGCTGGAGGTTTTTAGCAGCGCCTGCTGCCAGTTGTGGTCCAGGTTACGGTTCAGCGGGTGGTTAGGGCGCACCTTTTTCAGCGTTTCCGGCATTTCGTTTGGCCAGACGCGATACTGATTTTTCCCGGTTTTTTCCACCGTATTAGCGCGGAAGCCGACGATTTCACGCTTGATCAGCACGTTCAGGCCATCGCCGTTAGTCAACGTATCGGCAGTGGTCACGTCCAGATGGTCTTTGCTCACTTTCAGCACTTCGCCCACCGGCAGGCCAACGAATTTCGGTGAATCAAACGCACCGATGTCGATTTTGCGCTCGTTCACGAAGTAGTCAGTGCTGCCGCGGTGGAACGTTTTGTCCGGGGACGGAATAAAGTAGTGCGATGTCACGCCGGAAGACGCACGAGTCAGGTCGCTGCGCCCTTCCATCAGCTCGTCCAGCAGTTGGCGGTAGTACGCGGTGATGTTTTTCACGTAGCTCATGTCTTTGTAACGCCCTTCAATTTTGAAGGAGCGCACGCCCGCCTCGACCAGCGCCGCCAGGTTGGCACTCTGATCGTTGTCTTTCATCGACAGCAGGTGTTTTTCGTAGGCGACGACGCGGCCCTGATCATCTTTCAGGGTGTACGGCAGACGGCAGGCCTGCGAGCAGTCGCCGCGGTTGGCGCTGCGCCCGGTTTGAGCGTGGGAAATATTACACTGCCCGGAATACGCCACGCACAGCGCGCCGTGAATGAAGAATTCAATCGTCGCGTCAACATTCTGGTGTATGGCGGCAATTTGCTGCAGGTTCAGTTCGCGCGCCAGCACGATTTGCGAGAAACCTGCATCGGACAGAAACTTCGCTTTTTCCACGCTACGAATGTCGCACTGGGTACTGGCGTGCAGCTCGATCGGCGGCAGATCCATTTCCAGCACGCCCATATCCTGCACGATCAGCGCATCAACCCCGGCTTCGTACAGGTCGACGATCATCGAGCGCGCAGGCTCCAGTTCGTCATCATGCAGAATGGTGTTCAGGGTAACAAAAATTTTCGCCCCGTAGCGGTGGGCAAACGGCACCAGTTCGGCCAGGTCTTGCAAGCTGTTGCCGGCGTTGTGGCGAGCGCCAAAGCCAGGCCCACCGATGTAAACCGCATCCGCACCATGGAGAATGGCTTCGCGGGCGATGGCGGTATCACGGGCAGGGCTGAGTAATTCAAGTTGATGTGCGTGCAGGCGCATAAAATTTGTCGTGTTCTGTAATGGCGAAAGGCGGCTATTGTAGTCACTTCCCCCGCGCAAAAACAGAGGGATTATGCCGCCGTCACCGGATAGTGAATCAGCGAGTGAAAATGCGTCTCATCGGCACCTGAATTACGGTACGCGTGGGGGCGATCGCCGTAGAATTTTAAGCCATCTCCGGCCTGCAACGTCTGCCATTCTCCGTCAACATTCATCTCCAACACGCCGCTTATCACCACCACATGCTCGATAACGCCGCTGTCGTGCGCCGACGACTCGCTGAGCGCGCCGGGGGCGAGGCGAATAGAAAAGTGGTCAAAACGAAGGTGCGGATCGTAAGGAAAAATCGGCACCACCACCATTTCCCGGTGCTGCGGGTCAAAGACCGGGCGCACGGGCGCTGAACCGGCTTCGAGGAAAACCGAAAACGGCACGTTAAAGCCGGTGGCAATCTTCCATAATGTGGCGACGGTCGGGCTGGATTCGTTGCGCTCGATCTGCCCGAGCATCGCTTTCGACACGCCGGTTTGTTCCGCCGCGAAGGTCAGGCTCCAGCCTCTGGCCTGACGCAGGCCTTTCAGGGTGTTTGCCAGATGTTGCGCTATATCCATTCTCTCCTCCCGTTAAGGGCGCAGTATAGCGCCTTGTGCGCTATAACGCACGATGCTATATTCCCCGGACGTTATAACGCACAGCGAGACAACCATGCGCCTTTATCTGCCCCCGTTTCCCACCGTTCTGGCCGGTTTTGTTGCCGTCCTGGTCGGCTATGCCAGTTCCGCCGCCATTATCTGGCAGGCGGCAGATGCCGCAGGGGCCAGCCCGCACCAAATCGCTGGCTGGCTGACAATGCTGGGCCTGGCGATGGGCATCAGCACGCTGGGATTAACGCTATGGTATCGCGCGCCGATACTCACAGCCTGGTCCACGCCGGGCGCGGCGCTGCTGGCCACCAGCCTGCCGGGCTACAGCCTGAACGAGGCGGTGGGCATTTTTATTTTCGCCTCTGGGCTGATCCTGATCTGCGGCCTCACCGGGCTGTTCGCCAGGCTGATGCGCCTGATCCCGTCTACGCTCTCCGCCGCCATGCTGGCCGGGGTTTTACTGCGGTTTGGCCTCGACACCTTCACATCGTTACAGGGTCACTTCTTACTGTGCATCTGTATGCTGGCCGGCTGGCTGCTGGCGAAGGTGTTTGCTCCGCGCTATGCCGTGGTTGTCGCCATGCTGGTTGGCCTGCTGATTTGCTTTATCAGCGGCGAGCTTCACGCCGGGAGCGTCCCGGTTTCTGTCGTGATGCCTGAATTCATCGCCCCCTCGTTTAGCCTCGCCAGCCTGCTGGGCATCGGCGTGCCCTTCTTCCTGGTGACCATGGCCTCGCAAAATGCCCCTGGCGTCGCCACGCTGGCGGCTTCCGGCTACAAAGTCCCGGTTTCACCGCCGATCGTCGTGACGGCGTTAATCGCCCTGTTGCTGGCGCCGTTCGGGGTGTTTTCGGTTTGCATCGCCGCCATTACCGCCGCCATTTGCCAGAGCGCGGAAGCGCATCCGGACAAAGACAAACGCTGGCTTGCCGCCGCAGCTGCTGGGGTGTTTTATTTACTCGCAGGGGCGTTTGGCGGGGCGATTTCGACGCTGTTGACGGCCCTGCCGCTCGCCTGGATCCATACCCTTGCCGGACTAGCCCTGTTGGGCACCATTGCCGGAAGCCTGCATCAGGCGCTGAACCACGAGCGCGACAGAGATGCCGCCGTTGTGACGTTTCTGGTTACCGCCTCAGGCGTCAATCTGCTGGGCGTCAGCTCTGCATTTTGGGGGGTGATCGCCGGGGGGATTTGCTACACCGCGCTTTCAAGGCTGAAGCGCGCGTAGCTGCGAGGGCGTTGCGCCAAAGACGCTTTTAAAGCGGGTGCTGAAGTGGCTGGGCGAACTAAACCCGCAGGTCATCGCGATCTCCGTCAACGGCAGTTTTCCCTGGCGAACCAGTATTTCCGCCTTCGCCATTCTGCGCTGCATCACGTACTGATGTGGCGCCAGGCCGGTGGACTGTTTAAACATACGTGCAAAGTGGTATTCGCTGAGATCCGCCTGCCGGGCAAGTTCACCCAGGGTCAGCGCCTCACTCAGGTTCTGCTCGATATACGCCTGGGCATTGCGCAGTACCGCCGGCGCCAGCCCGCCACGCACCGCCGGCAGTTTCCACTGCACGCTGCTGTAATGCTGCACCAGATGCGTCAACAGCAGCGTAGAAGCCGTGCTTAGCGTCAGGTGATTAGCCCGCTGCTGCCAGTCGCTGCTCAGCAGAAAGTGACGATAAAGCTGGGTTATGCGCGGGTCGTCGGCAAAGGTTTTTTCATCAAGGTTGATGGCCGCCGGGCTGCGGTCCCAAATCTGCGCGGCAATCTCTTTCAAATGCTCGTCGGTGCAGTACAGGTGCACAAACGAGAAGTCATCCCGCACGTCCCAGGTTGATTCGCTGTCTTCCGGCATAATGCAGAAGCGATCCGGGCCGCCGCCGTTGCGCCAGCCTGAGCTCGTTTTTTGATACGTTTCGTACCCTTCGGTCACGTACAGGCTCAGCGTGTGGTGATCGCAGCGCTGGGTAATGCAGTCATTGCCGTTGGACCAGGCGGCAAGCTGAATCCCTGAGCCAAGCTGAACGCTGCCGTTCAGGCGGGCTTTGTGCTGCTGCAGGTTTTCAAAGGCGTGGTATGGCGCGGTCATAGCGGGAGTCGGCTTCTGGAACATAATGGCTAGTGTAAGGACTGCGCGCCGCCCTCGCCACTGCCGCCGTGAAAAAAAACCGCAAGAATATGCAAGTCGCTGGCGCGGATGAAAGCCGCAGAGCGGAAAAAAAAGGAGACTCGTCATCTGGTTTTGACTGACGAGAACAACAATGAACGCTTTGCTTTATATTCTGGTGGTGGTGATTTGGGGAACGACCTGGATAGCCATTTACATGCAACAGGGCGTTGTTTCCGTCCCCGTGTCTATTTTCTGGCGCTTTGCCGTGGCGGCCGTGGTGATGTTGGTTGTGCTGCTCGCGCTGGGCCGCCTGAAGCGTATCGGGCTCAAAGACCACCTGTTTTGCGTCCTGCAGGGCGCGTGCGTGTTCGGCTTCAACTTCTTCTGCTTCTACCACGCGGCGGCCTATATCAGCTCCGGTCTGGAGTCAGTGATCTTCTCGATGGCGGTGCTGTTCAACGCCTTCAACAATTTTCTGTTCTTCCGCAAGAAACCGTCTCCCCGCGTATTGCCCGCCGCCGCGCTGGGCATTGCCGGCATCGTGGCCCTGTTCTGGCACGATCTTGCAGCCACACAAATGGCGCCTTCGCTGCCGATCGGCATTGGCCTTAGCGCGCTCGGCACCTTTGGTTTTTCGCTGGGGAATATGATCAGCGCCCGCCATCAAGGCCGGGGCCTGGAAACGCTGTCCACCAATACCTATGCGATGTTTTACGGTACCGCGATTATGGGCGTCGTGGCGCTGGCGAGCGGCGAATCGTTTATGCCGGATTTCACCGTGCGCTACATTGGCTCGCTGCTTTATCTGGCGATTTTTGGTTCGGTGATAGCCTTTGGCGCCTATTTCACCCTGGTAGGCCGCATCGGGGCGAGCCAGGCCGCCTACAGTACGCTGCTCTTCCCGCTGGTGGCGCTGACGCTGTCGACGCTTTACGAAGGGTACGTCTGGCAAGCTAACGCCGTGCTGGGGCTGGTGATGATCTTGCTGGGTAACCTGGTGATGTTTGCTAAGCCGGAACAGTGGCTGCCGTGGCGGAGAAAGCTGGCGTAATAAAAAACCGCAGCTTGTTCAGGGCTGCGGTTTTTGTTTGCAAAAAAGGTTATTTATTCGGCACGTCAAACATCGTGGCATCGGTGGCCAAATCATCCACAACCTGTTTCAGGGTATCAACGGTGACTTTGGCATTTTCGTTGCTGAGCGTTTTCCCTTCGCCCTTACGGACCACGCGTAAAACGGGTTTATGGGTTGCCGCATCAATCAGTTCGCCTTCGAAATAGAGATCGGTATTCATGGTGCGGTGCCCGGTGGCCATTTGCGTGCCTGCGACAACCATCGCGATCGGGATCACCTCATAGAACTGCAGCCCTTCTTTGCTGCTGTCCACGCCGGTGATCGCGCCCCGGAAAATAAGGCTGTGCGGACCTGGCGTCGTGACCAGCGGTTTCCGCTGCGCCGCCGCGGCTTTTAATTTGGTGTTAGTGTACGCCAGCAGACCATCCAGCGTGCTCTGGCCTATTTGAGTCGTAGGCCTTGGCGTCGGGTAGTAGACCACCGGATTGTAGACCAGGCTGTCGTAGTTGCCGGGTTTGAAATTCGGGTCAACCCAGCGCATAACGGTTTTACCGGTTGCTGATTTTGTCTCCTGCAGACCGGAGTAATCTTTTAGAAACCCAGAGTATTTTTCTGGCGCGGTGGTTTTTGAAGCACACCCCGCCAGCGCTAATAAACCTGCCAGACAAGCCACTTTAAAATACGTTTTGCTCCGCATCGTTTGATCCTGTTTGTGGGTATAAGCCTTTCAGGTATAGCAAAAAACGACACTTTGTGTGGGGGTTAAGCGGTCTTGATGTCAAAACTCAGATCGAGCGCTCATCGCCGGGGACGGCAAGCCCATCGCAAAGCAGGTCAACAATCAATAATGCGCCGTAATGCCCTTCCCCGGTAGGCAGCCAGACGTCACCGGCATGCCCCGCGCTGGAAGGATCTTTCGTCACCATAACGATGGCTGCGCCCTGCCGTCTGGCCTGCTGCACGGCCGCTAACAAGATGCTGTCCGGCGTCGAGCTGGCAAAGACGATCATCGTCTGCTCGCGATTCAGCATTGAGGCGGTGAAGCTCATTAGCGCCGGGTCATAACAGACGCTGGCGGGCTGGCCCTGCGTCAGCAGGCGGTACTGCAAAAGGCTGGCAAAAGGCGTGTCTGCCGTACCTGCGCTGAAAATATGAATCGTTTTCGCTTGTTTCAGCAGCAAAACGGCGCGCGAAACATTAGCTTCCGGAAGCGTTTCCAGTTGCTGAGTTAGCGCCTGCTGGATGCCGCTCAACCGCTGTTGCCAGGAAGCCGGTAGCTCGCTACCCGGTATGGCGGTGCTGGCCTGCGCCAGCTTCATGCGTAGATCACGAATATCGTCGCAGCCTGCGGCTCTGGCAAAGCGCGTGATAGTGGCCGGACTGACGCCCGCCGCCTGGGCAAGCTGGTCGATTGTCGCCGACGACGCAAAGCCCGGATCGTGCAAAATAGCCTGCGCAACTCTCGCCTCCTGCTGGCTGAACTCCGCCAGCCGCTGGCGGATCCGGCTGATAATGTCGCCCTCAGCATCCCGCCCTATGGAATGAGAAAAGCGCTCCAGCACGTCTTTCGCCACGCCACCCCGGTTGGCCAGAAACTGCAGCGTGTCATTATCCACCCAGGCGGCATCCCCCAACAGTTGAGACGGCGCTGCCAGCAAGTCCTGTACCCGGCTGTCGTGCTGCTGGTGGCGAACCTGGCCGAGGAAATCATTCATATCGCTGCAGCCAATGGTGCGCGCGAACTGCTGGAGCGTGGCCTGACTGACACCCGCGCGCGCCGCCAGCTGCTCCATGGTGGCATCCGGTAGCTGGAAGAAATTCTCCAGAAAAAAGCGGGCCAGCCGCGTTTCTTGTGGAGAAGAGTCGGCTAACCCATGGACCAGGTGATAAACAATATCCATCGCTGAAAGGTTCCTTGTGTCTGCGTCACAGGCGGATAAATCATCATAATGCGTTGAAATTATTTTTCAATTAACTTTGCCGCGATGCCTTGCCGCCGTTTCACCCTCCTCCGTAAAAGTCTTGTTATTCCTTTAACATTCGGGAAACCAATAATCCAACGCAGATCACGGTCATGAAAATAATTTTCATACATGCTGAATAAACGCGCTGTTGTTTGAAACACGTTTTCAATTTGAAGGATAAAGGTAATGAAAAAGATCATGTTGTGTTGTGCCGCAGGGATGTCCACCAGCATGCTGGTGCAAAAAATGCGCGCCGAGGCCACAAAACGCGCCCTGGACATTCAAATTGATGCGGTGTCTGTAGCCGAAATTGAAAGTCACCTGCAGAGCGCCGACGTGGTGCTGCTCGGCCCTCAAGTGCAGTTCGAACTGGCCCGCCTTTCCGAGCTTTCGGCTCCTCTCGGCAAACCTGTGGCGGTGATCGACATGATGGATTACGGCACCATGCGCGGCGACCGCGTGCTGGATAAAGCCATAACTCTGATGGCCTGATAACCGGGAGAAACCAATGAAAATTACCGTTGTGGGCGGGGGCAGCAGCTACACCCCGGAACTTATTGAAGGCCTGATTCTGCGCCATGCCGCCCTGCCGATGACGGAGCTGGCGCTGGTGGATGTAGAAGCGGGCCGCCAGAAGGTTGAAATCATCGCCGCGCTGGCTCGCCGCATGTTCGACAGCAAAGGTTTGGAGCAGGTCAAAGTGACGGTGCATTACGAACCAGACGCCGCGATTGCGGGTTCCAGCTTTGTGCTGACCCAGCTTCGCGTGGGGCAACTGCCCGCTCGCGCCGCCGACGAACGCCTGGGCCTCAGCCACGAACTGCTAGGCCAGGAGACCACCGGTGTCGGTGGTTTTGCAAAAGCACTGCGTACCATTCCGGTGATGCTGGACATTGCTAAACGCGTGGAGCGCCTGGCCCCGAATGCGTGGATTATTAATTTCACCAATCCGGCGGGGATCGTCACCGAGGCAGTTTCCCGCTACAGCGCCGCCAACATAGTTGGCCTGTGCAACGTGCCGGTGACCATGCACCACACCATCGCTGACATGCTCCAACTGCCTTACGACAAAGTCACGCTGCGCTTCGCCGGGCTCAACCACATGGTGTGGGTGCACGAGGTGATTGCCGATGGGCGTGACGCGACCGCCGAGGTGATTGAGATGTTGTGCGATGGTGAGCAGTTGTCGATGAACAACATCAAAGCGATTCCGTGGCCGCCAGCCCTGTTGCGTGCTCTGAAAGCGATCCCTTGCCCGTACCATCGCTATTTCTGGCAAACCCGCACCATGCTCAAAGACGAGCTGGCGGATGCGGCGAACGGGAGAGGCACCCGCGCCGAACAGGTAATGAAAGTCGAAGCTGAGCTGTTTGAGCTGTACGCCAGCCCGCAGCTCGACAAAAAGCCGGAGCAGTTGAGCCAGCGCGGTGGCTCGTTCTATTCCGAAGTGGCCCTGGAGCTTATCGACGCCCTGCACAATAACCTCGGCAAGCAGATGGTGGTAAATACCGCCAACAACGGCGCTATTCAGGCGCTGCCGGACGACGCGGTGATTGAAACCAACTGCGTGATCGACGCCCTGGGGGCCCATCCGCTGGCATTCGGCAAACTTCCTCCCCTGATGAATGGCCTGACGCAGCAGGTGAAAGACTTTGAACGACTGACGATTGAAGCGGCGGTCCACGGCGATAAGCAGCAGGCGCTCCTGGCCCTGATAGCGAACCCGCTAGTGGCTGACGTGAATATCGCTCAGGCGTTGCTCGACGAAGTGCTTGCAAGCAACAAGGCGTGGCTGCCGCAGTTTAATTAGCGCCGCTTACCGGTGGGCGATGCTTTACGTCCACCCCACAACAGAAATCAATAACAATAATGCCCGGCCATGCGCCGGGACAGGGGTAACCGTGTCCGCAAAGAAATCGTTTCTTGAAAAATATGTGCTGCCCGTGGCGCTGAAAATCGCCGGGCAAAAGCACGTGCTATCCGTCCGCGACGGGATCATTCTGAACATGCCGTTCATGCTGATTGGCTCGTTCTTCCTGATTTTCGCCTATCTGCCGGTGCCGGGCTACCCCCAGCTAATGACCGATCTGTTTGGCGCCACGTGGCAGACCAAGCTGCTTTATCCGGTCAAAGCGACCTATGACATCATGGCGATTATTTCTAGTTTCGGGATCGCATATCGTTTGGCCGAAAAATACCGCACCATCGACCCGCTCACCGCCGGGGCGGTGTCGCTGGTAGCCTTTATCATGACCATCCCGCAGAACATTATGTTCACTCCGCCGTCCGGGGGCCCAGCTGAGTTTGTGAAGGGCGTGCTGCCAATGGGGCAAATTGGTAGCCAGGGGCTGTTTGTCGCAATTCTGATCGCCCTGCTTTCTACCGAAATTTACCGGTTTATCAGCAACCGTAATCTGGTGATCCGCATGCCGGAGGGCGTGCCGCCTGCGGTAGCTAAATCGTTCCTCGCGCTGGTGCCGGGTTTTTGCGTGTTGGCCGTGGTGCTGGCGCTTCGCCTGCTGGTGGAAGCCACGCCGTTTGGTGACATCAACACCATGATCACCGATCTGGTCGGCATTCCGATGAGCCACATTGGCGGCTCGTTACCGGGAATGATCGTGTCGGTGATCCTGATTGGTATTCTGTGGACGCTCGGCCTGCACGGCGACACCATCGTGCTGGTGTTTATCCGCCCGGTCTGGCTGACCAATATGTCCGAGAACCTGGCGGCATTCCAGAACGGCCTGCCTATCCCGCACATCATTACCCAGCAGTTCTATGACCTGTGGATCGCCCCTGGCGGCACCGGGGCGCTGTTAGGTTTGGTGATCTTTATGCTGATCCGCAGCCGCAGTGTGCAAATGAAGCAACTGGGTAAAATTGCCGCACCGGGCAGCCTGTTTAACATCAGCGAACCGATGGTGTTTGGCATTCCGCTGGTGATGAACCCGTACCTGGTGGTGCCGTTTATTTTGACCCCGGTGGTGCTGGTGATTGTCTCCTACACGGCGATGGCAACAGGTCTGGTAGCGCCACCTGCGGGGATTGCGCTGCCGTTCACCACGCCGATTATCGTCAGCGGCTATTTAGCGACAGGCGGCCATGTTTCCGGCTCGATTCTGCAGATTGTGAACCTGGCTATCTCGCTGGTGATGTATTACCCGTTCTTCCGGGTCTGGGATAACCTGAAATTCCGCGAGGAGCAACAGGCGAATCAGGCGACGGCAACTGCGCCGGTTGAGGCGGTGAGCGAACGTAGTACGGTGTAGCGCTTTCTTTGTGTCCGAAAGAGGGAAAGCCCTCACCCCGGCCCTCTCCCCAAAAGGGAGAGGGCGGAAAAACGACATGTAATCTTCTTTATTCCCTCTCCCTCTGGGAGAGGGACCTTCAGTCCAGTGACTTCTTCACATCCACCTGATAAAAGATATGCTTCCCGAACGGGTCAATTTCATACCCGGTCACCTCTTTACGCACCGGCTCGAAAATCGTGGAGTGGGCAATCATCACCGCAGGCATCTGGTCGTGCATCATTTGCTGCGCTTCTTTGTAGAGCTCGACTCGTTTATCGTGGTTCCCCTCGGCACGGGCTTCAAGAATCAGCTTATCAAACGGCTGATAGCACCATTTGGATGAGTTAGACCCGCCGTTGGCCGACGTGCAGGTAAACAGCGGCCCGAAGAAGTTGTCCGGGTCGCCGGTGGCCGTCGTCCAGCCCATCAGCGCCGCCTGGTGCTCGCCGCCCTTCACTCGCTTGAGGTATTCGCCCCACTCGTAGGTGACAATTTTCGCCGTCACGCCAACTTTTGCCCAGTCGGCCTGAATCATCTCTGCCATACGTTTCGCGTTCGGGTTATACGGACGCTGAACCGGCATTGCCCACAGGTCAATGCTCATGCCGTTGGCAAACCCGGCTTCTTTGAGCAGCGCCTTCGCTTTTTCAGGATCGTAATCGTAATCCTTGAGCTTATCGTCCGCGCTCCACACGCCCGGCGGCAGTAGGTTTTTCGCCTCGATGCCCGTGCCGTGGAACACCGCTTCGATAATGGCCGGTTTGTTAATCGCCATTGCCAGCGCCTGGCGCACTTTCACGTTATCGAGCGGCGGTTTTTGGGTGTTAAATGCCAGAAAACCGGTATTTAGACCCGCTTTTTGCATCAGCGTGATGTCTTTGTTTTCCTTCATGCGCGGCAAATCCGCCGGGTTCGGGAACGGCATTACCTGGCATTCATTTTTCTCAAGTTTGGCGTAGCGGATCGACGCATCTGGCGTAATCGAGAACACTAAACGGTCGATTTTTGATTTGCCCTGCCAGTAATCAGGGAAAGCGGTATAGAGAATACGGGAATCTTTCTGGTACTGCTTCAGCTCAAACGGCCCGGTGCCGATGGGGTCGGAATCGACGCGTTCCGGCGTGCCGGCCTTCATCATGACATCGGCGTATTCGGCAGAGAGAATCGAGGCAAAATACCAGCCTAAATCCGCGACAAACGGCGCTTCCGGGTGCGCTAGCGTGAAGCGCACGGTGTTGTCATCCACTTTATCAATCGCTGTGATCAGCTTGCCAAACTCCAGGCTTTCAAAGTTGGAGTAATTTCCGTTGGAAACGTTGTGGTACGGATGCTTAGGATCTTTCTGGCGCATAAACGAGAAAATTACATCGTCCGCGTTAAAGTCTCTGGTGGGCTTAAAGTATTTGTTGCTCTGAAACTTAACGCCTTTGCGCAGATGGAAGGTATAGACTTTGCCGTCTTCGCTGACGTCCCAGCTTTCCGCCAGGCTGGGCTGCAGTTCCGTGGTGCCGACTTTAAAATCCACCAACCGGTTATAAACCGGCACCGCGCTGGCATCCACGCTGGTGCCCGAGGTGTAAAGCTGCGGGTTGAAGTTTTCCGGTGAGCCTTCGGAGCAATAAACCAGCGTGCTGGCCGCCACGCTGGTACTGATGGAGAGCGCCGCTACGGCAAGTGCAAGCGTTGTAATCTTTGTTTTCATCGCTGTCTTCCTGTGGTGTTTGTCCTGACCCTGAATGAATAAAGCTTGTGCAAAGCGCCTTAATAAATAACATTAAATTTACATTGCCAACAAACAACATCGAACAATAAGGAAACACTATGTCTTCGTCGCTCAGCGAGCAGCTCACCCGGCGCTTCTTTCGTTATCTGGCGGTGACCAGCCAAAGCGATCCGCGCGTCAGCAGCCTGCCCAGTACCCCAGGACAACACGAAATGGCCAGCCTGCTCGCGGAAGAACTGCGCACGCTGGGCCTTGAAAATATTGTGATTGATGAGCACGCCACGGTAACCGCCGTGAAGAAAGGCAACGTCGCTGGCGCACCGCGCGTGGGGTTTATTACGCACATTGATACCGTTGACGTTGGCCTTTCCCCGGACATTCATCCGCAGATCCTGCGCTTCACCGGCGAAGATTTATGCCTGAACGCCAAAGAGAACATCTGGCTGCGCACGGCGGAGCACCCGGAAATCAACGCCTATCCTGGCGAAGAGATTATCTTCAGCGACGGCACCAGCGTGCTGGGCGCGGACAACAAAGCCGCCGTCACGGTGGTGATGACGCTGCTGGAAAACTTGACGCCAGAGCACCAGCACGGTGACATCGTGGTGGCCTTCGTCCCGGATGAAGAAATTGGCCTGTGTGGCGCCAAAGCGCTGGATTTGGCACGTTTTGACGTGGACTTCGCGTGGACCATTGACTGCTGCGAGCTGGGCGAAGTGGTGTATGAAAACTTCAACGCCGCCCACGCGGAGCTGAAATTCACCGGCGTGACCAGCCATCCGATGTCCTCCAAAGGCGTGCTGGTTAACCCGCTGCTGATGGCGATGGACTACATTAGCCATTTTGACCGCCAACAAACGCCTGAACACACCGAAGGGCGCGAAGGCTACGTCTGGTTTAACGGGATGCAGGCTTCACAAAGCGAAGCGCTGCTGAAGGCAAATATTCGCGACTTCGATTTGGCCAACTTTGAACGCCGCAAACAGCAAATTGGCGAAGTGGCGAAGAAGATTGCCGCGCAATACCCGACCGCACGCGTGGAGTTCAGCCTCAGCGATACCTACAGCAACATCAGTAACGCCATTACCGATGATCGCCGGGCCATTGATTTGATTTTTGCCGCTCTGGATGAGCTGGAGATTGAGCCGAAGGTGATCCCCATGCGCGGCGGCACGGATGGCGCGGCGCTGTCAGCTAAAGGCTTGCTGACGCCGAACTTCTTTACCGGCGCGCACAATTTCCATTCTCGCTTTGAGTTTTTACCGCTGCGGGCGTTTGAGGCTTCTTACAATGTGGCGCTCAAGCTTTGCCTGCTGGCGGCGAAGTAGTTTGCCCCTCACCCTAACCCTTTCCCCATAGGGGAGAGGGCCGGGGTGAGGGTTAATTTTTACTTCTTACGCGCCAGCATCGTGGCAAAACGCAGCTTGATGCGGTTGCCGTTCTCATCGGTCTTGTGCAACTGCCCCACATCTTCGTTGTATTTAATCAGTTCCCAACCTTCATAGTAGTTCCGCAGTTCGCCCTCTTTAAAGGCAAACGGGAAACCGACCGTGCACGGAAAATCCTCGGTATCCATGGCCGCCACAATCAGGTTGTAGCCGCCGGGTTTGGTGCAGCGCTGCATATTGGCGATAAGTCCAGGGATCGTGCTGCGCTCGAGGAACATCATCACCACGGTGGAGAGAATAAAATCGTACTCGCCGTCAAAGCTCAGTTGGTTCAGGTCAACCTCGGCGGTGGCAATGTTTTTCAGCCCTTCCGTCTCGATAATCTGATTCAGCCTGGCGATGCTCATCGGGTTTTTATCCCAGGCGGTGACGTCGAACCCTTTCTGGTTCAGGTACAGGCTGTTGCGCCCGCCGCCGCAGCCAAGATCCAGCGTTTTGCCGGGGGCAACGTACTTCACGGCATTCAGCACGTCAGAATGTGTGGCAGTTAAGCCGTATTTTTCGCTGTAGTAGCTTTCAGACTTCTCGGTCATGACAGATCCTTATTTTCAGGCCGCGCGGTGCGCACAATCAATTTCCCCTGCATCAGCAGGATAAAAGTACGTGCCAGCAGCAGGCCGATAATCACATTAGTAAAAATAAACAGCGGCACGGCAATGACGTGAAACAGCCCGTCCCCGCTGCCTGCGCTCAGATGGAGCGCCGTGGTTGCCAGCGCAGAAATACCGAAGGAGAAACTCCAGAAGGAGGCATTGAACGGCTGCGCCAGGTACCAGGGCATTAAGCGCAGCATGAAGAGCAATTGCAGCAGGCCGTAACCAAACAGCATTTTGGCAAAGAAATCCGTCACGCCGCCGTTCACGGCAAGGTAAGCGCTACAGGCCACCAGCGCAGGGGCAAGCTGAATGCCCAGCGAGGTGCGTACCGGCGCGGGCAGTTCCCCGGCGCTGCGCATACGGTGCAAAATCGCCGGTTCCAGGCTGAGCCAGGAAAAAACACCGGCCCCGAGGAACAAGATCCCCAGGTCGTGATAACCCAACGCGCCGCAGGCCATCGCGCTGATAAAATTATTGGCGACGGTGGGCAAATACAGCCCCGGCGTCGTGGCATCCTGCGGGTGCGTACCCCGCCATAATCCGGCGGACTGCCAGGCGGCATAACAAAGCTGCACCACGGCGCCAAAGCCAAACATCACTGCAGCGAGCGGGCGCAGATAAGGGGCCACGCCGATGGCCACCAGCATGGTCGTCGCCGGGAACAGACTCACGAAGCTGCTCATTAAAGGGTGATGAATTTCTGCAATCACGCTGTGCGGGTAGCGCACCAGCCGCGTCAGGAACGCTAACGCCAGCAGCAGCCAGATGCCGGCGGCAAGCGCCACAAGAGCCTCACCAACAACCGACGGCACCGGCCAAATCGTGGCGGCATAGCGCCAGGCAAACCCCATGCCGATGGTGCCCAGCACCATGCCAAAGTAGCCTGCGGGGAGATTGATAAAGCTGCCGGGGATCGGTTTATTCATTTTGTTTATTTTTTAAAATGTATTTTAAATGCATTTTATGCGATTACGCCGCCAAACGCTACGCCGGTGAATTACCTGCTACGTTTATCAGCAGTGCACAGCGAGAAATCACCATGAAAAAATACCGGATCACGGATGTTTCGCGGCTTCATGATTATCAGCATGATGGCGAACAGCGGCAAGTTCGACTCTGGCAAATTGAGTCGCTTTGCGCTTTTGGCAACGTCGTGGCCGGGCAAGGCGGCGGCTGGATTGAGGAAGAAGCGAACCTGAGCCACGAGGGAACCTGCTGGCTTGAGCCTGACGCCCTGATCTGGAACGGTGCGACGGTTGAAGATGACGCAAAAATCCTCGGCGAGTCTGAAATTTGCCATCACGCAAAAGTGGGCGGCAAGGTGCTGGTCGAGGATTCCCGCATCAGCGGCGAATGCTTTATCTGGGGCTCGGCCCGCGTGTTGCAGCAGAGCCAGGTGATTGCCGTGCTGGGGCTGACCGAAGATACAGAAATGCGGCTGCAAATCTACGGGAACGCCACGGTGCTGGCCTCACGCATCGTCCATCAGGCACAAATCTACGGCCACGCGCGCGTGAACAACGCCTTTGTCGAACACCGCTCAGCCATTTTTGATAACGCCGTTATTGAGGGCAATGCAGAGAACAATGTCTGGGTTTGTGATTGCGCACAGGTGTCCGGTAACGCACGTATTATTGCCGGCAGCGGTGACAGCCAGATCCCGACCATCCGCTACTCATCTAAAGTCTACGGCAACGCCCTTATTGAAGGGGATTGCGTGCTCAAGCACCGCGTCCAGGTTTACGGCAATGCGGCGCTTATCGGCGGCCCGGTTCTGCTGGACAACAATGTACAGGTGTATGGCGAGGCGAAAGTGATGGGTAACGTGCTCATCGAAAACAACGTGCAGATTTATGATGAAGCAGCGGTGGAAGGCTTTGGCGGCGAACTAATTCATCTTCGCGGCATGAAGGATATTAACGGCACACAGCGAATTATCCGCACGCCGTTTCATGGCATTTTTTAATCAGCAATGCGCCCGTAAATATTCTGATCGTGGAACTCGTCGTTCAGAAACTCGGCTTGCCTCAGGCAACCTTCAAGGACAAAGCCGTTGCGTTGGGCCACCCGGTTGCTGGCCTGGTTAGTGACGATACATTTGATGACAAACCGGCGCACCGTCCCTTCCCCCGCGTACTTGCCGATAGCGGCCTCAATCACGGCGGAAATGATCCCCTTGCCCTGCCGATCCTCGCTTAGCCAGTAGCCGATGTAGGCCGTTTTGTCGGTCGGGACTATCTGGTTAAAGGAAAAGACGCCCGCCAGCTCGCCGCGATAGAGGATCATAAACATCTTAGCGTAGCCTTTATGGTGGAGAACATAGTTCCCCTGCAGCGTTTTGCGGGTGTCGTCCTCGGAAACAACATACTGCGGCCAGTTCATCGCTTTTTGCAGCCAGCTTTTATTGCGCTGCACCAGGGCAAAAACGTCCTTCACGAACCGCTCGTTCACCGAATGTAGTTCGATATCATCATTAACCGCAATCACTTCATCCTGCCAGGCCTGCTGTTGTTCCACTCGTGACTCCTGTTTTTGTTAGAAGGTGACAGTTATCTTATGTCACTTTTTTGTGGCAACGCACGAGATTTAAAACACCGCCAAAAATGAACATATAGAAATTCATTATGAAAGAGTATTTATGCAATAAGAGGACGAGATGGTGAAACGGGAATAAAAAAGCCCCGCGGCTTTTACGCGGCGGGGCTGGATGATTAACGCATTTCGCGGTCGTCAACGTATTTACGTTTGTCCGGCGGTGGCGGGAAGTACTGGTACAGCCAGGTTTCACTGATCGCTTTGCCCTGGCAGCGCAGGAACATGCGCATCTCGACCGGGTCGGTGGAGTCGTTGGTCGGATACCAGTCAAACAGAATGCGGTAGCCGTCAAACGGTTCTACGTAGAGGATCTCAATCTGCTTCGCTTCGCCGTTGGAGAGCGTAATCACCGGCTCAATCCCCTTCGGCGCGGCGGCTTTCAAATCGCCCCCGATAAAGTCGATAGCAAAGCGGCGGGACCATTTTTCCGGGAAGTGTTCACCCGGCGCCCAGCCTTCCGGGAAGCTGCCCATCCCCGTGCGGGTGGCGTAAACGCGGGCCAGATCCGTCGTCACCGGCGGCAGACCACTCCAGTAGAGGCGATATTTGAACTCGAATTCGTCCCCGGCTTTGACCGGTTTTTCCGGCTGCCAGAAGCAGACAATATTGTCGAGCGTTTCGCCGGTGGTCGGGATTTCCATCAGGCCAACGGTGCCTTTGCCCCACTTGTTACGCGGCTCCACCCACAGGCTAGGACGCTTGTTGTACCAGCCCATGATGTCCTGATAGCTGGCAAAGTCGTGATCCAACTGCAGCAGGCCAAAGCCCTTCGGGTTCTCGTCCATAAAGGCGTTGAACTGAAGTTTCTGCGGGTTATTCAGCGGGCGGCAAATCCACTCGCCGTTACCGCGCCACATGGCCAGGCGGTCGGAGTCATGAATTTGCGGGTGAATGGTGTCGCAGGTCCGGCGTTCGTTGGTGCCGCAGGCAAACATGCTGGTCATCGGCGCGATACCCAGTTGCTTGACGTCTTTACGAGCATAAAGGTGATTGTCCACCTCCATCACCACGCGCTCGGCTTCACAGCTGATAATAAATTTGTACGCGCCGGTCACGCTTGGGCTGTCGAGTAAGGCATAGACCACAAAAGTCGTGTCGGAGGCTTTCGGCGTTTCAAACCAGAACGAGGTAAAGTCCGGGAACTCTTCCGGCGTGTCGGTGAAGGTGTCCACCGCGAGGCCACGGGCGGACAGCCCATACTGGTACGTGCTGTCTACGGCACGGAAATAGCTCGCGCCGAGGAAGGAGACGACGTCACGGCGCGCCAGCTCCGGTGCCTTGAAGACTTTCAGGCCGGCAAAGCCGAGATCCGTCTGGCCTTCGAGCTGCCTGGTGTCTACGCCAGCATTGTTGTAGTTAAACAATTCCGGGCGGAAGTGGATTTCGCGCGCCTGATGGGTGGCGGAATCCAGCGAGAACATTCTGACGCGGCGGCGGAACCCCATGCCGACGTGGAAGAACTGCACGTCAAGCTGGCGGTTTTCGATGTTGTTCCACAGCGAATGATCGGCGTCGTACTGAATGGCGTTATAAGCCTGAGGCGTCAGGTTAGCCAGGGTGTTGGGCAGCGCGCGCGGTGCACCGCCCCATGGTTTTTTCGACAGGTCGTGCGCCATGCCCTGAAGCACCGCAAAATCGAAGGCGGTGGAGTGCCCGTCAGCGATGCCCGATTCGGCGGCAAAGGCGCTTCGGGAGAACAGCGTGGCAAGGGTTGGCGTGCCGCAGGCAGCGGCGAGGGCCATAGAGGCCTGGATAAAACGTCTGCGATTCATGCCTGAGAAATCGTCCTTATGTGTCGATGTGTTTTGTTCCTCCCGACGGGAAGAACAGCGGCAAGAGACTGCTACCTGTACGACCGCACACTCTAGACAAAATTCACAGTGAATCCAATGGGCGGAGAAGGCGTTTGGGGGAGGAACGAAGGTTTTTTTTCAGGAAACCAGATATCACCGAAAAATTCGCGATTGCCTGGCGAAAAAAACGCTAAAGGCCCGTCAGCCTGTGTGCCGACAAGCCCTGGTAAACGTTACTTCACGCTGACGTCGATGCCGGGGAAGAACTTCTGCGCGAGCTTAGTTACGGTGCCGTCGGCTTTCACCTTATCGATGGCCGCGTCCAACTCTTTTTTCGTGACAGTGTCACCTTTACGCAGGCCAAAGCCAATCCCACTGCCGAGGATAGTGTCGTCGCTCACCGGCTTGCCGATAAAGCCAAAACCCTTACCCTGCGGCGTGCTGAGGAAGCCCGCCTGACCCGCCGCGGACATCACCAGAGAGGCATCAATACGGCCATTCAGCAAGTCAGCCCAGGCCATGTTCTGGTCTTTGTAAGACACGACGTTCACGCCCTGCTTTTCCCAGTGCTCTTTGGCATAGGTTTCCTGAATGGAGCCCTGGAGCACGCCGATGGTTTTGCCTTTTAGCCCTTCCGCCGTGGCTTCAAGGCCGCTGCCTTCTTTGCCCACCAGCTGAGACGGAATACGGTAGATTGGCTGGGTAAAGTCAATGCTTTTACGACGCTGCTCGGTGATGTTCATTGCCGAGTTGATGGCGTCAAACTTCTTCGCCACCAGCCCCGGGATCAGCGAATCAAACGACGTTTCTACCCAGGTACATTTCAGGCTGGCCGCCTGGCAAATGGCTTTCCCCAGCTCGACGTCAAACCCTTCCAGCTCGCCCGCGCTGTTGCGGCTTTCAAACGGGGGATACTCCGCTTCGAGGCCATAGCGCAGCTCGCCGGCGGCCAGCGCAGAAAACGAAGAACACAGCCCGAGCAGCAAACTTAACGCATACACTTTTTTCATCATGACCCCTTATCAGCGTGGCTTAACCCGGCACAGCGCTTCAGCGCCCGCCCGAAGAGTGGCTTCATCTTTGGCAAATGAGAGCCGGATAATTTTATTGTCAGTACCGTCGGTATAAAACGCGGAGAGCGGAATGGTCGCCACGCCGTAATCCGTAATTAACCGCTTCACCATCTCGCTGTCGGACTCATCGCTGAAGTGCCCGAAGCGGGCCAGCAGGAAGAATGACCCGCCGCTCGGCAGCAGTTCAAACGGCGAATCAGCCAGCAAAGACTGCATTAAATCACGCTTGCGCTGATAAAACGCCGCCAGTGAAAGATAAGTTTGCGGATCGCTCATATAGTCGGCGAACGCATACTGCATCGGCGTGTCGGCGGAGAACATCAGGAACTGATGCACCTTGCAGATCTCATCCATCAGCGCCGCCGGGGCCAGGCAATACCCGACCCGCCAGCCCGTGACGTGGAAGGTTTTACCGAATGACGACACAATCACGCTGCGTTCGGCAAGCTGCGGGTGCGTCGCCATGCCGTGGTGCTTTTTGCCGTCAAAGACGATGTGTTCATACACTTCATCGGACAGGATCACAATGTCGGTGTCGCGAGTTACCGCCGCCAGCATTTCAAGGTCATGGGCGCTAAATACCTGCCCGCTTGGGTTATGCGGCGTGTTCACGATGATCATTCGCGTACGTGGCGTAATCGCCGCCCGCACTTCTTCCCAGTCAACGGTGAAATCAGGCAGGCTCAGCTTGAGCGCCACCGGTTTGGCGCCCTGAAGGCGGACAATCGGCGCGTAGCTGTCGAAAGAAGGCTCAAAGTAGATAACTTCATCGCCGGGATGTACCAGGCCGCCGATCGCAGAATAAAGCCCTTCGCTGGCGCTGGCGGTGACCAGCACCTCCTCTGCAGGGTCATACACGGCCCCGTAAAGGCTCGCCACTTTGTCGGCAATCAGCTGTTTCAGGGACGCCAGACCGGTCATCGGGGCGTACTGGTTATGCCCTTCCTGCATGGCTTTGGTGACACCAGCGACCAGTTTCGGGTCGCAGGGGAAGTTGGGTGCCCCCTGAGAAAGATTTATCGCCTTGTGCTGCGCGGAAAGCTGGCCGATCACCGTAAAAATCGTGGTTCCGACGTCCGGCAGTTTTGAACGTTGTTGTACCGGGGTTTGTATGGCCATAGCGGCTCCTGAACGTGATGCGATTTGCATAACTATTCAATATCGCCGCCATTGCCACGACAATCGAATTGTTGTCATAATAGCCATGCAAAAAATGCATAGCTCAGCGGAGAGCATCATGACCCGGCGTAATTTTCCCCTAAATACTCTCGATGCTTTTCTGGTCACGGCCAGGCACCTGAACCTCACCCGGGCGGCAAAAGAGCTTTGCCTGACCCAGGGCGCCGTCAGCCGTAAAATTGCGGCACTGGAGCAGTGGCTGGGGTTCGCGCTTTTTGAGCGCCATGCACGCGGATTACGCCTCACACCCCAGGGAAGCGCCCTGCTGCCCGATCTCCAGAACGCCTTCAACACGCTGCTGGACGTGGCCGACCGGGCCTGCCATAAGCCTGAGATTATTCGTCTTAAGGCCCCCACCTGCGCCATGCGCTGGCTGGTACCGAAGCTGATTCAGCTTGAGCAGCGTATGCCGGAGATCCAGGTCGCGTTAACCACGACCGTGGAGCACGGCGTCAATTTCAAAAACGAGCCGTTTGATGCCGCCATTGTGTTTGGTCAGCAGGCCAAAAGCGGCGCGCTGCTGTTTGAAGAGAGTCTGACGCCGGTGATCAGTCAGGCGTTGCTCCCGCCGGAGACGAGCAACTGGGAACGGCTGACCTTTTTGCACCCGACTCGCGATCGCACCGACTGGTCATTATGGCTTGGAAAGAACCCTTCGCCGCCGTGGCAGACAATGCAGAAAAATCAGCATTTCGACACCATGGATCTGGCGATCAGCGCCGCTATTCAGGGGTTTGGGGTAGCCATCGCAGACGAAACGCTGGTGGCCGAAGATCTTCGCACCGGGCGGTTAGTACGGCCTTTTGCCGGGAGCGTAAAAACCGGGGCCAGTTACAGGCTGGCGGTGAGGCCCGGCAGCGAAGGCGCCGCCGGGCTGGAGGCATTTTGCAATGCGTTACTCAGTCCAGGCTGACGTGGTGTTTCATCACTCGTTTAAATAACTGCATTCTCAGCCGCATAAAGCGATTTTCGACCTTAAACTGCGCCCGCAGATGAACGCCCAGCCGCAGCGTGCGGTCCCGCCCTTTGGTGCTGGCAGGCCAGCTTAACGGCCCAGGTAACGCTTTGCTGTGCGCCCCGGCGCTGCGGGCGAAGCTGACCCAATAATCGCCAATCTGAGCGGCAAACTGCAGGTCGCGTTCAGTCACATATTCACTGGCGGGCGGGGAAAGCTGTAGTGTGTTAAAGACATAAGCCACTTCGTTGCCATGCCAGGTTCCGTTGGCGTAGGTTTCACGCTCGGCCTCCGCCACGTAGTCAAAATAATACCGCCAGCAGGGCTGGCCTGCGCGCTGCTGCGCCTGCATCACCACAAACCCCAGCGTGGTAAAGGCCATGTCCCGGCACACCTGACGCCCCAGCTCAGCGTCGCCCTTAACGCCGGGATAGAGCAATTTGATAAGCCCCAGACCGAGACGCTTTTCCCGGCGCAGAAGCGCAACCTGCCCGGCCGGATCTATCCCGAAGTAGCTCAGCACGCTCGCCTCATCGCTGTTGCTGCCCACCATCAGCGGCATCCGGTGCTGCCGTGCAGCAAAAAACGTGTCCAGCATGGGTTCAGGCAAAACAATATCGCCGCTGACGGGCGTCGGCCCGATGTTTAGCGGGGCTTCCAGCGCCCATAATTCACTGGCGGGAAGGGAACGCAGCGCTTCAGCATTCGCATTCTTCAGCCCAAAATGTTCTGCCACCGCCACGCCGCGCTTCAACGCTTTACGGCGATCGACATCCGGCAGCGTGTAGGCGCTTTGTATAATCCCCTTGTGGAACAGGCCGCTGGCTAAAGGCGATGCCAGCAGAGAAAGCACGCTACGGGCGCCTGCTGACTCGCCAAACAGCGTGACGTTGCTGGCGTCTCCGCCAAAAGCAGCGATGTTGGCCTGCACCCACTTCAGCGCGGCAATCTGATCGAGCAAGGCAAAGTTGTGGATCGGCCCAGCCGGATTTTCTTCATCCAATGCGGGATGAGCAAAAAAGCCCAGATGCCCAAGCCGGTAGTTCACCGTCACTAACACCACCCCTCGCGAGGCCAGCGCGGCGCCATCATACGGAGGTAAAGAACCGGCTCCAATGGTGTAGCCGCCCCCGTGCAGCCAGACCATCACCGGCAAGGGTTTGCCCGTTCGCCGGGCGGGAGCCCAGATATTGAGGTAAAGGCAGTCTTCTGAGAACTGGCCCGGATCGCCGCCGCCGACGGCTTTGCAGTATTCCAGGCTTTGCCAGCAGGCCGGAGCGAAGGTATCGGCGACGCGAATACCTTGCCAGTTTTCTGGCGGCTGAGGCGCTCGCCAGCGCAGGTTTCCAGTGGGAGGCATGGCAAAGGGAATACCGCGATATACCGCAATATCCCCCTGAAGGACGCCGCTCAGTTGACCCTGAGCGACGTTAACAACGTGTTCCATCTGCTGTTCCTTGTAGCTGACATCCCAGCAGGGTAACGCGTTTACAGTAAACCGCAACGGCGTTTGCTGCGATCCTCCGCCTGTTGATAAAGGCTGAATTCATCGGCCACCGCCGCACCCAGCGCCATTTCGAACTCGCTGCGGCTGGAGTGCCCGTGCTGCCGCTGGCCACCGTCACTGCCTAAATTTGACTGGAAGATGCCCGCGGCGCTAACCGGCAGGAAATCTTCATAGATGATAGGCTGGGCGATGAGCCAGCCGCGCTCAATCAGCAACTGCGGATCGTCGCCGGGTTTGATGGACTGACGATGCATGTCGCCCACCGGCGTCAGGCGGTAGCGAAAATAGGCCAGCCCCTGGCGACGAAGCAGCGCGTCGCTGTCGGGGAAGCGGCTGAAGACTTCCTGCAAATGCTGCTGATGACTTAGGTTGTCCGTGCCGTTTCCCGCTTCGAGCAATAATTCATCATACAGCGCGCGGCCTTTAGGCGTCAGCGCCACACCGCGCTGCTCAATCTCACCAAACCGGGCGGTGTGCGTGCCGTGGTGCTCACCGGCAAACAAAATAGGCTCTTCCAGCGCTTTAAAACTGGTCTGACGCAGCAAGATAGGGCGTTCGCGGCGAGGTGGGCCTTCAATAATGGCTTTGGGCGAGATGCCCCGCGCCGGCATCATCGCCTGAACGCGGTCGATATCCAGCGTGCGCGGCGTGAGATGGTTAATGTGGCAGCCACGGAAGCAAACCACATCGGCAATCAGGCGATGTTCGTCATGCAGGGCGCGGTAAGTGTCGGCGTCAACGGTGGCATGCTGATGCCAGCGGAAGGTTTCCAGCGCTTCGGCCACAAAGATGTTCGCCTCTGCCTCGCTGAATCCGCCCTGCCTGTCGTGGAGATCGAGCATTTCGCGGCAGCGGGGAGTGAAAATGTCGCGTTTATCGAGGATTGCGGCAGCACGGGCCCTTAGCGTCGGGTTGTCGATAAGCTCCAGACGCAATAAAGAGGTAAACACACGGAAGGGATTACGCGCCAGCGCCTGGTCGTCAATCGGGCGGAAAGCGGTGGAATGTACCGGTACCCCGGCCTGGGAAAGATCGTAGTAACCCACTGGATGCATGCCCATCACCGCGAAAATTCGCTTCAGCACAGCCAGCTCTTCGGCCTTACCTACGCGAATCGCGCCGTGGCGCTCTACGTTTAATCTTGCCAGCTCATCAGCATTTTCGAGTTGCTGGTACAGCTCAGGATCGTGTTCCAGCACGGCCAGGTTTACATCCGCCACCAGTTCTAACAGCGTGCCGTACTGCGGAACTTCTTGCTGGTACATCGCCGACATAGCTTGCGAAAATTTGTCCCGAATCTCATCGGCCGTGAGGGTGTTCGCCATAATGTCATGCCTCCAGTGGATAGTGCTGAAAGCGTAGAGCCTGGTGGATCACTTATCAGGAAGAATTTCCATTTTGTGATCTGCTTTGCAGCACCTAAAAAGTAATTTTTTCAGCGCATTACATAACGCAGCGTTATGCAGAATGCCTGCTACAAAGAGTATAAATTAACAAAAAATTAACTAAAACAGGTCGCGTTAAAATCTGCAGACCGGCATCACTTTTCAGCAAAATAGCGCCCTTTTGTCGAAAAAATCTTCTCTGATTTAAAGTGGTTATGTGCCTGGCCATAACAAAATGTTAATAATATTTTGCAATGAAGTTATCAAAATTCAACACCGAGGCTTGTCAGCGAAGCCGGACTGTTTTTAACATTGCTTATGGAAAAAAATGGTCTCTTCAGTCAGCGCATTCGCTTGCGCCATTTACATACTTTCGTGGCCGTCGCTCAGCAGGGAACACTGGGTCGCGCGGCTGAAACTCTTAACCTGAGCCAGCCAGCACTCTCTAAAACCCTCAATGAGCTGGAGCAGCTTACCGGCACTCGTCTGTTCGAACGCGGGCGGTTAGGCGCTCAGCTAACGCTTACCGGCGAGCAGTTTTTAACCCATGCAGTAAAAGTGCTTGATGCCCTGAATCATGCCGGGCAGTCGTTTGTACGCCGGGAAGACCGGCCTTCTGATGTGATACGGATTGGCGCGCTGCCTACCGCCGCGCTGGGTATTTTACCGGCGGTGATCGGCGAGTTTCATAGGCAGCAGAGCGACGTCACCCTGCAGGTTGGCACCATGAACAACACCATGCTGCTGGCGGGATTGAAGTCTGGAGAACTGGATTTAGGCATCGGCCGCATGTCCGATCCTGAGCTAATGACGGGCCTGAACTATGAACTGCTGTTCCTTGAGTCTCTCAAGCTGGTTGTTCGCCCTAACCACCCGCTGCTGCATGAAAATATTACCCTTAGCCGGGTGATGGAATGGCCCGCGGTGGTCTCCCCCCAGGGCACGGTGCCGCGTGATAATGCGGAATCTCTGCTCGCGTCACAGGGCTGCAAGCTGCCTTCTACCTGCATCGAAACGCTTTCGGCTTCGCTCTCCCGCCAACTTACCGTCGACTACAACTATGTCTGGTTTGTGCCTTCCGGCGCGGTGAAGGACGATTTACGCCATGGCACCTTGACCGCGCTTCCGGTCCCGATTCCGGGCGTCGGGGAACCTATCGGTATTCTTACGCGGGTAGATACGCAGCTCTCAACGGCCGCGCAAATTCTGCTGTCGTCGATTCGTAAATCAATGCCGTCCTGAAGGAGCTCGCCGCCATCCTGCCGCTCAACGGCTTCGTTTGGCGTGTTTCTCCCAGGTTTCCAGTTTGGCCTGTTCTGATTTCTTTAAAGCAACATAGCAGGCCCCACTTCCGCCGTGGTGCGGCATCGCCACGCAAAAAGCCTGCACTTCTTCAAACTCGGCCAGCCAGCGCCCAAGGAAGCTACGCACCACGTTGGCATGGGATTTATCTTCTCGTCCTTTGCCGTGCACGATGAGCACATTACGCAGGCCATCCTGCTTAGCCTGCATGATATAGGCAAACAACATCTGCCGGCAGCGCTCCACGGGCTGGCGGAGCAGATTAAGACTTGCCTGCTGGCCGTATTTTCCGAGCCGGAGCTTGTCCAGGACGCCGCTCTGCAGACCCTCTCGCTTGTACTCCAGCGGCGTGTCGAGGGGAATGATGTCCAAAAAATCGGTGGTGAGAAAGTTGTCCAGTTGGATGGGGTCTGGCTTCACGCCAATGTGCTCTTTCTGAGGTTTGATCCACTGGCTGTCCGCACAGTTTTTCAGCGGTTTGACATCCTCCATGGCGTCAAGAAACAGCAATTTGTCGTCAAGGTTCACGGTCAATCCTCCTGAGTTAGCTGCCGCTACTATAACCCCGCCCTGCCTGAGGCTCAACGGGACAGCCGTGGGAGATATTCCAGAATAGTGGACAAATTATTTATGTCATCGGCTCTTTAAAATGAAAATATAAAGTTTGCATTTACGTTAAAGAAAGGTAAATCAAATGACCGTAAAAGAAATTATTATTCCCTTAACCGGGAAAATAATCACCGCCGCAATCGGACGGTCAGTCGCTAACTATTTCGGGCGATGAGTCAGGGAAGTTATCAAACTTTTTTCTCCACGTCCGGCCATTATTTTCCGTCTTCGACTGGGAATTCAGATGCGGTGATAATCCTTTTGAGGTCTGGCTGGCGTCATTGGGGGTATGTTATCTTTTCGGCCTCAAAATGGGCCGCGCATTCGTTCAGGCCTGCCAAAAAACGGAGTAATACCGTGCTGACAATACTGGAAGATAAGATTGACACCCCGCTTGGGCCGCTGTGGATTTTGTGCGACGAACAATTCAGGCTTCGGGCAGTGGAATGGGAAGAACACAGCGACCGCATGGAACAGCTGTTGAATATTCACTATGGGAAACAAGGAATTCAACGCGTTAGCAGTCGTAACCCTGGGGGCCTTAGCGACAAGCTGCGCGACTATTTTGCTGGCGATCTGGCGGTGATTGATACTCTGCCCACAGCGACGGCAGGCACAGATTTCCAGCGTCAGGTTTGGCAGGCGCTGCGCGATATCCCCTGTGGGCGAGTGATGCATTATGGCGAACTGGCAGAACAGCTAGGCCGCGGTGGGGCCGCTCGCGCTGTCGGCGCCGCGAACGGCTCAAACCCGGTGAGCATTGTGGTGCCGTGCCATCGCGTCATTGGTCGAAACGGCACGATGACCGGGTACGCAGGCGGCGTGGCGCGGAAAGAGTGGCTGCTGCGCCATGAAGGCTATTTATTACTGTAATGGTGCCAAAAGTGCGGCTATTTATTCCAAAACAGAGTAGCTGCATTTTAATGTTTCAGGGAATTCAACAAGATGAAGACCCTTTTTTAGCCCCCTACCTTTATTCTTGTCCGAATAACGTTTTGCCAGACTTACCTGATCGCGAAAAAGATGTTAAAATTGACCAATATCAATTACGGTCCGAGCATATCTATGATCCCTGAAAAGCGTATTATTCGACGAATTCAGTCTGGCGGTTGTGCTATCCATTGCCAGGATTGCAGCATCAGTCAATTATGCATCCCCTTCACGCTTAATGAGCATGAACTCGATCAGCTTGATAATATCATCGAGCGTAAAAAGCCGATTCAAAAGGGTCAAACCCTGTTTAAAGCAGGTGATGAACTGAAATCGCTGTACGCTATTCGCTCTGGCACCATCAAAAGCTACACCATTACCGAGCAAGGCGATGAGCAAATCACCGGTTTCCACCTCGCGGGCGACCTGGTCGGCTTCGACGCCATCGGCACTGGCCATCACCCGAGCTTTGCTCAGGCACTCGAAACCTCGATGGTTTGTGAAATCCCGTTTGAAACGCTCGACGATTTGTCCGGTAAGATGCCGAGCCTGCGCCAGCAGATGATGCGCCTGATGAGCGGCGAAATTAAAGGCGATCAGGACATGATTTTGCTGCTGTCCAAAAAGAATGCCGAAGAGCGTCTGGCGGCCTTTATCTACAACCTTTCTCGCCGCTTTGCGCAGCGTGGCTTCTCACCGCGTGAGTTCCGCCTGACCATGACCCGTGGCGATATCGGTAACTACCTGGGCCTGACGGTAGAAACCATCAGCCGCCTGCTGGGGCGCTTCCAGAAAAACGGTATGCTGGCGGTGAAAGGCAAGTACATCACCATCGAGAATATCGATCTGTTATCCGACCTTGCGGGCCAGTCACGCAACGTTGCCTGATAACCATCACCTTTGCCGGGTCGGCTTTTATCCCTTTTATTGATCCGGCAAGGGCTCTCCACCTGTTTCATTCCTTTCTTATGGGTTAATCTTACTTCACAGACTGTGGTTAAGCAGTTGTAAGGAGACCTGTATGGCAAACTACCAAAACATGCTAGTCGCGATTGATCCTAACCAGGACGATCAACCTGCCCTGCGGCGCGCTGTTTATTTGCATCAACGGATTGGCGGCAGGATCAAAGCCTTCCTGCCTATCTATGATTTTTCCTACGAAATGACCACGCTTCTGTCCCCCGATGAACGTACCGCAATGCGCAAAGGGGTTATCAGCCAGCGAACGGCCTGGATTAAGCAACAGGCGCAGTACTATATAGAAGCCGGTATTCCTATTGATATCAAAGTGGTGTGGCATAACCGCCCGTTCGAAGCCATCATCCAGGAAGTGATCGCCGGCGGGCACGATCTGCTGCTAAAAATGGCGCACCAGCATGACAAACTGGAAGCCGTGATCTTCACCCCAACCGACTGGCATTTGCTGCGTAAATGCCCCTGCCCTGTGTGGATGGTCAAAGACCAGCCGTGGCCGGAAGGCGGCAAGGCGCTGGTGGCGGTAAACCTTGCCAGCGAAGAGCTTTACCACAACGCGTTGAATGAAAAACTGGTGAGAGAAACGCTGAAGCTGGCAGATGATGTCAACCACACCGAGGTTCACCTGATTGGCGCGTATCCGGTTACCCCCATCAACATTGCCATTGAGCTGCCTGATTTTGACCCGAGCGTGTATAACGACGCCATTCGCGGCCAGCATCTGGTGGCCATGAAAGCACTGCGTCAGAAATACGGCATTGATGAAAAGATGACGCACGTCGAGAAAGGCCTGCCGGAAGAGGTTATCCCTGACCTGGCCGAGCATCTTCAGGCCGGGATTGTTGTGCTCGGCACAGTCGGGCGCACTGGGCTTTCTGCGGCATTTCTGGGGAATACCGCTGAGCAGGTTATCGACCATTTGCGCTGTGATCTACTGGTGATAAAACCGGACGATTACCAGACGCCGGTTGAGATGGATGACCCGGAAGACGACTGACCCCGAAGCACTGAAACAGAAATCCCGCACCCGTCGCGGGATTTTTTCTCCACAAACAAAAAAGCCGCCCTTTCGGACGGCTTTCACAAGACAACTGACGTTTATAGCGCTTTCAGAATTGCTTCCACGCTGGCTTTAGCATCGCCAAACAGCATCTGGGTGTTCTCTTTAAAGAACAGCGGGTTCTGCACGCCTGCGTAACCGGTGTTCATTGAGCGCTTAAACACAATCACGTTCTGCGCTTTCCACACTTCCAGCACCGGCATACCGGCGATTGGGCTGCGCGGATCGTCCTGTGCAGCAGGGTTAACGGTATCGTTAGCCCCAATAACCAGCACGGTATCGGTGTCGGCGAAGTCGTCATTGATCTCGTCCATTTCCAGCACGACGTCGTATGGCACTCGGGCTTCAGCCAACAGTACGTTCATGTGGCCCGGCAGACGCCCCGCGACAGGGTGAATACCAAAACGCACTTTGACTCCGCGGGCACGCAGTTTTTCGGTAATTTCCGCCACCGGATACTGCGCCTGGGCCACCGCCATGCCGTAGCCTGGGGTGATGATAACCGACGTGGAGTTCTTCAGCATTTCAGCCGTTTCTTCTGCGCTGATTTCACGGTGTTCCCCCGCCTCTTCCGTTTCACCGGTTGAAGAACCATCGGTCCCGAAACCACCGGCAATCACGCTGATAAATGAGCGGTTCATCGCCTTACACATAATGTAGGACAGGATGGCACCGGAAGACCCCACCAGCGCACCGGTGACAATAAGCAGGTCATTGCTGAGCATAAAGCCCGCAGCCGCTGCAGCCCAGCCGGAGTAAGAGTTAAGCATCGACACCACAACCGGCATGTCTGCCCCGCCGATGGACGCCACCAGGTGCCAGCCAAACGCCAGCGCAATGATAGTCATCACCAGCACGGCCAGAACCTGCATACCAACGCTTTCGGTACGCACAAACACCAGCAGCAGCGCGAAAGAAACCACCAGCGCCGCCAGATTGAGCTTATGACGATTTGGCAGCATCAGCGGTTTAGACGAAATTTTACCGCGCAGCTTGCCAAAGGCGACAATAGAGCCGGTAAAGGTCACTGCCCCGATGAAGATCCCGATGAAGACTTCCGTTAAGTGGATATTCTCCATGATCGGCTCAAGGCCCGGACCGTGATCGAGGTAGCTGTTAAAACCAACCAGCACCGCCGCCAGACCCACAAAGCTGTGCAGCACGGCAACCAGCTCCGGCATTTCGGTCATTTCGACTTTCTTCGCCAGGTGAATACCAATCGCCCCGCCGATCACCATCGCGATGATAATCCACACGACGTTGCCAGTTTCCGGGCCAAAAATGGTCGCCACCAGCGCAATCGCCATCCCCGCGATACCAAACAGGTTACCCTGCTTTGAGGTTTCGTGTTTCGACAGGCCAGCCAGGCTAAAAATAAACAGGATCGCGGCAACAATGTATGCAGCTGTAACTAATCCACCAGACATGTGTTACCCCTTAGTTCTTCCGGAACATTTTCAGCATGCGCTGAGTGACGGTGAAACCACCAAAAATATTGATACTGGCGATCAGTACCGCAATGAAGCTCAGGAAGCTAACCCAGCCGCCGTGGCCAATCTGCAGCAGCGCACCTACCACGATTATCCCTGAAATAGCATTCGTCACCGACATGAGCGGCGTATGCAAAGCATGGGAGACGTTCCATACCACGTAGTAGCCCACCACGCAGGCCAGCGCAAAGACGGTGAAGTGACCAAGGAACTCTTTTGGCGCCACGCTTGCGAACCAGCCAAACAGAATAATTGCCAGCGCCATCAGGCCATATTTAAACCACGGAGACGTTGGTTTTTTCTCTTCGACCGCTGCCGCTGCTGGTTTTGCTGCGGCCTGCGGCTGAGCGGAAACCTGAATCGGCGGCGCAGGCCAGGTGACTTCACCTTCGCGAATAACGGTCACGCCGCGCACAACCACATCATCAAAATCAACGGTGATATTGCCGTCTTTTTCCTTACACAGCAGCTTGAGCAGGTTGACGAGGTTAGTGCCATAAAGCTGGGAGGACTGGGTCGGCAAACGGCCCGGAAGATCGGTATAACCAATGACCTTCACCCCGTTAGGCGTCACGGTTACCTGGTTCGCAACGGTGTATTCGCAGTTGCCGCCGTTTTGTGCCGCCAGATCGACAATCACGCTGCCCGGCTGCATGGCATCCACCATTTCACGGGTAATCAACTTCGGTGCAGGTTTGCCCGGAATCAGCGCCGTAGTGACGATGATATCCACCTCTTTCGCCTGAGCCGCAAACAGCGCCATTTCGGCTTTGATAAAGGCTTCGGACATCACCTTCGCATAGCCATCCCCGCTGCCGGCTTCTTCTTTGAAGTCCAGCTCCAGGAATTCGGCGCCCATGCTTTGCACCTGCTCTTTCACTTCAGGACGGGTATCAAACGCACGAACAATTGCCCCGAGGCTGTTGGCCGCGCCAATCGCTGCCAGGCCCGCAACACCCGCGCCGATAACCATCACTTTAGCTGGCGGAACTTTACCGGCGGCGGTGATTTGCCCGGTGAAGAACCTGCCAAACTCATGTGCAGCTTCGACAATCGCACGGTAACCGGCGATGTTAGCCATGGAGCTAAGCGCGTCCAGCGACTGTGCACGTGAAATACGCGGCACTGAGTCCATCGCCATAACGGTGATGTTCCTCGCCGCCAGTTTTTCAAGCAGCTCCGGGTTTTGCGCCGGCCAGATAAAGCTGACCAGCGTCGAACCTTCACGAGCAAGCTCAATTTCGTTATCCAGCGGGGCGTTCACTTTAAGGATAATGTCCGACTGCCAGACATCCGCGCCGCTGGCAACGATCGCCCCCGCGCGCTCAAACGCTTCGTCGTCAAAACTTGCCAGTTTCCCCGCATCGCTTTCAACGGCGACAGTGAACCCCAGTTTAATCAGCTGCTCTACCGTTTTCGGCGTGGCGGCTACACGGGTTTCATTGGCCAACCGCTCTGTTGGTACACCAATACGCATAGTATTCCCTTCCATCTGTTTTTGATGATGGTTTGCCAGACCTTGCCATGGCCAGACGCAAGCATCCGCCCGCACGCGCAGGCAGATATCTGTTCCATTACCACTTCAACAAAAAATACATCTGTAACAAACTTTTTATAACCTACTGAAAATAACGACTGTGATCTACATCCGCATCCTGGTATTTCTATTTTTATCGCAAAAATTCAGTCATCAGGCGCTCAGACAGTTGTTTTAATCTTTATTTACACGCCGAGGCCTGATAATACGCTTAACCGAGACGGTAAGACATGATTCTACGCCGCAACAAAACCCATTTTTAACAACATTTTAACTAAATAAGTCATAAGCTTTATCAGTTTTAGCGGTGAATGCCTCTTTTTTTAACTTAATAAGGTTTGTCGCTGTTATTCATCGCCAGGAAGGCACAAGGCGCGAAAAATGCCGCAGACAAGGACGCTATTTCAAGACATAATCGGCATCTAATCGGTCCTAATCAGAGAAGTACCTGTATTCATTTTGCGCAAGGCGAAGGATTATTTTTATGAATCTCAAGAACACCCTTCTGGCGTCAGCTCTTATTTCCGTCACCTCGCTGTCCGCTCAGGCGGCCACCGAACTGACACCAGAGCAGGCGGCCGCACTTAAGCCGTACGATCGAATCACTATCACAGGCCGCTTTAATGCTATCGGCGATGCTGTTGCCGCCGTTTCTCGCCGCGCAGATGCTATCGGGGCCGCCTCTTTCTACGTGCTGGACACCAGCGCAATGGGCGAAAGCGGCAACTCCCGCGTCGTGGCTGATGTTTATAAGAATGATGCACCTAAAGCCGATGCGCCTAAAAACCGCGTCATTAATGGCGTGATGGAGCTGCCGAAAGACCAGGCTTATCGACTTGAACCCTTTGATACCGTCACCGTTCAGGGTTTCTTCCGTACCCAACCGGACGTTAATGATGCCATTACTAAAGCTGCACGCGAAAAAGGGGCTGCCTCCTTCTTTATCGTGCGCCAGGTCGATACCAACCAGGGCGGCAACCAGCGCGTAACGGCGTTTATCTATAAAGCTGACGCTAAAAAACGCGTTGTGCAAAGTCCGGACCTGCTACCAGCAAACTCCGAAGCAGGTAAAGCCGCGCTCGCCGCGGGCGGCGCTGCTGCCAAAAATGTGGAAATTCCAGGTGTTGCTTCTTCAGAAACGCCGTCTTCCGACGTTGGCCGTTTCTTTGAAACCCAGTCATCTCAGGGTTCACGTTATACCGTAACGCTACCAAACGGCACCAAAGTACAGGAAGTCAACAAGATAACAGCTGCCCAAATGGTGCCGTTTGACAGCATTAAGTTCACCGGTAACTTCAGCAGCATGACCGAAGTTTCCTACCAGGTTGCGAAGCGTGCAGCTGATAAAGGGGCTAAGTTCTACCACATCACTCGCCAGTGGCAGGAACAAGGTAACAACTTAACCGTCAGCGCAGACCTGTTTAAATAAGATACACCATCACTCCAAGGGCAGCTTCCGCTGCCCTTTTTTTTGTACTCAAATCATTTTATCGCACCACACGCATTGCAAGCAGTGTGCACACTCCGTAAAATCCCGCGCCTTAGCGTGATCCTCCATTTATATGCGAAAAAGCATAATAATTATGCTGGAACACTTCTGACCTCAACAGGATGCGTATGGAAAAGAAACTTGGCCTCGCAGCGCTCACCGCGCTGGTATTAAGCTCCATGCTCGGCGCAGGCGTGTTTAGCTTGCCGCAAAATATGGCAAGCGTTGCGAGTCCGGCTGCGTTGCTGATCGGCTGGGCGATCACTGGCGTAGGTATTCTGCTTCTGGCTTTGGCGATGCTGGTGCTTACCCGACTCCGCCCCGATCTAGACGGCGGAATATTCACCTACGCGCGTGAGGGCTTTGGGGAGCTTATCGGCTTTTTCTCGGCCTGGGGTTACTGGCTGTGCGCGGTGATAGCCAACGTTTCTTACCTGGTCATTGTTTTCTCCGCACTTAGCTTCTTTACCGACACGCCTGAGCTGCGCCTGTTCGGCGACGGCAATACCTGGCAATCCATCGTTGGCGCATCCGTGCTGTTATGGATGGTGCACTGGCTGGTGCTGCGAGGCGTACAAACAGCGGCCAGCATCAACCTGGTCGCAACGCTTGCGAAGCTGCTGCCTTTAGGGATGTTTGTGGTACTGGCGACAGTTGCTTTTAAGCTATCCACCTTCTCTCTCGATTTTACCGGTATTAAACTCGGCGTTCCCGTCTGGGAGCAGGTGAAAAACACCATGCTGATTACCCTTTGGGTCTTTATCGGCGTGGAAGGGGCCGTGGTGGTATCTGCACGAGCAAGAAATAAAAAAGACGTTGGCAGAGCAACGCTTCTGGCTGTCATTGCCGCACTCAGCGTCTACCTGCTGGTCACGCTACTTTCACTCGGCGTAGTTGCTCGCCCTGAGCTTGCTGCAATGCGCAATCCGTCGATGGCAGGCCTGATGGTCGAAATGATGGGCCCGTGGGGGGAAGTGATTATTGCTGCCGGATTGATTGTTTCCGTGTGCGGCGCGTACCTGAGCTGGACAATTATGGCTGCAGAGGTGCCATTGCTGGCGGCAACCCATAAAGCTTTCCCCAAAATGTTTGCCCGTCAGAACAAAAACAACGCACCGTCGGCTTCTCTTTGGCTGACGAATATTAGCGTGCAGGTGTGCCTCGTGCTGATCTGGCTGACCGGGTCGGACTACAACACGCTGCTAACCATCGCCTCAGAAATGATTCTGGTGCCTTATTTCCTGGTGGGTGCATACCTGCTAAAAATCGCAACTCGCCCTCTACACAAGGCGATTGGTTTTGGAGCCTGCCTTTACGGTTTGTGGCTACTTTATGCGTCAGGCCCGATGCATCTGCTGCTTTCGGTCGTATTGTATGCGCCTGGATTGTTAGTCTTTATTTACGCGCGTCGTACCCATACGCACGAAAAGTCGCTAAATTTAAAAGAAAGAACGATGATTTGCCTGATGCTGCTGGCAGCATTTCCGGCAACGTGGATGCTGGTGGGGTAACGAATCCTTTCCCCGGCAACGATTCTGGATGAGGGGAACCAAGCTATTAACCGACCTATTCTTATCACCGGTGCAGGCCAGCGTATTGGCCTGGCACTGGCTCAGCATTTTCTGGCTAAATCTCAGCCGATAATTGTCAGCTATCGCACTCGCCATCCCGCTGTCGACAAGCTCGAACAGGCCGGTGTCACTTGCCTGTACGCCGACTTTTCAACGAATGAAGGCATCCTTGAATTCGCTGAACGGGTGAAATCACTCACGCCCGCGCTGCGCGCCATCATTCATAATGCCAGCGAATGGAAGCCAGAAACCCGCGACACGGCCCTTTGCGATACGCTACAGGCAATGATGCAGGTTCATGTTGCCGCGCCCTACTTACTTAACCATGAGCTGGAGAGCTTGCTGCGGGGACACGGTCAGGCGGGCAGCGATATCATCCATCTGACCGATTACGTGGCGGAGCGCGGCAGCGACAAACATATCGCTTACGCCGCCAGTAAAGCGGCACTGGAAAATATGACGCTCTCTTTTGCGCTTAAACTGGCCCCGGAAGTCAAGGTCAACGCCATCGCGCCTGCCCTGATCATGTTTAACACCGACGACGATGCCGACTACCGCCAGCGCTCGCTTAACAAATCGCTGATGAAAATCGCCCCGGGGGAACAGGAAATTGTGCGTCTGGTTGAGTATCTGTTGGCCAGCCGCTATGTCACCGGCAGAAGCCATGCCGTAGACGGAGGCCGGCACCTACGCTAACACTGTTTACCAACCATTAATGGTGTAATCTATTGCATCATTGTATGTTCAAATTTTAAAAGCCGACGCGGCGGATTATGAGCAAAATAGTTTACGTGGAAGACGACCCGGAAGTTGGCGGCCTGATAGCCGCCTATCTCGGGAAACATGACATTGACGTTATCGTTGAAACCCGCGGTGACCGCGCCGAAGCGGTTATCCAGCAACAGCAGCCGGATTTGGTTTTGCTGGATATTATGCTGCCAGGGAAAGACGGGATGACGTTATGCCGCGACCTTCGCCCACAGTGGGACGGCCCGATTGTTCTGCTGACATCATTAGACAGTGACATGAACCACATTCTGTCGCTGGAAATGGGGGCAAATGACTACATTTTAAAAACAACGCCGCCTGCGGTGCTGCTGGCGCGTTTACGTTTACACCTCCGTCAACGTGTTTCAGCCCAACAAACGGCAGACACAACGGCCAGCAACCTCAAACCGCATAAAGCTATACGTTTTGGTACGCTGTGTATTGACCCGTTGAACCGCCAGGTCACGCTTGGGGATGAAAACGTCGTGTTATCGACTGCGGATTTCGATCTGTTGTGGGAGCTAGCCACCCACGCAGGCCAGATAATGGACCGTGATGCCTTATTGAAAAATCTGCGCGGAGTAACGTACGACGGCATGGATCGCAGCGTGGATGTGGCCATCTCCCGCCTGCGTAAAAAGCTGCTGGATAATGCGACTGAGCCCTTCCGTATCAAAACCGTGCGCAACAAAGGCTATTTATTTGCTCCTCACGCCTGGGAAAGCGAAGCTTAATGAAATACGGATTTGACGGTAACGCTCAATGAAAAAGCTGTTTGTACAGTTTTATCTTTTGTTGTTTGTCTGCTTCCTGGTGATGACCATGCTGGTCGGGCTGGTGTATAAGTTCACCGCCGAGCGGGCGGGACGCCAGTCGCTGGATGACTTAATGAAAAGTTCGCTGTACCTGATGCGCAGCGAGCTACGTGAAATTCCACCGCGGGACTGGAATAAAACGATCAACGATCTCGACCTGAACCTCTCCTTCAAGCTCAATATTGAGCCGATGAGCAAGTTCAAACTAGATGACGTTGCCGCTCGCCACCTGCGAGAAGGCGAGATTGTGGCGCTGGACGAAGAATACACATTCATCCAGCGCATTCCACGCAGCCACTACGTTCTGGCCGTCGGCCCAATTCCGTATCTCTTTTATCTGCATCAGATGCGGCTGCTGGATATTGGCCTGATCGCATTTATCGCCATTTCGCTCGCCTTCCCGGTGTTCATCTGGATGCGCCCGCATTGGCAGGACATGCTCAAACTGGAAAGCGCCGCCCAGCGATTTGGTAAAGGGCATCTGGATGAGCACATCCATTTTGATAACGCCTCAAGCTTTGAACGGTTGGGCATCGCCTTTAACCAAATGGCCGATAACATCAACGCCCTGATTGCCAGCAAGAAGCAGCTGATTGACGGCATTGCCCACGAGCTGCGTACCCCGCTCGTTCGCCTGCGTTATCGTCTTGAAATGAGCGACAACCTCAGCGAAGAGGAATCTCTGGCGCTCAATCGGGATATTGGCCAGCTAGAAGCGCTGATTGACGAGCTGCTAACCTACGCGCGCCTCGACCGCCCGCAGACCGAGCTTCATCTGGCGCACGTCAAATTTGCCAGTTGGATGGAAACGCATATTGCCGACGTCCAGCTCATTCACCGTCAGCGCCGGATTAGCCTAGAGACAGATACCCTCACCGCCATTGACTATGGCGCGCTGGATCTGCGCCTCATGGAACGCGTCACGGATAACCTGATCAATAACGCCCTGCGTTACAGTGAGCAGCAACTGCGTGTCAGCCTGTGGCGTGAAGATGATATCGCCCATTTGCAGGTAGAAGATGACGGCCCGGGCATTCCCGAGGAAGAGCGCGCCCGCGTATTCGAGCCTTTTGTTCGCCTCGACCCCAGCCGGGACAGGGCAACCGGCGGCTGCGGGCTTGGCCTGGCAATAGTCCATTCTATTGCCGTGGCGATGGGTGGACACGTCACCATTGAAAGCAGCTCTTTGGGCGGCGCCAGCTTCCGCTTTTCATGGCCGGTCAATACCACGTACCTTTCCTGAATCCTGAATTCGTCAGCCCGGTAACCCCTACCGGGCGATTTTTCCCTGTTAAGCGCCAGATTCACAGTTGCTGATGTGGTCTCCCGTTGCTACAGTTCATAAGTATGTTGTAACTAATGTGAGTCGCTATGCCACGCTACGATCTTATTGAACGTTTAACGTCCACCTGCCGGGAGCTGGAGCAGCACCTGGCTGTGCTCAGGGCACAGCTCGGTCAGCTTCGACTGCTCAGCGGGCGGGTCTTTACGCTGCCGGAGATAGAAAAAAGCAAAGAGCACGATCCGCTCTCTAAGATTGAAGTCACCCAGCGCGTCGGACTGGAGGCGCATCACGCCGCCGTCGCCCACTTTACGCGGCTGTTTATCCAGCAGCAGTCGGAAAAAATCAGCACCAAGGCCGCCGTGCGCCTACCCGGCGCACTCTGTTATTCGGTCAGCGAAGAGCAATACCAGCAAACTTCCGGGCTCCTGGAAAACATCAATCAGTTGAAACACGCTCTGGAGCAGATTATCAGCGTCGAGTCGGCGCTTCCCTCCGCCCAGCGTTTTGAATGGGTTCACCGCCATATTCCCGGCCTGCTTACCCTCAACGCCTACCGCGCCATTACCCTGCTTGAAACACCGGACACCGTGCGTTTTGGCTGGGCGAATAAACAGATTGTCAAAAACCTTAGCCGCCAGCAGGTGCTGGAGATGCTGGAAAAAAGCCTGAATGCCGGTCGAGCCGTGCCGCCGTGGACGAAGGAACAGTGGGCCGAGCGCGTGAGGCAGGAAATGGATGAAGTGCAAAGGCTGCCGGAAAACGCACGGCTGAAAATCAAGCGCCCGGTGAAGGTTCAGCCCGTGGCCCGCGTGTGGTATCAGGCGCAGCAGAAACAGGTGCAGTATGCCTGCCCTTCTCCGCTGATTGTGTTGTGTAAGCAGGAAAGTGGTGAAACCTCGCCCGATTTAGGCGAACTGCAGAATTACGATGCCGAAAACATTCAGCACCGCTATAAGCCTCAAGCGCAGCCGCTGAGACTGATTATCCCGCGGCTGCATCTGTACTGCGAAACGTAAAACTCAGGACTTCATGCTGCCGACCATATCCTCAGGGCGAACCCAGGCGTCGAACTCATCCTCGGTCAGATAACCGAGCTTCAGTGCCGATGCTTTAAGGGTCAGCCCCTCTTTATGGGCCTTTTTGGCAATTTCTGCCGCCTTGTCATAGCCGATATGGGTATTGAGCGCGGTCACCAGCATCAGCGACTCGTTCAGCAACTGGCTGATGCGATCGCGATTAGGCTCAATGCCCACCGCGCAGTGCTCGTTGAAGCTTTCCATGCCGTCGGCCAGCAGGCGAACGGACTGCAGGAAGTTATGGATAACCATCGGGCGATAAACATTCAGCTCGAAGTTACCGGACGCACCGCCGATGTTCACCGCCACGTCGTTCCCCAGCACCTGGCAGCACAGCATGGTGACGGCCTCGCACTGGGTCGGGTTCACTTTGCCCGGCATGATGGAGCTGCCCGGCTCGTTCTCAGGAATCGACAGCTCGCCAATGCCGCAGCGCGGGCCGGAAGCCAGCCAGCGAACGTCGTTGGCAATTTTCATCATCGACGAGGCCAGCCCTTTCAGCGCGCCATGCGCATGAACCAGGGCATCGCAGGTGGCCAGTGCTTCAAACTTGTTTGGCGCAGTGACGAAAGGCTGCTTCGTGAAGTCAGCCAACTCTTTTGCCACGCGCACCGCATATTCAGGGTGGGTATTCAGCCCGGTGCCCACCGCCGTACCGCCCAGCGCCAGCTCCGCCAGATGCGGCAGGCTATGGTCGATGTGCTTCAGGTTATGCTCAAGCATCGCCACCCAGCCGGAGATCTCCTGCCCCAACGTCAGCGGCGTGGCGTCCTGCAGGTGGGTACGGCCGATTTTGACGATATCCTTAAAAGCATCGGCTTTTTTGGCCAGCGTTTGCCTGAGCACGTTTAGCTGCGGCAGCAGGTGCTCGCGAACTGCGATAATGGCCGCCACGTGCATGGCGGTCGGGAAAACGTCGTTCGAACTCTGACTTTTGTTCACGTCGTCGTTCGGGTGCACCAGTCGCTCCATCCCACGTACGCCACCCAGAATTTCACTGGCGCGGTTCGCCAGCACTTCATTCATGTTCATGTTGCTTTGGGTGCCGGAGCCGGTCTGCCAGATAGCCAGCGGGAACTCACCGGGGTGCTTTCCTGCCAGCACTTCATCTGCGGCCGCGATAATGGCCGTACCGCGCTCTGCGGGCAGCAAACCGAGGTCAACGTTGACCTTCGCCGCCGCGCGCTTGGTAAGCGCCAGCGCTCGAATCAGCTCGGTCGGCATTTTTTCGGTAGAAATGCGGAAGTGCTCAAGTGAACGCTGGGTCTGCGCCCCCCACAGCTTATCTGCCGGGACGTCGATCGGGCCCATTGAGTCTTTTTCACTGCGACTGGATGTCATGCCTTTCTCCTTTGCGATAAAAAAAGCCGCCACTATAGGCGGCGGCTTGAGTATTACTTAACGCATCGAGAACACTGTGAGGCCTGAATTTTCTGGAAGAAGTCGTTGCCTTTGTCATCCACCAGGATGAACGCCGGGAAGTCTTCCACTTCGATTTTCCAGATAGCTTCCATACCCAGTTCCGGGTACTCAACACACTCCAGGCTCTTGATGCTATTTTGCGCCAGCACCGCTGCCGGGCCACCGATACTGCCCAGGTAGAATCCGCCGTGTTTGTGACAGGCGTCGGTCACCTGCTTGCTGCGGTTGCCTTTCGCCAGCATGATCATGCTGCCGCCGTTGGCCTGCAGCTGATCCACGTAGGAGTCCATGCGGCCCGCCGTGGTCGGCCCTAAGGAGCCGGATGCGTAGCCGTCCGGCGTTTTGGCCGGGCCTGCGTAATAAATCGGGTGATCTTTCACGTACTGCGGCAGATCTTCCCCGTTATCGAGACGTTCTTTCAGTTTAGCGTGAGCGATGTCACGCGCCACAATAATGGTGCCGGTTAACGACAGTCGGGTGGACACCGGGAAGTCGGACAGCTGGGCGAGGATCTCTTTCATCGGACGGTTCAGGTTGACCTTAACGGCTTCACCCTCGCCCGCCTGACGCAGCTCTTCCGGGATGTACTTGCCCGGATTGTGCTCCAGCTTCTCAAGCCAGATGCCGTCTTTGTTAATTTTGGCTTTGATATTGCGGTCGGCTGAGCAGGACACGCCCATGCCAACCGGGCAGGATGCGCCGTGGCGAGGCAGACGAACAACGCGGATATCGTGGGCAAAGTATTTGCCGCCGAACTGCGCGCCCAGGCCAAGATTCTGCGCTTCTTTCAGCAACTCTTCTTCCAGCTGCACGTCGCGGAACGCCTGGCCGTATTCGTTGCCTTCGGTTGGCAGGCCGTCGTAGTACTTGGTTGACGCCAGCTTCACGGTTTTCAGCGTCGCTTCGGCAGAGGTTCCGCCGATAACAAACGCCACGTGATACGGCGGGCAGGCCGCAGTGCCCAGGGTGCGCATTTTCTCCACCAGGTAATCTTTCAGCTTCGCCGGGGTGATCAGCGCTTTGGTTTCCTGATAGAGATAAGTTTTGTTAGCCGAACCGCCGCCTTTGGCGATGCACAGGAATTTGTACTCGTCGCCGTCCACGCTGTAGAGATCGATCTGCGCTGGCAGGTTGGTGCCGGTGTTCACCTCTTTGTACATATCCAGCGCGGCGTTCTGGGAATAGCGCAGGTTATCTTCAATAAAGGTGTTGTAGACGCCGCGAGACAGCGCTTCTTCGTCGCCCCCGCCGGTCCAGACGCGCTGGCCTTTTTTACCCATGATGATAGCGGTGCCGGTGTCCTGGCAGGTCGGCAGAATGCCCTTGGCGGCAATGTCTGAGTTACGCAGGAACTGCAGCGCAACGTATTTATCGTTCTCGCTGGCTTCCGGATCGCTCAGAATGTCCGCCACCTGCTGCTGATGCGCCGGGCGCAGCATAAACGAAGCGTCGTGGAAGGCATGCTGAGCCAGCAGCGTCAGGGCCTGAAGATCAACCTTGAGGATTTGCTGGCCGTCAAACTCGGCGACGGAAACATAGTCGGAGCTCAGGAGGTAATATTCGGTCGGGTCTTTTTGGAGCGGAAAAGGCTCCTGGTAATGGAAGGGTTTATTCGACATATTTCTCTCACTTGCGACAACAGTAACGTTAATTTTTATATTTCAGCGCAGGATCTTACGCTGCGTTCCAAAAACAAGTCATAACATGCTACACAATTTTTTAACAGAAACTGAGACTAATACGACTTTTTGTTGCCCTGGTTACTTCCCGGCGGATAATTGGTTTAATAACTGAAACTTCGATTCAATGATGACAGGGACCTGAGATGCAAAAATTGATCAATGCGGTACAAAATTATGCCTGGGGAAGTGAAACGGCGCTAACGGAACTGTACGGCATCGCCAACCCGCAGCATAAGCCCATGGCCGAACTGTGGATGGGCGCTCACCCAAAGAGTAGCTCAAAAGTGCTCGATACCAACGGGCAACCGCACGCATTGCGCGATGTGATTGACGCCGACAAACAAGCGCTGTTGGGGAAAGCCGTTGCCGAGCGTTTTGGCGAGCTGCCTTTCCTGTTCAAAGTCCTGTGCGCCGCCCAGCCTCTCTCCATTCAGGTTCATCCGAACAAAAAAGCCTCTGAAATCGGCTTTGCGAAAGAAAATGCAGCGGGCATTCCGCTTGATGCCGCAGAGCGTAACTACAAAGATCCTAACCACAAACCTGAACTGGTCTTTGCCCTGACGCCGTTCCTCGCGATGAACGCTTTCCGCGAATTCTCCGACATTGTGTCGCTGCTGCAGCCGGTTTCTGGCGCACATCCGCTGATTGCGCATTTCCTCCAGCAGCCTAGGGCCGAAACCCTGGCGCAGCTGTTTGCCGGCCTGCTAAATATGCAGGGCGAAGAAAAAGCCCTGGCCCTTGGCGTACTAAAAGCTGCCTTGAATAATCAGCAGGGCGAGCCGTGGGAAACCATTCGCCTGATTTCCGAGTTCTACCCGGACGACAGCGGCCTTTTCTCCCCGCTGCTGTTGAACGTGGTTAAGCTTGAGCCGGGCGAAGCGATGTTCCTGTTCGCCGAAACCCCACACGCCTATCTGAACGGCGTCGCGCTGGAAGTGATGGCTAACTCTGACAACGTGCTGCGTGCCGGGCTAACGCCGAAGTACATCGACATCCCTGAACTGGTGGCCAACGTCAAATTTGAGCCAAAACCGGCCAATCAACTGCTGACCGAGCCGCAGAAAAACGGCAGCGAACTGGACTTCCCTATTCCAGTGGATGACTTTGCCTTCTCCCTGCACGACCTGAGCACGCAGGAAGCCGCGCTGGCACAACAAAGCGCTGCCATTGTGTTCTGCGTTGAAGGTGAAGCCGTGCTAACCAAAGACGCCCAGCGCCTGGTGCTGAAGCCGGGCGAGTCAGCCTTTATTAGCGCCGCAGAATCCCCGATTGCCGTTAGCGGCGTTGGTCGGGTAGCACGAGTGTTTAATAAACTTTAACTTACTGATCTTTTTAGCGCGTATTGCTAAGCTAGTAAGCATGTTGACGAAAACGCCTGATAACAGGCGTTTTTCTTTCGCCCGGTGGGGGACGGCTGCCGGCTTCTATACATGGATAATGACACGATGAAAAAATCTCTGGTTGCGGTTGGGGTAATTGTTGCGCTGGGCGTGGTATGGACCGGTGGGGCTTGGTTTACGGGTAAACAACTCGAAGGCCGTATGGCCGAAATGATTGATAATGCCAATGCTGAAATCAAGAATTCAGCACCGGAATCAGGGCTGGTCCTCAGCTATCAGGACTACAAGCGTGGGCTTTTCCACAGTTCGGTACAGCTGGTGGTTAAACAGGCTGCCGGGACGAAAAACGCCCTGCTCACGCCAGACCAAAGCGTGTTATTCAACGAAACCATCGACCATGGTCCTTTCCCGTTCGCACAGCTGAAGAAATTCAACCTGATCCCGAGCATGGCGTCGATCCACACCGAGCTGGTGAATAACGACACAACCAAACACCTCTTCACGCTGACCAAAGAGAAGCCGCTTATCGGCGTGGAAACCCGCGTGGGCTACAGCGGTGCAACGTCTTCGGATATCGCCCTGGCGGCCATTGATGCCACCGAGGGTGAAGACAAGTTCAGCTTCAGCGGCGGCAAATTTACCGCCGACGTTGATGGCGCGGGCAATGAAATCGCCCTGTCCGGCTCGGCCGACAGCGGCCTTGTCAACACCGTTAACGAATACGGCCAGCGCGTGCAGCTCTCTTTCAACGGGATCAAAACCGACGGCGACAGCAAACGCAGCCTGTTTGACCAGCGCGTAGGCTCTCAGAAGGCGACCATCGATAAGCTGTCTATGGTTGTGGATGGCAAAGAAATTGCCGTCGTGGAAGGCTTTAACCTGAACGCAAAATCTGACGTGCAGGACGACAAAAAACACTTCACCGGCCAGTTCGACTACAGCCTTGATGCGCTGAAAGTCCAGAACCAAAATATGGGCAGCGGCAAGCTGACGCTCAAGCTCGGCAATATTGATGCCGCCGCGCTGCGCGAGTTTACCCAGAAATACAACGCGGGCGTACAGCAGCTGATGGCCGATCCAGCGCTGCAGCAAAACCCTGAGCTCTACCAGCAAAAATCCGTGGAGCTGATTAGCGCTAACCTGCCGCTTCTGCTGAAGGGCAATCCAATCATTACCGTCGCCCCGCTGAGCTGGAAGAACGCGAAAGGCGAATCGACCTTTAACCTGTCCTTGTTTATGAAGGATCCGCAGGGCGCAACCGGCCCGGCCAACACACCGGAAGAGCAGTTGGATCGCTACGTGAAATCTCTCGACGCGAAGTTGGTTATCCCTATGCCAATGGCTACGGGGCTGATGTCCCAGGTGGCGCAGCTGGAAGGCTACAGCCCGGAAGAGTCAGACAAACTCGCAGACCAGCAGATCAAGGGGCTCGCCGCCATGGGCCAGATGTTCCGCGTCACCAAAGTCGACGGCGATAACATCACCACCAGCCTGCAGTACGGCAGCGGGAAAGCCTCTCTGAACGGTGAGCAGATGTCACTGGGTGAACTGTTCAGCATGTTCGCCCTGCCGGCAGGCATGGGTGGCCCGGCGCTGCAGGATAACGACAGCGATGCCGTGCCGCAGCCGCAGGACGAAGCACCGGGGGATGATGCGTCTCCGGACGCCGACCCTGCACCTCAGCAGTAAGCCATACAAAAACCCGCCATCTGGCGGGTTTTTTAGTTTCTGTCGGCCAGCAGCGCCGCGAGTGAATCCCGTATCTCTGGCCATTCATCGTCAATAATGCTAAATCTTACCGAATCACGCTTGCGCCCATCCGGCATGATTCGCTCGTGCCTGACTATCCCTTCCTGCTTCGCGCCTAATCTTAGAATAGCCCGGCGAGACTTTTCGTTAATCACATCCGTGGTGAACTGCACCCGAACACAATCCAGCGTCTCAAACGCATATTGCAGCATTAGAAATTTGGCTTCGGTATTGGCCCAGGTTCGCTGCCAGCGGGCGGCAAGCCACGTACTGCCGATTTCAAGCTTGCGGTTTTTCATATCTATTTTCCAAAACCGCGTGCAGCCAATCACGTGTCCAGACTCAATATCCGTCGTCACGAACGGCAAAATAGTTCCTGCCTGCCGCCCATTGAGCGCATGCTGGATGTAGTCGTTTACCGTCTGCGCGGACGGCACAACGGTAAACGGCAAATTCCACAGCTCACCGTCCGAGGCGGCCTCAACCAGCAACGGGGCATCGCTCAGCTCCAGGGGCCTAAGCTTGATACGCTGGCCGATAAGTGTTGGAAAGTCGCTCATGTGATTCCTGCAAATGTTAGTTTTTAATGGTAATTAACCGGGCGGGCATAATCTGGTTGCTGAACACGACGTCGCTTTCCTGTGCTCGCTGGAGAATACGCTGTGCCGCGCTGCGGCCAATTTCTCTCGCAGGCGTCGTCACCCACGTCATTGGCACGTCGTCCAGGTCATCTTCTGTGACTTCGGCAAAGCCTGCCAGCGCGATGTGCCGGTCGTAATAACTGTCCACGCTGCCGCCGCCCATCTGCCAACCCGCGCGGGTCAGGCCGAACCACGCCCCCATCGCCACGGTGCTGTTGTGGCAAACCACGGCGCTGATGGTCGGGAAGTTGTGCAACAGTTCCGTGATGGTATCCGCCGCCTGCTTCTGGCTCGGCTCGCACTCAAGGATCCAGTCGCTATGGAAAGGCAGCCCATGCTGCATCAGGGTGGCGCAAAAGCCGCCCAGCCGCTCCGCACGCGTTAACGACGAGCTACGCCCGCCCAGCCACGCAATACGCTGATGTCCGCGCTTAATCAGATGCTCGGTCACCATTTGCGCCGCCTGCATATTATCCGGGCGGATGATATCAACCTCGTCCAGATAACTTGCCCGCGAGGCAAACACCAGCGGCACCTTATTCTGTACTGCCATATCCCGCAGATCCGCGCCCTGACCTGCCGCACCGGCAATAATAATACCGTCCACGCCCTGGGCCACCAGCGTGTCGAAACAGCGCTGCATATGCTGCCCCTGGCTACCGCTCTGGGTGAGAAACAGAAGCTGGCCCTGTTGCTCCAGCGCCTCCGTTAACCCGGCGGTTAACTCCGCATAAAAAGGATTACAGAGGTCGCGAACAATCAGGCCAATCACCCCGCTCTGGCCACCGCGCAGCGAAGCGGCCTGGCGATTACGCACAAAGCCTAACTTTTCGATAGCCTCATTCACCCGCTGACCGGTGGCGGTGGAGATCCTCCCCTTACCGCTGAGCACCAGCGATACCGTGGTCACCGAGACACCTGCGGCCTCGGCAACCTCGTTGATAGTGATTCTTTTGGTCAGCGTCGACATCGTTAAGTCAGATCCTCCGTGAATCGATAAATATAAAGATAAAACGTTTTACTTATGCTGGCATATTCAACTTCATTATGCGCGGTAATTCTGCGATCGTCCTCACGATAAAATTGGGTAAAACGTTTTATCATTTTCAAACTTTACTTACACAACACTTCATTTTAACCGGGTCAAGGAGTCGTGATGGCGGCTAATACACCACAAAAAAAATCGCTTTGGGAGTTTTTCCAGAACCTCGGCAAAACTTTTATGTTGCCGGTGGCGCTGCTGTCGTTCTGCGGCATCATGCTGGGGATTGGCAGTTCGCTGAGCAGCCATGACGTTGTTACCGAGATCCCGTGGCTGGGCAACCCAGTCTTACAGCTGATCTTTACCTGGATGAGCAAAATGGGCTCATTCGCGTTCAGCTTCCTGCCAGTGATGTTCTGTATCGCCATCCCGCTGGGCCTGGCGCGTGAAAATAAAGGCGTGGCCGCCTTCGCCGGTTTTGTCGGCTATATGGTGATGAACCTCGCGGTTAATTTCTGGCTCACCGCCAAAGGCATCCTGCCAACGACCGATGCGGCAATCCTCAAAGCCAATAACATTCAAAGCGTGCTCGGCGTGCAGTCGATTGATACCGGTATTCTCGGCGCGGTCATTGCCGGGATTATCGTTTATCTGCTGCACGAGCGTTTTCACAATATCCGCCTGCCGGACGCATTAGCGTTCTTCGGCGGCACCCGCTTTGTGCCCATTATTACCACCCTGGTGATGGGCCTGGTTGGCCTGGTTATTCCGCTGATCTGGCCAATTTTTGCCGCAGGGATCAACGCCCTGGGCTACATGATCCATAGCGCAGGTATCTTTGGGCCAATGATCTTCGGCACCGGGGAACGTCTGCTGCTGCCGTTCGGCCTGCAGCACATCCTGGTGGCCCTGATTCGCTTCACCGAAGCGGGCGGCACCATGGACGTGTGCGGTCACACCGTGAGCGGCGCGCTGACTATCTTCCAGGCGCAGCTGAGCTGCCCGACCACCCACGGCTTCTCTGAAAGCGCAACGCAGTTCCTGTCTCAGGGTAAAATGCCGGCGTTCCTCGGCGGCCTGCCAGGTGCAGCGCTGGCGATGTACCACTGTGCTCGCCCGGAAAACCGCCATAAAATTAAAGGGCTGTTGATCTCCGGCGTGATTGCCTGCGTAGTGGGCGGCACCACCGAACCTATCGAGTTCCTGTTCCTGTTCGTCGCGCCGGTGCTGTACCTGATTCACGCCGTGCTGACCGGGATTGGCTTCACCATGATGTCCGTGCTGGGCGTGACTATCGGCAACACCGACGGCAACATTATCGACTTCTTCGTCTTCGGCGTGCTGCACGGCCTGTCCACCAAATGGTATATGGTCCCGGTTGTAGCCGCGGTATGGTTTGCTGGCTACTATGCCATCTTCCGCTTCGCCATTACCCGCTTCAATATCAAAACCCCAGGGCGTGATATTGAAACCACCACTGCAGAAAAACCGGTTGGCGGCCACACGGGCAAATCTGGCTATAACGTGCCAGCGATTCTCGCGGCGCTGGGCGGCAGCGATAACATTTCGACGCTGGATAACTGCATCACCCGCCTGCGTCTGTCGGTTAAAGATATGTCGCTGGTGGATACCGCGGCGCTTAAGGCTAACCGCGCCATCGGCGTAGTGAAGCTCAACGAGCACAACCTGCAGGTGGTTATCGGGCCACAGGTTCAGTCGGTAAAAGATGAGATGGCCGGCCTGATGCGCACAGTCGAGGCTTAATTTATCAGGAGCGTTTCGGCGCTCTTCATTATCAGACGAAGAGGGAAAGCGCGGTTTTCCCTCTTTGTGGTTAAAAGCTGTGAGGTTTTATGTTTGATTTTTCTGTTCCGGTAGACCGCCACGGCACCTGGTGCACCCAGTGGGATTATGTGGCCGACCGCTTCGGCGTCGCTGACCTGCTGCCCTTCACCATCTCCGACATGGACTTCCCTACCGCGCCCTGCATTCTTGCTGCCCTGCAAAAAAGATTGGCCCATGGCGTACTCGGCTACAGCCGCTGGAAGAACGACGATTTTCTCTCCGCCATCGCCCATTGGTACCAGCAGCGTTTCGGCAGCAGCATCGACCCGGAGAGCGTAGTCTACGGTCCTTCGGTGATTTACATGGTTTCGCAGCTTCTACGCCAGTGGTCGCAGCCGGGCGACGGCGTGCTGATTCATACCCCCGCGTACGATGCGTTCTACAAAGCAATTGAAGGCAACCAGCGTCAGGTTCTGAGCGCGCCGCTGCATAAAACAGCGGAAGGCTGGCACTGTGATATGACGGAGCTGGAAACCCTGCTCGCCCGGCCTGAATGTAAAATCATGCTGCTTTGCAGCCCGCATAACCCAACGGGCAAAGTCTGGACACGGGAAGAGCTGACCACCATAGCTGAACTCTGTGCACGCCACGGCGTGCAGGTTATCAGCGATGAGATTCATATGGACATGGTGTGGGGCAATAACCGTCACATTCCATGGTGCGAAGTTGGCCTCGGCGGCTGGGCGCTGCTCACATCCGGCTCGAAAAGCTTCAACATCCCGGCACTTACCGGCGCTTACGGGCTGATTAATCATGCAGACGACCGCCAAAAATACCTGAACGTGCTCAAAGGGCAGGATGGCCTCTCCTCTCCGGCCGTGCTGGCGATTGTGGCTCATATTGCCGCCTACCGTGAAGGCCAACCCTGGCTTGACGCGCTGCGGGACTACCTGCAAAGCAATTTACAGTTCGTGGCCGACAGGCTGAACCAGGCGTTTCCTGAACTTAACTGGCAGCCACCGCAGTCCACTTACCTGGCATGGATTGATTTACGCCCGCTGGGGCTGGACGACAGAGCGCTGCAGCAAGTGCTTATTGAAGAGCAGAAAGTCGCCATCATGCCGGGCTACACCTACGGCCCTGAAGGCAACGGCTTTGTGCGCCTGAACGCCGGGTGCCCGCGCGTCAAACTTGAGGCTGGCGTCGAGCGGCTTATTGCCGGGATCCATTCGCTGTTATAGCCCGTAAAGGGGAGCCAGCTCCCCTTCCTCTCCTGCGGCATCCATCACTTCGTCATGTTTCCGACACCCAAGCGACACACAATCTTCACTCGCTCCCCTTAAGCTCATGACAATTAAGAACAGGAGCAAATCATGCACGTTTTTACCGGTGAAATTCCCTTCGGTCATGCCGTCCACACCTTCTCTGTAGCAGACAATATCCCGGCGATTAGCCTGACGGGCACGACTCTGCGTACCGGACACCTCTACTGCTACCTTTACGACAGCCGCCAGCAGCTAAGAGCCTCGGTAATGCTGCAAAAACCGGAAAAGGTGCTGACAGTCTGCGCGGACTGGGCTTCCATCGGTGCTCTCCCCGGTGAACTCCCCGCCGGAGAATGGCAATTGCATATCTATAACGTCATCGGTGAAAGCCGTTCGCCGCAGCCCATGAGCTATCGGCTGGAGGTGACTTTCGACGCACTGGCCGCCCCCGTTGATTTTGAAAAACAAGACGTTTTACGCCCAGATCACCAGGTCATTTTTGACTACCAGCGCACGCTCAGCGATCGTCCCGGCTGGTATCGCGGCGACCTGCACGGCCATACCACGCAGTCCGACGGCAACAATACGCTGCCTGAGGCGCTGGATATCATGGCTTCGCAGGGGCTGGATTTCTTCTTCCTGACCGAGCACAACTTGTCCCACGCCTGTCTCCCGCGCCACGACAGCGTTTTGTTGCTGCCGAGCATTGAAGTCACCGCCGACAAAGGCCACCTGAACGTGCACGGCCCCGCCGCCACGCTGAATATGTTCCATGCGGATTACAGCAGCCGCGGTCTGCTCACTCAGGGCATTGCGCTCAAGCGGCCAGAAAGCGTACTGAGCGTAAACCACGCCATGCTGCACCCGTGGAGCTGGCTCTATAACGACATGCCGATGGCGGAGATCGACGTACTGGAAGTGCTCAACGATCCAACCTGGAAAAACGCCACCACCGCGAACGAGCAGGTAGTTGAGATCTTCACCACGCTGTGGAACGCGGGGCACCGGATTTATGCCGTCGGCGGCAGCGACTGCCATATGCAGCCCCACGAGCGCTATCCGCAGGCGACAGAGCCGTCTATTTACGGCGACCCGGCAACCTGGGTTTATGCCGAGGCGCTCAGCGGAGAGGCTATTCTTGCCGCCATCAAAAGCGGGCATTGTTACTTTGAGCGCCGCTGCGGCCTGACGTTCAGCCTGAATGACGGCGCGCTGCTGCCGGGCGACGCTGCTGACGGCAAACAGATCGTATTGACTGTAGCGGTAAAAGATAGCGAACAGCGCTACACGCTCCAGGTTGTGTCGGAAGCGGGTATTCTGGCTGAATATCCCCTGGAAAACACTCCCCAAGACATTCACGCAGATATGAAAAAACATGCGTGGATTCGCTGGGATATCCGCCGTGAGGACGGCACGCTGGAGGGCATGATCAACCCGGTTTACTGCGCTCAGCATCCGCTGTTTCTCTCGCCTGTCGGCGCAAGTTGGGGCGAGGTGACCGGCCACCTTGAATTTCCCCGCGGCATCGATTCGGAGTGATTTTTAAGCACTTTCGTCTGGTTATCTTTTTGGTTTGTAAAATTTTGAAATTATTTAATGTGAATATTTAGTCGTTCTGCTTTGCATAAAACCGCTAAATACGACGAAAATGCTCTCTCATCATAGTCATAGAAATTAAGACCCGGTGACGCCGCGCTTCCCGGGTCTTTTTGTTGTTGAGAGAGACAATATGAGTTTATCTTCCGGCCACGCCTCGCATCAGGCCATTCCTCCCGGCTCGGGCGCGTTGTTCTTTATTCAGATGTTCGCCACCCTGGGCTTTGCGGTGCTTTACTCCACGCTGGTGCTGTACGTCACCAAGCGACTGGGCTTTAGCGAAGGCCAGGCCGATGCCATGATGGGGATCTTCGGGGCATTCAACTACGGGCTGCACCTGTTTGGCGGCTGCCTCGGGGGCCGCTATCTCAGCAACCGGAACCTGTTTGTACTGGGGATGCTGCTGCAGGTCGCGGGCTGTTATCTGATTGCCGATGCGGGCCTGACTGGCCTGTGGTGGGGGCTGGCGATGTTCCTGAGCGGCAGCGGGCTGAACGTCACCTGCCTGAACATGATGCTGACCCAGCGTTTTGCGCCGGACGACGATCGCCGTGAAGCCGCCTTCCTGTGGAACTACGCCGGGATGAACCTGGGCTTCTTTATCGGCTTTACCGTGGCGGGCTACTACCAGTTGACCGAAAGCTACCGGGCGCTGTTCCTGTTTGCCACCCTCGGCAACGTCGCCGCCGTAGTCATTACCCTGCTCCGCTGGCCGGTGCTGGCAGATATCAGTACGCCGCTGCAGCACATCAAGGGGAAAGGGTTTTATCTGCGCATGGCTTTTGGGCTGCTGATCCTGATTCTTCTGGTCCCGGTTCTGCGCCTGCTGCTCGGCCATACCGAATTCAGCAGCACGTTTGTTATCGTCCTAGGGGCACTGGTCTTCCTGGCACTGTGCGTCATGACCGCCCGCCACCCTCGCAAGCACGAGCGTCGCCGCATGGCAGCTTACCTGCTGCTGGCCGCTGGTTCGCTGGTGTTTTGGTCGCTGTACCAGCTGGCACCCATGGGGCTGACGCTGTTCGCCGAGCATAACGTCACCCTGAACGCTTTCGGCTGGGAAGTTTCTCCGCAGTGGCTGCAAAACATCAACACTATCGTCATCGTGATCGGCGGCCCGCTGATGGCCTGGCTGTTCAAACGCCTGCGCGATCGCGGCGTGCGCATCGACATTCCCGCCCAGTTTGCCTCTTCGTTGTTCTGTATGGGCGTTGGCATGCTGGTGCTGCCGCTGGGTATCTCCATGGCAGGTGCGGACGGCATGGTGGCGCTGAAATGGATTGTGCTGAGCTACATTCTGCAAAGCATCGGCGAACTGCTGATTTCCCCGGTGGGCTACTCGATGATCGGCAAACTGGCCCCGGCCAACCTGCAGGGCCTGATGATGGGCTGCTGGATGATGGTTACGGGCGTGGCCTCCGTACTGGCAGGCTATGTTTCCGGCCGCATGCCGCAAAACAGCGGCAGCACGCCGGTACTGACCGACCCTGGCTACAGTAAAGTCTTTAGCCAACTGGGCTGGGGCTCCGTCGCTACCGGCGTCATTTTACTGCTGCTGATTCCGCTGCTGCGCCGCCTGATCGAGCAAAAAAATACGGTTCAGGCTTGAGTCACTGAGTGCGGGGTAACCCGCGCTTTTTGGACTACCTTAAATGGCGGTTGACGCCCTTCCCGGCAGGAACTAGAGTTAATCGCCCACTCTTTCTCCCCGAGGTTTGCAACGAAATGAACAACTAATGCGCTCGCTGCCTGACTTATGCCAGTGTGAATATGCATTGCTGTTTATTTTTTTGCAGTTTCGGCTGTGGCTTCTGCCACACATCTTGCCGCTATTCCCTGGCTCTGCTTTTCACTCCCCAGAGGAAAATAAGATGCCTGATACATTTACCCACTCTTCCGACTTACTCGAGCACAACCGCGCCGCATGGGATGCCCTTGCCCGCCAGCAGTGCGAATGGTCACAGCCTGTCGGTGCCGACATCATTGCACAAGCCCGCCGCGGCGAGTGGCAGATTCATTTAACGCCAGGCAAGCTCCCTGCCAGCTGGCTACCGAACGTGCAGGGAAAACGCATTCTCTGCCTGGCGTCTGCCGGGGGGCAGCAGGCCCCGGTGCTCGCCGCCGCCGGGGCGGAAGTCACCGTCTATGATTTATCGCAGGAGCAGCTCAATAAAGACCGCTTTGTTGCGCAACGGGACAATCTGACGCTGACATTTGTCCAGGGCGATATGCGCGATCTGTCCCGTTTCGCGGATAAAAGCTTTGACTACATTATCCACCCGATATCCAACCAGTACGTGCCGGATATTCGCCCCATCTGGCACGGCTGTTACCGGATTTTAGCGAGCGGCGGAAAGCTGTTATCCAGCTTTTTTAATCCGGTTGTTTTCATCGGCGATCGTGCAGCCAACTATGCCGAACAAGGCGTTATCCGCCCAAGATTCAGCCTGCCCTATTCTGACGTCAATGATCTAACGGCCGACGAGCGGGCCGCAAAGCAGGTTCGGGGAGAAGCGTTCGTCTTCGGCCATTCACTGGAAGAGCAGATCGGCGGGCAGCTTGAGGCGGGTTTCGCTCTGGCCGGTTTTTATGAAGATAAGCAGCCCAACCCGCGTTTCTTGATTGATCAGTTTATGCCGACGTTTATAGCTACCTGCGCGATTAAAAATGGGTTGGCAGCCGTCGGTGAAACAGGCGAATAAAAAGATCTTTTTTATTTAAATATGCTTACAAACAACTTTTTATAAAACCCAAAAACAGCCAGCCCCAAAAGCGGGCTGTGCTAACATTTGCCGACACAAGCCTTCTTTCCCCTGATGGAATCCAGCCAATGACCGAGATACTTTTTCGTAAAGCACAGCTTGCCGATGTTCCCGCCATTATCACGCTGTTAGCCGACGACATTCTGGGCCGTCTGAGAGAAGATCCCAGCCTTCCCTTAGATCAGCGCTACATTGAGGCTTTTCATGCCATCGATGCCGACCCAAACCAGCTACTTGCCGTAGCCGTATCCGGAGATGAGGTCATCGGGACGTTACAGCTGACCTTTATTCAGGGCTTAGCGCGCAAAGGCGCGTGGCGCGGCCAGATTGAAGCGGTACGCATTGCGCGTTCACAGAGAGGGACGGGGTTTGGCAAACAGATGGTGGATTGGGCAGTCCAGCAGTGCAAAGAAAGAGGCTGTCACCTCGTTCAGCTCACTACGGACAAAACACGGACGGATGCACACCGCTTTTATGACAACCTTGGTTTTGAGGCCAGCCATCTTGGCTACAAGCTAACACTGCAGTAATTTTTCGCGGCAAAAGCGCGACAGGGACGTTTGCGCAACAAAATGCTGACAGCCGTAGCAATTGCCCCTCATTTCTTTTTATAATACGCCGCACTTTAATCAAAAAAAGAGTGCGACCATGATTGATACCACCCTGCCGTTAACCGATTTGCACCGCCACCTTGATGGCAATATTCGTGCGCAAACTATCCTCGATCTCGGCCGCCAGTTTAATTTATCTTTGCCTGCCAACACCCTCGAAACCCTGCGTCCACACGTTCAGGTCGTTGAGACTGCACCGGACCTGGTCAGTTTCCTGCAGAAGCTGGACTGGGGCGTGAAAGTGCTGGGCGATCTCGAGGCCTGCCGCCGCGTCGCCTGGGAAAACATTGAAGACGCCGCCCGCAACGGCCTGCACTATGTGGAGCTGCGCTTCTCCCCTGGCTACATGGCGATGAGCCATAACCTGCCGGTGGCCGGCGTGGTTGAAGCCGTAATTGAAGGTGTACGCCAGGGCTGCCGCGATTTTGGCGTTGAAGCCCGCCTGATCGGCATTATGAGCCGAACCTTTGGTGAAGCCGCCTGTGAAGCGGAACTGAACGCCCTGCTCGCCCACCGCGACAGCATTACCGCGCTGGACTTAGCCGGAGACGAACTTGGCTTCCCGGGCAGCCTGTTCCTGAATCACTTTAATCGTGCGCGGGATGCTGGCTGGCGGATCACCGTGCATGCCGGCGAAGCTGCCGGGCCGGAGAGCATCTGGCAGGCTATTCGCGAGCTGGGCGCGGAGCGTATCGGCCACGGCGTAAAAGCGGTTGAAGATCCGGCGCTGATGGATTTCCTGGCCGAGCATAAAATCGGCATTGAGTCCTGCCTGACCTCGAATATTCAGACCAGCACCGTTGCGGCTCTGGACAAACACCCGCTTATTGCTTTCCTCAATCACGGCGTGCTGGCGACGATCAATACCGATGACCCTGCGGTTCAGGGCATCGATATTATTCATGAGTACAACGTCGCGGCACCTCAGGCCGGCCTCAGCGCGGCGCACATTCGCACCGCGCAGGAGAATGGACTGAAGATTGCGTTCCTGAGCGAAGCCGAAAAACAGGCGCTTATCGCTAAGGTTAAGGCGGCGTAAAAATACCGGCAGCTGGCGTCAGGACGCGGATTCCAGCTGCCGTTTTTGTTCGGCCGTTTTGCGGGCATAGCGCTGAGCCAGAACGGCGCAAACCATCAGTTGGATTTGGTGGAAAATCATCAGCGGCAGCACCATCATCCCTACCGCACTTGCCGGGAACAGCACATTTGCCATCGGCACGCCATTGGCCAGACTTTTCTTCGAGCCACAGAACACAATAGTAATCTCGTCAGCCGTATTAAAGCCCAGCAGGCGCGCCGCCAGGGTATTCACCACCAACACAATGGTCAGCAGCACCAGCGAGCAGACCAGCACCATCAGCAGCGAGAAACCATTGACCTGATGCCAAATGCCTTCGACTACCGCTTCGCTAAACGCCACATAGACGACCAGCAAAATGGACGATCGGTCGGTCAGGCCAATGAGTTTTTTATGGCGATCCACCCACTTGCCAATCAGCGGCCGGGAAAGGTGCCCGATAACAAACGGCACCATCAACTGCATAATGATTTTGCCAATGGCATGCAGCGTGTCGGTTGTCCCTTCCTGAGTCTGCATCAGCGCCCCGACCAGAACGGGCGAGAGGAAGATCCCCAGGATGCTGGATGCAGAAGCGCTACACACCGCCGCCGCCACGTTACCCCCGGCAACCGAAGTAAAGGCGATAGCTGACTGCACCGTGGCGGGCAGCGCACAAAGATAGAGGAAGCCCATATACAGCGGCTGACTCAGAATAGCCGGAGAGAGAAAGCCCATCGCCAGCCCTAGTAGCGGGAACAGCGCAAAGGTACTGAGAAACACCACTAAATGAAGTTTCCAGTGCCCCATGCCCGCCACAATGGCATCGCGGGAAAGCTTCGCCCCATGCATAAAGAAGAGCAGCGCGATGGCAAACGTTGTCAGGTATTCAAACCCCGTTTTCACTATCCCCTCGCACGGGAACAGCGATGCCACGATCACCACGCCAATCATTATCAGTAAAAAATTATCAATTTTTAGTTTTTGTAGCCAACCCATCCTGTTCCTCTACCTGCCAGACATCATTTTGGCTGTTACTTTGCAACAAATCGGCCGCGCTGGCGAGTTAACAATTCTGCAAACTTCCAAAAAATGCACAGTGGGTTCATATCGCTTTATCTTAAAGCGAAACGTTATCAATTAAGCGAAACTAAAACTAAAATATGAATACAGCACGGCTTAATTTTATAGCTATTTAAAGAAGACATTTCATCGTAAATCAAGGCAATCGTCATAAAAATTTTTTTACCTTTTGGTAAAAATATAACCTAATGATAATTAGAAATTTAATATCAAAAACATTCAATTTCAAAATGCAGAAATACGACAAAAATCTCATTTGGAAATTTAAATTCATATTATATGCGCCGTGATGTGGCAGTGATTCAAATACGCCATACACTTATTAATACGCCGTCCGGCGTGCTAATAGTGGAGTATTGCTATGCGCTCAAATAACTTTGGCCGCCTCAGCGCTATTGCGATGGCGGTACTTCTTGCCTTCTCCCTGTCGGCCTGTAGCGGCGGCGGCGGGAGTTCGCACAATACGGCGAAAACAGCCGGATCTGCCGGCACCACGGGCACAGACACCGCAAGCAATGGCGGTAGCGGCTCGGGGAGTAACGGTTCCGGTGGAGGAACCGGCTCGGGTGGCAGTACCGGAACAGGTACTGGTACTGGAACAGGTACAGGTACTGGAACAGGTGGCGGTTCGGGCGGAGGTGGAACCGGTGGCGGTACTGGTGGAGGCACTGGAGGCGGAACAACCGTCGCTAATAGTGCAGGTAATAACATTATCGGCGATGCCGGCGGCGTCGTAAGCGGCGTTGGCAGTACCGTCAGCGGCGTAGGTTCTCAGTTACCGGTGAATAATCCTGTCACCTCCACGATTGCCGTGGCCGTGGACGGCACCGGCAGCGCCATTTCAACCGTCGGCAACGGCGTAGTAAATGGCCTTGGCAATGCTAACAACCCTAACGGGGTGGGCACCACCGTGACCGGTGCGACCAATGCCGTATCTGGCCTTGGGACAACCGTTTCAGCAGTCGGGACTAATCTCGCAAGCTCCACAGCCAATACGCCAGTCGGCGGGGTAACTGGTGCCGCAGGTGGACTGGTCAATACTGCGGGGCAAGTCGTGACCGGTACAGGGAATGCCCTGACTCAAACGGTACAAAGCCCTGGCGTGTCAAACCTGACAACCGGTGCTACGGGGCTGGTTAACACCACCCTTTCAGATACGCAGAAAGCCACTCAGGCCGTGGGCGGGGCTACCGGGCTAGGTACGCCTGTCAGTAACCTGCTGACCACCACAGGGGGAGCCGTCAGCGGCCTGGGGACCAATATAAGCGGCAGCAATCCATCTCTCGGCGGCCTGGGGCAAGTTGTCCAGAATACCGGCCAGGTGGTGACTGACAGCGGTACGCTGGTGAAACCAGTGCAAACCGGCAGCAGCTCAGGCTCCGTTTCAGCGGGGGCTTCTGGCTCGCTCGGCGTGGGGGGCAATGGCCTGGTGACCGGCCTTGGCACCACAGTGAGCGGCCTGACCTCTTCGCTAACCACCAATGTCAACGCCAGTGCGACAGGCAGTAGCACAAGTTCAGGCCAGCAAGTCGGGCTTACCGGCGCGGTCAGCGGTCTTTTGAAAACCAAATAGTGCTCACTATGGCACATGTGCTCCCGTGCTAACGGCGGGAGCACTTTTTTCACAGCATCTTCTTCGCTGCGCAGTTAAGGGAGATCATCATGGACACTCGTCTGGGTATCGTGTTGCTTTATGGCGCTACGCTGAGTATCAGCTATGCCGATATGTCCCCCACGCTTATCGACCCTAATAACCCTGCAAAAGCTGCTCGTTCTCTTGCCATACCTGCTGCCCCGCAAAAACAGCCAGAAGTAAAAACCCCGCTGCCGGCTCCGCAGTTAACCCCGCAGACGCCGATTACGGTGAAACATCTGCAGTTTATTGGCGGCACGCGCTATAAACTCGACTCGCTGGTTCAGCCGTTTATGCCGCTGGTCGGCAAAACAGTCCCGCTGGCCCAGTTGATAACGTTGACCAACAGCATTACCCAGCGCTATCAGCAGGATGGCCTGCCGCTGTCCTACGCTTACCTGCCGAGCGACAATTTCCATGATGGCACAGTGCGTATTGTGCTGGTTGAAGGCTATATTGCGCACAGCAACATCAAAAGCGATAACGCTAATACGGGCGAACGCCTAAGCCGTTTGTCGGCGCTAATGATGAATGAAAAACCCCTCAGCCAGGCCACATTTGACCGCTACAGCCTGCTGATGCAGCGCACGCCGGCGACAAAAGTGGAAGCAAATGCTGCGCTACCTAACAACATTTACGGTGCGGCGGATATGAAAGTCGACGCCACGCAGCCGCATATCTGGGATATTTCCTCCACGATAGACACGCGCAAAGGCTCAAACCTGGCGCTGATTAACGGCACGCTCAGCAACCTCACCAGCCACGGCGATCAACTGGGGCTTGCCACGCTGGTGCCGCTGGATAGCAGCACAAAAAAAACCTACTTTGGGGCCAACTATCAGCAATACCTCACCGATAACGGCCTGCTGATGCAGTTGAAAGGCAGCTTCTATCGTGAAAACCCCAGCGACTACACGCCGCTGCTTTATTTGCCACAGAACATTTCTATCGACGCAAAGGAAAAAACCACCCAGTACACCGGGGGAATAGCCTTCAGCTACCCACTGCTGCTTGAGCGCAAGAAGCAGTTTTCGGTCAGCGGCGGGCTGGATTATGTCGATAAGCGCGACGATTATGCGCTGCGCGCCAGCGGCTTCGGCAATACCATTGATTTGTCCGGCGTCAGCCAGCGCGCTCGCTACCCGGCGGCAGAGTTTTCGGCCTGGGGCTACCGCGAGTACGACACCGCCAACTGGAGCGCACGCCTGACTCTGCGCAAGGGTATTGATGCCTTTGGGGCCAGCGTCACGCCGGGATTAAACACTAATCTCAACTTTACGCGCTGGAAGGGCAACGTCGATGCCGCCTGGCTGGTCGCGCCTAAATGGCGATTGAGTACGTCGCTGGAGGGGGACTGGTCGAACAATAATTTGCCCGAAGCTGAGCGCGTAAGCTTCGGGGCGCAGCGTTTTGGCCGGGGATATCCTGACGGCGAGGCCAGCGGAGATTACGGCTACGGCGGGCAGGTTGAAATGCGCTATCTCCATAGTCTCGATCAGGGCGTGTGGATTAACACGGTGCAGCCCTATGTCGTGGCAGATACCGCCCAGACCTGGTTCAATCAGCCGGGCTTCCGTCACCAGCGTCTGGCCTCGATTGCAACCGGGGTAACGGTGGGCGACAGCCGCCACTATACTGTCTCCGTTGAGGCGGCGAGGCCACTGGCTGATTTACCCAGCGACAGCAGCCGCCGCGATGTCCGCTTCAGCCTGACCTTTACCTACAACTTTAACGATCTGCATTAACGGTTAACCCTCACCGGGCGCGGTGAGGGGTATTCTCAGACAAAGTTCAGCGTCGCGCGCTTTTTAGCGGACTCGATGCCCAGCTCAATCAGTTCCATGACCTGAATCGCCTGGGCTGCCGGGACAGGGTTCTCACCTTTACCGGCCAGAGCATCACGCACTCCCGCATAATAAGCCGGATAGTTACCCGGCACGGTCAGTAGCGTCTGCTCGTCCATTATCTCGCCCTGTGCCAGAGTCAGCACGCCGTCGCGCATGTCGTAACCCCAGTCTTCCTGCGGCAGTCGTTCCCCCGCTTTCAGGCGATCTTCCTGCGGATCAAGACCGTATTTAATGTAGCTCCCACGCGTGCCGTGCACGATGTAACGCGCCGTTTCCGCCGCCGCCAGCAGCGTGCCATGCAGCACGACCCGACGCTGCGGATAAGCCAGCACGGCGTGGAAGTAGTCGGTCGCCTGCGCCCCGGCGCGAAGCTGCGCGAGGTCCACGGTCAGGCTGACCGGCAGCCCAAACAGAGTGATGGCCTGATCAAGCAGATGCGGCCCCAGATCGTACCAAATACCGCTACCGACGCCCGCCTGTTCACGCCAGCGGTTACGTACCTGCGGGCGGTAGCGGTCAAAGTGGGATTCAAAATAGGCCACTTCGCCGAGCGTCCCTTCCGCCAGCAAATTTTTCACCGTCAGGAAGTCGCTATCCCAACGGCGGTTGTGGAACACGGACAGCAGCAGGCCGAGCTTTTTAGCCAGCGCATCCAGCTCTCGCGCCTGGGATAGCGTGACGGTGAAAGGCTTATCAACGACAACATGTTTTCCGGCTTCCAGCGCAGCTTTAGCCAGCGGGAAGTGGGTGTCATTCGGGGTAGGAATGACAATCAGATCGATGGCGGGATCTTTAAACAGGTGCTGAGGATCGGACACGACCGTCATCCCCGGCCAGTCAGCGTGCACTTTTTCAGCATCGCTACTGGAAACTGCGGCGAGGATCATTCCTGGCGTACCGGAAATCAGCGGTGCATGAAAAGTCTTGCTGGCATAACCGTAACCGATAAGCCCGACGCGGATGGTATCACTCATGTGTTTTCCTCTCTGTAATGAACTCCGGCATTTCACATTATCCCCCGGTGGGCGACAACAGCAAGTTTCTGGATTGCGCATTGTCCAGGCATAAGACCGCCATTATTGCTAATCATCCTGACAGTTATTATGGCTTTAAATAACTGTCTTCATTTAGCCCGAACGGCCAGGGTAAATTAAATTAAGGAAATTTTATGTAGTCCAGGGCGCGATATTCCTGGATCTTGCAAAGAAAACTCCTAATTGTTCCGTTGAGTAATAATAGCGCTAAGTCGCGACCGAGTTTGCGATTATCATCGCCTCTCAATCCGCCGAACGTGATTAATTGATATCCGCCATGGAAAATGCAACACCTCTCAGTGCCCTGGACTACCTGATGAAATTCCGCAAAATAAGCTCGCAGGAAAATCTGGAAAAGCTTTTTGATCACTTGAATTACACCCTGACCGACAGCCAGGAAATCATGAATATGTACCGCGCGGCCGATCACCGCAGGGCCGAACTGGCCGCCGGCGGACGTCTTTTTGACCTTGGATGCGTGCCGAAAACGGTCTGGCGTTACGTTGTATAGCCGCTGCCGGTAGCATTAGCGGCAAAATCCCTTATAATCCCCCCGCTTTATTCACCTTATTTAAAATCGGGAGGACACATGACGACGCCCCAACCCCCGCGCATTGCCGGCTGGCTCCTTGCCCCTTTGGCCTGGCTGCTGATGTCGTTGCTCAGCAGCTCGGTGGCGCTGTTAAGTTTCCTGATGATGATTTTGTCCCCGGCGGCCCGCGAGGCGCTGGGCAGCGCAGACGCAAAAACAACGCTGTTGTTCAGCCTGTCCGTCGCCTGCGCGATGGCAATGTGGGCTTATACCCTCTGGCTGACTATCGCGTTCTTTAAACGCCGCCAGAATGTGATCCGTCATTATATTTTGTGGCTGCTGCTCACCGTGCTGCTGGCGATTAAATCCTTTGCATTTTCGCCGGTCAGCGACAAGGTCGCGGTTCAACTGCTGCTGCCTTCTCTGCTTGCGGCGGCATTACTGGTGCCTTATTTGAAGCGTTCGAAGCGAGTGAAGCAGACCTTCATTAACCCGTAATAACCCTATAGATAGCCCGTTGTCGCCGCCCGCCGATTCGTCGATAATAGGCGGCTTTTTTTGTTTCAGGTCGAATCATGTCAGATTATTTGCTGCTCTTTGTGGGTACCGTTCTGGTCAATAACTTCGTGCTGGTGAAGTTCCTTGGTCTGTGTCCGTTTATGGGGGTTTCCAAAAAACTGGAAAGCGCCATCGGCATGGGGCTGGCGACCACCTTCGTGATGACGCTCGCCTCTATTTTTGCGTGGATCATTGACGAACTTATCCTGGTGCCGCTGGACCTGATCTATCTGCGCACCCTGGCGTTTATCCTGGTTATCGCGGTTGTCGTGCAGTTCACCGAAATGGTGGTGCGTAAAACCAGCCCCGCACTTTATCGCCTGCTGGGGATCTTCCTGCCGCTGATCACCACCAACTGCGCCGTACTCGGCGTGGCATTGCTCAACATCAACCTGGGCCATAACTTCCTGCAGTCGGCGGTGTACGGTTTTTCCGCCGCGCTTGGCTTCTCGCTGGTGATGGTGCTGTTCGCGGCCATTCGCGAGCGTATGGTTGTAGCCGATATTCCAGCCCCGTTTCGCGGCAACGCTATCGCGCTGGTGACCGCAGGCCTGATGGCCCTCGCCTTTATGGGCTTTAGCGGGCTGGTGAAGTTCTGATGACAACGTTGTGGATGGCCATTATTTCGGTCACGCTGATGGGGCTGCTTTTCGGCCTGATCCTGGGCTATGCCTCTCGCCGCTTTGAAGTAGAAGAAGATCCGATTGTTGACCGCATTGACGAACTGCTGCCCCAGAGCCAGTGCGGCCAGTGCGGTTACCCAGGCTGCCGTCCTTACGCAGAGGCCGTTGGCAACCAGGGCGCGAAAATCAACCTTTGCGCGCCGGGCGGCGAAGCCGTAATGCTGAAGATTGCCAGCGCCCTGAACGTGGAGCCCCAGCCGATTGACGGCGACGCCACCGCCGCAGAGCCAGTGCGCATGCTCGCCGTGATTGACGAAGCAAACTGCATCGGCTGCACAAAATGCATTCAGGCCTGCCCCGTTGACGCGATTGTAGGCGCGACCCGCGCCATGCATACCGTGATCAGCGACCAGTGCACAGGTTGTAACCTTTGCGTCGACCCTTGCCCTACCCGCTGCATCGACCTGATCCCCGTCAGCCCGACGACCGAAAGCTGGAAATGGGATTTGCAGACCATCCCGGTGCGTATGATCCCGGCGGATAACCATGCTTAATATCTTCAATCGCTTTAAAAAAGACAGAATTTGGGACTTTGACGGCGGCATTCATCCCCCGGAGATGAAAACCCAGTCCAACGGCACGCCGCTGCGCCAGGTTCCGCTGCCATCCCAGTTTGTGATTCCGCTGAAGCAGCACATCGGCGCGGAAGGTGAACTGTGCGTCAAACCCGGTGATTATGTGCTGCGCGGCCAGCCTCTGACCCGTGGGCGCGGGCGTATGCTGCCGGTACACGCTCCAACCTCCGGCACCATTAAGGCTATTGAGCCGCACTCAACCGCGCATCCTTCTGCCCTCGCCGAACTTAGCGTCATTCTTGATGCCGACGGTGAGGACCGCTGGATTGAACGAGACGGCTGGAGCGACTACCGCTGCCAGAGCCGTGAAGCCCTTATTGAACGCATTCACCAGTTCGGCGTGGCCGGGCTGGGCGGCGCAGGGTTCCCGACCGGCAGCAAACTGCAGGGCGGCGGCGATAAAATTGACACGCTGATCGTGAACGCCGCCGAATGCGAGCCCTACATTACCGCCGATGACCGCCTGATGCAGGACTGTGCCGCGCAAATTATCGAAGGCGTGCGCATTCTGGCCCATATTCTGAAGCCGCAGCGCATTCTTATTGGCATTGAGGACAACAAGCCGCAGGCGATCTCCATGATGCGGGCGGTGCTGGCTAATAGCCACGATATGCAGCTGCGGGTCATCCCGACGAAATATCCGTCCGGCGGCGCCAAGCAGCTGACGCAGATTTTAACCGGCATGCAGGTGCCCCACGGGGGCCGTTCGTCCGACATTGGCATTCTGATGCAGAACGTCGGCACCGCGTATGCCATTAAACGTGCGGTCATCGACGGCGAACCGCTGACCGAGCGTGTCGTCACTTTAACTGGTGAATCCATAACTCAGCCGGGCAACGTCTGGGCGCGTCTGGGCACGCCGGTCAGCCACCTCCTCAGTTTTGCGGGCTTCCGCCCAGGGCAGGATCAGAAAGTGATTATGGGTGGGCCGCTGATGGGCTTCACCCTACCGTGGCTTGATGTGCCGGTAGTGAAAATTACCAACTGCCTGTTGGCCCCGTCTCCGGCTGAAATGGGCGAACAGGAAGAAGAACAAGGCTGTATTCGCTGCAGCGCCTGCGCGGACTCCTGCCCGGCCGATCTGCTGCCGCAGCAGCTGTACTGGTTCAGCAAAGGCCAGCAGCACGACAAAGCCACCGCCTACAACCTGTCTGACTGTATCGAATGCGGGGCCTGCGCCTACGTTTGCCCAAGCAATATTCCGCTGGTGCAGTACTTCCGCCAGGAAAAGGCCGAAATCCGTGAGATTGAGCTGGAAGCCAAACGCACCGTTGAGGCTAAGGCTCGCTTTGAGGCACGGCAGGAAAGGCTGGAGCGTGAGAAAGCCGCTCGCCTTGAGCGCCATAAAAATGCCGCGGTTCAGCCGACGGCAAAAGATAACGATGCCATTCAGGCCGCACTTGCCCGCGTAAAAAGCAAAAAAGCGCAGGCCAGCGACGAACCTATAGTCGTGAAAGCCGGCAGTACGCCGGACAATAGCGAAATGATTGCCGCCCGCGAAGCTCGTAAAGCTGAAGCGCGCGCGCGCCAGGCAGAGAAAGCGCTACAGGCAGAATCGGCGACCAGCACCGAAACCGATCCGCGTAAGGCTGCCGTTGAAGCCGCGATCGCCCGTGCCAAGGCTCGCAAAGCCGCACAAAACGCAGAAAGCCCTGAGACAGCGGCCGTTGAGCCCGAAGCCGTTGATCCGCGCAAAGCCGCCGTTGAAGCTGCCATTGCCCGTGCTAAGGCCCGCAAAGCTGCGCAAAACGCAGAAAGCCCTGAGCCAGCTGTCGTTGAGCAAGAAGCCGTTGACCCGCGCAAGGCCGCCGTTGAAGCTGCCATTGCCCGTGCTAAGGCCCGCAAAGCTGCGCAAAACGCAGAAAGCCCTGAGCCAGCTGTCGTTGAGCAAGAAGTCGTTGACCCGCGCAAAGCCGCCGTTGAGGCCGCCATTGCCCGAGCCAAAGCTCGCAAAGCGGCGCAGAAAGCGGAAAGCGAACAATCAGCCCCACAAGAAGAACAAGATCCACGCAAAGCTGCAGTGGCTGCGGCAATTGCCCGCGTTCAGGCGCGTAAAGCCGCTCAGATGTCTCCAGAGGAATAAATGGTTTTTAAAATCGCAAGCTCCCCGTTTACCCATAATCAGCGCAGCACCGCGCGGATTATGATGCTGGTTTGTCTCGCAGCCCTGCCCGGCATCGCGATGCAGTGGTACTGGTTTGGCTGGGGAACGCTGATTCAGGTTGTGCTGGGGATCGTCAGCGCTATGGTCGCCGAAGCGCTGGTGCTACGTCTGCGCAAAAAATCCGTACAAAACCATCTTGCCGATAACTCGGCGCTGCTCACCGGCCTGTTGCTGGGGATCAGTATTCCGCCTCTCGCGCCATGGTGGATGGTGGTTGTCGGGATAGTGTTTGCCATCATCATTGCCAAGCAGCTTTATGGCGGCCTTGGCAATAACCCGTTTAACCCGGCGATGATTGGCTACGTTGTCCTGCTGATTGCTTTCCCGGTGCAGATGACCTCCTGGCTGCCGCCGGAGTCCATTGCCGCCAACGTACCGGGTTTTGTTGACAGCCTGCAGGTGATTTTCCACGGCGCAACCGCCACAGGCGGTACCATGGATACGCTGCGCATGGGCGTGGACGGCATCAGCCAGGCCACGCCGCTGGACACCTTCAAAACCGGTCTGCACGCGGGGCACTCCGCAGAGCAACTTCTGAGTGCGCCAATCTATGGTGGCGCACTGGCGGGCCTCGGCTGGCAGTGGGTTAACCTGGCTTATCTGGCGGGCGGTCTGTTCCTGCTGTGGCGCGGCACTATTCGCTGGCATATCCCGGCGGGCTTCCTGGTGGCTTTGGTCGTCTGCTCCACGCTCGGCTGGGTTATTGCCCCGGAAAAATGCCTGTCGCCGATGGTACATCTGTTCTCCGGTGCGACCATGCTCGGCGCGTTTTTTATCCTGACTGACCCGGTCACCGCCTCAACGACCAACCGTGGGCGACTGATTTTCGGGGCGCTGGTTGGCCTGCTGGTCTGGCTGATTCGCACCTATGGCGGCTACCCGGACGGCGTGGCGTTCGCCGTGCTGCTAGGTAATATTACCGTGCCGCTGATCGACTACTACACCCGCCCTCGCGCGTACGGCCACCGCTAAGGAGACGCTATGTTTAAAACAATGCAAAAACATGGCGTAGCCCTGGCGCTGTTTGCCGCTCTGTTTACCGGGCTGACGGCGCTGGTCAACGAACTCACCAAACCGACAATTGCCCAGCAATCGGCGCTGCAGCAAAAAATGTTATTTGATCAGGTGATTGCCGACGACGTCTACGATAACCCTATTCAGGACAGCTGCCTGGTGGTGAAGGACTCCCCGCTCGGCAAAGGCGCCCGACATATTTATGTGGCGCGTAAAGGCGATAAGCCCGTTGCTGTTGTCATGGAAGCCACCGCGCCGGACGGCTATTCTGGTGCTATACAGATTCTGGTTGCCGCCGATTTTAACGGCACCATCCTCGGTACCCGCGTGACCGAACACCACGAAACGCCGGGGCTTGGGGATAAAATAGAACTGCGTCTCAGCGACTGGATCACCCACTTTGCTAACAAACGCATTCAGGGCAGCAATGATCCGAGCTGGGCGGTCCAAAAAGACGGCGGGCAGTTCACGCAATTTACCGGGGCAACCATTACCCCGCGCGCGGTAGTCAATGCCGTTAAGCGCGCTGGCCTGTTTGCAGAGACCCTGCCCGCGCAGCTCAACGAATTGCCGGCCTGTGGAGAACAACAATGAGCGAAACAAAACGCGTCCTGGTAAACGGGCTGTGGAAAAATAACTCGGCGCTGGTTCAGCTGCTGGGCCTTTGCCCGCTGCTGGCCGTCACCTCCACCGCCACCAATGCCCTCGGACTTGGGCTGGCGACCACGCTGGTACTGACGCTGACCAACGGGACAATTTCCGCCCTGCGCCGCTGGGTGCCCGCTGAAATTCGTATTCCGGTGTATGTGCTGATCATTGCCTCGGTGGTCAGTATCGTGCAGATGCTGATCAACGCTTATGCATTTGGGCTCTACCAGTCGCTGGGGATCTTTATCCCGCTCATCGTCACCAACTGTATCGTCGTTGGGCGAGCCGAAGCCTACGCGGCAAAAGCCAGCGTGCCTTATGCCGCGCTGGATGGGTTTGCCACCGGGCTGGGCGCGACCAGCGCAATGTTTGTTTTAGGCTCCATTCGCGAGATTATTGGTAACGGCACCCTGTTTGACGGCGCGGACGGCCTGCTTGGCAACTGGGCGAAAGTGCTTCGCATTGAAGTCTTCCATACCGACACGCCTTTCCTGCTCGCCATGCTGCCGCCGGGCGCCTTTATTGGCCTGGGTATGCTGTTGGCGGTAAAATACCTCATTGATGAAAAAATGAAGGCACGTCGCGCCCGCGAAAGCGCCACCGCCGTAGCAGGCAATGCAGAGAAGGCTTAATGAATAACAGCAAGCGCGTTGAGATCCTCACCCGCCTGAGAGACAACAATCCTCATCCGACAACCGAACTCAATTTCAGCAGCCCTTTTGAGCTGCTGATTGCGGTTCTGCTGTCCGCTCAGGCCACCGACGTCAGCGTCAACAAGGCGACGGCAAAGCTGTATCCTGTCGCCAATACCCCGGCGACGATGCTGGCGCTTGGTGTAGACGGCGTAAAGGAGTACATCAAAACCATCGGCCTGTTTAACAGCAAAGCGGAGAATGTGATCAAAACCTGCCGCATGCTGCTTGACCTGCACGGTGGCGAAGTCCCTGAGGAGCGGGCGGCGCTTGAGGCGCTGCCGGGCGTAGGCCGTAAAACCGCCAACGTCGTGCTGAACACGGCCTTCGGCTGGCCAACGATTGCCGTCGATACGCATATCTTCCGGGTGTGTAACCGCACTCAGTTTGCTGCCGGGAAAAACGTCGAGCAGGTAGAGGAAAAACTGCTGAAGGTGGTTCCGGCAGAATTTAAGGTCGACTGCCATCACTGGCTGATCCTCCATGGCCGCTATACCTGCATCGCGCGTAAGCCGCGCTGTGGCTCATGCATTATCGAAGATCTCTGCGAATTTAAAGAGAAGGTTGACGCCTGATAGCCTCGCCCGGGTCTATACCGGGCTTCCTCTGAACTTCCCTGCCTAAAAACTACCTGAGTTGCACACTTTTATCCCATGAATAACGCAGTGAGATTTTATATTGTTCGTTGATTAACCGGCTAACCAGGTTAATCGTTTTTTTGCGATAAGAAATTTCTATAAATTTGTGATCTGCATCACTTTGATAACTTGAGGTTGCAAAAAGGTAACGAAATCAGCACTAACGCCTTGCTATCGTTAGCAATAATGGATCTACGGCCATACAATAGGCCAGACATATTGAATATAGCGGTCATTAACACTGCACTTCAGCTTTAAAAGCAGAATATATAACTATAATGTTAAAAAATCGCTTTGAAAAAAGACAAAAAATCGTTAATAAATGAATTGGTAAAATTTAACGCTGAATAACAATTCACCTGATGGCGTATTATCTCGCCATGGATATATGTAACAGATTATTACAAACCCCTTGCCTGCAACCCGTGGATAGTGAACATTACCCCCCGTTTTTCCTTCCTAATAACAAGAAAAATGCTTACCCATGCGGTAAGGCATTAGTAAGCCCCTTAATTAAAGCGGGATGTAAAAAAAGAGGTATATGTGTCGACTGCAAACAAAGAACCAGCAGAAAGCGTTAGTCTAAACGCCTTTAAGCAACCTAAATCGTTCTACCTGATTTTCTCTATCGAACTCTGGGAGCGTTTCGGCTATTACGGCCTGCAAGGCATCATGGCCGTTTACCTGGTCAAAATGCTGGGCATGTCCGAAGCGGACTCCATCACGCTGTTCTCCTCCTTTAGCGCCCTTGTTTATGGCCTGGTCGCGATTGGCGGCTGGCTGGGCGATAAAGTCCTCGGCACCAAACGCGTTATCATGCTGGGTACCATCGTACTGGCTATCGGCTACGCCCTTGTGGCCTACTCCGGCCACGACGTGAGCGTGGTGTATATAGGGATGGCGACCATCGCCGTAGGTAACGGCCTGTTCAAGGCTAACCCTTCCGCGCTGCTGTCAACCTGCTATGAGAAAGACGATCCGCGTCTGGACGGTGCATTCACCATGTACTACATGTCCATCAACATCGGCTCCTTCTTCTCTATGCTCGCTACTCCATGGCTTGCGGCGCAGTATGGCTGGAGCACCGCGTTCTCCCTGAGCTTCGTGGGCATGCTGATTACCCTGGTGAACTTCATCTTCTGTAAGAAGTGGGTGAAGAACTATGGCTCCAAACCTGACTTCGCACCGGTGCACTTCGGTAAGCTGATGGCAACCATCGCCGGCGTTGTAGTGCTGATTGCCGTGGCAACCTGGCTGCTGCACAACCAGGGCATCGCTCGCGCGGTACTGGGCCTTGTTGCGTTGGGTATCGTTATTATCTTCGCGAAAGAAGCTTTTGCGATGAAAGGCGCGGCTCGCCGCAAGATGATCGTGGCCTTCATCCTGATGGTTGAAGCTATCGTCTTCTTCGTGCTTTACAGCCAGATGCCAACCTCCCTGAACTTCTTCGCTATTCGCAACGTGGGCCACGAAATTCTGGGCATCACTTTCGAAGCCGAGCAGTTCCAGGCGCTGAACCCGTTCTGGATCATGATTGGTAGCCCGATTCTCGCCGCTATCTACAACAAAATGGGCGACCGCCTGCCGATGCCGCACAAGTTCGCAATCGGGATGGTGCTGTGCTCCTTCGCCTTCCTGGTTCTGCCGGTTGGCGCGAAGTTCGCTAACGAAGCGGGTATTGTGTCCGTAAACTGGCTGATTCTGAGCTATGCGCTGCAGAGTATTGGTGAGCTGATGATCTCCGGCCTGGGCCTCGCAATGGTGGCACAGCTGGTACCACAGCGCCTGATGGGCTTCATCATGGGCAGCTGGTTCCTGACGACTGCGGGTGCAGCAATCATCGCCGGTAAAGTTGCAGGCCTGATGGCGGTGCCGGAAAACGTGACTGACCCGCTGCAGTCTCTGGAAGTGTACGGTCGTGTCTTCATGCAGATCGGTATCGTCACCGGCGTGATTGCCGTGCTGATGCTGCTGACCGCACCGAAGCTGAACCGCATGACGCTGAGCGAAGACAAAGCCGATAAGGTTAACGAAACCGCTACCGCGTAATTTCGCCAGGAAAAATGATTATTTAGCCGCCGGCCTCACAGCTGGCGGCTTTTTTTTTCACTGCGTCCGCACTAACATAAGTTATCTTAGCGCCCTAAAGGAGTTCGTCATGAAACTGTATTTCAAGCCCGGTGCCTGTTCCCTCTCTCCACACATTATCCTGCGTGAATCTGGCCTGGACTTTTCGCTGGTGAAAGTTGACCTCGCGACCAAGCGCACCGAAAACGGTGACGATTTTCTCGCCATTAACCCCAAAGGACAGGTGCCCGCTCTGGTACTGGATGACGGCTCTCTGCTGACCGAGGGCGTGGCTATCGTGCAATACCTGGCGGATAAAGTGCCAGATCGCCATCTGCTGGCCCCAGCAGGCAGCATGACTCGCTACCACACGCTGGAGTGGCTGAACTATGTGGCAACCGAGCTGCATAAAGGCTTTTCTCCGCTGTTCAACCCGGCAACCCCTGAAGAGTTCAAGGCCGTGGTTCGCAAGCAGATGGAGAAGAAATTCCACTATGTGAACGAGTCGCTGCAGGACAAGCAGTGGCTGATGGGGGCCCGCTTCACCGTGGTGGATGCCTACCTGTTTACCGTGCTGCGCTGGGCCTATGGTCTGAAGCTGGATCTGGCCGGGCTGACAAATATCGAAGCCTACGTTGAGCGCATGAAGGCGCGCCCGGCGGTGTCTGCGGCGCTGACCGCCGAAGGGATTTAAATCAGACCTGGATAGCAAAACGCCCTCAAATGAGGGCGTTTTTTATTTCAGAGCTTCACCGCGGTGAAATAGTGTTCGGGTTTGGCAATCCCGTCCTGAGCCGCGACCAGCTGCAGTTCATACTCGGCCATACGCTTGGTGACGACCATAATGTCGTACACCGCCGCCGTAACGTGCTCCAGCGCTTCACGCAGCGTTGCACCCTGCAGCAGCTTAACCAGCAGCAGGCCGCTGGTCACGTCACCCACGCCAACCGGCTGGCGCTCGCCAAAGTCCACCAGCGGGCGATGGATGTGCCAGGCTTCGTCCGCCGTCACCAGCAGCATTTCAAAACGATCCTGCTGGTAGCCTGCGCGAGCCAGGTGCTTCACCAGTACAATTTCCGGCCCTTGAGCAATCAGCTCCCGGGCCGTTGCCACGGCTTCGTCCACGTTGTTTACGCTGTGGCCGCTGAGAATTTCCAGCTCAATCAGGTTCGGCGCGATGATATCGCTGGCAGGCATGGCGTAGCGCGTGTGGTATTCCGCCACGCCAGGCGCCACGATACAGCCTTTTTCCGGGTGGCCCATCACCGGATCACAGAAGTATTTTGCCTTCGGGTTAGCCGCTTTTACCTGACGCACTATGGAAAGAATATGTTCGCCCTGCTCAGCCGAGCCCAGATATCCGCTCAGAACCGCATCACAGCGCTCCAGTTGGCCGATATTCGCAATCCCCTGCACAATCTCGCTCAGGTGGCTGGCGGGCATCACCGTGCCGGTCCATTGCCCGTATTGCGTGTGGTTGGAGAACTGCACCGTGTTCAACGGCCAGACGTTGGCGCCCAGGCGGCGCATCGGGAATTCGGCGGCGCTGTTACCGGCGTGACCAAATACCACGTGGGACTGGATGGCAAGAATGTTTTTCATTTTCGACTCAGGTATCGCCAGGTGTTGTGCTTGCTAAAAAAAAGCACGGCATAAGCCGTGCTTTTCTATTCCGATAACTTATTTCCAGCAGACGAGGCAGTAGTTCTTTTTACCGCGGCGCAGCAGGGTGTAACGGTTAAACAGAATGTCGCCTTCGGTGAAGGTGTATTCCGGGTCAGACTGTTTTTCACCGTTGATGGTGATTGCGTTCTGCGAGATGGTTTTACGCGCCTGGCCACGGGATGGCTGCAGCTCGGAATCCACCAACGCCTGTTGCAGGTCGGCACCGCGATCCATTTCAACCATCGGCACGCCGTCCTGAGCCAGCTGCTCAAAGTCGGCTTCGCTCAGTTCACTCAGGTTGCCGTTAAACAGGCTGGCAGTAATGCGCTTGGCCGCGGTCAGACCTTCTTCACCGTGCACCAGACGGGTGACCTGCTCGGCCAGCACGTACTGGGCGCGAGGTGCCGCTCCGCTGTTTTTGTCTTCTTCTTCCAGGGCATTGATCTCTGCAATGTCCATAAAGGTGAAGAACTTCAGGAAGCGATACACATCGGCATCCGCGGTGTTGATCCAGAACTGGTAGAACTTGTACGGGCTGGTTTTCTTCGGATCAAGCCAGACCGCGCCGCCTTCGGTTTTACCGAATTTGGTGCCGTCGGATTTAGTGATCAGCGGCACGGTCAGGCCGAAAGCCTGCTGCTGATGCAGACGGCGGGTCAGATCGATACCGGAGGTGATGTTGCCCCACTGGTCAGAACCGCCAATCTGCAGCACCACGCCGTGCAGTTTGTTCAGGCAGGCGAAGTCGTAACCCTGCAGCAGGTTGTAAGAGAACTCGGTGAAAGAGATCCCCACGTCGTCGCGGTTCAGACGCTGTTTTACCGCTTCTTTGTTAATCATCTGGTTAACAGAGAAGTGCTTGCCGATGTCACGCAGGAAGGTCAGCACGTTCATGCTGCCGAACCAGTCGTAGTTGTTTGCGGCGACGGCAGAATTATCACCGCAGTTAAAGTCGAGGAACGGCGCAACCTGACGGCGGATTTTTTCCACCCACTCCTGCACGGTATCTTCGGTGTTCAGCTTACGCTCAACGGCTTTGAAGCTTGGGTCGCCGATAAGACCGGTGGCGCCGCCCACGAGGGCAACCGGCTTATGGCCTGCTTCCTGAAAGCGTTTCAGGCACAGCAGTGGAACCAGATGGCCCAAATGCAAGCTGTCGGCGGTCGGATCGAAGCCGCAATAGAGTGCAATTGGCCCTTGCGCCAGTCGCTCTGCTAACGCATCCTCATCCGTCACCTGGGCCACCAGGCCCCGCTCTTGCAATTGTTTGATCAAATTGATGTTCGACATCAAATTCTCCATCTCTAATACGACTGCACCTTTGCCGGTACACGGCTTTTCGCCCACTGGCGAAAGAATTCATTTTTTAGGGGACATAGAATAAAGGGCTGGCGCAGTTAGCACCAGCGCTTAAGGTGAAAATCCTGACTTTACGGCGCGAGGCGGTCTATTTTCCAGGCAGTTCCGTCGCGCTGGTAGAGGAAGCGATCGTGCAGACGGTGTTCGCCCCCCTGCCAGAACTCCATCTGGTCGATGCTGACGCGGTAGCCGCCCCAAAAACTCGGCAGCGGCACTTCCCCCTGCTGAAACTTCTGTTTCAGCTCGAGGAATTTGCTTTCCAGCACGCCGCGCGCGGATATGCGGCTCGATTGCTTCGATACCCAGGCGCCTATCTGGCTGTCCTTCGGGCGGCTGTGGAAGTATTTCAACACTTCGAGGGTGGATAACCGCTCGGCGGTGCCCTGCACCATCACCTGGCGCTCCAGCATATGCCACGGGAAATGCAGGCTAACGCGGGGATTGTGTTCGATGTGGTGCGCCTTGCGGGAGCCCAGATTGGTGTAAAACACCAGCCCTTTTTCATCAAAATGCTTTAGCAGGACGATGCGTTGATACGGCTGGCCGTTTTCGTCAACCGTGGCCACGACCATGGCGGTCGGGTCGGCAAGTTTGGCTTCGCAGGCCTGTGCCAGCCAGCGTTCAAAAAGCGGCAGCGGCGTGTCGGTGAGATCGTGGCGGCGCAGGCCACCTTTGGTGTATTCGCGGCGCAAATGCGCAATCTGTTGCAAAGAGTCGTTATCAGACATGGCGTTACATCAGGCTATCCTCGGGTGAAGCTATTGTGCTCTCCACCCTGAGAAATCTCAACGTTTGGCCGTCTGTCGCTGGCAATTATTCAGCACGATAGTGTCTTTGCGATAGACGGTTGCGCTGTCGCCCTTCGACCAAAAGACATACACGCCATCGGTATAACGTGCGCCGGACGCGGAAAGCCCCTGAGTCAGGTTCAGCATCTGGTTATCGTAGACAAAGCTAACCTGCTGTTTGTCGTTATTCAGCTTCACGGTGAGCGGTTTTTCATCGCACTGATACGCCAGCGTATCGGTATGCATTTTTTCGAGAAAAGCGTTGTAGTAACTACAGCCGGCGAGCAGCATTGGCAAGGTGGCAACGAGCAGTTTTTTCATCTGAGTATCCTGAAGATCTTGTTATCCCTGGAGGGCATGCGCCCTCCTTAACGCTAGCAGTTTAGCGGCTGCGGGATGAAGATAATTTCAGTTAACTCTGATTATGACGCGGATTAGCAGGATAAATGGCACCGAGGATGGTCGGCTCAGAGGCACCGGTTACCGAAGGCAGGTTGCCCGGCAGGCCGGACATTGTTCGGTAGGCCAGCCATGCAAACGCCAGCGCTTCCATATCGTCCCCGCTTATCCCAGCTTCATCGGTCGTCGTCACTTCCGTACCCGGCAGCAGCGCAGCGAGGCGCGCCATCAGAAGCGGGTTACGGCTGCCTCCGCCACACACCATGAGACGTTCACACCCGCCGCTCAGGAGTACCTGCTCGGCGATAGTTGTCGCCGTCAGTTCAGTAAGCGTGGCCTGCACATCTTCTCCGGCAAGCGCCGGGAACATCGCAAGCTGGCGCTCAAGCCAGCCATAGTTAAAGTATTCGCGGCCCGTACTTTTGGGCGCAGGTGCAGCGAAGTAAGGATCGCTCAGCATTTGCTGCAATAAAGGAAGAACGACTTTGCCCTGGCTCGCCCATTCAGCGTCTTTATCATAGCCTTTTCCACGCTGCCGCCAGATCCACGCATCCATCAGCATATTACCGGGCCCGGTGTCGTAGCCTCTCACCGGCTGATCTGGGATCAGCAAAGAGAGGTTGGCAATGCCGCCGATGTTGAGCACCATTCTGCGCTCAACCGGATGCGCAAGCAGCGCCTGGTGAAACGCCGGCACCAGCGGCGCGCCCTGCCCGCCAAGCGCCATATCGCGGCGGCGAAAATCACCGACGACGGTAATACCGGTCAGCGCGGCAATATGGTTGTTGTCGCCAATTTGCATAGTGTGGGCGGCCTCGCCCTGCGGCTCATGCCAGACGGTTTGCCCGTGGCAGCCAATGGCCGTGACGTCTTCAGGCCGCAGCCCTTCGCGCTTAATAAGGATTTGCACCGCCTCGGCGAACAATTTACCCAGCCGGTTGTCCAACTGGCCTAGCTGGGACAGCGTGAGTTGCTGCCCCTGGCAAACGGCAAGAACCGCGTTTTTGATGGCCAGCGGCATCGGGTGGCTGTAGCTCGCCTGCTGAACGACCAGATATTCGTCGATAGCAGCCAGCACCACATCGATACCATCCAGACTGGTGCCTGACATCACGCCTATATAACGACCTGACTTCATCCGTCACTCCTTATTCTCGCCGGGGCGGTAAATTAATGTGGTTAAACTAGCACGCAATATTATGATTTATTAATAATTTTAATTAATAATCTGTGTCAGTCGCGGCAGAAAGCAGTACGGCATTTAAGCCAAACTCGCACAGCGCGGCGGTTTAATTGTTGTTAAAGACATTTGATTTACTATTTTTACAGGATTGTTGTAGAACAAACATGAACTATGGCCAGGAATTGCCATATAATTTAGTCATAACGGATGCTCACCGAGCGTTGATGGTTCACAGGAGAGGTACAAATGATTTCACGTATTTTGGCAGTTTCACTGGTTGCTTTCACCCTTGCTGGCTGCGCCAACGAAGGGCTGTCCGGCGATGTTTACAACGCGTCTGAAGCTAAACAGGTAAGAACCGTGACCTACGGTACCATTACCCACGTTCGCGCGGTGACAATCAAAGGCAGCGACAGCAATAGCACTATCGGGGCTATCGGCGGTGCGGTACTGGGTGGCCTGTTGGGTAACACCGTCGGCGGTGGCACCGGACGTACTCTGGCAACCGCAGGCGGCGCCGTAGCCGGTGGCCTGGCGGGTGATGCCGTCGGCGGCGCAATGGGCAACAGCAAAGGCGTTGAGCTGGAAATCCGTAAAGATGACGGCCAGACCATCATCGCCGTGCAGAAACAGGGTGACACCCGTTACTCCGTTGGCCAGCGTGTAGCCATCTCCGGCAGCGGCAACAACATCACCGTTGCACCTCGCTAAGACAACATCGCCAAATGATTTAAGGCCCGCATAGCGGGCCTTTTCTGTTAGTACGTAATGCCGGGCGGATTCACCTCCGACTGGGCAACTTCTTCCCCCTGTTCCCCCCACCGCGCAAGCACCTGCTGATACTCTCCCCGCTGAATAGCGCCATCCAGCGCCGCCTGCAGGGCGTACACCAGCCCGTTGCCCTTTTTCGTTGTCGTCGCCACATAGGCCTTTTTCGGCCCCAGCCCGACCACCCGCGTGGTGCCGGTTAGTGCCGCTTTATAAGCCGTAATTGACTGCGGCCCAAAGAACACGTCGGCCCGGCCAGACTGAATATAAAGGTTGGCGGAGGCATCGTCGGTCACATACACAGGCAAGGCGGGCTCGCGCCCGGCACCTTCGTTTTCTGCATTCCAGCCTAGCAAAATACGCTCCTGATTTGTGCCTGACCCGACGATAACCTTCCGCCCGGCGAGATCTTCTGCCTTAGCGATAGACTGAATCGGGCTGCTGGCCTTCACCGCAAAAGAGAGCGAGTCCACGCGATAGGTGGCAAAATCAAATTTCTCTTTCCGCTGCTCCGTCACGGCAATGTTTACCAGCGCCACATCATAGCGCCCGGAGGTGATGCCCAGCGGCCAGTCTTCCCACGCGGTCGGCACCAGCTTCAGTTTCAGGCCAAGGCTACCGGCCAGCAGGCGGGCTATGTCCGGGTCGCTGCCTACGCGCGTGCGGTTATCGCTGGCCAGCAGCGCCAGCGGCGGAGAGTTAAGCGCGGAGATCGCCACCGTTAATGTACCGGGCTCGACAAACCTGTAGCCTGCGGGGATTTTGGCAATCGCCTTTTCATCCCGCGCCACGCTCAAAGGCTTTTCATTGGCAACAAGGTCAATATTCCTCTGCGCGGACAAAGCGGAAAAAGAGACCAACAGCGCGATAAATCCATATTTCATATCACAGCACCTTCGATAAAAACTGACGGGTGCGCGGATGCTGCGGGCGATTCAGCACTTCGTCGCTGCTTCCCTGCTCAACAATCTTGCCGTCGACCATAAACACCACCTGATCGGCCACTTCCCGTGCAAAGCCTATTTCATGCGTGACGACTACAAGCGTCGTGCCCGAACGGGACAGTCTTTTAATCACGTCCAGCACTTCGCCAACCAGCTCAGGGTCAAGCGCTGACGTTGGCTCATCAAACAGCATCACCCGTGGGCTCAGCGCCAGCGCGCGGGCAATGGCAATACGCTGCTGCTGCCCGCCGGATAAATGCCGCGACCAGGCATCGGCTTTATTGCGCAGCCCGACGACGTCCAGCAGGTCATACGCACGCTCAATCGCCTCTTTACGGCTCAGCTGTTTATGGGCCACCGGCGCTTCAATCAGGTTTTCCAGCACCGTCATGTGGGGAAACAGATTGAAGTTCTGAAAGACATAGCCCACGTTGGCCCGCTGGCGTAGGATCTCCTTTTCTTTCAGCTCGTACAGTTTGTCCCCTTTCAGGCGGTAACCAATGTAATCGCCGTCAATCTGGATGTAGCCTTCGTCCACCCGCTCAAGGTGGTTGATGGTGCGCAACAGCGTAGATTTACCGGAGCCGGATGGCCCGAGGATCACCGTCACCGTGCCTGGCGGGATCTCAAGCGAGACATCATCCAGCGCCTTATGACGACCGAAATATTTGCTGACGCCGGTAATGGAAATATGGCCGTTATGAGAGGTTGGCATGGACCGGCTCCTGGGCAACGGGGGCTGTGGACGGCGCAGCGCTGCGGGCGGTGCGCGTTTGGTTGATGGCGGAGCGGCGTTCGCTGCGGGCGAGCGAGCGTTCAACCAGGTACTGAATCACCGACAGTACGCTGGTGATCACCAGATACCAGACCGCCGCCACCATCAGCAGCGGGATCACCTGCTGCGTGCGGTTGTAAATCATCTGGATGGTGTAAAATAGTTCCGGCATCGCCAGCACGTAAACCATCGCCGTGCCTTTGGCGAGGCTGATGATTTCGTTGAACCCGGCGGGCAGGATCGTGCGCAGCGCCTGCGGCAAAATAATCCGCACGGTACGCCGCCACGCGGGCAGGCCTAACGCTGCGGCGGCTTCGTATTGCCCGTGATCCACCCCCAGAAAACCACCTCGAACAATCTCTGCGGTGTAGGCGCTCTGCACCAGCGTCAGCCCCACTACTGCCGTCGAAAACTGCCCCAACACGTTAATCGTGTCGTAGCTGCCCCAGACGATGCTGGTGAAAGGCAGCCCAATCGACAGCGTGTCGTACAGGTAGGAGAAGTTGTAGAGCACGATCAGCACGACAATCAGCGGCAGGGAGCGAAAGAGCCAGATGTAACTCCAGGCCAGGCTGCTCAACAGCCAGGAAGAAGAGAGTCTTGCCAGCGCGAGTAAGCCCCCGAGCACCACGCTCAGCGCCGTGCCCAGCAGCGTTAACAACAGAGTTTGCCCTAACCCCTCCAGAATGACCGGATCAAAAAACCAGTGGGCAAAAACACCCCATTCCCAGCGAGGGTTAAACGCGACGGATTGCACCACCACCGCCAGCACAAACAGAGCAACCACTGCCCCCACGGTGCGCAGCGGGTAACGCGCGGGCACCACTTTAATGGTTTCAGACGTTTTCATCGTCACTCCTCAGGCCGTTTTACTCAGGCTTTCCAGCGCTAAGATTTTGGTGAACCGTAGCCGCCCGTCGTAGGGCGGCAGGCTGAACGTTTCGGGGTCAACCTCCAGGCTGAACTGCGGATCGTAGCCCTCGCTCAGATAAAGCCTGACGGCCTCCGGCTGACGAAAGCCGGTGGTGAGATAGATGCGACTGTAGCCAGCCTGAAGGGCCAGACGCTCCAGTTCGCGAACCACTCGTCCGGCCAGGCCCTGCTTGCGCAGCGTACTTTTCGTCCAGATACGTTTGATCTCGGCGGTTTGCTGGTCGTAGGGCTTGTAGGCCCCGGTGGCAATAATTTCACCCTCGCGCTCCAGCACGATAAAAATGCCCTGCGGCGGCAGATACCATTCGGTCAGCTCCACTTCGGCATCACGGGAGAAAAAATCCCCGTAGCGGGCGGCATACTCGCCAAAAAGGCCGCGAATGATCGGCTGCAGCTCTGGCGCTTCTGGGGATAAAACGCGAAAATGTTCGCTCATGTGCGCCTCCTCAATCGCCTAAACCGGCAGGGTTAACTTCCGAGGCAGGAATACGTTCCACGTCCTCACCCCAGCGCTTTAAAACTTTGTCGTAATCGCCCTGCTGAATCGCGCCGTTGAGCGCCGTCTGCACCGGTTCTACCAGGCCACTGCCTTTTTTCAGCGTCACCGCGATGTGTGCCGCTTTTGGCCAGCCGCCGTCCACGCTGCCCACCAGCTTTGTTTTACCGGTCAGCGCTGCTTTCCATGCCCCGGTGACATTAGGCCCAAACCAGGCATCGGCTCGCCCGGACTGCAGAGCCAGCGTGAGCGCGGCATCGTCTTTGGTGTAGACCGGCGTAAACGGCTTCAGCCCTTTTTTCTCGTTTTCCGCATTCCACGCCAGCAGGATCGCTTCTTGATTGGTGCCGGACCCAACGACGATGCGCAATCCGGCGATATCTTCCGCGTGGGCGAGCGATTTAATCGGGCTGCTGGACTTCACATAAAAGCCCAGCGAGTCTTTGCGGTAGGTGGCAAAATCGAACTTCTCTTTGCGATCTTTGGTGACGGTAATATTGCTGATCGCGGCATCATATTTCCCGGAAGCTACGCCGAGCGGCCAGTCCTCCCAGGAGGTCGGGACCACGTTCAGCTCCAGCCCAAGACTGTCGGCAACCAGGCGGGCAATGTCGACTTCGCTGCCGAGCAGGGTTTTATTGTCATCAGAAAAAACCGTCAGTGGCGGCGAATTGAGCGCCGCCACTGCCACGGTAAATTTACCGGGAACGGCAAATCGATAATCTTTAGGCAGCTGCGCGATGGCCTGAGGATTTTTAGCGGTATTGATCGGCGCTTTGTTGGCTTCCAGGCTGACGCCGGTGCCGTTGATGGTCACGTCGTTCGCCCAGGTAAGCGGCGTCCACGCCAGCGCAATAGCCAGCAGCAGGGATGTTTTTTGCATAGTTTTTCTCTTTATTTGTTTTATTTGCCGTAGCGATTTTTGGGTTGCGCAAGGTCAAAGCTTTCGCGCAGCGTGGTGCCGGGGTATTCGGTGCGGAACAGGCCGCGCGCCTGAAGTACCGGTACAACCTGCTCCACAAAACGCGGGAAGGTGTCCGGGGTGCCGCCCTGGATGATGAATCCGTCTGCCGCTCGCTCGTCAAACCACTGTTGCAGGCCGTCCGCCACCTGTTCCGGCGAACCGGAAAAACGCGGTCTTGGGCTGGCGGCTTCAAGCGCGACCTGGCGCAGGGTTAACCCGCGCTCGCGGGCGTTGCGTTTGATCTCATCGGTGGTGCTGCGGAAGCTGTTCTGGCCCAGTTCGCCGATATCGGGAAAAGGCTCGTCCAGTGGGTACTGGCTAAAGTCATGGTGTTCGAAATAGCGGCCCAGGTAATTCAGGGCATCGCTGACGGAGACCAGCGCGGCGGTGGTCTGATACTGCTGCTCGGCGTCCTCGGCATCCGTGCCAACGATGACGCTCACCCCCTGGAAAATGTGCAGCGAGTCAGCCTCGCGGCCTTGCCCTTCCAGTTGGTTTTTCACATCCCGGTAAAAGGCTTTTGCCTCATCGAGCGATTCATGGTGAGTAAAAATGGCATCAGCATGTTTTGCCGCCAGCTTTTTGCCGTCTTCCGAGGCTCCGGCCTGGAACAAAATTGGTCTGCCCTGTGGCGTGCGGCCAATGTTCAGCGGCCCCGCGACCTGGAAGAAATCCCCCTGATGATTGAGCGCGTGCAGCTTTTCAGGGGCGAAGAACTGCCCGCTTTCTTTATTGCGCACAAAAGCATCTTCTTCCCATGAATCCCAGAGCCCTTTTACGACGTCCAGATATTCATCGGCGATGCGGTAGCGCAGCGCGTGTTCAGGATGCTGGGTTCTGGAGAAGTTTTTAGCCGATCCTTCCAGCGGAGACGTGACCACGTTCCAGCCCGCGCGGCCGTTGCTCAGATGATCGAGACTCGCAAACTGGCGCGCCGTGGTAAAAGGGTCGCTGTACGACGTCGACAATGTCCCCACCAGGCCCAAATGCTTCGTCACGCTCGCCAGGGCAGATAATACCGTCAGCGGCTCAAAGCGATTTAAAAAGTGCGGGATAGATTTTTCGTTAATATAAAGTCCGTCGGCCACAAAGATAAAATCCAGCTTCCCCTCTTCCGCCTTGAATGCCGTTTGTTTGACGAACTCAAAATTAATACTGGCATCGTCTACCGCAGCAGGATGGCGCCAGGCCGACATATTTCCCGACGCGCCATGTAATATCGTACCCAGTCTTAATTGTCGTGTTGCAGACATGCCTTATCCTTATGCGGAACGTTAAAATCCGCCGTCGCTGATTAGAGTTAAAGTTGTTGTAGCGCCGATTGGGCTAACCGGGCGAAATAACGGGCTGCGGGTTCAATCAGTCTTTCATCGGGATCGAAGGCCGGATGATGAAGCCCATAGCGGCTGTCGCTGCCGATGCTGACAAACGCGCCGGGAATATGCTGGAGATAAACCGCAAAATCTTCGCCGCCCAGATGCAGATCGGCATGATGCGTGGCGTAACCTTCCGCGGCAGCAACTTCACTGGCAAAGGCTGCCCAGCGCTCATCGTTAACCAGCGCGTCAGGCCCCAAATGCCAGGTGACGTCGATTTCCGCCCCAAAGGCGCTGGCAAGACCGGCCGCAATCTCAATAACGCGAGCTTTAACCGCCTCTCGCACGCTGGCACTGTGGGTGCGCAGCGTACCTTCCAGCTCAACGCTTTCCGGCAGCACGTTCCAGGTGTTACCGCCCGCAATACGGGTAATGCTCAATACGGCTGAATCCAGCGTGTTGACCTCCCGGCTGGTGATACTTTGCAGCAGGGTAACTAATTGGCTGGCAAGCAATATCGCGTCTTTGCCTTCATGCGGGCGCGCCGCATGCGCGCCTTTGCCCCGCACCTGAATGACCAGCCGGTCAACATTGGCATAGAACGGGCCGCCGCGTGTGGCAAACGCCCCGACAGGCAGGCCTGGCTCATTGTGCATGCCAAAAATGGCGGAGATCCCCTCCAGCACGCCGGCCTTGACCAGCGTGGTTGCCCCACCGAAACGCTCCTCTGCGGGCTGAAACAGAATGCGAACCCGGCCGTTAAGCTGCGCTTCGTTCTGCTTAAGCAACAGCGCCGCGCCCAGCATCACGCTGCTGTGAACGTCATGTCCGCAGGCGTGCATTACCCCCGGATTCTGCGAACTAAAGGCCACGCCGCTGGCTTCTTCAATGGGCAGCGCGTCGATATCAGCCCGCAGCGCAATAGCGTTCTCCCCTTCGCCAATTTCCGCCACTACACCGGTGTGAAGCGAATACGGCAGCAGGCGGATACCCGCGCTTTGCAACCAGTCGCAGATGCGCGAAGTGGTTGCCACTTCTTCAAGGGATAATTCCGGGAACCGGTGCAGCTCGCGACGCCAGTCGATCAGTTGCTGAGCAAACGTCATACAGCCACCTCCGCAGCCGCATGGGCCTCTGCCAGCAGCTGCAGCGAAGCCAGACGTTCTGCTCCTTCTGCCACCGGCGTATCAATAATAAATTCATCGATGCCGTACTCTTCGTGCAGCGCCTGCAGCGCTTCCCGCACCGCCTCAGGCGTGCCTTTGAACAACGAAGGTTCACGGCGCGTCAGGCTACGCAGCGTACTGCCGGACTGGCGGGCAAAGCTGTGGGCCTGCTCTTCGCTTGCCACGCTCACGCGCTGGCCGTTTTCAAGCTCCACGCCCCAGATTTCCACCTGTCGGGCAAGCTCTTCTGCGCGGCCTGCATCCCGTGCCACGATAGCCTGTACGGCCACCAGCACGTCGCGGCGGCTGTTCTTTTTCCAGTCAGTCACTACGTCGCGCAGCAGTGTTTTATCGCCGTTTAAATGGGCGGCAAAAACAAAGTTCCAGTCCAGGCTGGCCGCCAGCCTGGCGCTTTGCAGGCTGGCGCCTAATAAAAAGCCTTCCGGGCGCTGGGCCGGTAGCGGCGTGGCGCGAACGCTTTCGTCCGTCGCGGGTTCACGTCGCGAGAGCCAGTCATCGAGCTGCGTGAGCTGTTCATCAAAGCTGCCTTTTACCGCCGGCGATTGCCCGTGCTGCAGCGCCTGCGTCGAAAGCGGCAAGCCCCCCGGCGCTTTACCGACGCCGAGATCGATGCGGCCAGGCGCAAGGGACGACAGCAGATTGAAGTTTTCGGCCACTTTGTAAGGGCTGTAATGCTGAAGCATCACGCCGCCGGAGCCCACGCGAATCCGGCGAGTCTGCCCGGCAATCCAGGCAATCAGCACTTCCGGGGAAGGGCTGGCAAGCTGGGGCGTGTTGTGGTGCTCAGCTAGCCAAAAGCGGTGATAGCCCCAGGTTTCTGCCTGCTGCGCGAGATGCAGCGTACGGGCCAGGGCATCCGACGCGCTGTCGTTGGGCGCAAGCGGACTTTTATCCAGGATACTGATGCGATAAGACATAATGCAGGCTCATTGTTAAAAACATGCCTGCATTATTAAAAGCGGGAGACGGCGGTGAGAAACAATTAATTTACATTTAGACTTCTGAAATAGAGATAAACAAACTCACACGCCTGCTCAACGCTTTGCTACCGGGCGAATATTTTTGCAGGTAACGGATCGTCAGGTAAAAAAAAACCCCGCTGGATAAGCAGCGAGGCTTTGGTTCAACCGCGGAGATTAATCCCGGGCCTGCAGTTCAATAATATTTTGCTCAAGCCGATTAATCAGGCTGCTTAACAGCACCTGCTCTTCGCGAGTAATACCCGACAGAATTTCTCCCCGCGTTTCGTTTATTACGCCTTCCATCTTTTCAATGATAGGCGCGGCCTGCTCGGTCAATTTAATCCGTTTTGCCCGACGGTCGTTTGCACAGGTTTTGCGCGAGATTAACCCTTTCTCTTCGAGTTGATCGAGCGTACGAACCAGTGATGGCTGCTCAATGCCGATCGCTTTAGCCAACTGAATCTGTGACTGATCTGGCGGCAGCTGATGAATATTATGCAGCGTTACCCAGTGTGTCTGTGTCAATTCCAGAGGTTTCAGGCGATGGTCAATCAGAGCACGCCAGATACGTACCAGGCGGGCCAGATCCGAACCTAATGGCGATGGCGATTCCAATTTCATCTCCTTATAATTAGCTTGCTAACTTATTATACTGATTTTAGACTATTGTGCAGGCATTAATTGTTAAAAACAAATCCCTTACTTTCACTGAAGTTATGCAACCAGCTATACTTTTATTCTACATCTAAGTGAGGGGAAACGGCAGCCACCCCCGTTTTTTAAAGGATTATCACTACGTGAGTCTCACTTTTAGCCCGTCCGGCTTCCCGCTTCAGGATCTTGTGGTCGGGGCATCGGTCTACTTCCCTCCGCTGTTCAAGGCCGTGTTTGTCGGCTTTTTCATCTGGCTGATCGTCCACCGTTTGCTGCGCGACTGGATTTATTCCGGCGAAATCTGGCACCCCACGTTAATGGACTTATCCCTTTTCGCGCTGTCCGTCAGCGCCGGCATGGCTCTTTTGGTGATGTGGTAACGCAATGAATATCAAAACAATAAAATATTTTTCTACCCTCATCGTTTTTGCCGCCGCGCTGCTGGCAGGCTGGCTGTTATGGAACTATTACATGCAGTCGCCCTGGACGCGGGACGGCAAAGTGCGCGCCGAACAGGTGAGCATCACGCCGCAGGTGTCCGGCACCATCGCGACCCTGAACGTGAAAGACAACCAGTTTGTGAGTAAAGGCACTCCGTTGTTCACCCTCGACGCCACGCCTTACCACATTGCGGTGCTAAACGCCGAGGCGCAGCTGGCGAAGGCCCAGTCCGATCTGGCCAAAGCCAGCAACGAGGCGAACCGCCGCCAGAATCTGCCGCGCAACTACATTTCTGCCGAAGACATGGACACCGCCAACATTAACGTTAAAGCGATGCAGGCGGCGGTGAAAGTCGCCCAGGCCACGCTGGAGCAGGCGCAGTGGCAGCTTTCGCAAACCACAGTCACTGCCCCGGTAGACGGCTGGGTCACCAACCTGACCTCCCGCGTCGGGAACTACGCCAGCGAAGGCAAGCCGGTCTTCGCGCTGGTGGACAGCCACTCGTTTTACGTGGTGGGCTATTTCGAAGAGACCAAGCTGCGCCGCATTCAGCCGGGTAATGCCGTGCAGATCGTGCTGTACAACGGCAACCAAAAGCTGAGCGGCAAAGTAGAAAGTATGGGTCGCGCGATCTACGACCAAAGCATCGAAAGCGACAGCGACCTGGTCCCGGACATTAAGCCGAACGTGCCGTGGGTTCGCCTTGCGCAGCGCGTGCCGGTGCGCATTAGCCTGGATGCCATTCCTGATGGCGTGACGCTGGTGTCGGGCACCACCTGCACCGTTAGCGTTCAGCCCTGATGAATCTCAGTTTTCTGGCGTGGCATAACACGCCGTGGGGAAAAGCCACCGACGGGCAATGGCGCTATGCGCTGCGTAACGCCATTGCCATGGGCATGGCGCTGTCCATTGCCTACGGCCTGAATCTGGATGAGCCCTATTGGGCGATGACCTCCGCCGCCGTGGTCAGCTTCCCCACCGTTGGCGGCGTGATAAGCAAAAGTCTGGGGCGAATTGCGGGCAGTTTTATCGGCGCGGCAGCCTCGTTAATGATTGCCGGCAACGCGCTGAACGATCCCTGGCTGTTCACCTTCGCCATGGCAAGCTGGCTGGCGCTTTGTACCTGGGCCTCCAGCCATTTTCAGAATAACGTGGCCTACGCCTTCATGCTCGCCGGGTACACCGCCGCGATTATTGCCTTCCCGATGATCAATACCGTGGAATCAACGGAGCTGTGGGATATCGCCCAGGCCCGCGTGTGCGAGGTGGTGGTCGGGATATTGTGCGGCGGCTTTATGATGATGGTGCTGCCCAGCACCTCGGACGGCAGCGCCCTGGTTAGCGCCCTGAAGAACATGCACGCCCGGCTGCTCGAACACGCCAGCCTGCTCTGGCAGCCGGAAACCACCGACGCTATTCGCACCGCGCATGAAGGGATTATCGGCCAGATCCTGACCATGAATCTGCTGCGCATTCAGGCCTTCTGGAGCCACTATCGCTTCCGCCGCCAGAACAACCTGCTGAACTATCTGCTTCACCAGCAATTGCGCCTGACCAGCGTGATATCCAGCCTGCGTCGGATGCTGCTCAACTGGCCGGAGGCACCCGCCAATATCTGGTCGGTGCTGGACAGCCTGCTGCGGGAGCTGGCAAAGCCCAACGCCGATAAATACACCGTTGCCCGGCTGCTGCAACAAATCGCCCCTCATTCTCAGGACGATTATCGCCACCAGGCATTCTGGCACCGCCTGCGCTATTTCTGCTGGCTCTATCTCAACAGCAGCCGCTGGCTAAGAGAGCTGGAAAACGCCACGCCGGTGTCGGTAATTACGCCGCCCGAAGCCCCGCCGCTGGCGCGCCATACCGACAATGCCGAAGCGCTGTGGAGTGCCGTGCGCACTTTTGCAACGATCGTCCTGACCGGCGCCTGGTGCATCGGTACCCAGTGGGAGTCCGGCGGCGGCGCGCTGTCCCTCGCCGCCATTAGCTGTGTGCTCTACTCTTCGGTCGCCTCGCCGCTCGGCTCGCTCACGCTGCTGATGCGGACCCTGCTTTGGCTGTCGCTGTTCAGTTTCCTGGTGAAATTTGGCTTGATGATTCAGGTCACCCAGCTGTGGCAGTTCCTTATTTTCCTGCTGCCGCTGCTGCTCACCATGCAGTTACTGAAACTCCAGCAGGCAAAGCGCGCCGCGCTTTGGGGGCAGCTCATTGTCTTTATGGGATCGTTTCTGTCGGTCAGCAATCCGCCGGTGTACGACTTTGCCGGGTTTATGAATGACAACCTCGCCAAAGTCCTCGGCGTGGGCATTTCATGGCTGGCTTTTTCGGTGCTGCGCCCCAGCTCCGACACCCGCAGGAGCCGCCGCCATATTCGGGCGCTGCGGCGCGGGTTTATCGACCAGCTCAGCCGCAAACCGCAGCACAGCGAGAGCCAGTTTGAATCGCTGGTGTACCACCACATCAGCCAGCTTAGCAGTAGCAAAGAAGAGGCGGCCCGCCGCTGGCTTCTGCGCTGGGGCGTGGTGCTGCTCAACTGCTCGCACGTAGTCTGGCAGCTGCGCGGCTGGGAAACACGCTCCGACCCGCTGTCGATGGTCAGGGACGTTTGCCTGCACACGCTGCGGGACGTGATGAGTGAACGGGGTGTACTGCAAAGGCCGCTGGCGGAATCACTGAAAGAACTGCAAAGAATGTGCGACACGCTGTCGCATCATCACGACCCGGCGGCGCGGGAACTGGCGGGAATTATCTGGCGGCTTTACTGCTCGCTGTCCCAGCTGGAACAGGCACCGCCTGCCGGAACCCTGGCAGGCGGTCAGTAACGATTAAGGCACGTCGTAGCCGAGCGCGGCCTTACGAATGCGGAACCACTGCTGGCGAGTCATCTCCAGAGACAGCGAGTGAATGGCAGAGCGCACACGTTCGATTTTGCCGGACCCGATGATCGGCAGCGGGGAAGATGGCAGGCGCATCACCCAGGCATAAACCACCTGTTCAATGGTGTCGGCCCCAAGTTCTTCCGCCACCTTCTGCAGTTCGGCGCGCAGCGGCTGGAATTCATCGTCGTTAAACAGACGGCCGCCCCCAAGGCAGGACCACGCCATCGGACGAATGCGCAGCTGCTGGAGCTGGTCCAGCGTGCCGTCCAGCAGCAGCGGCTGGTGCACAGGCGAAAGCTCAACCTGGTTTGTTGCCAGGGTGAACGGCAGGCGAGACTGCAGCAGGGAAAACTGCGCCGGGGTAAAGTTAGACACGCCGAAATGGCGCACCTTACCGCTATGATGCAGCGCGGTGAAGGCTTCCGCCACTTCGTCGGCGTCCATCAGCGGGTCCGGGCGGTGGATCAGCAGCAAATCCAGATAGTCGGTGGCCAGTTTTTTCAGCGAGCTTTCTGCACTGCTGATGATGTAATCGCGATCGGTAATATAGTGGCCAAGGGCATTTTCTGGCTTCGCGGTGGTGGCGATACCGCACTTGGTGACAATCTCCATTTTGCTGCGCAGATGTGGTACCAGACTCATCGCTTCGCCAAAGGCCGCTTCACAAGCGTAACCGCCGTAAATATCGGCGTGATCCGCCGTGGTGATCCCCATCTCAACGTGCTCTTCAATAAAGCTCGCCAGCTCGCGCGGGGACATGTTCCATTCCATCAAACGCCAGTAGCCCATCACCAGGCGTGAAAACTCCGGGCCCTGCGGGGCAATCGTAATACGCTGTACCATAAAAAAATGACCTCAAAAAAGGAAAAAAACTTCCCCGAGTATAACGGCGGTGAATGATTAAAACAGTGAGGGCTGCTCAGGTTCTTCAGGAGAATTTGGCTTGTTTGCTCGTAACTTGCGCAATAAGCGCTGGCGGCAGAGCCGCAGCACGTCCTGCTTTTGGGCGTCGCTCATTTGCTGCCACTGGAAACGCTCGTCCCGGCTGCGCATACAGCCACGGCAAAAGCCGCGTTCATCCGACTGGCAGATCCCGCGGCAGGGGCTTTGAATGGGGAAGAACTCTAGCTGCTCAGACACTAACCCGCCTCATTAACGACTTTGCATCAATTGAAGCCTGAGTCTGCCCCGGATGCAAGCGGGGCGGCTAAAAAATCGCCTCTCGACTGAAAGCGGCTGAAAATTAAGGTTCAACTAATCTTCTCTCTCCAGGATAGCGCATATTCAGTTTTGTTTTCACGGCTTATATGAACCTTTTAAAAAAGTTACAGTGTAACGATGCGCAGTTTAACCTCTGCTGCGCATTTTTCTTTACGCTGATCAATTCTCTTTTTATCCACCGCAGCTGGCAGCTAATTGCCCCGGACTCGCTCCATAGCTGGCTGTTTGCCGCTTCGGTGCCGGTGGTGCTGTTCTGCGGCTGGCTAATGATTTTCAGCGTGGTGAACCTGCCCTGGATGCGCAAACCCGTGCTGGTGCTGCTGGTCATCGGCTGCGCTGCCAGCAACTACTTTATGTTCACCTACGGCGCCGTCATTGATAAAAACATGATGGTCAACGTGTTTGAAACCGATTCTCAGGAAGCCACCGCGCTGGTTACGCCGCAGCTAGTCAGCTGGCTGGCCTTGCTGGGTATTATCCCCGCCCTGTTGCTTTCCCTGGTGAAGGTTCAGCCGGCGCGCTGGTGGCATACCGTGCTGACTCGTCTGGTCGGCATTCTCGCCGGACTGCTGGTGATAATCCTCATCGCCGCCGTGTTTTACAAAGACTACGCTTCGCTGTTCCGGAACAATAAAAGCGTGGTGAAAATGGTCACGCCGGCAAACTACATCAGCGCCATTAGCCGCTACAGCAAAGAACGCTGGTTTGCCGGGGATCAGACGCTGATTAAAATTGGCGAAGACGCGCAAAGAGGCCCGCTGATTAAACAGCAGCCGAAGAAAACGCTGGTGGTGTTGGTCGTCGGTGAAGCCTCAAGAGCCGAGAACTATTCGCTGGGCGGCTATGGGCGTGAAACCAATCCCCAGCTCAAAAAACAGGGCGTGATTTACTTCCAGGACGCCTCGTCCTGCGGGACGGAAACCGCGGTTTCTGTGCCCTGTATGTTCTCAGTTATGCCGCGTAAAACCTACGATGCGGATCTCGCCCGGCACCAGGAAGGCCTGCTGGACGTGCTGGCTCACGGCGGCGTGAACGTGCTGTGGCGGGATAACGACGGCGGCTGCAAAGGCGCCTGCGACCGTGTCCCACACACGGATATGACCCAGTGGAAGCTGGACGTTTACTGCAAAGACGGCGCCTGCTTTGACGATGTGCTGCTCCACCGCCTGGACAATGTTCTCGACGGCCTGCAGCGGGATACCGTCCTGGTGCTGCATCTGATGGGCAGCCACGGGCCGGCTTATTACCAGCGCTATCCGGCCAGCTTCCGTCGCTTCACTCCCACCTGCGACAGTAATCAAATTCAGGACTGTGATCGCCAGGCGCTGATTAACACCTACGACAATACTATCCTGCACACCGACGACGTGCTGAGCCGCACTATCGACAAGCTGAAACAGCATCAGGATAAACTGAATACGGCGCTGGTTTACCTGGCCGATCACGGGGAATCTCTCGGGGAAAGCGGTATTTACCTGCACGGTACGCCGTATATGCTCGCGCCTTCGCAGCAGACACATATCCCGCTGCTGTTCTGGCTGTCACAGGATTATCAGCGAAGCTTTGCGCTGGACAGCGAGTGCCTGGCCAATAAGGCCGCCAGCGACCCCGAGTCCCAGGACAATTTGTTCTCTACCCTGCTTGGTATGATGAATATTCATACCTCGGTTTATCAAAAAGATACGGATATTCTTGCCGACTGCCGCAGGAGCTAATGGGATGGCGGTCACAAAAAAGTGTCCGCCGCCTATTGCATTAGACTGACTGGTCTACTACATTTGTCTACATGAATCGACATCCTGAACACGACACTCGCGAACATCTCCTCGCCATTGGCGAGCGGCTGTGCCTTGCCCGGGGCTTTACCGGCATGGGGTTAAGCGAATTGTTGCGCACTGCGGAAGTGCCCAAAGGCTCTTTCTACCACTACTTCCGCTCGAAAGAAGCGTTTGGCGTGGCAATGCTGGAGCGCTATTACCAGGCTTCTAATCTGCGCGTGGCGGAACACTTTTCGCACGGCGAAGGCAATTATCGCCAGCGCCTGCTGAAGTGGTACCAGGATATGCTGAGCTACTTCTGCCAGAGTGGAAACCTGAGCAACTGCCTGATAGTGAAACTCTCAGCAGAAGTCTGTGACCTTTCGGAAGATATGCGTGGCGCACTGAATAACGGCGGCTCGCAGGTCATCTCCCTGCTCGCGGATGCGCTGGAGAAAGGCCGCAGCGAAAAAAGCCTGCGCTTTGAGGGCGAAGCGCTCGAGCAGGCCATGGTGCTGTACTCGCTGTGGTTAGGCGCCAGCCTGCAGGCAAAAATTTCCCGCAGTGCGCTGCCGCTGGAAAGCGCGTTAGCACATGTAAGAATCTTATTGGCAGAACCTGTCGCCTGACAGGTTTTTTATTTACTGAATTACTAGACGACCGGTCTACTTGAGGAACCTCCATGTCAGCAGATAAACTGTTTACGCCGCTCAAAGTTGGCGCTATTACCGTACCAAACCGTATCTTTATGGCTCCGCTGACGCGCCTGCGCAGCATCGAGCCAGGCGATATCCCAACCCCGCTGATGGGCGAATATTACCGCCAGCGCGCCAGCGCCGGGCTTATCATCAGCGAAGCAACCCAGATGTCCGCTCAGGCTAAAGGCTATGCGGGCGCACCGGGTCTGCACAGCGAAGAGCAAATCGCCGCGTGGAAAAAAATCACCGCTGGCGTTCACGCTGAAAAAGGCCACATGGCGGTACAGCTGTGGCACACCGGCCGTATTTCCCACTTTACCCTCCAGCCAGGCCAGCAGGCTCCGGTCGCGCCTTCCGCGCTGAGTGCCGGGACCCGTACCTCGCTGCGTGACGAAAACGGCAACGCCGTTCGTGAAGATACTTCCATGCCTCGCGCGCTGGAACTGAACGAAATTCCGGGCATCGTGGATGACTTCCGCAAAGCAATTGGCAATGCACGCGACGCCGGTTTTGACCTGGTTGAGCTGCACTCCGCCCACGGCTATCTGCTGCACCAATTCCTGTCTCCTTCTTCGAACCACCGTACCGACGAATACGGCGGCAGCCGCGAGAACCGTGCTCGCCTGGTGCTGGAAGTGGTTGATGCCGGGATCAAAGAATGGGGTGCCGATCGCATCGGGATCCGCGTGTCGCCGATTGGCTCGTTCCAGAACGTGGACAACGGCCCGAACGAAGAAGCTGACGCGCTGTACCTGATTGAAGAGCTGGGCAAACGCGGTATTGCTTATCTGCACATGTCCGAGCCGGACTGGGCCGGTGGCGAACCGTACACCGAAGCATTCCGTGCCAAAGTCCGTGAGCGTTTTAGCGGCGTGATCGTTGGCGCTGGCGCCTATACCCCGGAGAAAGCAGAAGACCTGATCGGCAAAGGCCTGATCGACGCCGTCGCGTTTGGCCGTTCGTTCATTGCCAACCCGGACCTGGTGGCTCGTCTGCACAAAAATGCCGAGCTGAACCCACAGCGCCCAGAGTCCTTCTACGGCGGCGGCGCGGAAGGCTACACCGACTACCCAACGCTGTAACTCCGCAGTACCTTTCATTGATAGCGGCGCACAAACGCCGCTATACTCAACGATTCCAGAAATAACTGTCTCATTCGACGAGGATTTTATGCGTCTACTTCATACCATGCTGCGCGTTGGCGACCTGCAACGCTCCATCGAGTTCTATACCAAAGTGCTGGGCATGAAATTGCTGCGTACCAGCGAAAACACCGAATACAAATACTCTCTTGCGTTTGTCGGCTATGGCGATGAAAGCGACACGGCGGTTATCGAACTGACCTATAACTGGGGCGTGGACAGCTATGAGCTGGGCACCGCTTACGGCCACATCGCGCTTAGCGTGGATAACGCCGCAGACGCCTGCGAACGCATTCGCAATAACGGCGGCAACGTGACCCGTGAAGCCGGCCCGGTAAAAGGCGGCACCACCGTTATCGCTTTTGTCGAAGATCCGGACGGTTACAAAATCGAGCTGATCGAAGAGAAGCACGCGGGCAAAGGCCTGGGTAACTGATTTTCAGGCGATTAGCGTCAAACAAGGGGCGTGTTGTGCGCCCTGAAGGTTGCTAACAAAGAGGGAAAAAGCGTGGTTTTTCCCTCTTTGTGGTTAACAGATGAAAATCAATGAATTGATTTTTCTGGTTTATTTCATAATGACTTCGGGTCGCCTCTCCTATTATTGGAGAGTTACCACACCCTGAAGGCGCACGTTGTGCGGCCTTTACTGCAACACTCCCCGAAATTTGCCATAATGCGCGCTGCATTTTCCCCGTATTAAGAGAAGCTGATGTCAGACAACACGCAATTGCATGGCCTGTGCGACCGTTTTCGTGGTTTTTATCCGGTAGTGATCGACGTTGAAACCGCAGGTTTTAACGCTAAAACCGATGCGTTACTGGAGATCGCTGCCGTTACCCTGAAGATGGATGAAGACGGCTGGTTATCCCCCGACGAAACGCTGCACTTCCATGTCGATCCGTTTGAGGGCGCGAACCTGCAGCCTGAAGCCCTGGCGTTTAACGGCATTGACCCGCATAACCCCCTGCGTGGTGCCGTCAGCGAATACGATGCCCTGCACGCGATTTTCAAAGCCGTGCGCAAAGGGATTAAAGACAGCGGCTGCAGCCGGGCGATTATGGTGGCGCACAACGCCACGTTCGATCACAGCTTTATGATGGCGGCCGCAGAGCGAGCCTCTTTGAAACGCAACCCGTTCCATCCGTTTGTGACGTTTGATACTGCGGCCCTGAGCGGCCTGGTGCTGGGGCAAACCGTGCTGGCAAAAGCCTGCATCGCCGCAGGTCAGAAGTTTGACAGCTCGCAGGCCCACTCCGCCCTGTACGACACCGAGCAAACCGCCCTGCTGTTCTGCGAAATCGTCAACCGTTGGAAACGCCTCGGCGGCTGGCCGCTGCCAATGGCCGACGAGCCGGAATCTGAGGCATAAAAAAAGCGACCTAAGGGTCGCTTTTTTACTGGCCGGCGAAATTACTCTGCGCCAGGCTCTTCAGATTTATGCTTCTCTGCGGTCTCTTTGATAAGCGATTGCAGTTCGCCGCGCTGGTACATCTCGATGATGATGTCGCAGCCGCCGACCAGCTCACCGTCCACCCACAGCTGCGGGAACGTTGGCCAGTTAGCGTATTTTGGCAACTCGGCACGGATGTCCGGGTTTTGCAGAATATCCACATAGGCGAAACGCTCGCCGCAGGCGGACAGCGCCTGAACGGCCTGAGCGGAGAAGCCGCAGCTCGGCAGCTTCGGGGAACCTTTCATATAGAGAAGAATCGGGTTCTCAGCGATCTGGCGTTGAATTTTTTCAATAGTGCTCATTGTCTTGCTTCCTCAAACCTTGATACGGCAATAGTCTGCCATTGTAGCCAGTTGCGCCCCGGGCAGAAAACACCATTTTTATCAGGGTTTCTCTTTCCCCCGCCTGGCGCGCAAACATACCTTAAGAATAACACTTTTACGGCGCGCGAAAATGAGCAATTTGCTTCATTCAAGATCAATTAAACAGCGGATAACACCCTGGAATGGCTAATTTTTTAGCTATAGCTTCCACTTTTGGCCGTTAAATAGTATTTGCCTATTAACATTATCGGCTTTTATGCATTAGAATCGTCGGGTTTCGCAAAAATCATACGCAGGCATGATCGTTAGCATCATGTCTTCATTTATCAGGGGATTGACGAGTGGCGCGGATAAATAAAATCTCTATCACGCTATGTGCTCTGCTATTTGCTTTGCCCTATACACCTTTGGCGCAGGCGTCTGAGCACGTCCGCCATCCTGTTGCACAAAAAGGCCATCCGGCCAAGACAACAACCAGTAAAAGCAACAAGGGCAAAGAGAAAGCAAAACCGAAGGTCAGCACAGCCTCCACAAAAAAGAAGTCCGGTAAAAAAGACACCTCGCCGGCAAAAGCCAAAGTGGCTAAACACACCACCACCGGCAAAAGCAGCACCCTCGCTAAAACCAGCAGCAAAAAAACCTCGCAGAAATTAGCCCTACAGCCAGCTTCAGCCACCGTTGCCTACACTGAAAAATGCACTCATCGTAAAGGGCATAAAAAGCAGTGCGTTAAGGTGAAGTCGGAAAAAAATCTGACCATCGCGCAGGCACATAAAGTGCGCGTGCAGAAAGCTCAAAAAACGGCCATGAACAAGCTGATGGGGCAAATTGGCAAACCGTATCGCTGGGGTGGCACTTCTCCGCGCACCGGTTTCGACTGCAGCGGGCTGATTTATTACGCTTATAAAGATCTGGTGAATATCCGTATTCCACGCACCGCCAATGAAATGTATCACCTGCGCGATGCCTCCTCCGTTGACCGCGGCGAACTGGAAAGCGGTGACCTGGTGTTCTTCCGTACCCAGGGCCGTGGCACCGCCGATCACGTTGGCGTCTACGTTGGCAACGGGAAGTTTATTCAGTCCCCGCGCAGCGGCCGCGATATTCAGATCACCTCCCTAAGCGAAGATTACTGGCAGCGCCATTACGTCGGCGCCCGCCGGGTCATGACGCCAAAAACTATTCGTTAATCTTATCGCGCCCTTTCGGGCTAATCAGACTGATTAAAATAAAACAGCCCGGCAACGGGCTGTTTTATTTTGTTGTTTCATTGCGCTTTTTTGCACTCTCGTAATTTGCTAACCTTATGACCACACAAAATGTAGTTATATTGTGAAGCAAAATAACAAGGAGTGAAGCCATGTCGTTCGAACTACCCGCCCTGCCCTATGCCAAAGATGCGCTGGCACCGCATATCTCAGCCGAAACCCTCGAGTACCATTACGGCAAACACCACCAGACCTACGTCACTAACCTGAATAATCTGATCAAAGGCAGCCCGTTTGAAGGTAAAACGCTGGAAGAGATCGTGACAGAATCTGACGGCGGGATCTTCAATAACGCAGCCCAGGTCTGGAACCATACGTTCTACTGGCACTGCCTGGCGCCGAATGCCGGCGGGGAGCCGACCGGTGACGTGCTGGCAGCCATCAACCACGCTTTTGGCAGCGTGGAAGCCTTTAAAAAGCAGTTCACCGAAGCGGCCATCAAAAACTTTGGCTCCGGCTGGACATGGCTGGTGAAAAAGAGCGACGGCAGCCTGGCAATCGTCTCGACCTCTAACGCAGGCACCCCGTTAACAACCGGAGCAAAACCGCTGCTGACCGTGGACGTATGGGAGCATGCCTACTACATTGATTACCGCAATGCGCGCCCGGTTTATCTCGACCACTTCTGGGCGCTGGTCAACTGGGAATTTGTTGCGCAAAACCTGGCAGGCTGATTTTTAACGGTTAGTCACGAAGGAGGGAAGCAACGCTTTTCTTCTATATACGAGAAGGGCCGCGAAAGCGGCCCTTTGTAAATCAGTGCAGGACGGCGGTTAGCGCCCCGGCAACAATCAGACTCAGTACGATAACCGTAGTCACCACGGAAAACTTCAGATCGGTACTCATCGTAAGCTCCTTTTATTTCCCTACAAAGTGTATGTGGGGTGATTTTCCCACAATTAGCGATAAAAATCCTGCTGGATTTGCACAGATATCGGTTTTCCCTCTTCCACTTTGCCCCGGGATAAGCCAAAATCCTTCGCTAATTTACCGCGTATCGCCCGGCAACGCCCTCCTCCCGCTGTATGTCGCATCCCCGACAGGCCTGCAACCAACGTGTTGCCCCAGGAGTTAGCGAAGGCAAACGTTTAACACATGAGTTATCAGGAGTTTACGATATGGTCTGGAGTGACATCTAATGGCAACGATTAAGGACGTAGCGAAGCGCGCAAACGTTTCCACTACCACTGTGTCACATGTCATTAACAAGACCCGTTTTGTGGCGGAAGAGACACGCAACGCCGTCTGGGCAGCCATCAAAGAGCTGCACTATTCGCCAAGCGCCGTGGCTCGCAGCCTGAAGGTCAACCACACCAAATCTATCGGCCTGCTTGCCACCTCAAGCGAAGCCCCTTATTTTGCGGAAATTATTGAATCCGTTGAGAACAGCTGTTTCGCCAAGGGCTACACCCTGATTCTGGGCAACGCGCACAACAACTTTGAAAAGCAGCGCGCTTACCTGTCCATGATGGCGCAAAAACGCGTGGACGGGCTGCTGGTCATGTGTTCCGAATACCCTGAGACGCTGCTTTCAACCCTGGAAGAGTACCGCCATATTCCGATGGTGGTGATGGACTGGGGCGAAGCTCGTGCGGACTTTACCGATTCCGTGGTCGATAACGCATTCCACGGCGGCTACCTTGCGGGCCGCTACCTGATTGAACGTGGCCATCGCGATATCGGTGCTATTCCGGGTCAGCTGGAGCGAAATACCGGCGGCGGCCGCCATGCAGGGTTCCTGAAGGCGCTTGAAGAAGCCAATATCAAAGTGCCGGATAACTGGGTGGTTCAGGGTGATTTCGAACCAGAGTCTGGTTATCGCGCCATGCAGCAACTGCTTAACCAGCCGCATCGCCCTACCGCCGTTTTCTGCGGCGGCGATATTATGGCGATGGGTGCAATTTGCGCCGCAGACGAAATGGGGCTGCGCGTGCCGCAGGACATTTCTATCATTGGCTATGACAACGTGCGCAACGCCCGCTATTTCTCTCCGGCGCTGACCACAATCCACCAGCCGAAAGAGCGCCTGGGCGAAACGGCGTTTAACATGCTGCTCGACCGCATCATTAATAAGCGCGAAGAGTCGCAGACGATTGAAGTCCATCCTCGTCTGATTGAACGCCGCTCGGTGGCCGACGGCCCGTTCCGCGATTACCGCCGCTAAGCCTCTTCGGGGGCCGGGAATATGTTACCCGGCTCCTGCAGCCACTCCTGATTCATCGTCTCACTGTCACCCAAATAGTCCAGCAGCCAGCTCAAAGCGGGCGAAGCATCATCCTGCCGCCAGGTTAAGCAGCAGGCCGCGTCCGGGAATGGATTCTCCAGCATCAACTCTTTCCAGTCGCCCCTGACGAGCCACGACTGGGCAATGTGTGTCGGCACCATACCAATGCATAATCCCGCCGTCAGGCAATCCGCCCCCGACGCCCAGTCCGGCACCACCACGCGGCGCTGGTTGTCCAGCAGCCAGGTAATGCGCTTGGGTAACGAACGGGATGTGTCTTCTAGCACAAGGGATGGCCAGGGACGAATGTCATCATCCAGAATGATACCTTCCCGTTGCGCAAGCGGATGGTCAGCGGAAACCACACAGCGCCAGCTTAGCGCCCCCATGTCCCGAAATGCGTAACGCCCCCCGACCGGGATAGCCTGCGTGGCGCCAATCGCCGCCTCAACTCGCCCGTCGGCAAGCGCATCCCACACGCCGTTGAACACTTCCTGGGAAACCCTTAACTCGATATCCGGGAAATGACGATAAAAATCCAGCACCAGCTGACGAGTACGCTCAGGTTTAACGATATTGTCTACCGCAATGGACAGGTGCCCACGCCAGCCGTTGGCTATCTGCTGGCACTGCTGGCGCGTTGCCATCATTTTTTTGATAACAGACCGACCTTCTTTGAGAAAAAACGCCCCGGCGGCGGTCAGCTCAACGTCCCGATGACGCCGTTCAAACAGCGGTACGGCCAGCCATTCTTCAAGCTGACGCACCGTGTAGCTGATGGCAGAGGGCACGCGATGCAGCTCCTGGGCCGCACCGCTAAAGCTGCCGTTTCGCGCCACGGCATCAACCACTTCCAGCGAATATTCAGACCACATATTTCTGCCTGCAAAAAATTTGAATGCAATTTGCAAATATTAGCGTTTCACAAGCGGTTTTGCACTCCGTAGACTCCTGCCCCGTTAACCTGCTATCAAAATCAAGAGTGAAATATGCAACCATCAAAGGGATTTCTTATCTGGCTTGCGGGGCTGAGCGTGCTGGGTTTCCTGGCCACCGACATGTACCTGCCCGCCTTTGCCGCCATTCAACAAGATCTGGGTACCACCGCCTCCGCCGTGAGTGCCAGCCTGAGCCTGTTCCTCGCTGGCTTTGCTTTCGCCCAGCTAATCTGGGGCCCGCTTTCCGACCGCTTCGGGCGTAAACCTGTGCTGTTGATTGGCCTGGTCATGTTTGCCGTCGGCTGTATCGGGATGCTTTGGGTGCAGGATGCCACCACGCTGCTGGTGCTGCGCTTTATTCAGGCCGTGGGCGTCTGCTCAGCCGCCGTTAGCTGGCAGGCCCTGGTGACTGATTATTATCCCGCCAACCGCGCTGGCCGCATTTTTGCCACCATCATGCCGCTGGTCGGGCTTTCTCCGGCGCTGGCCCCGCTGCTCGGCAGCTGGCTGCTGAACCATTTTGAATGGCAGGCTATTTTCGCCGTGCTGTTCGCCGTCGCTTTGCTGCTGATGATCCCCACGCTGCGCCTCAAGCCCCGGACTCAGCACCACGAGCAAACCCAAGACAATAAAGTCAGCTTCTTCTCTTTATTACGTTCCCGCGTTTACGGTGGCAACGTGCTGATTTACGCCGCCTGTTCCGCCAGCTTTTTCGCCTGGCTCACCGGCTCGCCGTTTATTCTGAATGAGATGGGCTACAGCCCCGCGGCAATTGGCCTGAGCTACATGCCGCAGACTGTCGCTTTCCTGGTTGGTGGCTATGGCTGCCGCAGTGCGCTGCAAAAGTGGAGTGGCAAACAGCTACTTCCGTGGCTGCTGGCTCTGTATACCCTGAGCGTGGTCGCCACCTGGGGCGTGGCGGTGAGCGGCCATGCTGATCTGACGCTGCTGCTTATTCCGTTCTGCGTGATGGCCGCGGCGAACGGCGCCATCTACCCTATCGTGGTGTCCTCGGCCCTGCTGCCTTTCCCGCAGGCAACCGGGAAAGCCGCAGCACTGCAAAACACCCTGCAGCTTGGGCTTTGCTTCCTGGCAAGCTTAATGGTTTCCTGGCTGGTCACTACGCCGCTGCTGACCACCACCAGCGTGATGCTGGCGACAGTCCTGCTTGCTGGTCTGGGCTATGCCCTGCAACACGCGGCCCAACGCGAAGCACCAAACAAGGGCCACAGCGAGCTGTCCCGCGCACAGTAACCTTCATGATAATGTGAATGTTGTGTGATTAGCTTGCTAACAATATTCCATTGAACCCTCAATTAAACGGGCTTATAGTAATTGCGGTTCTACGATAAGCCTTATCAATTTTATTTTGCGGAAGCCGGAGCGCTTCCGTTTTTCCATGGATGGCCTTTCAGTAAGGGAGAATCCCCCCTTTCTCTGTTCTACGTCGGATATCAGGCACGCGGAATTTTCCGTGAGAGTTCTCACAAGCCGGGAATAGCGTCTACGCTGTTTTAAGGTTCTGATCACAACAAGGTGATGGAGAAGCTATGAGTTCATCGTGTATAGAAGAAGTGAGCGTACGAGATAACGAATGGTATCGTATCGCAAATGAAATGCTGAGCCGGGCAGGTATCACCCTCAACGGCCCAAACCCCTTTGATATTCAGGTCAAAAACCCGAACTTTTTTAAACGCGTTCTGCAGGAAGGTTCTCTCGGCCTTGGCGAAAGCTATATGGACGGCTGGTGGGAATGCGAACGGCTGGATATCTTTTTCACTAAAGTCCTGCGTGCCGGGCTGGAAAACCAACTCCCCCACCATTTCAAAGATACCCTGCGCATTGCGGCGGCAAGACTGGTTAACCTGCAGTCTAAAAAACGCGCATGGATAGTCGGGAAAGAGCATTACGATCTTGGCAACGATCTGTTCAGCCGGATGCTGGACAAGCACATGCAATACTCCTGCGGTTACTGGAAAGACGCGACAAATCTCAGCGACGCTCAGGATGCCAAGCTCAAAATGATCTGCGAAAAACTGCAGCTGAAACCCGGTATGAAGCTGCTGGATATCGGCTGCGGCTGGGGCGGTCTGGCCGAGTTTGCAGCACGCAACTACGGCGTATCCGTCTTTGGTGTGACGATCTCCGCGGAACAGCAAAAAATGGCGCAGGCGCGTTGCAAAGGTCTGGATGTCACCATCCTTTTACAGGACTACCGCGACCTGAACGAACAATTTGACCGCATTGTTTCCGTCGGCATGTTTGAGCACGTCGGGCCTAAAAATTATGCCACCTACTTTGACGTTGCCGACCGCAACCTCAAGCCAGACGGCATTTTCCTGCTACACACAATAGGTTCTAAAAAGACCGACAATAATGTCGATCCGTGGATCAATAAGTACATTTTCCCTAATGGCTGCCTGCCGTCGGTACGGCAGATTGCCGACGCCAGCGAACCGCATTTTGTGATGGAAGACTGGCACAACTTCGGCGCCGACTATGACAAAACGCTGATGGCCTGGCACGAGCGTTTTCTGGCAACCTGGTCAGAAATCGAAGGCAACTATTCTGAGCGCTTTAAAAGGATGTTTAGCTACTACCTGAATGCCTGCGCCGGCGCTTTCCGGGCGCGCGACATTCAGCTCTGGCAGGTTGTTTTCAGCCGAGGCATTGAGCACGGTCTGCGCGTACCCCGTTAAAACAGACCCGGTGAATGCCGGGTTTTCTTCTTTTCAATTGTCTCTCTTTGCGCACCAATGTGATTCACCTCACAGGTTTAGCCCTGTCTGCGCTTAGCGGCTTGATCTGCTTAACAGATATCATTTCCTATGATGGAAACCGGTTTCATCAATCACAGACAATCTGGGCATTAGCCGTATCAATGATTGCCTGTCGGAGATGGCAGGTCAGACCGTGAGGACAACGATGAAATACGCATTTCCTGAGCATTTCTGGTGGGGCAGCGCAGCCTCCGGCCCACAAACCGAGGGTGAAGCGCTGAACTTTGGCAAATCTGAAACCATCTGGGACCGATGGTTCGCCGAGCAGCCTAACCGTTTCCACCACGGCGTCGGGCCGCAAAACACCTCAACTTTTTATCAGCGCTGGAAGCAGGACATCGCCCTGCTGAAAAAGCTCAATCACAATACTTTCCGCACCTCCATTTCCTGGGCTCGTCTGATTCCCGAGGGCACGGGGGAAGTCAACCCGCTGGCGGTTGAGTTCTATAACCAGGTGATTGACGAACTGTTGGCTCAGGGCATTAAGCCATTTATCAACCTGTACCACTTTGATATGCCAATGGTGATGCAGGAAAAAGGCGGCTGGGAAAGCCGTGAAGTGGTTGACGCCTACGCCGCCTACGCCAATACCTGTTTCGAGCTTTTCGGCGATCGCGTGAAGCACTGGTTTACCTTCAATGAGCCGGTTGTTCCGGTTGAATGCGGCTACCTCTATGACTACCACTACCCTAACGTGGTGGATTTCAACCGCGCGGTGACCGTCGCTTACCACACCATGCTTGCCCACGCTAAAGCGGTCAAGGCTTACCATGCCCGCAGCGATGACGGTCAGATTGGCATCATTCTCAACCTGACGCCATCTTACCCTCGTTCGCAAAACCCGGCTGACGTAAAGGCCGCCAACCTGGCCGACCTGATGTTTAACCGCAGTTTCCTCGACCCGGCACTGCGCGGTGAATATCCTGTTGAGCTGGTCGCGTTCCTGAAAGAGCACGATAAACTTCCGGCCTGTCAGCCTGAAGACAAAGCCCTGCTCGCCGCGGGCGTCGTAGACTTACTGGGGATTAACTACTACCAGCCGCGCCGCATTAAGTGTCGCGACACGCTGGTTAACCCGGAAAGTCCGTTTATGCCGGAGTGGTTCTTTGAGTCCTACGAAATGCCGGGTCGCAAAATGAACCCTTATCGTGGCTGGGAAATCTACGAGCGTGGGATCTACGACATTCTCACCAACCTGCGTGAAAATTACGGCAATCCGGCCTGCTATATTTCAGAAAACGGCATGGGCGTCGAAAACGAACAGCGCTTTATCGACAACGGCCAAATCAACGATGATTACCGGATTGATTTCGTTCGTGACCACCTGAAGTGGCTGCATAAAGGGATCAGCGAGGGCAGCAACTGCCTTGGTTACCACATGTGGACCTTTATCGATAACTGGTCGTGGTGCAACGCCTACAAAAACCGCTATGGCTTTGTGTCGCTGGATCTTAATACACAGCAGCGCACGATTAAGAAAAGCGGCGAGTGGTTTATGAAAACTGCAGTCGAAAACGGGTTTAACGAAGAAGATTAATCCTGGTTAAGAACGAGAAACGGGGCCAATTGGCCCCGTTTTTTATGGCTGAAGAATGTTTATTCGCTAGCGGGAATCGCCGCTGCCATTGCCGCTTCACGGCTAGCCAGCACGCGTTCAACGGTGTCGACAATTGCCTGGGTCTGCGGGTCAATTTCAATGTTCACGCGCTGCCCCAGTTTTTTAGCACCAAGCGTAGTGCGTTCAAGTGTTTCAGGGATCAGATGCACGCAAAAACGCGTGGCGGTCACCTCACCCACCGTCAGGCTAATCCCGTCGATGCCCACATAACCTTTATAGAGGATATATTTCATCAGGGTCTTATCCTGAATCTTAAACCAGATTTGGCGGTTATTTTCTGAGGTCAGAATCTTTGAAATTTCGGCCGTGGTCATAATATGACCCGACATTAAATGTCCGCCGATTTCGTCGTTAAATTTGGCAGCACGCTCAACGTTCACGCTGTCACCCACGCTTAGCTCACCGAGGTTGGTGATGCGCAACGTCTCTTTCATCAAATCAAAGCTAACGTGATTGCCGTTGATTTCGGTTACGGTCAGGCAGCAGCCGTTATGCGCCACCGAAGCCCCGGTTTCGAGGTCTGGCAGCATTTCAGTCGGCATATCAATTACGTGGGTGCGGAAATTCGGTTTCTCATCGATGGAAACCAGGGTCGCCGTGCCCTGCACAATACCTGTAAACATCTAAAAACTCCTGGCAATTCGCAGACGGTAACGCTACCGCCATTAACAGACATTTTCGCACTTTAGCAGTTGGAAAATCAGCTTGCCAGTGCGGGGCGTGCGCTGACTCTATTTTTGACTGGCGTATAAATAAACTCCCGCTACAATAGACTGGTTATTTCCCCAGTTCATCTTCTTGCTGCCTGTTTTGGCGGCTTTTTTAGTCTCTCATACATATAAAAATAATCAGGTGTAATCATGCAGAAGTACCTCACCGAAGCTCGCCAGCTCCTTGCCCTGGCGATACCTGTCATCATCGCGCAGGTCGCTCAAACTGCAATGGGATTCGTCGATACCGTGATGGCTGGCGGCTACAGCGCCACCGACATGGCCGCCGTGGCGATCGGCACCTCCATCTGGCTGCCCGCTATTCTGTTCGGCCACGGGCTGCTATTGGCCTTAACGCCAACCGTTGCGCAACTCAACGGTTCGGCACGCCGTGACCGCATTGCGCACCAGGTTCGCCAGGGGTTCTGGCTGGCTGGCATGGTTTCCGTGCTGGTGATGGTGGTGTTGTGGAACGCGGGCCATATCATTCACGCTATGCACAACATCGATCCTGAACTGGCGGATAAAGCCGTCCGCTATCTCCGCGCGCTGCTGTGGGGGGCGCCGGGATACCTGTTCTTCCAGGTAGGACGTAACCAGTGCGAAGGCCTGGCCAAAACCAAGCCAGGTATGGTGATGGGCTTTATCGGCCTGCTGGTCAATATTCCGGTTAACTACGTCTTCATTTATGGCCATTTCGGCATGCCCGAACTGGGCGGCGTGGGCTGCGGCGTGGCAACGGCGGCGGTGTACTGGGTGATGTTCTTCAGCATGCTGTCTTACATCAAGAAAGCGCGTTCGATGCGCGACATCAAAAACCCGGAAGGTTTCAGCAAGCCGGACTGGGCGGTGGTCAAGCGCCTGAGCCAGCTCGGGCTGCCGATTGCCCTGGCGTTATTCTTCGAAGTCACGCTGTTTGCCGTTGTCGCCCTGCTGGTTTCCCCGCTGGGCATCACCGACGTTGCCGGGCACCAGATTGCCCTCAACTTCAGCTCGCTGATGTTTGTGCTGCCGCTCTCTTTAGGGGCCGCGGTGACTATTCGCGTCGGTTTCCGTCTTGGGCAGGGCTCAACCCTGGATGCACAAATCGCCGCCCGCACTGGGGTTGGCGTGGCCATTTGCCTGGCGATGTGCACCGCGTTGTTTACCGTTATTTTCCGGGAGCACATTGCTCTGCTGTACAACGACAATCCGGCAGTTGTCGCGCTGGCGGCGCATCTGATGCTGCTGGCGGCCATTTACCAGATATCCGACTCAATCCAGGTAATTGGCAGCGGCGTTCTGCGTGGCTACAAAGATACCCGCTCGATCTTCTTTATTACGTTCATCGCGTACTGGGTGCTGGGGCTGCCAGCCGGCTATATTCTGGGGCTAACCGACTGGGTCGTTGAACCGATGGGCCCGGCCGGGTTCTGGATCGGCTTTATTATCGGCCTGACTTCCGCTGCGATCATGATGATGTTGCGTATGCGTTGGCTGCAGCGTCAGCCTTCCGTCACAATCCTGCAGCGCGCCGCTCGTTAATTAAACAACAGTAGCCGCATCCGCGGCTACTTTCTCTCCATTCTGCGCAGATGCTCGGCAATCGTGTGAAATCTGGAATAAAATTGCGAGTTTCCCCTTGCAAGCCCCGAGGTGTATCGCTAATATTCGTCCCCGCTGTCGCCAAGACAACAATGCGTTCATAGCTCAGTTGGTTAGAGCACCACCTTGACATGGTGGGGGTCGTTGGTTCGAGTCCAATTGAACGCACCATTTTCAAATATATCAGTGCGTCCGTAGCTCAGTTGGTTAGAGCACCACCTTGACATGGTGGGGGTCGGTGGTTCGAGTCCACTCGGACGCACCATATTTGCTAAAGCAGTTCCCTTCTTTAACTCGCTTTTCTTCAAGCTGATAAATTCCAAATTTCATTTTTACACGCAAGCCCGTAGCGCATGAAAACGTCTTTTTTAGCGTTTTGAGCGTCCGCCTGTGTATGGGGATGCGAAAACCCGAAAGGTTGCATATCATAAAGCGAGTTATTCACTAAACCACGACAGGTAACTTATGGAAATCGATCTCAATAATCTGGTGTTTTCCGGGTTAGATGAAGCCGAAGCGCGCAACGCTGAGCGCCAGGAAGACGCAGACAAAAAAGCTCAGGCCGTTGTGGCCGATGACGACTGCGGCGACGCCTGCAAAATCTGATAAAAAACCGGCTTACTCAGCCGGTTTTTTTATGTTACGCCGTTCTTCTCACGGCAATACATTTCACTTCCACCAGCAGCCCTGGGCGAGCCAGTTCAGACACGCCGATGCATGTCCAGGCACAGTGTCCCCGCGGAAACAGCTCGTCTTTCACCTCCCGAAAAACATCCATGTGTTCTTTCATGTCTACGTGGTAAGTCGTCATTTCCACAACGTCTTCAAAGTTGCAGCCCGCGGCCTGAAGGACCAGACGCAGGTTTTCCCAGCAGGCCATAAACTGTGCCCTTGGGTCAGCTATCACCTGTAAATCAGACGTGCGCCCAACCTGCCCGGCACAATAAACCGTGTTACCTACCACCACCGCAGGTGCATATCCCGCCCGTTCAGCAAGTACTTGCATGGAAGGTGGCATAATAATTTCTCTGTCTGACACGACTGTCTCTCCCCATTATACAAAGGCGCGCAATTCACGCGCCTGCAGATGAATCATTTTTATCTCACCCGATGCTGGCCGGGTTTAGCGCATCTTCGAAGAATCTTATCGCGTTTCGTAGCGCCTGATCTGCCTGCGGCAATATCCCGGCAAACAAATGCCAGACGTGAAACATTTCCGGCCAAACTTCTAGTGTGGTACGAACCCGGCTTTCACTCATGTGGGATGCAAGGCGAATGGCGTCGCTCAGCATCACCTCGTTTTCACCAACCTGTATCAGCGTGGGAGAAAGGCCTTGTACACCGGCAAAAACCGGAGAAGCATCTGGATGTGTGGGCAGTTCTCCGGCAAGGAAACTTCGGGCCAGTTGGTTCAGGAAAGCTACGCTGCATAAAGGGTCCAGCCCATCCCGCACCGTTGCAGATGCGCCGCTATGCGTTAAGTTAGCCCACGGTGAAATAGCTACTGCGGCGGCGGGTAATGCCAGGCCAGCATCGCGCGCTTTACGCATTACTGTGACAACCATCGCCCCACCGGCAGAATCCCCCGAAATCATCAGCGAGCGCGGGTTTGTCCCCTGCTCAAGCAAGGCTCGGTAGGCCTGAAAGACATCATCAATTGGCGTCGGGAAAGGAAACTCAGGCGCCTGACGATAATCTACCGCATATACTTTAGCCTTCAAGGCGCGAGCATAACGCCCGGTTAATCCCCGATAAGCTTCGACTCCACCGTGAACATAGCCTCCGCCATGGATATAAATCATCACCCGACCCTCAATGACTTCCTCAGGCGTGACCAACATCGCACCAATACCGCCCAGGCTGGCATCCGCAAAGGTTACGCCCTCCACGGCAGGGAACAACTCATCAAGCTGCTTCACATAGTCAGCCCGAACTACTTTCCAGTCAGCATCAGACTGGCCATATACCTTCTTCACAACCGGCCCGGCGGCTTTTATCCAGCCGCTAAGGGCTGCCTGTGCGTTATCAGGAAGCATTTCTTTCTCCATTGTCTACTATGATTAAACAAAAAAGATTATGCTTAATTTTTTGACGAAATAGGTTCGCCAATGCCGCTCCGCACAGGCACTAAAAGCCATTCAGACCTCGATCTCGGCAGCCTTCGAGTTTTCGTGGCTATCGTGGAAAGCGGGAGCTTTGTCGCCGGAGGAAAGGCGCTGGGCTTAACCCGTTCCGCCGCAGGAAAAGCGATTGCACGCCTTGAAGCACAGCTGGAAACGCGGCTATTTAATCGTACGACGCGAAGCGTCGCCCTGACCCGCGATGGCTACGGTTTTTATGAACGCTGCGCACAGATTTTGCAGGATATTGAAGAAGCAGAAGCGAGTGTCCGGCAGAATTTTTCCAACCCCAGCGGAGTGCTGAGGCTCAGCGTCCCGGAAACGTGGGGCAAAGTAGTGCTTCTGCCTTTTCTGAAGCACATCATGGCGGCCTACCCGAGACTGGATATTGAAGTCAATTTCACCGACCGCGTGGTGGACCTCGTCGCGGAGGGGTTCGATCTCAGCCTCCGACTGGGTGATTTACCGAAAGATTCGCAGCTTATTGCACGAACCGTGCAGCGCATTCGCCCTCATCTGTTTGCTTCCCCAGACTACCTGGCCAGTTCAGGTATACCAGGTTCGCCAGAAGATCTTCGCCTTCACCAGCGGCTGATTTACGGCCTGAGCCCTCAAACGACAAACTGGACGCTGTTCACGGCCAGCAATGAGAGCGTGTTGGTTGAAGGGCACAGCAGGATCCGCTTCGACAGCGGAGAGGCTATTTGCGCCGCCGCTGTTGCAGGCTTAGGCATCGCTTTTCTGCCAGCTTTTCTCGTTGCCCGGCATGTCGCAGAGGGCACACTGGTGCCTGTACTGCCTGAATTAGGCGGCACGCCACTGAACGCGAGCGTGGTATACCCTAATCGGAAACATCTGGCAGCCAAAGTGAGGCTGTTTATCGACAGCCTGGTGAAGCATATGGCCCATTAACAACATCCCGATGAAATGCTGTGGAGATTACAGGCCCTAATCCCGCGATCCTAACCCGGTGAATAACCCCAGCAGTTCCCGCGGCGCATCAGCCGCAAACCCCATGGCAAAATTCGCGGCAGACTCCTGCTGAAAACGAACGGTTCGTGCAGCCATTGCCTCCTGATATACCTTAAAAGCACCCTCCAGGCTGGAAGGCTGGGAAATGATGGCATAGGCGAGATCGACGGCATCCGCCATCGCCAGATTCACGCCCTCCCCGGCAAAAGGTGACATAACATGCGCGGCATCACCAATCAGGGTCACATTTCCCGCTGCCTTCCAGAACTCCGCGGTAGCTAACACATAGATTGGCCTGGCAACCATCGGCCCCTCACTTTGCATTAACATCTCGCGATAGCATTCGCCCCAGTCACGGAAGTGTTCAGCCAATTCATCACGAGTAAAGGTTCTGCGCGATTGCGCTTCCGGTACGGGTATGGCGGCATAGGCTGAAACCTCGTCTCCAGGTTCACAGTGAGCCATGATGCCCCGGCCTTCGCTCAGAGCAAACAACGACCCCTTGCCCACCAGCGCTTTCACCGCAGGATATTGCTGGCTTACGTTCGGGTAACGCAGCTCAACAAAGGTTATTCCGGAATAAAGCGGTTGCTGTCCCGTTAACAAAGGCCTGACTTTCGACCACGCACCATCGGCGCCTATCAGGGCATCACAAACATGCGTACTGCCGTTCTCTAGCCGGAGAAGAAAGCCTGTGCCCTGTCGTTCGACGGACCTTACCCGACTGTTCCAACGAATGATCCCCTTGGGCAACGCCTCTATCACTAGTTTGCGCAACGCGCCGCGGTCGACTTCCGGGCGGGAGCCATCACCTTCATCCTGATACAAGATATGGCCGTTTTTATCACGCATCAGAGTTGCATCCGCCCCCTCCAACACCAGAGCCATTGCGGCTTCATACAATCCCGCCGCTCGAAGTGCAGGTTTACCCGTGCCTTCGTTCAGATTGAGCATGCCACCCTGATGGCGTGAATCGAGAAAAGCATCAGCCTCGGAAATACAGACCGCAATACCCTGGCGGTGCAACATGTAAGCCAGCAGCGGCCCCGCTACACCAGCGCCAATAATGGTTATCATAAAAATGCCTCTGACTGTCGGAGAAGAAACGGTTTTATCAGCAGCCAGATTGAAACGCCAGCCAGAACAAGCATAAAAAGCTCAAACATTCACCGGACAGTTTCTACGGGGCTTGTCAACATCCCGATTGCCCGTCATAATGTTGTCAATTCTCACCAAAGAATATAAAACAATAATCAATTCAGTCGGTTATCGTTTTATAAATTGTATTAAATGCGTTCATAGCTCAGTTGGTTAGAGCACCACCTTGACATGGTGGGGGTCGTTGGTTCGAGTCCAATTGAACGCACCATTTCTTTTTATTTTCATCATCTCTGAAAACGCTCAAACATCTGGCAACGCCCTGATAACAACTCGCTGTAAAACTGTGCACTCCGTCGCTGAATCAACGGTTTTGATTCCTTTTCCAGCCAGATTTATCTATACTACGCCCGTTCTTAACTTGAATGGTTTCAGCTCATTGGACTCCTTTTTTATACAACAACATCGTCTAACGCTTTCCCCTGCTGAACCACAAGCACACTTTCCTCTGCACGCTTTATTTCTGTCACCTATCCTTACCAGGTGCCACTTTCAACACCACAGTATTCTTTTAAGCTCCGGCAGCCCGGTCTCCCGGAACACGATTTCAACATTCCTCCTCAACTTATAGATAAGACTGTCATGAAAAAGACTAAAATCGTTTGCACCATCGGTCCAAAAACCGAATCCGAAGAGATGCTGTCTAAAATGCTCGACGCGGGCATGAACGTTATGCGTCTGAACTTCTCCCACGGTGACTATGCAGAACACGGCCAGCGCATCAAAAACCTGCGCAACGTCGTTGCTAAAACAGGTAAAAAAGCCGCTATCCTGCTGGACACCAAAGGGCCAGAAATCCGTACCATCAAGCTGGAAGACGGTAACGACGTCTCCCTGAAAGCAGGCCAAACCTTTACCTTCACCACCGACAAATCCGTGGTTGGCAACAGCGAAATCGTCGCAGTGACCTACGAAGGCTTCACCAATGACCTGACCGTGGGCAACACCGTTCTGGTGGACGATGGCCTGATCGGCATGGAAGTCACCGCTATCGAAGGCAACAAAGTTATCTGTAAAGTGCTGAACAACGGCGACCTCGGTGAGAACAAAGGCGTTAACCTGCCGGGCGTGTCCATCGCGCTGCCAGCGCTGGCTGAGAAAGACAAACAGGATCTGATCTTCGGCTGCGAACAGGGCGTTGACTTCGTGGCAGCCTCCTTCATCCGTAAGCGTTCTGACGTGGTTGAAATTCGCGAGCACCTGAAAGCCCACGGCGGCGAGAAGATTCAGATCATCTCCAAGATCGAAAACCAGGAAGGCCTGAACAACTTCGACGAAATCCTCGAAGCATCTGACGGCATCATGGTTGCTCGTGGCGACCTGGGCGTTGAAATCCCGGTGGAAGAAGTTATCTTCGCGCAGAAGATGATGATCGAGAAATGCGTTCGTGCACGTAAAGTGGTTATTACCGCAACCCAGATGCTCGACTCCATGATCAAAAACCCGCGCCCTACCCGCGCAGAAGCCGGTGACGTTGCTAACGCCATCATCGACGGCACCGACGCAGTGATGCTGTCCGGTGAGTCTGCAAAAGGTAAATACCCGCTGGAAGCTGTGACCATCATGGCCACTATCTGCGAGCGTACCGACCGCGTGATGACCAGCCGCCTGGACAACAGCAACGACAGCCGTAAACTGCGCATCACCGAAGCCGTTTGCCGTGGCGCCGTTGAAACCGCAGAAAAACTGGAAGCACCGCTGATCGTGGTTGCCACCCAGGGCGGTAAATCCGCTAAAGCCGTCCGTAAATACTTCCCGAACGCGACTATTCTGGCGCTGACCACCAACGAAGTAACCGCGCGCCAGCTGGTGCTGAGCAAAGGCGTTGTCACCCAGATGGTGAAAGAGATTGCCTCCACCGACGACTTCTACCGCCTGGGTAAAGAAGTGGCGCTGGAAAGTGGCCTGGCTCGAAAAGGCGACATCGTGGTGATGGTTTCTGGTGCGCTGGTCCCAAGCGGCACCACTAACACCGCCTCGGTCCATGTTCTGTAATTGACTTGTTAACAAGTTTAATTAACCAAAAAGCGCCTCCGGGCGCTTTTTTTATATCACTTGCAGTCAGATCTTAATAAAAATGCAAATCGGATTTTACTATTTAAGCTTACTCTTAATTAAGATGAATCCGATGAAATTCCCCTGTTTTCTCTCTTTTTTTTAACTTTCCGGCTCCGTTCGGTGCTTCTTTGAGCGAACGATCAAATTTAGGGGTATTCACGACAAAAAATTATTCTCATCACAAAAAAGTTTGTGTAATACTTGTAACGCTACATGGAGATTAACTCAATCTAGAGGGTATTAATAATGAATCGTACTAAACTGGTACTGGGCGCGGTAATCCTGGCTTCTACTATGCTGGCAGGTTGTTCTTCTAACGCTAAAATCGATCAACTGTCTTCTGACGTTCAGACTCTGAACGCTAAAGTTGATCAGCTGAGCAACGACGTGAACGCAGTGCGTTCTGACGTTCAGGCTGCTAAAGACGACGCCGCTCGCGCTAACCAGCGTCTGGACAACCAGGCTCACTCTTACCGTAAGTAAGAGTCACTGGTATAAAATGGCGCACAATGTGCGCCATTTTTTTTGCCGGTCATTTATCCCCACCTGCTACTGTGTCGCGCTAGTCGCCTCTTCAGCATTTACCTCGCCATTCCTTGCCGACTGCACCGCCATCGTTGCCGCAGGTGTTTGCCCCGCAGAGACCACAACGGGATACCCCGCACGCCTGTATAGCGCCTTCTCCACTAACTCTTTCTCCACGCCGCTACCGGCCCGGAACTCGCTAAAGCCAGCGGGGAGAACGTAAGGCATAGTCTGCGTGTTCTGCTGCTCATCCTGAGAAAGCGGCCGATGGACTTCGACGTAGCGAACGCCGTTTGGCTCAACGGAGAATTTCACCGGATCGTTAATCACCCGCACCGTCGTGCCAGTTTTCGTTTGCTCAAACAGGGCCTTGATGTCGGGGGCATTCATTCTGATACAACCGGAGCTGACGCGCAGCCCCACGCTGTCCGGCGCACTGGTGCCGTGGATCAGGTACTCGCCATTGCCGTAGGCCAGCCGCATGGCGAATCTCCCCAGCGGGTTATTAGGCCCGGCAGGCACGACAGGCGGCAGCTTGATCCCTTTTTCCAGGGAGCGCTGGCGAATACCGGCGGTAGGTGTCCAGGTAGGGTTGGGGATCTTTTGCCCAATCCTGGTGGTCATCAGCGGCGTCTCCAGCCCCTGCAGACCAATACCAATCGAATAAACCTGCACAATGTTTTGCCCCGGCGGGAAGTAATACAGCCGCAGTTCGGCAAGATTCACCACAATCCCCTCGCGCGGCACGTCCGGCAGCAGCAACTGGCTGGGGATGGTCAGCACCGTGCCGGGTTTAGGCACTGGCGCAATGGTGTTATTGGCCTCCAGCAGCAGCATCGCACCGGTGTCAAAACGCCTGGCAATAGCCTGCAGGTTACGATCGCCTTCCTGTACGGTATAAGTCTGGTTTTGGCCAATCAGGCGGCTGCCTTCCGGCGGTAAGGGATAATCCAGGGCTAAAGCGGGCTGAATGGCGCTCAGCGCGCCGATAATGGCTAGTGTGAGTAAAGACGCGTATTTCATACTTTTTATTCCTGTAGTCACGCTGGCGAGCGCCAGCAGGCTGAAAGACAAGCGAGGCAGAAAACCGCCTCGCAAAACAGGACCATAGGTATGATTAAGTTTAGCTAACTTAAATGAGATTGGTGGCTTGGTTGCGAATTGCGCGAATCATCGCTTCCAGCCCCTGAGAGCGGGACGGCGTCAGATGCTGTGCGAGCGCCATTTTTTCAAACCACGGGCGCACATCAAACGCCACGATATCCTGCGGCGTCATTTGCTGATAGAGAATAAATACGATAGCGATCAGCCCTTTAACGATAGCGGCATCGCTGTCACCCTCCAACGTAATCACCCCATCGGGCTGCTGGTGCATGACTATCCACACCTGGCTCTGGCAGCCCTGAATAATATGTTCAGGCTTGTGCTGCTCCGCCGCCAGTTCCGGCAGGCGGCTGCCCAGTTCGATAATGTAGAGATACTTCTCTTCCCAGTTCGCACAGCGGCTGAAGTTTTTTAGCAGTTTGTCTTTATCCGGCAGCGTGGCCATGACCGTCTCCGTTATCCTAACAGGCTGTGGATACGCTGCAGGCCGGCGACCAGGCGATCCACTTCTTGTTCGGTATTGTACATGGCAAAGGAGGCGCGGCACATGGCCGGTACGCTGTAGAACGCCATCAGCGGCATGGCGCAATGGTGTCCGGTGCGGACCGCAATGCCGTAGTTGTCGAGGAAGCTGCCGACGTCATAGGCATGATGTTTCCCGAGATTAAACGCCAACACACCACGGCGCTCTGCCGGGCCGTATACGGTGAGATCGGGCACGGCCTGCAGCGCGTGTTGAGCATAGCGCATCAGGTTGCGTTCATACTCGCCAATCGCCTCCATGCCCAGCCCTTCAACGTAGCTCAACGCTGCCCCAAGGCCGATAATGCCAGCCGTGTTCGGCGTCCCGGCTTCAAAGCGCCACGGTGCTGCGGCGTAAGTCGTCCCTGCAGTCAGGCTGACGGTAGCAATCATCGACCCACCGCCTTCCCATGGCGGCATATCCTGCAGAATGCTTTCTTTCACATACAACACGCCAATCCCCGTTGGCCCGTAAATCTTGTGCCCGGAGAAAAGATAAAAATCGCAGTCCAGCGCCGCCACATCCGTGACGTGGTGCATCACCGCCTGTGCGCCATCCACCAGCACTTTGACGCCCGCCTGATGCGCGGTAGCGATCATCTCCTTCACCGGGTTTTCGGTACCGAGCACGTTAGAAACGTGGGCAATCGCCAACAGTTTTGTGCGCTCGTCAATCAGCGTCGGGAAGACATCAAGCTGCAGCGTGCCGTCCTGGTTGAGCGGGATAACGCGCAGCTCCGCGCCGGTACGCTCACACAGCATCTGCCACGGCACGATGTTAGCGTGGTGTTCCATGGCGCTGATGATGATGTTATCCCCGGCCTGGACGTTGGCGCTGCCCCAGCTATTGGCCACGAGGTTTATCCCCTCGGTGGTGCCACGCACAAAGACAATCTCTTCCGGTTTTGCCGCGTTGATAAAGCGTGCCGCCTGACTGCGCACGTTTTCCATCAGGGTGGTTGCTTCTGCGCTCAGAGTATGAATGCCACGGTGCACTGCGGCATACCCATGGCGATAAAACTCAAGCTCGGCGTCAATCACCGCCTGTGGTTTCTGCGCGCTGGCGGCGCTGTCCAGATAGGCCAGCGGCTGGCCGTTGACCTCACGGCTCAGAATCGGGAAATCAGCCCTGACCTGCTCAATTGAAAAACTCATGCCTCGCCCCCTGCAAAGCGCCGGGCGATACGTGCCAGCACCTGCTGTTTTAAGGCCTCGTCGCGAATACTTTCGGTAAGCTCTGCGGCAAAGGCGAAGATTATCATCTGCTGTGCAGCCTGTTCGCTGATACCACGGGAGCGCAGGTAGAACATCTGTTCGTCATCAATGCGCCCAATGGTTGCGCCATGGCTGCACTTCACGTCATCGGCGTAGATTTCTAGCTGTGGCTTGGTGTCCACCTCAGCCAGGCGGCCAAGCAACAGGTTATTGTTGGTCATCTGCCCATCGGTTTTAATCGCGTGCTGAGCCACTTTGATCATGCCGTTAAACACCGCCCGGCCTTTATCACGCACGATGGTTTTATGCAGCTGGCGGCTGTTGCAGTAGCCCTTGTTATGCTCAAGCCAGGTTCGGGTGTCGCACACTTCGTTATTTACCGGCAGCGCCAGACTGTTGATGTGCAGCTGGTTGTTCTCGCCGTTAAGCTGCGTGCTGGTGTTGTGGCGCAGCACTGCAGCCCCCAACAGGAAGCTGTGGCTGCTCACCGTCGAGTCCTGCTCAATCAGTAGATCGTTGTGCGCAAAGTGGTAGCTGGCGGCATTTTCAAACGCCAGCTTGTAGTGGCTAAGCTGCGCGTTAGCGGCCACTTCGGCGGTAAATCGTGCGCCGGTGAAATGCGCCGCCTCGTCAAGGCTGACGAAGTGCTCCATCACCGTGGCCTGAGCGCCCTGCTCAAGGATCAGGTGGTGACGGTAATGCGCCGTCGCCATCTCCTGCGCCTTGCTGCCGCGCGTGACGTGCATCAGCAACAGCGCTTTTTCAGGCTGCGTGTTGCGCGCCACGCGGATATGCGTCACGGTCTCCGCCAGGCTTTCCGTCAGGTGCAGGAACACTTCGCCCTGAACCGGCGCGGGCAGCGTCTGGCGGTTATCGTCGATGCTGATCACAAAACCGCTGTCGGCGATGTCATCGCTCAGTTCGGCGCTGAAATGCCCGTCAACAAACACCAGCCGCAGCGCGTCTACAGGCAGGGCAAGCTCGTCACGCTGTTGCGCACTTAAAGGCGACTGAGGCGCAAAGACAAACTGGTTATTCAGCAACCCGTCGAGCGGCGTGTATTTCCAGTTTTCATGCTTGCGTGTCGGTAAACCCAGGCGCAACAGCTGCTGCATATGCTGCTGGGCCACCTGCGAGCGGCCCGTGCCCTGAGCTTCAAACAGATGATGCCACTGCTGGAGCGCGTTGCCGTTACTGCTGTTCGGTAAGCCAGCCATAACCCTGCTCCTCCAGTTGTTTCACCAGGCTGAAATCGCCAGATTTAACGATGCGCCCCTGATACAGCACGTGAACAAAGTCCGGCTTGATGTAGTCAAGGATACGCTGGTAGTGGGTGACCACGATAAATGAACGCTTGCCGTCACGCAGCGAGTTAACGCCTTCGGCCACAATCTTCAGGGCATCAATATCCAGCCCGGAGTCGGTTTCATCGAGAATACACAGCTCCGGCTCCAGCACCGCCATTTGCAGAATGTCGTTACGCTTTTTCTCGCCGCCGGAGAAGCCGACGTTCACCGAGCGGGTGAGTAAATCTTCCGGCATTTGCAGCAGCTTGATTTTCTCTTCCATCAGATCCTGAAAATCAAAGCGATCCAGCGATTCGAGGCCCCGGTATTCCCGCACCGCATTCAGCGCGGTTTGCAGGAAGAACTGGTTGCTGACGCCGGGAATTTCCACCGGGTACTGGAAGGCCATAAAAATACCTTCGCCGGAGCGGTCTTCCGGCGACAGTTCCAGCAGGTCTTTGCCGTTGAACTGCACAGATCCGCCGGTCACTTCGTAGTCTTCACGACCGGCAAGCGTGGCGGATAAGGTACTTTTCCCGGAGCCGTTTGGCCCCATAATGGCGTGAACTTCTCCCGGCTTCACTTCGAGGTTTAAGCCACGCAGGATCTCTTTATCCTCAACGCTGACCTGTAAATCTTTAATGCTTAACATAGTTTTCCCTTAATCCTTAACCGACGCTGTGTTCGAGGCTGATGGCTAATAATTTTTGTGCTTCCACCGCGAATTCGAGCGGTAACTCTGAGAACACGTCTTTGCAGAACCCGTTGACGATCATCGAGATGGCGTCATCTTCGCTGATGCCACGCTGCAGGCAGTAGAACAGCTGATCTTCACCAATGCGCGACGTGGTGGCTTCGTGCTCCAGCTGCGCCGTGTTGTTGCGGCACTCCACGTACGGGAAGGTGTGCGCCCCGCTGTCCGGCCCGATCAACATCGAGTCGCACTGGGTGAAGTTACGGGCGTTGGTCGCGGTGGGCATGATTTTCACCAGGCCGCGGTAGCTGTTCTGGCTATGGCCGGCGGAGATCCCTTTCGAGATGATCGTCGATTTGGTGTTCTTGCCGATGTGGATCATTTTGGTGCCGGTGTCCGCCTGCTGATGGCCGGAGGTCAGCGCCACGGAGAAGAACTCGCCGATGGAGTTGTCGCCACGCAGGATCACGCTCGGGTACTTCCAGGTGATGGCAGAGCCGGTTTCTGACTGTGTCCAGGACATCTTGCTGTTCTCACCTTCGCACAGGGCGCGCTTGGTGACGAAGTTCAGGATGCCGCCAGTGTTGTTATCCCCCGGGAACCAGTTTTGCACCGTGGAGTACTTCACTTCCGCATCGCGGTGAATAATCACTTCCACTACGGCGGCGTGGAGCTGGTAGCTGTCGCGCACTGGTGCAGAACAGCCCTCGATGTAGCTCACATAGCTGCCTTCATCCGCCACTAAAATAGTGCGCTCGAACTGACCGGTTTTTTCCGCGTTGATCCGGAAATAGGTGGACAGCTCCATCGGGCAACGCACGCCTTTCGGGATGTAAATAAAGGTGCCGTCAGAGGCCACCGCGGCGTTAAGCGCGGCGAAGAAGTTATCGTTAGACGGCACCACGGTACCCAGGTATTTTTTGACCAGTTCCGGGTAATCGTGAATCGCCTCGCCGAAGGAGCAGAAGATAATGCCCTGCTCGGAGAGTTTTTCGCGGTAAGTGGTTGCCACAGACACGGAGTCAAAAATGGCGTCAACCGCCACTTCGCTACCTTCGCGCACCGGTACACCAAGCTGCTTAAACGCGTCTTCGACTTCGTTCGTCAGGAAAGCATTAGGTGGCTGTTGCACCGCTCCGGGCTGGGACGCACAGGTGTCGTCGCAGCTCCCGCAGGATGGCGCAGAGTAATAGCTGTAATCCTGGTAATTCAGTTTGTCGTAATTCGCCTTCAGCCAGTGCGGCTCTTCCATTTTCAACCATGCATGGAAGGCATTGAGACGAAACTCCAGCATCCATTCGGGCTCGTTACGACGGGCAGAGATTGCCCGAACCACCTCTTCATTTATGCCCTTCGCCAGCTGCTCGGTCTGCAGCTCGGTGAAAAAGCCCTCTTTATAATTGAGGTTGCCGGTCCAGGTTTTGACATCGTCAGTTGCTTCAGTATTACGAGACATAGTACCGCCTATACCCCAAAGCTTTCGCCGCAGCCGCATTCGTGCTGCGCTTTCGGGTTATTAAATTTAAAGATCTGATTCAGGCCTTCACGCACGTAATCCACTTCCGTGCCGTCGATAAAAGGCATGGCGGAGAGCGGCACCCACAGGCGCGCGCCGTAAAACTCATAGACCAGATCGTCCGGCTTCGGCTCGGTGACCGTGTCCAGCACGTAGCCAAAGCCAGCGCAGCCCGTCTGTTTGATACTCAGGCGGATGCCTTTAAGCTCGGGTTGTTTGGCGGCCAGATCGCGGATATGCGCGCTGGCGGCCGGGGTCAGGGTCAGCCCCTGCCAGGCAAAATCATTGGGATCAAAGGAACCGGTTTGCACATCCATTCTTCACCTCATTATTCTCTGCGCCCGAAGGCCGATACCCTTATGTTAATGATAACAATTATCAATACAACGTTATGAAAACAGGGGTATTCGCGAAACGCTGGTTTTTTGGGCGTCTTTACTAAGGATAGACCGTCATGAAACTCTTGCAGATGGCGAAAAGAGCTGTTTAAGCCACTGGTGTAAAAGGAAATATCAAAGATGAAAAACGCCTGAACCGGGCAAGACAAAAGATGTATAGAAAATATCTATTTATGTGATTGGAAGCGCACTGAATGCGAAATTAGCGCCATAAAGTACCAGTAATTTTCAGTTTTACGGGAACAAGAAGAGGTGCGGTCGCAGGGGGATTAAGGTATCTGTTCAGAAAAATCCGCCCCCTGGTTACCAGGGCATAAGGTTAACCAGGGGAACTGAGTTAGCTATGTTGAGCTGCATTACCACTCAAAGTTGACTGCCGCATTGTATGTCACGGCCTTGAAGTCCTCGGTATTGGTTGAAATCCCGGCCTTTGCGGCGACATTTTCATTGAACCGATACCCGCTACCAATGGCCATCGCGCTGGTAGATTCATACCCGCCTAGCGAGCCAGAAAGGTTGAATTTGCCAACGCTGTAGGGCTGGAAAAGCCCTGAGAGCGCCGCCTGGGAGGCAAACCCACGCTTCATTTTGTGATCCAGTTTATCCACGCGGTTACCGAGATGGTTAAGATCGCCATTAAGCTGGGTGATGGAGTCCTGGAACTGAGCATTGCTCCTGGCCTGACTCTGGTTAATGGTATTCTGCTGCGTATTCAGATTTGCCTGAGACTGGTTAATGGCCCCCTGCTGATTGTTCAGATTTGCCTGAGTCTGATTAATGGCCCCCTGCTGATTGTTCAGATTTGCCTGAGTCTGATTAATGGCCCCCTGCTGATTGTTCAGATTTGCCTGGGTCTGATTAATGGCCCCCTGCTGATTGTTGACGTTAGCCTGGTTCGCATTAACCGTGGACTGCTGTTGATTCACCGCATTCTGCTGGCTATTTACGCTGTTCTGGTTCTCATTCCACTCGGCCTGCTTGACGTTGGTGGCATTCTGCCGATCGTTGAGCATTTTTTGTTGGTCATTGACTGTCTGCTGTTTTTGAATGCTTTCATTCAGCGCTGAATCAATGGTATCAACGTTATTTTTAATATCACCGAAATTTCCATTGGTTTTATCAGCATCAGCATGGGAGTTACTGGAAGTCACGTCTGATGACCAGTCCCCCCATTCAAGAGCAGAGACAGACTGGGTGACTAATAATCCAGAAACAAGAAAGGCCAACAAAGACTTATTATTCATTAAAATTACTCCATTATTATAATTAAACCATTACTGTGCGGAGAAATTATTCATAAATAGAATTAACAAGGCAACACAGAAATAATGATAAAAATAGCCTAAAGCGAATATTCTTAGCCATAAAAAATAAAATTAACTCATTGTTCTTAAAACAATAAAAACAAAAAAACAAAAAATTAGACATAAACAAACACATCAAAAACCACCAGACTTTCAGAATTCACCTCGGGCAAAAGTGGTAAAAAATCGATAATAAAAATCAGATTTAGCAATAAGAGAAAACCATACACATACCAAAAAAAAACAAGATAAATAGATGAGATGAAGATCAGTTAGCTTTTATTGACGACTCTCATTACCTTCCATCGCTTTAACGTCAAATTTCCCGCAGCCTGTATGCGACAGGCTAACCCTCTGCCCTGAGATAAGAATGGCGTGAAAATATTCCGATTTATCGACTATCCTCCTGTTAAGAAAAAAGGGAGCTTGTCCAATGCTGAAAATGATTATGGTCACCGCCCGCGATCGCGTAAGGCTGCAGGAAATTATCGGCGTTTTCCTCCGCTATGGATTGCAGGACATTGTGCGTTTGCTGGGCCTGTCCTCGCTGCATGACAAAATACGTGGCAACAGCCAACACGATGCTTTGCCGATGCCGCAGCGCCTGTGCGCGGCGCTGGAAGAACTGGGCCCGACGTTCGTTAAGCTCGGGCAAATCCTCTCGACCCGTAGCGACCTGCTTGACCCCGCATGGACGGAAGCGCTTAGCCAGTTGAATTCGAGCGCCAGCCCTCTGCCCTGGCCGCAGCTTGAACCAGGCGTTGTAGCGACGCTCGGGGCTCCGCCTGCGGAGGTTTTCGCTATCTTTGATGAAACCCCGCTGGCCAGTGGCTCGATAGCACAAATTCACCGGGCCACGCTGAAAAATGGCGACGAGGTTATCGTCAAAATTCAGCGCCCCGGGATTGAAACAACCCTCAAGGCCGACCTGCGTTTACTCCGTTACCTGGCGGAAAGTCTGGAGCAGCAGAGCGCGGGGCTGGCTCGCTTTCAGCCGGTGATGCTGGTGCGTTATCTGGAAAACGCCCTGAATCAGGAACTGGATTTTTGCCATGAAGCCGCCAACGGGGAAAAGATTTATCAGTTTTTCGCCGACAACAACGACGTCGTCATCCCCAGGATTTATTGGGACTGGTGCCACCCTACGCTGATGGTGCAGGCATTTTTGCCCGGCGTGGCGCCGGTTGACGGCCAGCAGCTTGCCGCCGCCGGGTTTGATGGCCCCTTGTTGGCGCGTAAAGGCGCGACAGCGTTTATCAATATGCTCTTTGACCTGCGGACTTACCACGCAGATCCGCATCCCGGCAATGTCATGGCCCTGGCGGGCAACCGGGTCGGCTTCATTGATTTCGGCATGGTGGGAAGCCTGAGCCAGGCGCGACGCGACGAGCTGTTGTCGCTGATTTATGCCATCAGCGAGCGTGACGCCAGCGGGATTGTCGATGCCCTCATCGCCTGGAGTGGCCAGGAGACACTAGATCTTACCGAACTGGAACTTGCCGCCAGCTATTTTCTGCAAAAACAGGGCAACCTCCCGCTACAGCTTGGAAAAGCGCTGACCGATATGCTTTCCACCGTCCGGGAATTCCAGCTGTCGCTGCCGCCGGATTTGGTTTTATTGTTTAAGGCGTTGATCACCGCGGACGGCGTATTGCTGAGAATGGATCCGCAGTTCGACATTATTCGCATTCTTCGCCCGGTGATTAAGCAGGAGCTGTTAAAACGCTATACCCGCCTCGGAAGCCGCAGACGCCTGCTTAAACTCGGCAACCAGCTTCTTGAGGGAGGTGATTCTCTGCCGCAGACCCTACGTCTGGTGATGCAAAGGCTTCGTCACGGTAAGCTGCACGCGGACATTAACGTAGAGAATATTAACCAGCTCGGAAAGTCGCTGGAGCGAGCGGCCTCTACTCTGGCGCTCGCCCTTGTTTTAGCCGCCCTGACAATCGCGATAGCTCCATGGCTGCTCGGGTTGAACTGGACGCTGTTTGGCATCCCATTTTTCCCTGTACTTGGCTTGTTGTTTGCTATTGCGGGAAGCGCATGGCTGGTTATTCGGTTGTTAAGGCGATGAGATTTACGACATCGGAGCCAGGTTCCGATGTCGTAAAAAACTAGTGCACAGAATGCTGCAGCACCGGATAGGTAAACAGCAATAAATGGGTCATATTCAGCCCGACATGAAACGCCACGGCAACCCACAGCCGCCCGCTCCACATCCACGCCAGGCCGTAAATAAGCCCCGCCAGTGCGGCAAAAACAATCAGCAGCGGGCCACCGGCGAAATGCAGTCCGCCAAATATCGCGGCTGAAATAATCAGCGCCACAACCGAGTGCATAAAGCCGGATAAACGCTGCTGGAGATACCCCCGGAAGAGCGCTTCCTCCGCCAGCGAAACAAAGAAAATATTTGCGAACAGGAACGGCGGCAGCCACTGCGGGAAATGAGGTTCAATCTTTAAGCCACCCAAAGCTACCGCCAATAGCAACAGCCCTGGGATCAAAGCAACCAGCAAGATCCACCAGAGCTTAGCGGGCTGATATTTCGGCTCGCTGACAAACAGCGACTTCATCATCACCAGCAAAATAAAGGGCACCAGCGCTTTGTCGAAGTTGTAATACATGGAAAACGGCGCGCTTTGCGGCCCGGCGCTCACCGAGTCCAGCACCTTTGGATTATGGAAACCAGGAATAACATGGATGGTCAGCGCTACCGCGGCGGCGACAAGCAAAAGCTCAAGCACGTAGCGAACGGGTTTTCTGTTTACGGCTTTTAAATAAGCGACGGCAAGCACGGTGATTATCGCCAGTGAAGCCAGCGCCTGCCAGTCGAGTACGCCGTCAACGGCCCCCCATATCACCGTCGCCAGTAATAATCCGAGGGAAATCTTTTTATTAAATTGTAATATCAGTAAGGCGGTTGCCAGCAATATCCACATCGTTTTTCCTTAAGCTTGAAAATATCCTGAGACAGGCTTTTTAGCAAAATGGGGAGTGGATATATAGTTTTTTAAGGAAATAATCACAAATCAAAACAATCCCACGTCCCCGAGGGCTGAACGTGGGAATATTTTAGCCGTTGTTTTACACCACCGCCGTGGTCAGGCGGGAGGTACAGCACAGCTGGTCTTGCTGATCGTAGATATCAATTTGCCACACCTGATGACGACGCCCCGCGTGCACCGCGCGACAAACGCCGCGCACCACGCCTTCTCGCGCCGAGCGGATGTGGTTGGCGTTCACTTCCAGCCCAACCACCTTCTGGTCGCCTTCGGTGCACAGGTAGCCCGCCACGGAACCCAGCGTTTCCGCCAGCACTACCGACGCGCCGCCGTGCAGCAGGCCAAACGGCTGCCGGGTGCGCTCATCCACCGGCATGGTGGCCTCAATTTCGTTGTCGTCAAAACGTGTAAATTCAATGCCTACATGGCCGACCATATTGTTCGCGCCCATTTTATTGAGCGCGGCAAGCGTGGCTTCACGTCGCCAAATCATCCGATAATCTCCAGAAGAGCCTGTAATGGATGCCGCACGCCGTTGCCCTCAACGCGCTTGACCTGACTGCGGCAGGAGTAGCCGGTTGCCAGACAGCGGTTGCGAGGCAGGCGCTGCATCGCCTGATGCCAGGAGAGTTCATAGATGCCCAATGAATTGGCGAGATTCTTCACCTCGTGCCCGTAAGTGCCAGCCATGCCGCAGCAGCCAACGCTCACGCTCTCGAGCTTCGCGCCAAAACGAGCAAAAATACCGGCCCACTGATTCGGTGTCGCCGGCAACGCCGTTACTTCGGTACAGTGGCCAAAGAGGTACCATGCTTCCCCTCCCGCGCCCTGCACTTCCCGTTCTTTCAGCGCAGTCTGGAGCCATTCGTGCACCAGCTGCACCTGAAAATCACCGCGCTCTTCGCCTAATGTCTGTTTATATTCATCGCGGTAGCACAGGACCAGCGCCGGATCGACGCCGACCATCGGCATACCCAGTTTCGCAATGCGGTTCAGGAACTCAGACGTTTTACTCGCCGTGCGCGCAAAACGCTGCAGGAACCCTTTAATATGCTGAGCCTTACCGTTCGGTGAGAACGGCAGCACCACAGGTTCAAAGCCTAGCTTATCTGCAAGCTTAATAAAATCAACCACCACCTGAGCATCGTAATAGCTGGTGAACGGGTCCTGCACCACCAGCACGGTTTTGGCGCGCTGCTCATCTGAGTAATGCTCCAGCTCTTCCAGCGTGACGTTGGCTGAGCGGTGCCCGACCAACTGCTGCTGCAGCGTCGGCGTGGACAGCATAGGCAGGTCAACCATACCGATGTGCCTGCGGGACAAATTCTGGACCCACGGCTGGCTCATAAAGAAGTTGAAGGTTTTTGGCGCACGCGCCATCAGCGGCGCGTAGCTCTCCACGGAGGCCACAACGTGATCGCGCAGCGGGCGCAGATAGCGCGTGTGGTAAAGCTGCAGGAAGCGAGAGCGGAACTCCGGCACGTCGATTTTAATCGGGCATTGGGTCGAGCAGGCTTTACAGGCCAGGCAGCCGGACATCGCCTCTTTCACTTCGTGGGAAAAATCGTACTCGCCCTTGCTGGCGTGCCACGAGTTGCGGGTACGCTCGATAAGGCCTCGCAGGCTGGCGCGCTGCTCCGGCAGCTGTTTCTCAAGCTGCAGCGGGTCAACGCCTCGCTCGGCCAGCAGCCGCAGCCATTCACGGGTCAGCGTGGCTCGCCCTTTCGGGGAGTGGATACGGTTGCTGGAGATTTTCATCGACGGGCACATCGGGCTTTTCACGTCGAAGTTAAAGCACAGGCCATTGCCGTTGCACTCCATCGCACCGCGCCAGGAGGTGCGTACCGCAATCGGGATTTGTCGGTCAAACGTTCCGCGCTTAACGGCATCGACCTGCATCATCGGGTCGTCCACGCCGAGCGGCGGGCAAATCTTCCCGGGGTTCAGCCGGTTAGCCGGGTCAAACACGGCTTTAATCCGGCGCAGTTCTTCATACAGCGTTTCACCGAAGAAGGCCGGGCTGTACTCGGCCCGGAACCCTTTGCCATGTTCGCCCCACAGCAGACCGCCGTATTTTGCCGTCAGCGCCACCACGTCGTCGGAGATGCTTTTCATCAGCATTTCCTGCTGCGGATCGCACATATCAAGCGCAGGGCGAACGTGCAACACGCCTGCATCAACGTGACCAAACATCCCGTAGCTCAGGTTGTGGCTGTCCAGCAGAGCGCGGAATTCAACAATGTAGTCCGCCAGATGCTGCGGCGGCACGCAGGTGTCTTCGGCAAACGGGATCGGTTTAGCCTGGCCTTTGGCGTTCCCCAGCAGGCCAACGGCTTTTTTCCGCATGCCGTAGATTTTTTCGATACCGGCCAGCTCGTCACAAACCTGCCAGCCAATCACCCCGCCCTCGCCTGCGGCTATTAGCGCATCGAGGCGAGTACATAGCTCAGTGACCTGGCCGTCGATCAGTGCCTGATCGTCCCCGGCAAACTCAACGATGTTGAGCCCGAGCATCTCTTTGTTCGGCACGTCGGTGATCAATTCGCTGACCGAGTGCCAGACGATATCTTCCCGCGCCAGGTTCAGGACTTTGGAGTCGACGGTTTCCACCGACAGCGCCCGAGCATCCACCATAAAGGGCGCATTACGCAGGGCTGAATCGAAGGAGTCATACTTGACGTTCACCAGCCGGCGCACCTTCGGCAAGCGGGTGATATCCAGCTTCGCCTCGGTGATAAAGGCCAGCGTCCCCTCTGAGCCGGTAAGAATGCGGGTTAAATCGAACTTGCTCAAATCGTCATTAAAGACGTGGCGCAGGTCATAGCCGGTAAGAAAGCGGTTTAGTTTGGGGAATTTATCGATAATCAGCGCACGCTGCTGGCGGCAGCGTTCAAGCACGGTACGGTAGATTTTACCGCTCGATGTCTCTTCGCGGCCCAGCTCTTCGGCAAGCTCGGTTGCCATCTGGTGCGTGTCCAGAATTTCACCGTCCATCAGCACGGCGCGCACGCCCAGCACATGATCGGAGGTTTTACCGTACACCAGCGATCCCTGGCCGGAGGCATCGGTGTTGATCATCCCGCCCAGCGTGGCGCGGTTACTGGTCGACAATTCCGGGGCAAAGAAGTAGCCGTGCGGCTTCAGGAACTGGTTGAGCTGGTCTTTAATCACGCCGGCTTCGACCCGCACCCAACCTTGTTCCGGGTTGATTTCGATAATGCGATTCATGTAGCGGGACATGTCCACCACGATGCCGCCGTTCAGCGACTGCCCGTTGGTGCCGGTGCCGCCGCCGCGCGGGGTAAACACCAGGGATTTAAAGCGCTCTTCGGAGGCCACGCGGGTAATCAGCGTGACGTCGGCGGTTGAACGAGGGAAAAGCACCGCATCCGGCAGCAGTTGGTAAATACTGTTGTCGGTCGCCATGGTCAGGCGGTCTGCGTAGCTGGTGGCGGTATCGCCGGTAAAGCCCTGTTGCTCCAGTGATGCTAAATAGCTGAGCACCAGCTGAACGACGCCTGGTGCCTGAGAAATTTGTGGGATCATTGACGGGTCGACCCTGTGTTGCTTAGTAAGAGTTATCGTTTGCGTGTCTGTTTTGTTTTTATCATATTCCGTCGCGATTTGCGGCTGTTATTTCAGATAACGCGATGCGAAATGCACCTGTCAAAAATCGAGGAAATACATCATCATTAAATTATCGCCATGCGAATTTAGCGCGGGTGCATTTTATTGAGGTGATTCTTCCTATGATCAAAGTCAGTCAGCCAAAGGATCTGCTGCAGATCCTGCTGTCCGTGCTGTTTATTTCGGTGATGATTCTTGCCTGTCTGTGGATTGTCCGCCCGTTTGTTTTGGGCTTCGCCTGGGCCGGAACCATCGTCATTGCGACCTGGCCGCTGCTCATCAAATTGCAAAAGCTGCTGTGGGGCAAACGCTCCCTTGCAGTGCTGGTGATGACGCTGCTCCTGCTGATGCTGTTTGTCATCCCGGTCGCGATGTTAGTGAACAGCCTGGTGGACAACAGCGGCCCGGTGATTAACTGGGCGACCAAAGGGCACATGGCGCTGCCCGCCTTCGAATGGCTGCACAGCGTCCCACTTATTGGCGATAAACTTTACAGCGGCTGGAACACGCTGGTGAGCAGCGGCGGCAGTGCGATTATGGAAAAGATCCGGCCCTATATCGGCACGACGACCAGTTGGTTCCTTGGTCAGGCCGTACACATAGGTACTCTGCTGGTGCATCTCGGCCTGATGCTGCTGTTCAGCGTGCTGCTGTATGCCAAAGGTGAGACGCTGGGGAACGGCATTCGTCATTTCGCCTTCCGCCTCGCGGACAAACGCGGTGATGCTGCCGTACTGCTGGCCGGCCAGGCAATTCGCGCCGTAGCGCTGGGCGTGGTTGTCACCGCGCTAGCACAGGGTGTACTGGGCGGTATTGGCCTGGCGGTGTCCGGCATTCCTTACGCCGCGCTGCTTACGGTGCTGATGGTGCTTAGCTGCCTGATTCAGCTTGGCCCGCTGGTGATTCTGGTGCCCGCCATTATCTGGCTGTACTGGAGCGGGGATACCACCTGGGGGACGGTGCTGCTGGTATGGAGTTGTGTCGTTGGCACCATGGATAACGTGATTCGCCCGGTGCTTATTCGCATGGGCGCGGACTTGCCGATGATTCTGATTCTTTCCGGCGTGATCGGCGGCTTGATTGCCTTCGGGATGATTGGCCTGTTTATCGGCCCGGTGCTGCTGGCGGTTTCTTATCGCCTGATTTCGGTCTGGATGCACGAGGCGCCTGCCCCACAGGACGATCCACAAGAGGTGGTCGAACTGCTTGAGGAGCAGCAGACGCTGAATGTGAAGAAATAAGGATGCGGAGGGTTTGAGGAGTTCCTGTTCGCTCAAACCCTCTATGCGACAATAGCTAAGTTTCCGTTCACATCCTCTACATCTCCACAGGAACTTTTTTAACGACAGAATAACTTGCGACTAAAGCAGTGACTTAACGCAAATGGTTAATAAATCTAATCAATAACGCATTTTCCCTTCGCTATTCCGGCCATTGAAGCCCCCACTCCGGGCTATGCTGTCTCAAGTTATTTACCTTCTGTTAACGATTGAGACGAATCTGAGTGACGCCACTTAGTGAGATGCCTACTATTTAACTCACGGTTATGAATCAACACGTTGATTTATAAACATCGAAATCCCCTGAGTGAAACAACGAATTGCTGTGTGTAGTCTTTGCCCATCTTGATGATGGGCTTTTTTTTATTCTGATTTCGCAAAGTGATTGATAAGCGCCCCATGTAGAACCAACGGGGCAACGGTCAGGTGGCTCTGCCCTTCTACCAGCGTAAAATCAACCCGGGTCGGGGCATTAGCTATCAAGGCATTAGCCATTTCGCGGTTCCCGTCTACCATCGCTCGCTGCCCACGATGTTTTAATAGCGTGGCGCGCTTCTCTTCCGACAGCCTGGCCTCCTGCGGCTGCAGCGACTGTTCATAACTCCCCACGGAGAGCGATAGCTGAGCATTTCCCTTATCAGGCCGCCAGTTTTGCGCCATTCGCAGCAGATAGCGGTCGTTCCACCACACCGAGGGGCTTGAGGCGTAATAATGCTGGAAAGCGCCCGGTGAGGTCATAAACAGCCAGGTAGTGAACAGGCCGCCATAGGAGTGCCCAAAAAGCGCCTGCCGCTGCGGATTGATTTTCCACTGCTTTTCGACCCAGGGCCGGAGTTCAGCGTCAATAAACCGCCAGAATTTCTGCGCCTCGCCGGGTGCGCCAGGCGGATAAGTGCCCCCTGCAGGATTCGGCTCCAGCACCACTTTTTCTACCGCAGGTCGATAATCCCGCTCCCGGCGGCTGTTTTCCGGGTAGTCAATCGCCACCACCACGCCCGGCGTCAACGGGCAACGCTCGCAGGTCAGGCGCTGCATCAGCGACACCGCGCCGGGGAAGACGGACTCACCGTCCAGAAGGTAAATCACCGGCCAGCCTTCTGACGGAGGTTCGCCTTCAGGCCAGGAAACCATAATTTTATACTCGCCGTTTTCCGGCGAGTGCAGACTGTGTACCAGCGTATTCGCCAGCGTGTAGGGCTTATCCTCAATGACCGCTGCCCCCGAAGGAGCAGCGAGTGCGATAAGCGCCATAAGCAGATAGCGCAAAAGTTCTCCTTACCAGCGATAGCTGACGGTAGCGGTTAAGGTGCGGCCAATGCCATAGAAACAGGCTGAATCCGACGCGCAGGACGCCACGTATTTTGTGTCCGACAGATTATTGACGTTGAACTGCAGGGCGGCCCCTTTTAAATCAGGACTCACTTCTCCCAGTTCGTAACGCAGCATGGCGTCATAGAGATCCACGGCCGCCACTTTAAAGCTATTTTTCGCATCGCCATAGCTGGTCCCGATGTAGCGAACCCCAACACCTGCCGTCAGGTTTTTCAGCAGGCCTGCAGGAATAGTGTAACTGCCCCACGCCGACGCCATATGTGTTGGAACACGCGCGGGCGTTTTTCCTTCGGTGCCCGCCACGGTGGTGCTCACGGTTTCCGCATCCGTCCAGGTGTAAGAGCCTATCAGGTTGAGGCTGTTAAACAGCGTGGAATGCACCTCCGCCTCAAGCCCTTTAGAACGGATTTCACCGGCGTTTTCAAACCAACCCAGCGCACTGTTGTAGGTCCCGACGTTTGTCTGGCGGAGATCGAACAGCGCCAGCGTCATGAAGGTCTCTTTCAGCGGCTGATACTTAAGGCCCACTTCGGTCTGCTTGCCCAGGCTTGGGTCGAACGGCGCAGCGCCCGGCGCGCGGTTGGTCTGCAGATTGGGTTCAAACGAGGTGCTGTAGCTGATATACGGCGACAGGCCGAAATCAAAGGCGTAAAGCAGCCCCGTACGCCAGGTGAACTTGCTGTCATTCTGCTGCGTCGTTTTGCTTTTTAACCTGTCCGTCGTGCGCACTTCGGCCCAATCATAACGCCCGGAAAGCAGCAGTTGCCAGTTGTTCCAGCTGAGCTGATCCTGCAGGTACACGCCCGTCTGGTCGAGATTCTGCTGGTCGTCGTTCACCGCGCTGAAGGTGCTTTCGTCCACATTGAGACCATATACCGGATTCGGCCAGTACAGATCGTATTTCGCCCCGGTACCGCGGCTGAGCTGCTGCCGGTCATGGTTAGACTTGTAATCCAGGCCGCCTAACAGCGTATGCCCCAGCGCGCCGGTATCAAACTGCGCCTCAAGCTGGTTATCCAAGCCAAACTCATCGGTATCACGCGTTTCTCGCTGCGCACGGCGCGAAAGTAGCGTCTCGCTTTTAGAGGTGGAATACACGAGGTAACGGTACTTCTGTTTGATGCTGGCGTAGCGGGCGTTCTGGCGGAAGGTGAAGATATCGTTGAAGCTGTGCTCGAACTCATAACCCACCATCGTTTGCTCGCGCCACGACTGGTCGTAATTGGGATCGCTAACGTTAAAGTCCAGCGGGATATACCCCGCCGTGGTTTCCGTCACCAGGCCTGCGGCAGGCAGGAAGTTACGATAGCCCGCCTTCGGGTCTTTCTGGTAGCTGGTCAGTAAAGTAAAACGAGTCTGCTCGTTGGGATACCAGGTCAGCGCCGGCGCAATCGCCAGGCGCTGCTCTTTGTAATCGGCAACCTGGCTGTGCTGCGTGCGTGCGATGCCGTTCAGGCGATAAAGCACCCGATTATCGTCGCTTAGCGAGCCACCAAAATCAAAAGCCCCCTCGGCCAGATGCTGGTTGCCTGAGCGGAGCTGCACTTCATGTATCGCTTCCCTTGTCGGCCGCTTGCTGGTCATGCTGATAAGCCCGCCGGGGTTCACCTGGCCGAACAGCACGGATGCCGGGCCGCGCACCAGCTCCACGCGCTCAAGCAGCCACGGGTCAAACGTCCCAGTTTGGGAAGACGCCGTCGCGCCATAGCTCAGTCCGTCAAGATATTTTGGGACATAGATGAAGCCGCGCACAAACACCTCATCGTTGCGGTTCGAACTGCCCCGATACTCCGTCAGCACCCCGGCCGAATAGCGCAAAGCCTGCGACACGGAGGTAACATCCTGCGCGTTCATTTGGTCGCGGGTAATCACCGAAACCGACTGCGGCGTTTTGAGCAAATCAGCCGCGGTTTTCGTTGCAGACAGCGTTTTGGTAGCCACCATCCCCTTCAGCGGCGCAGAAGGATCCTCGCTAACGGAGCCGGTGACAACCAGAGTTTCCTCGCTGCCCTGCCGCTCCTGCGCCTGAACGCCGTTTCCCATCCCCAGGGCACTGAATCCCATCAGCCAAAGGCCGCGGGTTACCTTATTATTTTTAAAGTGCATGACCGTAACATCCCATGTGATTAGGTGAATTAAGTTCGCCTTTCTCTCCTGTTACGTTTTGTCGTAAAACGCAACGACTCGCAATGTTATTGCAAATCACTCTCATTTGCATTAGCGTGTATGCACTTTTTTATCAGGAATGATAAACACGATGAGAGCCGCGTGGAGCGCATTAATGTTGGGGCTTTGTTCAGCGTCGGCGGTGGCCGCGACCTGTACTTTTACCGGCAGTCAGGGTGAGCAGGATGGGAAGTTCGACGCCAGCGGCGAAATTTGCTTTGGCCTTCCGGCGCTGGGTGAAAATTACGCCAACGTCCGGTTGAGCGGCGTAACCGACGCCAGCCTGGTGGACAGCAAAGGCAGGCTCTGGCGTTCGCTGGTGGAAAATGGGCCGGTGGATGGCCAGCATAATCCGCTTTTTGCCCTGCCCGTCGGTCAGCCTTCTACGCTGGTGCTTCGCGGTGAACCCGGCAGGCGCTGGCTGTTTCGCTGGCAGATCCGTGAAACCGTGCCGCTCAATCGTAACGACGAACAATCCCCGGAAAGCCCGGCACTGCTGGCGCTTGAGCAGGCTCTGAGCCATGGCGCAAGTACGGAAGCCTTCTGGCAGGAAAGGCGCGAGCAGGGGACGCCGCTAGTCGAGCCCATCGATGCCAGCCGCAAACGCGTGACGTTCCTGTGGCGAGGCGCACAGGGCAACGTGTTCGTGCTCGGTTCACCGGCCGGTGACCATGACCCGATGTTCCGCCTCGGGCAGTCCGATGTCTGGTACCGCAGCTATGTGGTACCGGCAGATACGCTTATGCAGTACAAACTTGCCCCCGACGTTCCCCTTGTGGAAGGCACCGCGCGCGACCAGCGCCGGGCGATTCTGGTGTCGGCCCAGACTGACCCGCTTAACCCGCAATTCAGCCCCGCAGGCAAAGGCGACCGCTGGAATCGTTTCTCGCTTTTGGACCTGACCACCCACCGCTATTTTACCCCGCAGGCAACCGCCGAGCCGATTCGGCAGGGCTCCCTGGTTCGCTATCAGGTAGACAGCAACAAGCTGGCCAACCGTCGGGAAGTGGCCGTCTACCGGCCACGCGGGGGGCAGCCTGCCCGCTGGACGCTAATGCTGTTCGATGGCCGTATGTACCAGGACCGTTATCATCTCGCCAATGTGCTGGACGGCCTGATAGCCCGTCATGCCCTGCCGCCGGTTAACGCCGTGTTTATCGACAGCCTCGACGGCGAACGACGTGAAAAAGAGCTGCCGCCCAATCCTAATTTCGCTGATTTTATGGCCGAAGAGTTAGTGCCGTGGCTGCACCGCCAGGGCATCGCCACCCCGGCACAAAAAACCATCGTGGCAGGCTCCAGCTACGGCGGCCTGGCTTCAGCCTGGGTGGCGCTCCGTCACCCCGAAGCGTTTGGCAACGTGCTGAGTTTGTCCGGCTCTTACTGGTGGGCACCCGAGGGCGAAGCGCCGGGCTGGCTTACCCGTCAGTATCAGGCATCCCCACGCTTGCCGGTGCGATTTTGGCTGCAGGCGGGACGCTTTGAAAGCAAAGGCGCAGACGGCGGTATTTACCGTAATACGCAACAGCTTGAAGCCGTGCTGCGTGAAAAGGGCTACGAGGTGAGCTTTAATCCCTGGTCGAGCGGGCATGATTACGCCGCCTGGTGCGAGGCCATTATTACCGGCATGAAGGAATTGATTAAGCGGGGATAAGTGTCGGCCCGGTGGCCTGCCCCGCATAACGCTGGCAGGCTCCGGGCCGGATCCCCTCTCTTTATTGCAAAGAAGGGTTGAACGTTACTTATTCAGTTCAGCAAGGCTGAGCCAGGTTTGCACCACGGTGTCCGGGTTCAGGGAAAGGCTGTCAATCCCCTCTTCCATCAGCCAGGCGGCAAAGTCTTCGTGATCGGACGGCCCCTGCCCACAGATCCCGACGTATTTACCCTGTTTCTTCGCCGCTTTAATCGCCATCGACAGCAGCGCTTTCACCGCGTCGTTACGCTCGTCAAACAGTTCAGACACCACACCAGAGTCGCGATCCAGGCCCAGCGCGAGCTGCGTCATGTCGTTCGAGCCAATGGAGAAGCCGTCAAAGTATTGCAGGAACTCGTCCGCCAGCAGGGCGTTGGACGGGATCTCGCACATCATGATGATCTTCAGCCCGTTCTCACCGCGCTTCAGGCCCTGACGTTCCAGCTCCTCAACCACCGCTTTTGCCTGGGCAACGGTACGCACAAACGGCACCATCACTTCGACGTTGGTAAGGCCCATTTCATTACGCACGCGCTTCATGGCCGCACATTCCAGCGCGAAGCAGTCGCGGAAGCTGTCTGCCACGTAGCGACCTGCCCCACGGAAGCCCAGCATTGGGTTCTCTTCTTCCGGCTCATAACGCTCGCCGCCCACCAGGTTGGCGTATTCGTTAGATTTGAAGTCAGACAGACGCACAATCACGCGCTTCGGCCAGAACGCCGCGCCCAAAGTCGCGATCCCTTCTGTCAGGCGGCCTACGTAGAACTCAACCGGGTCGTCATAGCCTTTCATCATCGTGCGGATTTCCGCCTGCAGCGCGGGCTCCTGCTGGTCGAACTCCAGCAGCGCGCGCGGGTGCACGCCAATCATACGGTTGATGATAAATTCCAGACGCGCCAGGCCAACGCCTTCGTTCGGCAGGCAGGCGAAGTCAAACGCACGATCCGGGTTGCCGACGTTCATCATGATCTTCAGCGGCAGATCCGGCATGGCATCAACCGTGGAGCTTTTCACGGTGAAGTCGAGGATCTCCGCGTAAACGTAGCCGGTGTCGCCTTCGGCGCAGGAAACGGTCACGTTCTGGCCATCTTTCATACGCTCGGTGGCATCGCCACAGCCCACAACGGCTGGAATACCAAGCTCACGTGCGATAATGGCCGCGTGGCAGGTACGCCCGCCGCGGTTGGTGACAATCGCCGCCGCTTTTTTCATGATCGGTTCCCAGTCCGGGTCGGTCATGTCGGTGACCAGCACGTCGCCCGGCTGGATGCGGTTCATTTCGCTGATGTCGTGGATCACTTTTACCGGACCCGCGCCGATGCGGTGACCAATCGCGCGGCCTTCCGCCACGATCTGCCCCTGCGCGTGCAGCTGGTAGCGTTCCATCACCTGGCCCTGAGAACGCACGGTTTCCGGGCGAGCCTGAACGATGAACAGCTTGCCGGTATGGCCGTCTTTAGCCCACTCGATGTCCATCGGGCGGCCATAATGTTTTTCGATTTGTACCGCCTGCTTAGCCAGTTCCTGAATCTCTTCCTGGGTAATACAGAAGCGGTCGCGATCGGCTTCCGGCACGTCTTCAATCCGCACCTGCTTACCGTGTTCCTGCGTTGAAGCGTAGACCATGCGAATTTTTTTCGAACCCATAGTGCGGCGAACGATGGCCGGATTACCCGCCTCAAGCGTTGGCTTGTGCACGTAGAATTCATCTGGGTTTACAGCGCCCTGCACCACCATTTCACCCAAGCCCCACGCGGCGGTAATAAACACCACCTGATCGAAACCGGATTCGGTATCAATGGAGAACATCACCCCGGAAGAAGCGAGGTCGGAGCGCACCATACGCTGAACGCCAGCGGAGAGCGCCACGCCGCGGTGGTCGTAGCCCTGATGCACGCGGTAGGAGATTGCACGGTCGTTAAACAGCGAGGCGAAAACGTGTTTCACCGCCACCAGCACGGCATCATAGCCCTGCACGTTGAGGAAAGTTTCTTGTTGCCCGGCAAAGGAAGCGTCCGGCATGTCTTCCGCAGTGGCCGAAGAACGCACCGCAAAAGAGGCCTCGGCATCATCGGAGGAGAGCGTTTGGTACGCTTCACGAATGGCATGCTCCAGCTCAGGCTGGAAAGGCGTGTCAATAATCCACTGGCGAATCTGCGCCCCAGCTTTTGCCAGTTCGCTCACATCGTCAATGTCGGTTTTATCCAGCAGCTCGTAGATACGCTGGTTCACGCCGCTCTGGTCGAGAAACAGGTTAAACGCCTCGGCGGTGGTCGCAAAACCGTTCGGGACGGAAACGCCCATACCCGAAAGATTGGTAATCATTTCACCCAGGGAGGCATTTTTGCCTCCGACCCTGTCTACATCATTCATGCCGAGTTGGTTATACCAAAGCACCAGCGGTGACGAGCCGTTATTGGACATCGAAACAATCCTTTTTTAAATGAATGGGTACAAGAAACACCAGACTTCGTATTTAGCTTTGCATATTCTTAGGGGGGAATGAAACCAGTGAATCGTTCAAGCAAAATAAAATATGACGTTTTCGGATAGATCCGCTCATTTCATAAACCATTGATTATCATATAATCCTCACAATTTAGATGGGTATAGTATTGATTTGAATATATTTAAGATGGTTTATTAAATTTAAAAACGCTATTTCACTTTTTAAATTAAGATTAGCGCTACTCGGAATCCCTTGTTTTACTTTATGCTTTAGGGAAACCGGTTCCCCGCTCAGGAATAAAAATGGATAATTTAGTCGATCGTCAGGTATTTTGTATTTCCGATGGCACCGCGATTACCGCAGAGGTACTTGGTCACGCGGTCATGTCACAATTCCCGGTATCTATCAACAGTATTACGCTGCCGTTTGTTGAAAATGAAAGCCGCGCAAAAGCAGTAAAAGAGCAGATTGACGCTATTTACCAACAAACCGGGGTGCGTCCGCTGGTGTTTTATTCCATCGTGCTGCCCAATATCCGCGACATCATTATGCAGAGTGAAGGTTTCTGTCAGGACATCGTGCAAACGCTGGTTGCGCCGCTGCAGCAGGAGCTAAAACTCGACCCGACTCCCGTCGCCCACCGAACGCACGGCCTTAACCCCGGCAACCTGACGAAGTACGACGCCCGTATTGCCGCCATCGATTACACGCTGGCACACGACGACGGGATTTCGATGCGCAATCTCGATCAGGCGCAGGTCATTTTGCTGGGCGTGTCCCGCTGTGGAAAAACGCCGACCAGCCTGTACCTCGCGATGCAGTTTGGCATTCGCGCCGCGAACTACCCTTTTATTGCCGATGACATGGACAATATTCAGCTCCCGGCCGTGCTTAAACCGCTGCAGCACAAGCTTTTTGGCCTGACCATTAACCCTGAACGCCTGGCCGCCATTCGTGAAGAACGGCGTGAAAACAGCCGCTATGCTTCTCTCCGCCAGTGCCGTCTGGAGGTCGCCGAAGTGGAAGCTCTGTTCCGTAAAAACCAGATCCGCTACCTCAACAGCACCAACTATTCTGTTGAAGAGATGGCGACCAAAATTCTCGACATTATGGGGCTGAATCGCCGCATGTACTAAGAAACTAGTACAAAAGACCAAGCGTGTATGCTAGGGTGTACAGACTGCGGTGGGGCAATCCTTTCGCCAAAGCCGGCCGAATGTTGAAATCGGTCAGCTTTGGTTTATTGTGATCCCCATCACTTCCCGGTAAATCTGCCGCAGAGAAGACAAAATTTCTGAGACACCCAATGAACAAAACAGATGAATTGCGAACCGCGCGCATCGACAGCCTGGTGACACCGGCTGAGTTAACCGAGCGCTTCCCGGTTTCCGCTGAGGTTGCCCAGCACGTTACCGCCGCCCGCCGCCGGATCGAAAAGATCCTCACCGGTGAAGATAAGCGCCTGTTGGTTATCGTCGGTCCCTGCTCGATCCACGATCTTGACGCCGCGATGGACTATGCTCGCCGCCTCAAAACGCTGCGTGAAAAACATCAGGATCGTCTTGAGATCGTGATGCGTACCTACTTCGAAAAACCCCGCACCGTCGTCGGTTGGAAAGGGTTAATTTCCGATCCTGACCTGAACGGCAGCTACCGCATTAATTACGGCCTGGAACAGGCCCGACGCCTGCTGCTGCAGGTCAACGAGCTGGGTGTCCCTACCGCAACCGAATTTCTGGATATGGTGACCGGGCAATATATCGCCGACCTGATTAGCTGGGGCGCCATTGGCGCGCGCACGACCGAAAGCCAGATCCACCGTGAAATGGCGTCCGCACTCTCCTGCCCGGTTGGCTTTAAGAATGGTACAGATGGCAATACCCGCATTGCGGTGGATGCCATCCGCGCCGCGCGTGCCAGCCATATGTTCCTCTCCCCGGATAAACAGGGGCAGATGACGATTTACCAGACCAGCGGCAACCCTTACGGCCATATTATTATGCGCGGCGGCAAGCAGCCGAATTATCACGCAGAAGACATTGCCGCCGCCTGCGACACGCTGAGCGCGTTTGACTTGCCTGAACATCTGGTGATTGATTTCAGCCACGGCAACTGCCAGAAGCAGCACCGCCGACAGCTGGATGTTTGCGAAGATGTTTGCACGCAAATCCGCAACGGCTCGCGGGCAATTGCCGGGATCATGGCGGAAAGCTTCCTGAAAGAAGGGACGCAGCAAATCGTTGCTGGCCAGCCCCTGACTTACGGGCAGTCGATCACCGATCCTTGCCTTAACTGGGAAGATACGGAAACGCTGGTCGCGATGCTGGCGCAGGCCACTGACCGACGCTTCTGATAGTCTCCACCGGCGGGAACTTGATAACCCGCCGGATATCATAGCATTACGCCTCGCGACAACTCGTCCGCAAAGAAATTCCCTGATTCACACAATTCTTACAAATAATGCTTGCTGCTGATTCGGCTTTTTCTGATAATGATTCTCATTGTTATACTGATTGTCATTTGTAAACAGAGTGAAGCGTATGGATAAACCATTCACCCCCGCCCGCCCACAGCCCGCGACAGAACCTCGCCAGGTTGACAGCAAAACGCTGCTCGGTGCCGATGGCCGCGTTGTTATCGTCCATGAAGGACAGCAATATCTGTTACGCCAGACTCAGGCCGGGAAGCTGATCCTGACCAAATAAATTAAACAAACCGTTCCCCACATCCAAACGGGGAAATTAGCCAGCCACCCAGGTCATACCCAGGCAGCCAGCGCTTTCGATATTCCTTAGGAGAGTTGCGCTATGCCTTGCACCAACACAGCAGGTTTTCGTCTGTCTGTACTCACGTTAGCCTTATTTACCGCCCTGCCCGCTTTCGCAAAAGACGATCAAATGACCGTGGTTGCCACCGGTAACCAACGCAGCACTTTCGAAGCCCCAATGATGGTGAGCGTTATCGATGCGAATTCGCCAGAGAGCCAGACGTCCACGTCCGCCGCTGACATGCTGCGCAAAGTTCCGGGGATCACCATCGACGGCACCGGGCGCACCAACGGCCAGGACATCAACATGCGCGGTTACGACCGCCGTGGCGTACTTACCCTGGTAGACGGCATTCGTCAGGGCACCGACACCGGCCACCTGAACAGTACGTTCCTCGATCCCGCGCTGATTAAGCGTATTGAAGTAGTACGTGGTCCGGCGGCTCTGCTGTACGGCAGCGGCGCGCTGGGCGGTGTTATTTCCTATGAAACCGCAGACGCCGCCGATCTGCTATTTGACGGGCAAAACAGCGGCTTCCGCGTCTTCGGCACCGGTGGTACCGGCGACCACAGCATCGGCATGGGCGCCAGTGCCTTTGGCCGTACCGATAACCTGGACGGCGTCGTCGCCTGGTCCAGCCGCGATCGCGGTAACCTGCGCCAGAGCAACGGTGAAACCGCGCCTAATGACGAAAACATCGGCAACCTGCTGACCAAAGGCACTTGGTATATCGATTCGGCTCAGTCGCTGTCCGGCTCCCTGCGCTACTACAATAACAACGCGCAGGAACCGAAAAACCCGCAGACGCCGGACGCCTCAGCCTCCAGCAACCCGATGACCAATCGCTCCACCATTCAGCGCGACGCGCAGCTGAAATACCACCTCAATCCGCAGGATAACGACTGGCTGAACGCGACCGCGACGGCCTACTGGTCCGAAGCTCGTATCAACGCCGAAACCCCTAATCAGGGAGGTGAATTCCGTAAACAGACGACCAAAGGCGGTAAGCTCGAAAACCGCAGCCGTCTGTTTAGCGACAGCTTCGCGGCTAACCTGCTGACCTACGGCAGCGAATATTATCGTCAGGAGCAGGCTCCTGGTGGCCTGACGACTGGTTTCCCACAGGCGAAAATCAACTTTGGTTCCGGCTGGCTGCAGGATGAAATCACCCTGCGCGACCTGCCGATTTCTATCCTGGCAGGGACGCGTTATGACAACTACAGCGGCAGCAGCCAGGGCTATAAAGACGTGGATGCCGACAAGTGGTCATCACGCGGGGCGGTTTCTGTCACCCCAACCGACTGGCTGATGCTGTTTGGTTCCTATGCGCAGGCGTTCCGTGCGCCGACCATGGGCGAGATGTACAACGACTCCAAGCATTTCTCTATCGGCACTCGCTACACCAACTATTGGGTACCAAACCCGAATCTGCGTCCGGAAACCAACGAAACGCAGGAATACGGCTTCGGTCTGCGCTTCGACAATCTGGCAATGGCTAACGACGGCCTGGAATTCAAAGCCAGCTACTTCGACACCAAAGCGAAAGATTACATCTCTACCACCGTGGACTTCGCCAAAGCGACCACCATGTCCTACAACGTGCCAAAAGCAAAAATTTGGGGCTGGGACGTCAACGCGAAGTACACCGCCGATCTGTTTAGCCTGGATACCGCCTATAACCGTACCCGTGGTAAAGATGAAGATACCGGCGAGTACATCTCCAGCCTGAACCCGGACACCGTCACCACCACCCTGGACATCCCTGTGTCACACAGCGGCTTCTCCGTGGGCTGGGTCGGCACCTTCGCCGAGCGTTCCACCCATATCAGCAGCTCCTATGCACAGCAGCCGGGCTATGCGGTCAGCGATTTTTATGTCAGCTACAAAGGGCAGCAGCAGCTGCGCGGTTTAACCACCACGCTGGTGTTTGGCAACGCCTTCGATAAAGAGTACTGGTCACCGCAGGGTCTCCCGCAGGATGGCCGTAACGGTAAAATTTTCGTGAGCTATCAATGGTAAAGGAGTTATTCATGAGTCAGCGTTACGACAGCTGGATCCAGCTTAAGCAAGAACACCCGAAAAGATATGCCCGGGATATCGCCAAACTGATGCACATCAGCGAGGCGGAACTGACCCATGCCCGCGTCGGGCACGACGCATGGCGCCTGAATGGCGATGTGAAAGAGATCTTTGCCGCGCTGGAAGCCGTGGGGGAAACAAAGTGCATCTGCCGCAACGAATATGCCGTTCACGAGCAGGTAGGCCGCTTTGAGAACCAGCACCTTAACGGCCACGCCGGGCTGGTACTGAATCCTCGTGCGCTGGATCTGCGTTTGTTCCTGAACCAGTGGGCGAGCGTGTTCCACGTCCGGGAAGAGACCGCTCGCGGCGAACGCCAGAGCATTCAATTCTTTGACCATCAGGGTGATGCGCTGCTGAAGGTATACACCACCGACAACACCGATGTTGAAGCCTGGAGCCAGGTGCTGACGCGTTTCATCCACACCGACAATCCGGCGTTGGCGATCAAAGCCGTTGAAGAAGCGGTAATGACGCCTACGGTCGAGGCCGACAAAGTGGACGCAGAATGGCGCGCGATGACCGATGTACACCAGTTCTTCCAGCTGCTTAAACGCCATCAGCTGACTCGCCAGCAGGCTTTCCGCCTGGTGAAAGACGATCTGGCCTGTCGCGTAGATAACGAAGCGCTGTCCCAACTGCTGAACCAGGCGAAAGAAGACGGCAACGAGATCATGATTTTCGTCGGCAACCGCGGCTGCGTGCAGATCTTCACCGGTGAGATCCGCAAAGTGGTTCCGATGGAAAACTGGGTCAACGTATTCAACCCGGAATTCACCCTGCACCTGATGGGCGACACCATTGCCGAAAGCTGGGTAACCCGCAAACCAACCGCCGACGGCCACGTGACCAGCCTCGAGCTGTTTGCCGCCGATGGCACGCAAATTGCCCAGCTGTACGGCCAGCGTACCGAAGGCCAGCCGGAGCAGGAGCAGTGGCGTCTGCAAATTGAAGCCCTGATCGGCAAAGGGTTAGCGGCATGAAACGCCTGCTGCTCGCCATCCTCGCCCTGCCATTGATGGCAGGTGCGGCCGAGCGCGTGGTAACCATCGGTGGCGACGTCACCGAGATTGCCTGGGCTCTGGGTGCGGGTCAGGATGTGGTGGCTCGTGATAGCACGAGCCTTCATCCCGATGCCGTGAAAAAACTGCCGGATGTGGGCTACCTGCGCCAGCTTAATGCCGAAGGTATTCTAGCCATGCGCCCGACGCTGGTACTGGCCAGCGCTCAGGCTCAGCCATCCATGGCGCTGAAGCAGGTTGAGGCCAGCAAAGTGAAGGTGGTTACCGTTCCGGCGGAAAATAACCTCGAGAGCATTGATGCCAAAGTGGCTGCTGTGGCTACCGCGCTGGGTAAAACAGCCGAAGGCGACAAGCTGCGCAAAACGCTTCACGACCAGCTGGCGGCGATCCCGGCCAAACCGTTGGGCAAAAAAGTGCTGTTCATTATGAGCCACGGCGGCATGACCGCCATGGTTGCCGGGCAGGAAACCGCCGCGGATGCAGCAATTCACGCTGCCGGACTGGACAATGCCATGCAGGGCTTCAAGCGCTACCAGCCGCTGTCTCAGGAAGGCGTGATCGCCAGCAAACCTGACCTGATCCTGGTCACCACCGATGGGGTGAAAACCCTCGGCGGAGAAGCCAAAGTCTGGACATTGCCAGGGCTTGCGCAAACGCCAGCCGGGAAAAATAAACAGCTGATGGTCGTCGATGACATGGCGCTGCTCGGCTTTGGCATTGATACCCCGCAGACGATCCTCGCCCTGCGCAAAAAAGCGGAGCAACTGCCGTGATACGCCGACCTTTGCCTCACCATGCTCTGTGTTTGATGGGTCTGGTTTTGCTGGCAATGGCGCTTATTGCCGCTAACCTCGGCGCCATGCGGCTGTCCGTGGCCGTGCTGTGGCAGGCGCATGACGACACGTTGCGCGACATCTGGCTCAACATCCGTCTGCCGCGGGTGCTGTTGGCGGCGCTGATCGGCGGCGCGCTGGCGCTGTCGGGCTGCGTGATGCAGGGGTTGTTCCGTAACCCGCTTGCCGATCCGGGTCTGCTTGGGATCAGCAGCGGGGCCGCGCTGGCGGTGGGTCTGTCGATTGTTATGCCGCTGGCTCTGCCGGCGGTTTTGGCGCTTTATGCCCCTATGCTGGCAGCGTTTGTAGGCAGCCTGGCGGTGACGCTGGCGATTTTCCTGCTTAGCCGGAAAGGCACCAACAGTTTGTCTCGCCTGCTGCTGGTGGGCATCGCCATCAATGCGCTGTGCGGCGCGGCGGTTGGCGTGCTGTCGTGGATAAGCAACGACACTCAGCTGCGCCAGCTTTCTCTGTGGGGCATGGGGAGCCTGGGCCAGGCACAATGGTCCACGCTGCTCGCCACCGCGTCGCTTATTCTTCCTGCAAGCCTGGGTATCTGGCTGCTTTCAAAGCGCCTGAATTTGCTCCAGCTTGGTGATGAGGAGGCGCATTATCTGGGCGTGGATGTCAAAACAACCCAGCGGCATTTGCTGATCCTGAGCGCATTGTTGGTTGCTGCGGCGGTAGCCATCAGCGGCGTGATCGGCTTCGTTGGTCTGGTGGTTCCGCATCTGATGCGCATGTGGCTTGGGTCCGATCATCGCTGGCTGGTGCCCGGCTCCGTGCTGGCCGGTGCCATGCTGCTGTTGGTAGCCGATACGCTGGCGAGAACGATTGTCGCGCCAGCAGAAATGCCGGTGGGCCTGTTGACCAGCCTGATAGGCGGCCCCTGGTTCCTGGCAATGATCTTTCGCAGCAAGGAGAGCGCGAGATGAATGAAGTTCTGTCCACGCACGATATTTCGCTGAAGCTGGGCCACCGTTATCTGATTGATAACGTCAATGTCAGCCTGAAACCGGGTGAAGTTGTGGCGCTGATTGGCCCAAACGGCGCGGGCAAATCCACGCTGTTGCGGCTGTTAACCGGCTTTCAACAGCCTGACAGCGGGCACGTTGCGCTGGCAGGCCAGGATTTGAATCAGTGGTCCAACGAAGCACTGTCCCGCAAACGGGCGGTGATGCGCCAGCAAAGCAGCATGGCGTTTAGCTGGACGGTAGAAGACGTGATCGCTATGGGCCGTGCCCCGTGGCCGCAGGCGTCAACGGCCAGCGTCGTGGCGGAAGTCATGGCGCTGACCGGGTGCGACTCTCTGAGCGGCAGAGATTTTTGTCGTCTGTCAGGCGGCGAGCAACAGCGGGTGCAGCTTGCCCGGGCGCTGGCGCAGCTTTGGTGCGACGGGCAGCCTCACGGCTGGCTGTTTCTGGACGAGCCTACGTCGGCGCTGGATCTCTACCACCAGCAGCATGTGCTGCGCCTGCTGCGTCGCCTGGCGCAAACAGGGACGTTATCGGTCTGTGTTGTGCTGCACGATTTAAATCTGGCGGCACTCTGGGCCGACCGTATCGTGCTATTACATAAAGGCAGGCTGGTGGCAGACGGAACGCCTGATGAAGTGCTGGAAGAGCAAACGTTGCAGCGCTGGTACCAGGCCGATCTGCGGGTGTTCCGACATCCGGAACACCCGGTTCCTCAGGTAGGCCTGCGCCAGTGATCAGCTTGAACAGCTGACTTCCAGTCGTTTTCCCCAGTCAGGTGGGCGCTGCGTCATCTCGTCCTCACGATCGGAGAACGGCTGGAGCAGCGCCTCGTGGAGTTTAGCCAGTTCACGAGTATCGCCCTTTTCGGCAGCTTCGATTGCCCGCTGTGCCAGCCAGTTGCGTAAGACCAGCGCTGGGTTCACCGCCTGCATTTTCTGCTGGCGTTCGGCATCACTCACCTGCTCCGCCTGAAGCCGCTCACGATAGCGCCCAAACCAGGCATCAAAACTTGCCCTGTCGATAAATTCATCCCGCAGCGGCGACGCCGCCCTGAGCTGCTCCGTCACGCTCAGCATACGGAAGGTACGCGTGTAATCGCTGCCTTCTTTGCTCATCAGGGCGAAGAGCTCACTCAGGATTTGGTTATCGGCCTGCTGTTCGGTGAAAAGCCCCAGTTTGGCGCGCATCCGCTGGCCAAAAGCACGCATAATTGCCGGCTGGTAGCCATCCAGAATCGCGTTCAGCTTCTCGGCAGTAATAAACGGCGACAGCGTCTGCGCCAGGCGCTGCAGGTTCCACAGCCCTACCGCTGGCTGGTTGTCGAAGGCATACCGGCCCTGGTAGTCGGAATGGTTACAGATAAATTCAGGCTGATAGTCGTCGAGGAAGCCATACGGGCCGTAGTCCATGGTCAGGCCAAGAATCGACATGTTGTCGGTGTTCATTACCCCGTGGGCAAAGCCCACCGTTTGCCAGCTGGCAATGAGCGCTGCGGTACGCGCCACCACGTCGGTAAACCACAGCTCATAGCGTTCTTCAAGTCCCTGCAAATGCGGCCAGTGGTGACGAATGGCGTAATCGGCAAGCTGCTGAACTTTTTCCGGCTCGCGGCGATAGTAGAAATGCTCAAAATGCCCAAAACGCAGATGGCTTTCGGACACCCGCAGCAGCATTGCCCCCTGCTCAACCGTTTCACGCTGTACCGGCGTATCGCTGGTGACGATAGTTAATGCTCGCGTCGTCGGAATGCCTAAAGCATGCATGGCTTCGCTGGCGAGAAATTCGCGAATAGTGGAGCGCAACACGGCCCGGCCATCGCCCATGCGTGAGTACGGCGTCAAGCCAGCGCCTTTGAGATGCCAGTCAACCTTGCGCCCGTCCGCCAGCTGTTGCTCTCCCAGTAAAATACCGCGCCCGTCCCCCAGTTGCCCTGCCCAGACGCCGAACTGGTGCCCGCTATAAACCTGGGCGAGCGGCTGCATGCCGGGCAGCAGCGTTTCGCCACTCCAGATCCCCTGCTGTGGTGCAGCAAAAAACGAGGCGTTAATCCCCAGATCGTCTGCCAGCGGCTGACTGTGATAAAGCAGCCGGGCATTTTTCAGCGGCGTGGGGGTTAATTCGCTGTAGAATCCCGGCAGCTCATCGTGCCAGGTATTCAGAAAAGCTAAAGTATTGGTCATGGTTCCTCCGCCCGACAGTGTAGCCCCAGTAATGCATTTTAAACACAGTCGAGCAGCAGGGGCTTTAGTGAACCAGACCTTCATGAGGGGGGAAAAGTGAGGCCAGTTCTTCCGGCGGCACCAGCGGCCAGAGTTTGCCCTGCATAGCGGCAAAGCCTAAACCCTGCACTTTACGCCGCGCGCTGGCGGTATCTATCCCGGCAATCAACAAAGCCTGACAAAACGGCGAAACCTGCCCAAGAATGGCAAGCATAAAGGGCGAGAAAGTGCGGCCCGGTAGCTGTTTCTGAACAAAAAATCGGTCCATGATCACATGCCGGAACAGACCATCAAAAATTGATTTTGTGGTAGCATTCCCTGCACCAAAGTCAGCCAAACCGAGTGGGAAACGTTCAGCCAGCCAGGCCAGTCTTAAATTCGTTTTGCCGCTATTTAAATCAGGAAAGCTTTCGCTAATCATTAATTCAATAAACGGTAAAGCCTTTAGCCGGATATATAAACCCTGGTTGTTAATTAGCGCGTCAATAATAGTTTCATTAATATGAACCCAGACAACAAGATGCCGGGTGATAAAGAAATTCTGATGTTCTTCTATTTGCGTTAATTTTTCTCTAAACAGTTCGAGATGCTGTTCCGGCGCAAGATGAGGAATTAACAATTCGGTTGGAATACGAACCGGCGCGTCGGCCCCCACGAAGTTAGCAACGATTTCGACGCCCAAAATGCTATCATCCGGCCTGACGGCGGGGCGATAGTAGAGGTGAGAACAATAAACACTATCAAGTGAAACAATCATTTTGCCAGCCCTGTGGATTTCTGGTTGGACGGCAGAGAGATACAGCGCCAATCCGAAAATAGTCGGATAGCTGCTATCGCTGTGAATTTCACACTCATCCCTGAAACGTTTAAGCTTTATGTTTTAATAACTTTTAGCTTATCCTGGATATCCGTACATAGCCAGTTTTTAACGTAAATTCCGGACGGAATCACGAGCAATAATGCAAGGTAAAAAAGATTCATTCTCACAATGCTCATTCAGTAATTTACGCGTGGCAAAGCGGGCCATATCGCCTATTGGGAAATAAACGCTGGTTAACGCGGGGCGAACAAATGCCGCACGATCGCCACTGTCATAACAAATAAGGGATATATCCAAAGGAATGCGTAAGCCCCGCTCGGTAATGGCCAGCATCGCCCCGACGGCCATCTCTTCGTTACAGCAATAAAGGGCGCTGATTTTATATTCATCCAGCAAGGCAGAGGTTTGCCGATAGCCGCTGGGCATATCGTACTCCCCTTCCACCACCGCCACCGGGGTAATGCCCTGCTCTTCCATGGCATCGAGAAAGCCCTGGCGTCGTAAGAGGCTGGAGGCGCGCTGGGTCGGGCCATGCAGGCAGGCTATTGCCAGATGCCCGGCATCCAGCAAATAGCGGGTGGCCATGTGGCTGGCAAGACGATGATCGAAGACCACGCAGCGCGAGTTTAATGCGGGCACGTCTCTGTCGAGGACGATAAACCGGTTACCTCGTTCCGCCAGTTGAAGCAGCGTTTCGTCCGCGATGGCACGGACATGGAGAATCAAGCCATCACAGCGCAGATTGTAGAGTCGCTGAATGGCATTGCGCTCGTTCTCTTCTACGCCACGCCCCTGCGTCACCAGCAGTTGCTTGCCGTGGGATTCAGCTTCGCTTTGCACCGTATCCATCAGCGTCCCGAAGAAGCCCCCGGTGTATGACGTGGTTACCAGACCAATGGAATGGCTCTGGCTGGACGCCAGCGCTCTGGCTGCAGGATTGGGGGAATAGCCCAGTTCAGCAATCGCGGCCTCCACTTTAACGCGGGTTTGCGATTTAACCTTAGTGTCGCCATTCACCACGCGGGATACGGTGGCGCGGGAGACGCCAGCCTGGGCAGCAACATCTTCGAGGGTGACCATGAAACAATCCTTAGCGGGAAAAGCACAACGCATCCCGATATTACCTGATATTGCCAATACCGTTGACGTTGCCCGCAGATTTGCGGGAACGGTCACGATTTTCAGTCAAGAAAAAACAGGAAAGGCTATATGCGGCGGGCTTGCCAGAATTTTTTACGCCAGTAGACGTTGTCCAGTGAGGAACGCATAACGCCGCGACTGGTAGACGCGTGAATAAAGGTGTTATCGGTATCATAAATGCCGACGTGCAGGCCGCTTTCGCCCGAGCCGGTTTTGAAGAACACCAGATCGCCAGGCAGCAGGTCGTCTTTATCGATTTTTGTGCCGATTTCTGCCTGCTCGCTGGTCATGCGCGGCAGCATCAGATCGAACCTGTCGCGGAAGGTCATCAGCACGAAGCCGGAACAGTCCACGCCGCGGCGACTCATGCCACCGTAGGTGTACGGCGTGCCGTGCCAGCTGCGGAGCTGATCGTTTAGCTGAGCGATAACGGTGATGGAATCGGAAAGCCTGGCGTTCGGATGAGGGGCATTATGACTACACCCCACCAACACTATGCATGCCACTGCAATAAGCCACAAACGCATTTTCAGACAACTCCCGGTCTTGCTGTTTCCAGTAATTTAGCCTGTCGCCCCGAATTATTGCAAGCTTTCCACGATGTTATAACGGGCTTATCAGCATACTGTGCCCTTCGATACGCAATAGTCGGAACGGCATTTGGTAAGCTGCAGCTAAATTTTTCGGCGTCAGCACTTCATCCTTCGGCCCCTGAGCGATCATTTTTCCCTCACGCAAGAGCCACACTTTATGGGCATGACGCAGGCTATGGTTCAAATCATGGCTGCTCATCACTACCGCAATACCCGCCTCACAAAACGCAAGCAACAGGCGATCTAATGCGGCCTGCTGGGCGACATCAAGACTGTTCATCGGCTCATCCAGCAGCAAGAGCTGCCCTTCGGGATTGGCCGAGGGATCAATCTGCAGCAGCACGGCGGCAAGGCGAACGCGCTGCCATTCACCGCCGGAAAGCTGGTTGACCGACCGGGTCAGTTTGTCTGAGAGCCATAGCGACGCAGCCAGACGCAGCATTGCCGCTTCGGACTCAGGCGAGGATTGATGTAGCTGCAGATAATGCCAGACGGGCATTGCAAAAGGAGGAAGCTGCTGCTGGCTTAGCCAGGCTCGATGTCGGGAAAGCCCGGCAGGCAACCAGTCGTCAAGCGACTGCTGGTTAAACAGAAGGCTGCCTTGCCCGGCGCTTAACCCTGCCATTCGCGTGAGCAGCGTGCTCTTACCTGCCCCGTTCGGCCCGACAAGATGGATAAGTTCTCCGGGCTCCACCGCCGCAGATATTGGTCCAACCCGGCCCGCGACGGTGACGCCTGTCAGCTGCAGCAGGGACAACTTATTTAGCCAACGCCTGTTTAATAGCGTCCAGCACCACAGGATCTTCCGGCGTCATGTCCGGAGAGAAACGCTGAATCACTTTGCCATCACGGCCAATCAGGAATTTTTCGAAATTCCACAGGATGTCGTCAGGGTAAAGCGGGCCACGCCCTTTGCTGCTCATTCGCTCCAGAAAACCGCTACCTTCCGGGGCAACGGCTGCCGGGCGCGCATCAATCAGTTTCTGATAAAACGGATGGCGGTGCTCGCCGTTGACATCGATTTTGCTAAACAGCGGGAACGTCACGCCGTAGGTGGTGCTGCAGAAGGTTTTAATTTCTTCGCTGCTGCCAGGCTCTTGTCCCAGGAACTGATTACATGGGAAACCAAGCACGCTGAACCCCTGAGCTTCAAAGTCTTTTTGCAGGTTTTCCAGTTGCTCATACTGCGGCGTCAGGCCGCACCTGGAAGCGACGTTCACCACCAGCAGCACTTTTCCCTGCCAGCTCTCCAGCGTGGTGTTTTCGCCGTCAATGGTGGTGACTTCGTTATTCAGAACATTGCTTTGCATATCATCCTCTTCCTCTGTGAGCCGAATTAACGTCCGGCTTTCAATAATAGCCAGATAAACACCGGCGCGCCGAGCGTAGCGGTGACTACGCCAATGGGCAGCTCGGCGGAACTTAGCGCAAGCCTTGCCACTACATCCGCGCCGGTTAAGGCCGCGGCCCCAGCCAGCGCACTGGCAGGCAGCAAAACGCGATGATCGGTTAACCCCGCGAGTCGCAGCATGTGCGGGATCACCAGACCGACAAATCCAATCGCGCCGGCAAGCGCCACGCTGACGCCAACCAGCCAGCCGGTAGCCACAACCAAAATATTGCGCCACAGCCAGACGGAAAGCCCCAACTGCCGGGCTGAGTTTTCTCCGAGCGCCATCAGGTTGAGCGGCGCATGCTGTCGGCACAGCCAGACCACCACCGGCAGCAGCGTCACCATCAGCCAGCCCTGACGCCAGTCCACGCCGCCAAAGCCGCCCATCATCCAGTACATTAGCTGGCGCAGGTCGAGACTTGAGCTAAAGTAGACCGCCCAGGTCATCAGGGCACTACAAATAATGCCGAGGGCGACACCTGCAAGTAATAGACGACTGGTGGAGAGATGACGACGGGAAAAACGTAACAGAATAAAAGTGATCGCTAAGGCACCGAGAATGGCGCACAACCCAAGCACCCAGCCTGGCAGCATCCCCTGCCCGAGCAACAGGGCAACAACCAGCGCAACGCCGGCGCCGTTGGAGACGCCAAGTAAACCGGGTTCGGCCAGCGGATTTTCAAACAGCGACTGCATAATCGTGCCGGTCACGGCCAGAGCCGCCCCCACCAGCAGGACGGCCAACGTTCGCGGCAGGCGGATTTGCCAGATAAAGAGCCGGGCCTCATCATTCCACCAGGAAAGAGGGGAAAACCAGACATCCCCGGCGCACAGGCTCAAGGCCAGCATCGTCGCCGTGGCAAAGACCAGGGCAACTAGCCAGCGTCGCTCAAACCTGCGTTGTCTGGTTACAAAATTCAGCATTCCGTAAAGGCTCCCCCTGCCCCGTTTATGCGCCTGATTTTACGGGGAGTTCGCCGAAGAGAACAAGCAAAGAAAAGGCCTTAATACCACGCCTGTCCCGAATTACTTTTCTACTGGCCGTTTACGAGTGAACTGCTGCTCCAGCATTGAGCTTCCCCATTGCTCGCCCTGCCATTCCCTGGTTAGCTTGAATCCCATCGACTCATAAAGATGGCGAGCTGCATCCAGTCCGCTAAAAGTCCACAGCTGCACGGCGGAAAACCCATGTTCATCGCAAAAGCGCATGGCCTCACGTAAAAGCGCTCGCCCGATACCGCTGCCACGGCACTCATCGTCGAGAATAAACCAGCGTAAATGGGCTTCGTGATTGCCCAGATCCTCACCATCGATGGATACAGAGCCCACTATTTTGCCGTTGTGGAGCACCACCCAGATGCGGTTACACGGGCGATCCAGCCGCCCTGAAAACTCCGCCAGCCCGGCGGCGACTTTCCCTTCAAAAAAATAGCCGAAGTTATAATACTTTGAGTAATAGTTAGCGTGCATTTCCGCCACGCGGCCAATCACGCCCGGCTGGTATCCCGTCATTATCTCGAAGTTTTTTCTTCCCTCGCCGCTCGTCAACTCACCACGACAGGCTTTCAGCGCCTGAGCATAGTTCGACAGGCCAGCAGCTACAGATTGCTGCGCCTGAGCATTCAGGTGCACCAGAGCCTTCTCTACACGCATTCTGCCGTATCTGTGGATTTCCCTGACCGTTTGTTTACCCTGGGTGGTCAAACGGAGCCGCCTGGCTCTGGCGTCTTCGTCTGAAACGCTCTCGAACAGCTCTCCCGCCTTGCGTAGTTTGCCTATCATTCGGCTGACGCTCGACTTCTCCAGACCAAGAATCTGGACCAGATCGGCCGCAGTGACGTTCTCCCGTGAATCAATTTCCAGCAAAGCATGTACCGCAGAAGCAGAGTAGTTCGTGGCGGCAAGCGTTGAGTTCAGAAAACCAAGCTCGCGTACAACCTGGCGCGACGAGGCGCGTATAGATTCGATTAGGGTGCTGTCAGACATGATCGATACCGTTAAAATATGGTTGTACAATACAACCATTTGGGAGAAATGTTTGTCAAGCGCATGTCATTAAGCAATAGGACTTAAAAGCAAAAGAAAAAGGCCGCGAATGCGGCCTTCATTTTTAAACCTAGCAAATTGAAATAAAAGGATTTATTTCTGGTCACGTCCACATGCTGACCACATCAGCATAAAACCCCTCTTCTGAGGGGTTTTATTTTTACATCCAGTGAATTTGTTGTTGGCCGCCAGTCGCTGGGTGAGGCAGCACCGGGTTTATTTCCCCTGGTTTTACGATGTAATGCTTTACGGTCTCAAACGTTACAAAGGTAGCGCTACAATTCACGTTCTGGCATTGATGATAACGCTCTTTGGTCGTGTCCCCCATATAGCGACTGGTTCGGGCATGGGCGGCAGTTTTGCATAATGGACAATGAAACATCTAACACCTCGGGTGATTAGCTTGATGACTTTATTTTAACGAAATAATATTTAAAAACAATGAATTGAAATAAAATCAATCTTCCCTATCTACGTCATAACTGACATCATTTAACCGCACCTCAAGCTCTAATCCCGTCGTGTAGCCGTTATTGGTTAGCGAATGGGTTACCTTTGTGATCGTCCAGTCCTGTTCGTCTATGACGCGCTTAAAGCCCGAGACACGCGCCGGGGTTTCCGGGTAGATATCTGCACGTCCCAAAGCCAGCGAGACAGAAAACTCCGCGACCCCGCGCTGCAGCTTGTCCCACTTTGCCTGGGCGGCGCGCATGGCCTGCGCCTTTGACGCATAAATCGTGGTCAGAGCGAAAACATTATCCTCGGTGCCGGTCATGTATTCCCCTTCGCGGGCTTCCTGCTCTTTGACCTTCTTTGCCTTTGCCTTGCTTACCGGCGTCGCTTTTGGGTGTTCCAGCGCGCGAAAATGCATCTCTTTGGGTTTGCGCTTCACCTTCACCTGTTGCTTTTGTTTCTCTGGCTTCGGGTCTTTGGTATGCAGCCATTTAGCCGTAACGCCGGTGTATGCGCCCCGGTCAGCGATAGAGAAGCTGTGACGGTCGCCAGAGCTGCGCTTGATGGTAATGGCTGAGATAGGTTTACCGCTGGCCGTGACGCCGTTCCCAGCCTTAAGCATCATGAGACGACCGGCCTTGACCGATACCTCTGCGCCGTTCCGCTCGGCCATTCGGGTAAGGAATTTGGCGTCTGACTCTTGCGCCTGGTCGATGTGTGAAATTTTAATCCCTTTCAGCACATCGGCGACCGCTGGCTCCAGTTTGTTTCGCCCGGCAATGGTCGCCACAATTTCCCCCAGGGTTGTATCGTGATAAGAGGCTTCCCGGCGCGAGTTCAGCGAGCCACGAAAATCAGCACTACGCGCCCGGATCGTAACTTCATCCGGCGCGCCCCGGTGCTCAATCTCATCAACCGTAAATTGCCCCTTACCGATAAGCGCCTCACCTTTCCATCCGAGGAACAAAGTCAGCACCGCGCCGCGTAACGGGAGCTCAATCAGGCCGTCACTGTCATCGAGCTCAATGTCGAGCTGGTCGGCCTCAAATCCGCGGTTGTCAGTCATGCTCAGATTGAGAAGCCGGTCGCTAATATTCTGCGTAATATCTTTATTTTCCAGCCGGAGCAAAAAGGCCGGCGTCGCGGTTGCCCCGGCATCAGATAAAACTGTATTGAGCATCAGAATAATCCTCCGGCTGCGCCACTCACTTTCGAAACCACATCCCCGGCCATGTCACGGGCTTTCCCGACCAGGCTCTCGGCCTGCTTACCAATATCCCCGAACATATTCGCGAGTGACTCATCCACGCGGGTGAGCTCCAGCGTAAAATCTATTTTTCTGGCCGTGCCGTCGTTAAAAAATTCCGCATTGGTCTGACGCACCGAGTTAACGGCAAACATCCCGTAAATCGTGCCGGTTCCCTCAATCAGTGACCAGGCTTTCCCCTCGTCAGCCATGAGCTTTAAAGTCAGCAGCGAAAACCGCCCCCCGGTGAGCTCCGGGTAAAGTGTCCCGCTCAGCGTGATTTTTTCCTCCTCCACGCCGAGAAACTGAAAAGCCGGGCGCGCACCGACTCGGCTGTTTGACGGCCAGCGCCAGCTAATATCATGTTGCATCGACTGATACGGCAGCGTCTGACGCATAAAAACAAAAAGACCTAGTGCGAGCATCATCGTTAATTCCTCCTGTCAGTCGTGCTGCATACTGGATCGCTGGCGAGCACGTTTTTCTCGGTCGATTCTTTCCACCGCCTCGCGCATCTGACGGTCAAGGTCATGCCCTGGCATACCACCGCCCTGTAAAGTGATGTTGTATTCACTCCGGCTGTTGTCGGTATACGAACGGCCACCCGGCGTGCTGATTGGCTGATATGCCCCGCCAGCCGTGGTCGGGATGTATGCGCCACCGGTGGCAGGGGAATAACTCCCGTTCTCGCCCGGCGCATTTGCGCCACCGGTGGCAAGATCACCCGCCGTTTTGTTGATTTCGCCCGATTCCTTGTTGATGACACCGAGCTTTTCCAGCACCCAGGTAATGCCTTTTCTCAACAGATTAAACGCGTTCAGCGGGGCGAGCAGCGCATTAGCCAGCGCCTCACCAAACATCACCCCGGCGTTTTTGCAGGAGTCGAGCGTTTCCTGCGTGGATTTCACCGGCGCAATCAGGTTTTTAAACCACTCCCACGCGGCCTTTAATTTATCGCCCAGCCAGTCAAACACCGGCACCAGAGGGGCGAACATTTCACCGACCGGCGCAAAGGCGGTTTTAAGCCCCTCAACCACGCCAGCGAAAAAGGCACTGATGGGCTCCCAATATTTGCGGATTAGCAAAGCCCCGGCGACGATGGCCGCCACCACTGCAACCACCGGCCAGGTTATTGCCCCGATAGCCGTGACAATGGCACTTCCTACCACGCTGAAAATTGTCCCGAGCAGACCGGCAGCCGCGATGATCGCATTGATACCCGCAACAACCGGCCAGGCAATCAGACCAATAGCCCCAATGGTGCCAATCAGCGCCAGCGCGCCACCGGCTATCAGGCCTAGCGTTTGCGCCAGTCCTTTATTTTTCTGAATCCAGCCGTCGAGCTTGAGCACATACCCCGTTGCCGTCTGCGTCAGTTTGCGGAGTGAACCCTCTTGTTGGTCAAAAAGGTCAGTGCCGACCGCCTCATAAGCCGACTGAAACTCTTTAAAGTCGCCGCCGAGGTTATCCTGCATGACTTTGACCAGCTCCTCGGTTTTGCCGTCCGAGGCTTTAAACGCGGCAGTTAACTGGTCGAGCTTACCGCTGGCCGCTGCGGTCATGAGTACGGCGGCGGCAGAGCTGGCCTCCTCGCCGAAAATGGTTTTCATGTACTCGCCGCGCTGGCTGGTTCCGAGCTTATTTTTTTCGAAACTGGCCTGCATTTCTTTCAGGATGCTAAAGATTGGTCGTGTATTGCCTTTGCTATCAGCCGTCTTAACGCCGAGTTCTTTAATTGCCTGGAATGCTTTCCCGGTCGGTGCCTGCAGGCGACTCAGAATCGCACGGCTACCCGTCCCCGCCATTGAGCCAGTAATTTTTGCATCATGCAGAGCCCCCACCATTGCGGCGGCTTGCTCGATGCTGACCCCGGCATTTTTCGCCACCGGTGCCGCATAGGTCAGCGCATCACTGAGGCCGTCAAAGTCGGCGGCGGTCTTGTTCATTGCCATAGACAACACATCGCCGATGTGTGACACCTGATCGTTAGAGAGCTGAAATGCCGAGCGCATCCCCATTAAAAGCCCGGCGTTCTCTTCCATCGTCCGGCGGTTAGCCAGCGCCATATTTAACGTGACCGGCGTCGCCGCCTGAATGGCTGCGGCATCCCCGCCACCCTTCGCGATAATTATCTGGGCTCCGGCAGCATCGTCAGCCGACGCCGCAGTATTATCGCCGAGCTGGCGCGCCTGTTTGCGTAGCGCCTGCATTTCCGGGGATTGTTTATCCACCCCGAGTACGGCCTGCAGCTCAGAGTTTTTCTGTGCAAAGTCATACCCTGGCATCAGCAGTTTCACACCGGCCATCGTTCCCGCCGTGGCGATACCGACCCCGGCAGCACCCACGGCGGCCGCACTGCCTGCGAGCTCCTTGCCGGATTGGTAGCGCTGTTTTATGGCACTGAGTTTGGCCTGCTGCGCGCTGACTCGCGCCAGTGCTTCCCGCTGGCGGTTGAGCTGCGCCGTTGTTTCACTGAGGGAGTTTTTCAGGCGACGCTCATCACTCGCCAGGGTGCGGGTATTTATTCCGGCCTGCGCCAGCTCCTGGCGCTGGCGCTGCACCGATTGCCGGAGGCTGTTTTGTTTGAGCTGCAACTCGTTAGCGCTGCGGCGCGCGGCATCCATTGCGCGTGTTTGCGCGAGTGTGGGTTGTTCAGTGTTTTTAAACTGGATAGCCAGCGCGGCGGCTTCCTGTTTAGCCTGTTTCAAAGCCTGACCGGTGACCGCGAGCTGCGAGCTGGTTTTACGGAATCCCTCAATTTTTGAGGCCTGGCCGTTCAGCTCGCGTAATGATTTCTGTGATTCCCGGATATCACCCGACAGCGATTTACTCGCTGTCTGGATGGATTTAAACGGACGGGTCGCCTGGTCAACAGCTTTGAGTAATACCTGTAACTTAACGTTATTACTCATCTGTGTTTCCGCTTCGCTGGAGCGCTTTATCGCGCCAAGAAAGGAGCTCGGTCACGCTCATCGGGTAAAGCTCGGACGGCGGCCAGTGGAAGATAACCGCAATATCCGCGATGAGATCGTCGACCGAGAGTTTTTCAGGAAATATTAAGCCGCCGAACTCGGTGCCAAAAAACCGACGACCTTCCCGGCCATCGCCAGAATATCCGGCAACTCAAGCGCCGCGACTTCCTGCTCGGTCAGGCAAGGGTAAGTCATACGCGGCAGCACCTTAATCAGCGCATTAACATCGGAGTTAGCCACATCGGCCAGCGATACGCCGCGCAGCGTGCCGGTATTGGGTTTAATCAGCGTTACCGCTGCAATGACCTGATCACCGCGTTTAATTGGCGCGTCCAGGGTGACGGTGTTTTCCGGGTTGTTTAAAACGTCTTTTGTCTTAGCCATGTTGTTTGCTCTCTTTCGTCAGAATTTGGGGGATCACCGGCGAGATTTACCCGCCTGTGCAGGGGTTAAATCAGGCCAATGTTTTTACGGTGCTGCTCCATTCGGTCGACGCCGTTCACCTTCTCGATTGCGTTCAGCACGTCGATTTCAATGAGCTCTTTCCCGTTGATAGTGAGTTTGTAATAAGTGCAGATAACCGGCAGTTTGCTCTCGGTTTTCTCACCCTGTTTATTTTCGCCGGTGTCGATTTCCTTCATTTTGAAGCGGGTCACCACCTCAACCGGCACTATTTCTCCGGTGTCGTCGCGCTGGTAAGAGCCTGCGTAACGCAACAGCTCACCGGCACCCACGGCACCATAAATTGACCAGAGCGTCTCATCCGGGAAGCCGCCGAGGCTCAGTTCCATCGAGAGCGCGTCATCGTCCAGACCGAAGTCAATCGGGGCTGCGCCGGGCATACCTGCGCCGCGATACATCTCGAGCTTGCGGGTCAGCTTCGGCAGCGTCAGCGAGCTCATAACGCCCAGATAACTAAAGCCATTGATGAAAACATTCATCATTTTTAACGTGCGGGGCATTGCCATTTAATCAGGCTCCTTAGCTGCTGACCGCAGAGGCCAGGTTAGCGAGATATTTGTCGGTAATACGCTGGCGCAGCGTCAGGTTTTCGAGCGGTGGCACCGGCGTATAGTCGTAATCCAGAATGAGCTTTCCGGCTTTCAGGCTTTCTTTGTCGTTGGCACTTTCGTCAAACCAGCAGTTAGCACCAATGATGTAACCGGCTGTCGCCATTTCGCGGAATTTGGCGTTGATGCCGTCGATAATGTCTTTGATTAAAACCGGCGTGACGGGCTTGTCGACCGCCCACATATGCCCCTCGGCCATCGTGTCGGCGATAACCTGCGCGGTGCGGGTGTAGTTTTCGAAAAGGAATAACGGATCGTCAGAGCAGCAGCGGTTACCCCAGAAGCGGAAACCGTCTTTACGAATCAGCGTGGTGACTCCGGCCTCGTTCAGCAGGTCGGCGTCGGTGCCGGATTCCTGCAAATCCCAGAACACGGACGCGCTGATGCCGGTCACGCCCTGGACGCCAACGTTAGACAGCGTTTTATGCCAGCCGACAGCCTGGTCGATGTAGGCACGTAGCCCCATTGCGCGGGCAGTGGCGTATGCCGTGGCGCTGGTATTCGCTACGGTGTCCCATGCGAGAAAGTCCGGCCAGATGAGCATTAATTCACGCTGGCTGAAATTCTCGCGGTACTTGATGCAGTCCGAAACGGTTTTGCAGCCCCAGGCGCTGATATAGCCGAATGCGCGGAGTTTCTTGCAGATAGCCCCGAGCTCGATAGCCACCTCTTTTGTATCGAGCCCCGGCACACCGAGAATGCGCGGCTTGACGCCCGTCACCGCCTCGGCGGTCAGCAGCGCTTTAAGCCCGGTGTATTTGCCGTTCTCATCCGTGGTGCCGATGATGTTCGAAATGCTTTCAGCCTGCGTGGCCTCTTCATCGTCGCCGGTTCCCTCGGCGACACGCACAACAACGGTCACCGGTTTGGCCTGGTCGGCGATAGCCTGCAGGGACTCGGCCAGGGTGCCTTTTTTACCGGCCTTAGCAATCGCGCTTTGCACATTGGTAATCAGCACCGGCTCATTGAGCGGGAATGTTTTTTCGTCGGCATCACTGGCAGTGCATACCATGCCAATAATTGCCGTCGAAACAGTGGAAATGACGCGCGTGCCGTCGTTTACTTCGACGACCTGGACGCCGTGGTGAAAGTCACTCATCCGGTTTACTCCGTGGTGTTTGGGTGAGTGATATTTTCTGACGCGGGGCGGGAGGGGGCGAGCGGTTGGGGTTTTGCTGTCGGTGACACAACCGGGAAAAGAAAAACGCCCCCGGTCGGGAGCGCTTTATCAGGCTGGAAGCTCAGGCCATTTAATTTTCGGGGCGGTCGTAATATCTAACCGGCGCAGTGCCGTCCGATATGCCCGCAATGCCTCAAGCTCGGCGGTTTCACCTTCTGAAATATCGCCATCTTCCTGTGCAGCGGTAAGCCAGTCTATGCGCGTTCCGGCGCTGCTCATCAGGCGCTTTCTTTCTTCCTCAGCAATGGTGATGAGCGTCGCCACGTCCGGGGCGGGGATCGCAACCCATTTAGGGCTACCGTTTTTCCCCGCCGCCCTTTGCTTACCTTCGGGGGGATTGCTTGCTGCAAACTCGATATAGACCGAATATTTCACGTCCACGGCATCACCCGGCCAGCTCCCGGCTGATTCATACACTTCTGTTAACCCAACGGGATAAAAGGCATTTCGCCCTGGGGAGTACACATATTCATTGGCGTTCATATTCTCAATACCCTTTCGCTTCCCAAAATACAGGAATAGCCTGCGAGGCGTTAAACGTAGCAGAGCTATTATTAAAACCCATCACGACGGATGTGACAGTCCCAATAACGCCCGATGTATACGGCGTGGCCTGGATGCTGAAACAGCCATTAGGGAACGCGATAGGAAAATAAATTGTCTGCAAGCCGCTCGCGTTATTCGTAAACCCCCACTGTGTGATTAACCCCGTTGATGCGTCTCTGTGCCATCCAGTTTGTGCCAGCCCAGCAGTACTTTTAGTGGCAAAGTTATCCATTACCCACTGAGCACCAGCGACCCAACTCACATCAATGGGCTGCGGATTATTTGGTGAATAGACACGCACTGCACCGCCGCTTTCGAAAACGCCACTTGCCGCCACAACATTCTTTCCGGCCGCTACATCGCCCGGCGAGCTAAAAGCCCCGTTATTAGAATTAAATATCCAGGACAGGTCTTGATATGTTCCATCTCCCAACTGCTTACAGACACTAATGCACGGGCTGGGATAATCCGCATTACCTGACACTAATACACCGTAGCTAATAGCCGCTAAATACCCCTTATTTTGTGTTTGTACAGATGCCTTTGTTAGCGGTAAAAATATATTTCCCTTTGCCGTATATCCTGCAGAATAAAATAATGCCCTTCTGTCAGTAAGCTGGCCTTGATAACCGCCAGCACCCGGCCATACATCTTGTTTTGTGCTGTAGTGCTCTGCGTTATTCAGATAGGCAACATCGCCGCCAGTCGTTGGCACTGCGCCAATTTCCTGCGGCGTTGGCTTGTTATCTTTGTCGTACTGCATCACCCACGCAGACCAGATCCCTGAGTAAAATGAGCGCACATAAGAGCGTGAATTGTTATACACGCGATAAACCTGCGTAATACCCGCATTTTTATAGATTTCGAGCGAACCCGCATTCGCCTCAGGATAATTCTTGCCAGTGATAGCGTTTGCATTCGCGGGCTGGTAATACAATCCCGGCGCTTTGCAGTCGTTCAGGTCGGCAGACTCACCAAGATAAACCGCCTGGCCTTCAAAAATATCCCGCGCAGTAACGTTCACATCATCGGCCAGCTCATGCCCGTTTACTTTTTGGGTTTTCGGTACGCCGTTCAGGGTCTTTAGTGCCTGCGCCTTGTCGCCAACATCAGACAGATTTTTTCCAGGCATTAAAAACGCTTCCGCTGGAAGCTGCGATGCAGTACCCAGGCCGAGATTTAAACGCGCGGCGTTTTTATCCGGCAAGTCCCACAGGTTATTCCAGGCATTTAAAAACGCGGTGGCGTCATATTGTGCCGCCGTTCCCAGCCCCATATTTTTACGGGCTGCAACTTTGTCCGGCACATCAGCCAGATTGCTGTCTCTGAGCAGTCGTTTCTCGGCGTTCTCGTTCGCAGCATTCCCGACACCTACGGCGGCCTTAATGGCTTTCGGCGTAGCAGCAAACGTCTCGCTGTCGCTGTCGGTGGCGTTACTCAGTTGCACAAACCCTTTTTCTTTGAGCGTGGCGTCAGGGTGATTGCGTGATTTCGCGTGTTTGTCGAGTGCGTCGTCAACGTACTCTTTTGTCGCTATCACCGTGGAGCTGTCGACCTGCAGCTCGACCGAGGCCAGATTGCTGACGGCAATCACCATGCGAACGGTTTGCGCACGCCCGGAGCCCTCGGCGAGTAGTGGCTTGTAGCTCTCGGCCATGTTAGCCACCGCAATGAGCACGCCCTCGCTGTCATAAAGCCCAAGCTCTCGCGTCCAGAAGCCGCCCACCTCCGGCGGGATAATCAGCTCGACGACCACGCAGTTAGCATATTTTGGGTGCGGGGTGATCGTGTTGATGAGTGCGCGCCACACTTCACGCACCAGGGCGGTTTGCTCCGGTTTTGGCTCGGGCAACGAGCCGCCCCCGTCACTGACGGCCATTTCGGTAAAAATGACTTTCTTCCCGTCAGGCGGCAAACCGGCGGCCAGCTTTTGCACCCCGGCATTGGTGAGAACAGTTTTAAATTTTTGACTCATTTCAGTAGCTCCATTTCGGGGTAAACCGTCACAATCTCGCCGTCGTAATACGTGCCGCCGACGTACAAATCACCCGCAATTTCCTGAATGATGTTCAGGCCAATCAGGTGACGGCTTGCGGCTTTGGCATCAGCGATAAGGCGCTCCATTTCCTGATACATTTCCTCCGTGATACCGCTTTCCAGTACGCCAATATCCAGGCGAAAAGTGCCGGGCTCGTCGTCGGTTTCCCACCATTCAGTGACCTTAATCATGTAGCCCAGCGGCTCGACCACGCGCCGGATAGCGCCGATAGTGCCTTTGCGCCGGTGGATGAAATACGCGGTACGCACCACGTTTCGCTTTGTCGCTGCCGTCCAGTTCTCGTCCCAGCGGTCGACGGAAAACGCCCACGCCAGATACGGGAGCAGGCTCACCGGGCAGGTGTCCGGGTTCCAGAGTGTGCGCAGTTGAATCGGCGTTCGCGCGATATCAGCCAGGGCGCGGGCGGCGGCAACCTCCAGCGGCGACGAGCCGACCGGCAGCAGGCGGTTATCACTCATCGGATCCCCCGTCTTTCAGCGCGTAAGCGGTGCAGTAAGAAGCCTGATGCTTTGCGAGCACGATATCGGCCAGCGGGGAAGCCAGCTCGACGCGCTGCACACCCTCGACGTGCAGCGCCCCGTAAATGGCTGACAGCCGGATATCCCGCCCGAGCCGGTGCTGTGCCGAGATATAGCGCCGGATTTGCTTCTCGGCGGCGTCTTTTATCGGCGCGGCTTCGGGACCAGGGAAAAAATAAAGCGTGGCGTCAATCTGGTATGGAACAATCTCGGCGGCCTGCACGGTCACACGGTCAGCCACCGGGCGCACGTCCTCATCGTTGAGCGCGCGGGTCACAACGGCAATCAGGTCAGCCCCTGCGGTGCCGTTACCCTCACGCGACAGCACGGTCACGGTCACACATGCCGGGGACGGGCTTTCGACCGCAATATCGGCGACCCGACCGTCGGCGCTCAGGCCGTGATATTCATACGCCCCGACCGGACCCGCCACACTCATTCCCTCAAAAGCTCGTTGGGCGCGAAGTCGTAAATCACTGTCGGATTCCATCACGGCTGGCGTCGGCGGGATTGTGGTGTCGTCTGCCGGGCTCAGCACCAGGCGCGCGGTGTTATTGTTCGCGGCCATCACATCGAGGTCGGCGCCGTTTGCGTAGGCCAGCATGACCGCGCGGGCGGCCTCGTTCACGCGCTGGCGCAAAATCACCTCGCGGTAAGCGTTCTCCTGCAGCAGCTTGACGATGGGCTCGGATTCCAGCTCGAGCGTGCGCGCGATAGCGTCCTGTTTATCTTCCGGGTAAAGCGAGATTAAGGTCGCCTTGCGCTCGGCCAGGAGGGTTTCAAAATCGAGCTCCTCAACGATTTCAGGCGCGGGGAGCTGGCTCAGGTCAATGGTTGGCATAGGTATCAGCTCAGCGGAATGGAAAGAGAAAGGCTTGCGCCCGAGTCGGTAAATTCGCCGGAGATATCGACGACCATTTCGCCGTTAAACCGGGTTTCAAAGGTGATGCCGTTCAGCCTGACGCGCGGCTCCCATTTCAGGATCGCCATATAGCAGGCGGCGCTAATTTGCAGTCGCAGCGCCTCGTTTTGCGGCTGGTCAGTCAGGGCAGACAACAGCGAGCCATACTGGCGGCGCATCACGCGCGAGCCGACCGGCGTGACAAGAATGTCCCGGATGCTTTGCCGGATGTGTTCCGCGTCGCTGACGCTCAGGCCGGTGGTCTGATTCATGCCGAGATAACGGGCGGTCATTGGGTGCCCTCCGTCATACTGCCGCCGCGCTGGACACCACCGTGAGCGTGGTTATCGACCTGCACGCCGTTGGAGGTGAACGAGCCTTCGGAATGCGCAATATTGCCGCCCATTTTCCCACCTTTCTGCACGTCCAGGGTGGCGCATGTCAGCTTGTTGGTGCAGATCACTTCCGGCGTATCGAGTGTGACGCGGGTATCGGCTTTGATGGTCACCACCGGCACCGAGGCGGTGAGCGATTCAGATGCCGTGATATCAGCGGTTTTAATCCCGCTCACGGTCAGGGCGCTGGTTTCGGGCTCGTACTCAATCACCGCGCCGTCCGGGAACGAAACATGCACCGCATCGCCAGAGACAGAGGGGGCGGGATTGTCGTCGGAATAAATACCGGGCAGCACAAACGCCGTATCGAGCTCACCGCCGACGGCCAGAATCATGACCTGCTCGCCAACAGAGGGAGCCCACCAGGTACGGGATCGCCCGGCGCGGGACGTCAGCCACTGGAGCCAGTCGGTAATATTGCCGCCGGTCTGGACGCGACAGCGCCCCGTTGCCGTGTCGACTTCAACAACGACACCGGTGCGGATAAGGTTGCGCAGCGTGCGCGCCAGTTCTTGGATATTTGCGAGAGTATTCATACTGGAAAGGATGCCGCCGGGGATATCCGGCGGCAATCGGGCGGGGTTTTGTCAGAGCTGGTACAACAATCTTACTGAATTTTAGATACTGTGACTTGCCGGGAAAATTGGAGAGGTTCCTTGAGCTCCTCGCAGACAAGTTTAAAATTGATCATGCCTTGACCTTCCGCAACGGGAATCAAGGTAATTTCGTCGAAATCTATGGATAGGCTCTGAATAAGTTTTTGAGCGCGCAGAGTAATTATATTGTCACCATAGACAATCCAATCCTTTGCGTTAAGTGGTGTAATTCTTTTCAACGTACTCATATGGTTATTGATGACATTGAGCGGCAACCCACCGACATACGATTTACTGCCACTTTCTCTATCTCTTAATATTTGGAAAATCCCCCCCAGAGCCTCCTTTCCTCTTATACGCCTTTTCATCATTTCAACAGGAGTTTCCGGAATATTGATTGTCGGAGGGATTGTGAAAATCTCTTCATTATCATAAGTAAGGGCAACTAAAAACTCAGGGAGCTCAATTTCAATATGAATATCCGTTGCAACTGTTCTTCCTACATTTTTTAATTTAGGAATGGTGGCAATGGAGTTGTTCTTATAGTTTGAATACATAAACATAGCATTATTATAATTATCAACAACATCATTCGATGGGGTGCTCATGTTGTACTTTTCAATCTCAATATCAGTTACATGCTCTCGAAATTCAACAGGGATATCTTCCTTAGATAAATAGGGAAGATAACTTTGTTTGTCATAGCTATTTGAGAAAAGTAAATTCAACCCATTGTCAATCATTGATAGTTCCAGAACGGGCATATCTACATGTAATTGACTTTCGTACTCTCTGAGTTTTTGCCTAAGCGTTCGATTCTCAGTAGAAAGTTCTGCAAGCTCATTAGAAACTTCTTTCGGTGTAGCGAGATCACCTCTAACCCAGCCAACCCTCGGGGTTCTGCGCATTATTTTAGGTAATGCGATAGCAACTTTTGTAGCAAGATCATCTATCTGATCCCAAAAGTCACACATTTTATTTGCTTGTGCTTTTTTTATAAAGCTGTCCAGTTTTGCTATCAACGCCGAATCGGTTTCTCTTTCTTTAGGTGAGGTTTGCAGATCCCGATTTCTAATAAACGCCAGTACAGGTATGCCTAATGATTTAGCATAATCATACTCTCGCTCGGTATAACTAATCCCCTCATCAGACAATGACCCATATTTATGACCAATAACTATCACATAGTAGTCACTCATATCGATCGTTTCCTTTATAATCTCCCATTGTTCAGAGTCATCAGCACTAAACATCTCCATTCCAACAGGGAAGTGATAAAGACTTAAAACCGTCTCTATCACTTTTTTTCTTGCTTCAATAAGATCCACATATGTAGAACTTACGAAGACCTGATATTTCGTTTCATCCATAAACACCTCCAGTTTTTGCACAATATAAAACTGAAAGATATTTTTTTCTATAGAAAGCAAACACTAAGATGATAAATTTAAGATCAGCATTTCCTCTACAAGCTGACGGTCATCAGCATTAAAGCCGAGAAGCTGGCGCGCCGGGTACTCGATTTCACGTGCTACCGGGTTGGGTTTGTCCTTTAACCCCTCCTGATGCACACGAGCTATGCGCTGCACTTTACCGACAAACTCCACGACTGCGGCCTCGTCGCTGCCGGTGGCTTTCATAAAGCGGTTGGTGCGCAGCTTCGCAAACATTTCCCGCTTAATTCGGCCTTTCTTGCTTCTCACCGGCTGGCGCTTTCGGGCGGCGTAAGGTTTGCCGTCGGGGTCTTTCTGCGTTTTTATCCGCTGCTGTTGCCGGGTGCGCAGCTTTTTCGCAATCTCCCCGGCCATTTTGCAGCGGCCAGCCGGTGACAGGTTCGCAATCAGCGCCGCGAGTTTGTCGTCAAAGGGCTTGAGCTCACTCATTCCATTCACTCACCAAATCACCGTGAACCCAGAGCTGCACCGGGCGAGTCACCGGATCGGGCTGCAGCGGTTCCGGCGCGTAACTGACGTGCAGCTCGCCGCCCTCAGTTTCTTTGACAATCGTGCGCTCGCTCAGCCGTAAGCTGATGCTGATATCAATGCTGCTGTCATTATTGATATCCGCATACCAGGTAAAGCCGCGCTTTTGCCCCTCTGCCGTGGTCATAATATCCGGCTCGTTCACCCGCACCCACGCCAGCAGCGGCACCAGGAGGTAATCAATATCACTGGTGTAGTCAGTCACGATCACATTCAGTGTGTACCGCTTCACGAATGACAGCGACGCGGCAAGCGTGGATTCAATCGTCCCCTCATCGGCAAAAATGCGCATCATAGAGGGGGTGTTCGCCACCCCAGGCACCGCCTCAGTGAGAACTTTTTTCAGACTGGCTTGTTTGTGCATCGAGATTATCCTGACACTGTTTCACCGTTTCGACCTGGGCGGCGCAGCTCACCCAGGCGCTTTCGAGCTGGCGATTCTCCGCGAGCAAATCGCCGTTAATGCGCGGCTGGCTGGCCGGGAGTTTGCACAGCGCTACTTTCGGACAGCCACTGTAAATAATCGGCGGTAGTGTCAAAGGCGGGGCGCTCCTGCAGCCGGATAACATCATCAGGTAAAGCAGTGTCATACCATTCACGAAGTGCTTTATTTTCATTGAATAGCCTCGTAATCGTGTAGCTTCGACGCCCGGCCAGAGCCTCAACCGTTGCCAGTTTGTTTCTTAAATCCACCTGCGCACGTTCTTTGCTGTCGGCAATTCTGGCCGCAACATCGAGCTGGTTTTTCAGCATGATGTTTTGTGTTTTCTGCTCCCCGGCGACGCGGTTAGCCTTTTCAAATGAGCGGGTGATCGTGGTGTTTTCGTGGCGCATCCACAGCAGCCCGAGCACGGCCAGGGCAAGGAGGACAATCAGCGTTTTCATGACACCACCCCGCCCGCTTTGCGATAGACGACAACCAGTGAGTCGAGGTTGTGCTCACGCTGGCCGTAACCGGCACCCGGCAACGACGCCCAGATATTCCGGCAGCGGGAAATCGCGCGCTCAATGCGCCCCTGCTGTATATCCTCCAGCGCGCCGCGCTCCCGGATAAGCTGAATGGCGAGCTTGTCCTGCGACAGCGGGCTAAAGTCGGGCAACCCGAGCTGCTTTTGATAGTGCGGCCAGAATAAATAAAGCTGCTGATAGCGCCCGGAGGCCGTTGATTTTTCCCCGCGCCGGTTAAACACTTTGGCAGGCTTGCCGCTGGCGAACGGGTGATCGCGATAGTCGGTAAAAATCTCGGGCTTACCGTCCATCCCGGTGACAATCACGTCATAGCCGCGATTTTTTGTCAGCGGGTGATTAGCGGTTCCCTCTGAGTACGCCAGCATATCGAGGAAAGCGGCGACGTTTGGGTGAGTGTTAATTACCGGCATCCTGATCCCCCTTCTGAGATTTTAAACGGCGCTGGATAGCGATTTCGACCACCTGATAACCAGCAATCCCGAGCATAGAACCAAAGCCACAAACTGCCGGGAGTGACATATCCGGGAACTGCACCAGAACCACCCCGGCCACCATCGAGACAAAACCACCGAGCAACATGCGCCCGATAAACAGGCGCGGGGTGATGGGTTCACCCCCGGCCAGCACCTTGCCAACCACAATCATCACTCCCATCAAGAACAGCGTCAGTACGCTTTTTTCACCCTCAGTCATGTTCTAATCCCACAGATTGATAGTTTCAGTTACCGGCGCGCTCTCCACGTCCGGCAGTTCAATTTCAGTGCCGTGCGGCAGCACCGCCCCGAGCTCAGCGAGTCCCGGATTTGCGACGAGTACCGCCTCGAATACCCCCTCAGTGCGCCCGTAGTAGCGGGCGCAAAGTGCGTCGAGGGTGTCGCCCTGTTGCGCGTAAACCTTCATCAGATTTGCCCGATGATGCAGCGGGATTTACCCTGAATGCGGGATATCGCCCAGCGCATATCACGCCACATTTCATCAATTACGCTCTCGATGCTGTCGGCTTTCTTGTCACCTTTGGCGCTCGCATCCACCCCGCGATAACCCTCATATAGTTTCGCGGTGGTCATGGCGCTGACGGCCTGCAGGTAGTAAAAACAGCGCACGCTCTCACCGTCGATGTTGTCGGCGGGAACGTCGGCCAGGGTTTCACGTCCGAGTAAGATTTGCTCCTCGCGGTACTCTCTTAGCTCGGCGTTGGTTTCTGCCATGCCGTCAATAATCGCGGCGCGTAAACGCACGGCGCTCACGGTGCTTTCAATGCGTAGCAGCTCGCGAATACGCGCGGGCTCAATGGCCGGGAAAAACGCCGTGTTGGTGATAACGGCCTCCGGCACCGGTCGGGCGGGGATAACCACACCAGGCTCGACCGATACCGCTTCCGGCTTCGTGATAATCACTGTCATGACAACCTCTGTAATGGGTGGGCGGTGGACGCCGGTCGCCGTGTCGGTGGATCACCGTCTTTGACCAGCGTGCCGCCCGGCGCGGGGCGCTTTCGGTTAGGCGGCGACTTTCTTCGGGCGGCCTCGCCCTCGTTTCACCGCTGAATCTTGTTTTTTCGCCGGGGTCTTGCTGGCCGGAGCCTTAGCCGCCGCCGGTGTTTTTGTGGCTGCCGGTTTCGGGTTGAGCTCGCGTGTCAGGCGCTCAATGTCCTTGCGTACCCCGGCGTTGCGGTCGAGCTGCACCGCACGGCTCAGGTGCTCCAGCGCGTCGGCAGGGTTTCCGGCATCACGCATCGCAAGGCCGATCACTTTATGCAGACGGGCTTTCACCTGGTCGGGCATATCGGCATCACGAACCAGCTCCAGCACATCCAGCAGCAGCGACACGTCAACCGGCTGGCCGCCATCGCTGGCGCGTTGTGCTGACAGGGCAAACTCCTCGGCCAGCATGTAAGGCGCGGTGCGCGCATGGCCGTCAGGGGTGGCGAGGTTGTAGCGCAGCGCATAACGGGCGATTTCCAGCGCGCCAGCCAGTTGCCCGGCATCGAGACGCCAGAGCATGACGGTCATTAAAATGTCGTCCTGCGCGCCGGTGCCGTTCTCCAGTACGCCCGTCACCCAGGGCAGATAAAACGGCAGCAGCTCGGCTTTTTTTGTCGCTTTCGCTTCGTTGGAATGGATGTTTTTTAATGTCCGACGGTCTGCGGCCAGCTTGACGAGCATTTGCTCGTAAGGGGTGGCGTGGCGCAGCGGGGCGTTTTCCCGCTGCGCTGCCTGGCTGGCCGAGACCCGCATCGCGTGACGTCGTGCGGGGCTCAGCATGGCTTAGGCGTCCTTCTTGTCGGTTTCGGTATCCGCGACCGGCGCAGACTGCGGTGCCGGGGCGCTCAGCTGCTGCATGGCTTTCACCAGTTCAGCCGCAAATACTTTGGCGCTGCTCATCTCGGCAGTGGCTGGCTCTTCCGGGTCGAGAATCTCGATGTTTTCAATCAGGCACCCGGCGGCGTAGTCCTCGATAACGAAATCGACTTTTACCTGCTCGTAGTTTTCCACCTGGTCAAGCTTCGGGTTTTCGACGATGTGGCGGCGGTGGCCGTCCTCGTAGAGGTAGATGGAAATGTTATCCAGCGGGGTGACAAACACCGCGTTAGCCGGGAAGAACGGCGCGCGCACCGCCTGGAGCTGGCCGATAGTTTTCTGGCTGATAATCAGCTCCCCGGCCAAAGCTTCACTGTTCGGCTGGAACGTGTTGATCATCGGGAAATACTTGTCCGTCAGAATGCGGCGGCCGCAAATGACAACCATTTCCGGGTTTTCACGGTGGATTTCATCAATCAGGGATTCGTGAGCATCCATCACCAGGGCGTCCAGGTTGGCGTAATGGCCGCCTTTCCCCACCTTGATAGTGTCGGAAATAACTTTGCCGTCCTCGTCGACAACTTTGCTCATCACGCGCTCCGGCGCGTCGTTGCGGTACTTCTGCAGCCAGCCGACAGCCACATCCTGCAGTAGTGGGTTTTGCTTGCGGTCAGAGGTTGGCGCGCGGCTCACGCCGTTAAAACCGATGGTGATATAGTCCAGCGCCTGGCGCTTGATGATGGCGTCGCGAATGCGGATCTGAAAATCCTGATAGCGCGCCCAGAGGTCGAGTTTGGTGTATTTCAGGTGGTAGTCGAAGTTAACCGGCTTGCAGAAATAGCGGAAAGCATCGAGCTTTGAAAAATCGGCGGTCTTGCGCTCGACGCCGCTGTCGGTGTCAGCGGTGCTGGCAATGGAGCCGTTAACATCAATGCCGACCTTCTCCTCGGTCAGCTCACGCACCACGACCATATTAATCAGCGCCAGGAACGAGGAGGACTGTTGTACCTTTTCAAAAAGGGTCTGCGTCACCGACGGCTCGACGGTGAATTTTTTAGCGAGGTCGGACACACTCACGCCGTTTAACTCAGCGAGGCGGCTCAGGTACTTGTTGAACTGGAAACGGGTCTCTTTACGCATGGATTTTACTTCCTGTTTTAAATGGGTTTGGCTCTGAATCAGTGCTGATTCAAAGGCATTAATCAGCAGTCGGTCAGCAGTTCAGCCGCACTTTCACCGCCGCCGCCGGTGCTTAACTTGCGGCGCTGCTGGGTCTTGCTCTCGGTGTTGTCCAGGGTGTTCGTCAGGGTGCTGAATTGCTGGCTGGTTTCGGTGGCCTGCTCGGCCATGGCCTTTTTAAGCCCGGTGATTTCAGCCTCCAGCTTGCTGAAACGCGTGGCGGTATCGTCGCCGGTCTGCTGCACCTGCTCGGCAATGACGGTCACCGCCTCATGCACGTCGTTAAAACGTGCGTCGTCGCTGGCCTGTTTGCGGCTGAAAATGCCCTTTACCGAGTCGGTGATTTTGTTGAGCAGTTTTTCCGGCACATCTTCGAACTCCATTTCAGCCAGAGTGGCGACAGAGAAAAGATTGTCCGGGCTCACTTTGAAGCGCTTGAGCGGATTGTGTTCAGCCTTACGGCAGAACTGGAGGTATTCCGTGCCGAGGCTTGCCGGATCATCGGTCACGGCCAGGCCGACCAGGTAGCATTTGCCGGTGTTGGCAAAGTTCGGTTGGATTTCGATGGAGGTGTAAACCTTCTGACCTTTGCCAACCATCTCGACCAGGGTGTCGAGCGGGGCAATTTTGCCGTACAACGCCAGCTTGCCGTTGAGCGCGGAATCGTCGTCGATGGTTTCGGCTTTCAGCTCCACCACGTCGCCGTAGCGTTTAAAATCGCTATCCGGCAAATAGCCGCGAATGTGCTCCAGATTAATGCGGCAGCCATAAACGCGCGGATCAAACGTGTCGGCCATTTGCTGAATATCCACGGCGCTAAGGTCGCGCCCGTCGCAGGTGTCGCCCTCAACAGCGATACGGAAAAACTTAGAGACTTTCTTAGCCATGTTCAGGAGTCCTGATTGTGGGTGATGGGTTCGGGCTTAGTTTCCCGACTCTGACCCACGCCAGCCACCCGTTACGGAAGTGCAACGCCTGACACAACAGGGGCTTAGCGAATAAGCCCACTCGTTTCTTTAGCCTTGCCCTGGTATTAACGACGGCGAGGCATTCATGAACATCACGACCGACACATCCATCCTTAGCGACCCTCGGCGGCAGGCCGCGCTTTTGTACTGGCAGGGGTTTTCCGTACCGCAAATCGCGGAAATGTTGCAGACCAAGCGCCCCACGGTGCAGAGCTGGAAGCAGCGCGACCAGTGGGAAGAAACAGCCCCGCTTAACCGGGTTGAGAGCACGCTCGAGGCGCGGTTGATTCAGCTTTACGCAAAGCCCGACCTCACCGCGCACGACTTCAAAGTCGCCGATTTTCTGGCGCGGCAAATGGAGCGATTCGCCCGTATCAACCGCTACGGCATGAGCGGGAATGAGGCCGACTTAAATCCGAACGTGGCGAACCGCAACAAAGGGGATCGCAAGAAGCCGAAAAAGAATTATTTCAGCGAGGAGGCCATCGCCAAACTTGAGGAAATTTTCTTTGACCAGTCTTTCGAGTATCAGCTCGGCTGGCATAAGGCAGGACTTGAGCACCGTATCAGGCACATCCTCAAATCCCGCCAGATTGGCGCGACGTTTTATTTTGCGCGCGAGGCATTGCTGCGGGCGCTGAAAACCGGCCAGAACCAGATTTTTTTATCAGCGAGTAAGACCCAGGCGTATGTGTTCCGAAAGTACATCATCGCCTTTGCGCGCCTGGTCGATGTTGACCTGAGCGGTGACCCGATTGTTATCGGCAACAATGGCGCTGAAATGTTGTTCCTCGGCACAAACTCAAACACCGCGCAGAGCCATAACGGCGACCTGTATGTCGACGAGATTTTCTGGATCCCGAACTTCCAGCGACTGCGCAAAGTCGCCTCGGGCATGGCCTCACAAAAACACCTCCGCACGACCTATTTTTCGACACCATCATCCCTCGGCCATGGTGCTTATCCGTTCTGGTCGGGCGAACTGTTTAACAAGGGACGCGCCAGCGCCAGCGAGCGGGTCGAGATTGATATCAGCCACATCGCGTTAGCGCGGGGCGTGGCCTGCGCCGATGGTCAGTGGCGGCAGATTGTCACCATCGAGGACGCGCTCGCCGGGGGCTGCACCCTGTTTGACCTGGACACGCTGAAACAGGAAAACAGCGCCGATGATTTCCGCAACCTGTTTATGTGCGAGTTTGTCGACGATAAAGCCTCGGTGTTTCCGTTCGAGGAGCTGCAGCGCTGCATGGTCGACAGCATGGAAGAGTGGGAGGACGTCGAGCCTTACGCCGACCGGCCATTCGGTCACCGTGTGGTGTGGATCGGCTACGACCCGTCACTGCGCGGAGATAGCGCCGGCTGCGTGGTTATCGCCCCGCCGGTTGTCGCCGGGGGCAAGTTCCGCATTCTGGAGCGCCACCAGTGGAAGGGCATGGACTTTGCCACACAGGCCGAGTCCATCCGGGCGCTGACGCAAAAATATAACGTGGAGTACATCGGTATTGATGCCACCGGCCTCGGCCAGGGTGTTTACCAGCTTGTACGCTCGTTCTACCCGGCAGCGCGAGAGATTCGCTACACGCCGGAAATGAAAACCGCGATGGTGCTCAAAGCAAAAGACACTATTCGCCGCGGCTGTCTGGAATACGACGTCGGCGCGACGGATATCACGCAGTCGTTTATGTCTATCCGCAAAACCATGACCAGCAGCGGGCGCAGCTCAACGTATGAAGCAAGCCGCACCGAAGAGGCGAGCCACGCCGATTTAGCCTGGGCAACCATGCACGTATTAATCAACGAACCACTGACCGCCGCCAGCGGCCAGGCATCCTCCTCCATTCTGGAATTTTACTGATGAAAAAAAAATACAAAGGCCAGCGCGCGGCTAAAGCGCAGCAGCACACCGCCGCCCCATCACAAAACATGGAGGCGTTTACTTTTGGGGAGCCGACGCCGGTGCTCGACCGTCGGGAAATTTTCGATTATCTGGAATGCGCCCATAACGGCAAATGGTACGAGCCGCCGGTGAGCTTCTCCGGCCTGGCGAAAACCATGCGCGCCGCCGTACACCACAGCTCACCGATTTACGTTAAGCGTAATATTCTGGTGTCGACTTACATCCCACACCCGAAGCTCTCCAGTCAGGACTTTAGCCGCCTGGCGCTGGATTTTTTGGTGTTCGGCAACGGCTTTCTGGAAAAAAGGCAGAGTGTCAGCAACAAGGCGTTGCGCTATGAGACGTCCCCGGCGAAATACACCCGGCGTGGCGTGGAGCAGGATACCTACTGGTTTTTGCAGGACTTCAACAAGCCGCACCAGTACGCGGCGGGCTCGGTGTTTCACCTGATGGAGCCTGATATTAATCAGGAGCTTTACGGGATGCCGGAATATCTCAGCGCATTAAATTCAGCCTGGCTGAATGAGTCGGCGACGCTGTTCCGTCGCAAGTATTACCAGAACGGCGCTCACGCGGGTTACATCATGTATGTGACCGACGCTGCGCAGAGTAGCACCGACGTTGAAGCGCTGCGCCGTTCCATGCGCGATTCGAAAGGGCTCGGCAATTTTAAAAACCTGTTTTTCTACGCCCCGAACGGAAAACCGGACGGCATTAAAATCGTGCCGCTCAGTGAGGTGGCAACCAAAGACGATTTTTTCAATATCAAAAAGGCCAGCGCTGCCGACCTGCTCGACGCACACCGGATCCCGTTCCAGCTCATGGGCGGCAAGCCCGAGAACATCGGTTCAATGGGCGATATTGAGAAAGTGGCAAAGGTCTTTGTGCGTAATGAGCTTTCCCCACTGCAGGCGCGTTTCATGGAGCTTAACGAGTGGGCGGGGGAGGAAATTATCAGATTCAAAAAATACTCACTTGAGGACGATTGAACCATCCACCAAAGCCGCCTCAGGCGGCTTTTTTACATCCCACCCTCAGACCGCCTCAGACGCACGACACGCCACCGAACCCCGGCACCACCGCGCAGCCCGACCGCACCCAGGCCGACGCCACAGCGCCGCGCTCAGGCCGAAAAATAATAATTAAATAACCGCCTCAGCGCGCAATGCTTTCCCCGCCACGCCTGCCCGCTTTAGGGGGCGCTTTTAATGCAGCTGCATGAACAGGCTTGAGCCGCGCCAGCACTGGCGCGTATAGCATCGGGGATAACTTAGAAGTACATGCAAAAACATGCAAAAACATGCAAGCGATGAACATAAAAATCACATTTCTATACTCACTTAAAATTTCCTAACACTATGTCTGCAGATCAAAATAATTGATATGCAGGCAGTGTGTATGTAACAAACACCCGTTTAATACCTTTGACATTAATAAATAACATCATCTTTTAACTCAACCTCACTCTGGCCCCAACAAGCGCAGTCAATTAGCAACACTATCAACAACACAAATAAAAAACCACAACATATTGATCTTAAGAAGAAAAAACATAAAATAATCTTTTAAAACCAAAAAAGGAAACGGCTATGACAAATACTATCGAAAAATGTTACATGTGTGAAAAACCTGGAACAACAACCGAACACGTTCCTCCGAAATGTATATTTCCAGAAAAAAAAGACGCCCCTGAAAATAAAGACCTAAGAAAAAATTTAATAACTGTACCATCCTGTGAGGAACACAACACCGAAAAATCACAAGATGATTTTTATTTATTTTTCACCCTGGCAGCTAACATATTATCCAATAACTCCGGTGAAAATCAGATAGTCACAAAAATAAAAAGAGCTCATGAAAGATCTCCTAATACATTAAAAAAATTTATGACAGATGTTACTCCTGTAACCATCCAAAAAGACAACAACGAGTTAGAAGAAACAATAGCATTTAAAATAGATAAAAATCGTTTTGATAAGGTTATAAAACATATCGCCTATGGATTGTATTACAAAAAATGCAATGAAAGCTTTGAAGGAGAGATACAAGTAATTAACAACTCAATGATTGAATTATTTGGCGATAACGCCACTGAGATAAATGATTCATATCAAGCAATTTTTGACACATCAAACGAGCTATTTAAAAACTATCCAGCCATAGGTGAAAACCCTGAGATATTCACCTATAAAATATACCATGATGACACTCAGACACTTATTGAGGTGATTTTCTACGGCAACATAAAAATACTTATCATCATGAAAAACAGACATCAATAACATTAAATTGCCAGGAGACTCCTCCTGGCAATAAATAATTAAATACTCTTAATTAACTCATCGATGGTTGCTTGTCTTTTCATTTTATCATCTGAAAGATCTTCAATCCCCGTCACTATATCAACAGCTTGACTAAATATTTTCACAACTTCAGCATCGTGCCTTGAGAATTTAGCAATTATTTTATTACAATAATTTTCGATGCGCTTTGTGTTTAGTTTCGGTTGCTCTTTACCAGCGACTAACACACATGCAATTGCAATGATATGCCACTTATATTTTCTTATGTTTTGAGGAATATCGGCATTTGAAGTTAATAAATTAAATCTATAAAGGGCTAAACATGAAGTATAAAAAACTGTTTCTTTAATATCATCGGCAAAAATCTTTTCTGCCAACAGTTCATACATTCGTTGCGGATAGCGATAAGCTAAATCTGGTCTTTTAAAAAACACAGACGCTACACACTTAACTGACAAATTAAGAGGAAATATGCGAATTGCGGGTATTTCACGTCCAGCAAACTGCCTATCTCTGCGCTCAAGGTAAAGCCTTGCATCTTGCCCATCGAACGAATCAAAGAAAGCCTCGACTTTTTTAGCAATTGGTTTTAAAGAAAGGAATTGATTCTCGTCGACTTTTGTTTGACTATTTGTTGCCCTAACCAGTTCGGAGAAAACATCTTCATTGGAGGTTTCCACTATCTTGAGATTAAGCATCATATTGCCATCTAAAAAATCTCGGCATTCATATAATACATTGGATGTTTGACACCCATTAACCACCTGATAGTTTTCAAGATGAATATTATTGTTTTGCACCCTGACATCGGGACTAACGATTGTTATCCCATTATTGAGAACGGGGAATCTAGATGCAGAGTCTTTATTTTTAATTGTCTCCGCAATTTTTGCATTGACATTATTATCGACACCTAAAAAAGATCTTACATTCTCAAAGAAAACATGCCCTCGTAACGTTCCATCCTCTGTTAAGAGTAGATTATTAACATAATCCTCTGCTTTAACCACTGCAAGATAAGCCTCATCAATTCCATTTATTGAAGGTAATGGTGCTAAACTGAAAGTGGGCAATTCAGCATTGACGTTAGAGTATGTATTTATCCACAATTTGATAAGTTTTTCTCTATCTATAAAATCCACATTTACATCTGAAAAAAAACCCAAATCCAACACATCTGATATTAACTTTTTCCTCGCGCCTTCAAATTCTTTAGGTTTTTTATACACACCTGTAGTTACATACCTTATATATATTCTAGGCTTCCCACCTCTAATCTTAGGGACGTTTTTTATTACCACATTAAAAATATTTCGCGCATTAACTTGCAATTGATCATTAGCATCGTACACATTGTCTATATCAATAAATTTAATGACTGACTCTTTAAATTTTAAAAAATCGCCTAAATCAAAAGATTCACTTGTTTTCGACTGAACAAAAACGAGTTCAACATCATGATTTTTTTTCGGCTTTTCAAAAATGGAGCTAGCTTCCTCAGGAGAAAGACATAATTCCTCATCGATAATTATCGCAATGCCATCAGTTCCATCATCACCATTACTAGTGGTAACATCCTCAAGCTCAAAATCCGAGCAAATATGGGTGGTTAATATTGCTTTGTTTGAAAACATTTCAAATTGAACATCAGGTTCATAAGATTCCAAACCAAAACTTTTAGCAAAGCTATCCAGATGTGCTTGTACAATTCTATGCATGTTACTTACCAAGTAAAGTGATGATTAATTTCTTTAAAATATCAGCAACAAGCATAAGATTCAATCTAGTATTTTTGGTAGGTAAGCATAGCTAAAGGAAGGAGTATAGAACAGTAATAATATGTAAATCCTATAATACAAGAATTAGGCTATCTATTGGAATCCAAACTGGCTCTTCTTAGCTATTTCCATATTCAGTCTTTTAGAATGATTATCGTAACGGACAACCACTCTTGGTGAAGACACTTTAGGTAACCTTTCTACTTCTTCCAACAAACCATCCAATCCACAGTTATTGACAGGACTCCGAGTCGCGGCAGAGCCGCTCTTTAAAGTCAAACGACAAGGCTCAACGTCAACTACCTTAGAGACAATGCGCCATTGCGTTGTGCGGGTAACATGAACATGACTGGAGCCAAGGTGTGGCGCGAAAATGCCGACGACTTTTTGCACCTCCTCGTCATAGGCATTAAGTTCGTCGGCAATTTTACGTGCAACCCTGACGGTCTGCTCGTCACGCGAGACATTAGCCCCACCCTGCGCTGCAATATATAAATCAAAATCACCGCCATCAGCTGCCGCACGAGCATCCTCTACCCGGTCATCAAACTCGCTGGCAATACTTACGCCTCGAGGTAATTTACGCAGTTCGCGATAAGCACCCATTGTCGGCAGGCCAATGGGTTTAAATTGAGGAATACGCCAGGTCGATGCCCAGGCATTAACCGCTGCGGCAGTATCTTTTAGCGGCTTACCAGTGTCTTTATCTATCTCACCATCAAGGGCATACCCATCGATATTCTTCGCAATGTATTTTGCGATGTAGCCAGCTGCCCCGCCTTTATTCAGGTGTTTGCATTCAAAGCGGTTTCGAGCGGCGCCACGCTCATTTCCGTCCTCTTTCAGAGAATAACGTCGCATGATCTCGACAACCTGACGGCGCTGGTCGCTTTGGCAAAAAAGCATCATGTGCCAGTGAGGCGTACCATCATGATGAGGTTCAACAACACGCATTCCGTATACGTTAAGGCCGTTATCTTTAAATGCCGTGCGCATCTTGCTCCAAATGCCGCATAGATAACGCTGACCATCTTTAGGGCTGTAAGCCTCGTCATTCCACTTGTGATTAAGCTGTACGGATTTATCAGCGCCAACGGTACGTGTAGGGTGATATTTTGATGGCGTAGTAATTGTAATAAACATTCCTACATCGCTTTTACTCGCTGCGTAGCGTTCAATTCCTGCAATGGTGTTCATCAGTTCCATACGCCGTATCTCTGGATTAGAAATACTTTTAAGTACCTTCTCAATGAGGTCTATTCGCTCGCCAGTTTCGAAGTTCTCCAGCTCACAGCCTTTCAGATATTCCATGTTAGACAGGCGACGAGCATGGACATCGCGAATAGCCTGTTTGCTGGCGTAAGGAGAACGTTTCTTACTAACCTCCCCTACAGCAATTAACAGAGCTTCATTCCATCGGGTACGCTGGGCTTTAAGCTGACGAACCCACCATTCATCGTTAACCAGGCGAGCAACTGCTGAAAATGCATCACGGATAGTCAGCTTGCCTTTGCGATATTTGTTCCAGTGCAAAGGGGTAATGTTAAACGCTCGCGCAGCACCAGCGACTTCACCGTATAACCAAGATTGAGCTTCGCTGGTAAACAGCACTTCATTTTTCTCGGCCTCTCGTTCACTGGCGAAACAGTCGCTCAATTCTTCATAAGCATTAAACAGCTGTGCAGCGATCCGACCGGCAAACTTTCCCAATGCCTTATCATTCATGCCCGGCAAACGGGAATAGGCATCGCTCTCGCAGATGAAACGCAGCGATGCCGAAGTGTTCATACCGTGATTGCTATTAACACTTTCTATTCGCGGCCATAAACGTCGCTTAAATGTCGTGGTAAGAAATCGCAGCGCTTCGACCTGAGTTGTGTGCGTTTTCAGCCAGTCATACCGGTTGCTAAATTGAGCTCGCAACATGTACGGCAGCGTATTGATATCGGCTAAAACCGCTTGCACTTGACGGTGTTCATCACGTGTAAGAGGTCTGTCATTAGGCTCAAACGTTGGTGTATGGCGAGGAGGACTATTCAAATAAACACCAGCCATAAACGCGCTGGTGTTTTTGACTAAAGGCGGGATGGCTTTACGCCGTTGAGGGTTACTATGCATTTGCAATAAATGCCAGCTCACAAGCTTGGCCAGTGCGAGCCACTTCTGCCGCAAGCAAATCGAATGACTGTGCAGACGAGTTCAGGATGTGGTGATGTATCAAACAGGCAACGAGCTGGCTTACCTTTGGGTAATAACCAATGGTGTCCATCCATTCTTTGCCTGCATTTTTACCACTGATGGCAACCTTCTTTTCTTGTAAAATAAATTGATACTGATCGCTTGTAACGACCCATTTATTATCAATATCAATACGGACAGGCATAATTCTCACTCTATCTTGCTAATGACTGAACTGGTTAATAAGTAAAACTAGCGGCATGGAATCTCAAAGACTCCTGATGTAAAAGTTCTATAATTTCAACACTGGACAACTCTTCTTTGGTTATATGACGAATAAGACCATCAAGATGTGAAGAAAAACGAGCACAACCATCTGCTTTGGCATCGGCTAAAGCTTTGTTAATTGCATCATTTAATAAACTGGTTAACTCACCCACTATAAATACCCCCAAAAGAAAAGCAGACAATATGAAACTTCACACGAGCGTGTGTTAATTAACACTGAAAATTAATTAGTGCAGGTACTGTTCTGGTTTAACTGACGTTAATATCGTGGGGGTCTGCTCAAATAAATTTAATAACTCTCTGAGCGCACGTAATAAAGCCTCACGCCATAGGCATTGCTCGTTATCTATATGCCAATATGGCTGATTAAACTCTTCCTCTGTAAGTCCTGCATGTAAAAATAATGTCCGACGCTGGCTTATAGTCAGGCGTCCTATGAAGCCAGACTTACTGACTCCCCGAGTTCTATACGTAGCAAAGGCGCTTCGCAATTCATCAATTGCACATACAATACGTTCACGATCACAGTCGCTCATATCTTCCAGAAGCATAACAGCATGACGCTGCTTTAGCTGCGCATGAAAACAGACAGACAAGCGCTCACGCTCGAGCAACCCATTGTAAAACGAGCAAGTGTCCTGCCAACGAGGCAGCGCTAAGTGTTTAGCTACAAGCTCACGTAACCCACCGGGCTGAGTCTTTACCACAGCCAATGTCATCACCGTCATTTCCTTCTCCTCAACATGTTTAAAACAGTACGTAAAAAACGCTCTCTCCTAGAGCAATGCCCCCTGATGATGATTCCCTTACGCCCCTTGCCATGAGTAATATGAAAGTTCAACGGTCGAGCTGTCTGGTGATTGAGTAAAAGCTGCGCGATGCAGCGAGGCTCTTGCATGTAACCTCCTAAAAATGGCGGGATTTTTGCCACACCCGCTATGTGGTCTTGTGATAGGATCGAATCGCCAAAAACGTACCAATCACAAAAGGAGATGTCGTGTCAAATAAACAGCAAAATGATCTAATCAAAACCCTTGAAAAAGCGCTGAAACTTTCCGAGTCATTACCCTCCCCCATCGATAATTGGGAGGATGCAAATCAAATTAACGATTTATCCATTCGGCTAAGAGAATCTGTTCAATCCAAAATGCCGAATACCCATAAAAGCTTTATCGATATAAATTGAGATTATTGGCCGCCTGGTGCGGCCATACTTGCATATGTACCTTTCAATGATAAGAATAACGATTCAATTTCATCCGCTTTAATGTTTCTGACTCCTAGCTGATCCGCTTTATTTTGTATTGCTTCGTGAATAGCTTCTGCAAAAGCTGCTTTTTGCCACGGCTCTAACCCCAATGCATTTCTACGAATTTTATTCAGCTCACATTGAATAAGCTTCACAAGGTCTAACCGAAGCATTTCCTTTTCACCACTAATGTCTGTAAATACAAGGAACGTACTATCGATTATTTTTACCCGTGCAGATAATTCGCCGTCAGGTGTGTACTGTTTAAAAAAACCTTTGCTTATTTTATTATCAACAGAACTCATTTTTTCCATCTCCAATTATTGTTAACGGGCTGGCTCACCTAAGCCTAACCACATTAGCCACCCTTCCCTGATCTCTTTCGGACGGCTTTCATAAGCCATTTTCATGCCGTTGTTCCAGGCAGGGAGATAAACCCAATACTCTCCTGCACGACCAGAGGTTGACTGCGGGTCGGTCATCTCAATCACCGGCAGCTTTCCCTTTTCAATCATCCCGCGTACCGCTGCAGGCGTTTTCCCTATAACACGGGCAAATTCCTGATACGGCAAAACATCACTAGTGCTTACAACTTGCTGAGTCATTTGTTAAATTCTCCTTTGGTGTAATCAATTGCTCTAAATCGCTAATAATTGCTCTTAGTGGAGACTTTGATTGCGTTCAATTAACTACGATTGCGTAAATAATTACGCAAAAGGAGTAAGTGTGTCAATCGACATTTCAGAGAAGCTGAAGCTGATTCGTGAGTCAGAGAGACTTAATCGTAGGCAATTCAGTGAGATAACTGGTATTCCCTATAGCTCACTTTCGAGTTATGAGAGCCGTCAAAAAGGTGCAGGCATTGAGCAGATTATGAAAATTCTGCAACACCCAATGTTCACCAAATACACCATGTGGTTTATGACTGACACTATCGCGCCGGAGGTTGGGCAAATCGCTCCGGCTCTCGCACACTTTGGGCAAGAACCAATAATCTCGCCCCACTCAGAGCACAAGACTGGCTAACAATTCATGCCCTATGGACATGTACCAACTGTCAGAAAACGGAATGTACAAGTTTTAAAAGCGTTTTTTATAGACCTGAAAACCTGATCGGAGCGATTCGCTATGTCAATTAAGCGTCTCGATGATGGTCGGTATGAAGTGGACGTAAGACCGAACGGACGCAACGGAAAGCGTATCCGTCGGAAATTTGAGAAGAAGAGCGAGGCTGTCGCATATGAAAAACATGTTCAGTTTAACCATCACAACAAAGAGTGGTTGGCTAAGCCTGTTGATAAACGACAACTTTCAGAGCTTAAAGATATCTGGTGGAAGTACACGGGAAAGCATGAAGAGCATGGCATTTCCTACCTCCGCAAGATTGAGCGATTTATTGAAATGACAGCTAACCCCAGTGCTTTCCAGATAAGCCGTACTGTAATTGCTCAGTATTGCGCAGCCCGGAGAGCACAAGGTATTAAAGCCTCAACCATAAATCGTGAGCTAACAACGTTGGGCGGCATGTTCACTTCGTTAGTGGAAGCAGAACTGTTTATGGGCGAACACCCTTTCCGGGGAATAAAACGCCTCAAAGAACAAACTCCGGAGACGGGGTATCTGACCACAGACGAAATTGAAATACTGCTCTCCAGACTGAGTGGCGATAATCGCTTAATCGCGGTTTTATGCCTGAGTACCGGTGCCAGATGGGGCGAGGCTGAAAGGTTAAAAGCGGAGCATATCGTTCACAATCGTGTGTCGTTCGTAAAAACCAAAACGAACAAGCCCAGAACTGTGCCAATTTCTGATGCAGTGGCTCAGGAGTTAGTGGGCGATAAGAAAGGCTTTCTTTTTCCCAATGCTTCGTACAGGGAGTTTAGAGAGACGTTAAAACTGGTGAAACCTGACTTACCTGCGGGACAGGCAACTCACTCGTTGAGACATAGCTTTGCAACTCACTTCATGATTAACGGCGGCAGCATTATCACCCTGCAGAGGATACTCGGTCATACCAGGATTGAGCAGACAATGGTGTATGCGCATTTTGCGCCTGAGTTCTTACAGGACGCCATTACGCTTAATCCATTGAGGGGGAATTTATGTCCACAATGAGTCCACACTCCTATGGATTTTGGTGGGTTATGATGGCCTTCCCAACCGCATTGCACCGTTGTATTTCGGCACGTTAGCGTGTCATAAGAAAAGAAAAAGGCCGCGAATGCGGCCTTTTTTGTTAACTCAGGTTACTCGTCTTTTGGCGACGCGTTTTCAACCCGACTTTTTAGCTTCTGACCAGGTCGGAAGGTCACCACACGGCGCGCCGTAATGGGAATATCTTCACCGGTCTTCGGGTTGCGCCCGGGACGTTGGTTTTTATCGCGTAAGTCAAAATTACCAAAGCCCGAGAGTTTAACCTGCTCACCGTTTTCCAGAGCGCGACGGATCTCTTCGAAAAACAGCTCTACCAGCTCTTTGGCATCTCGTTTGCTAAGCCCAAGCTTATCAAACAGATATTCTGACATTTCAGCTTTTGTAAGCGCCATACGTTCAATCCCTCAATGATGCCTGGAATCGCTCTTTTAATGCCTCTACACATTTTGCAACGGTAGCGGCCATCTCCTCTTCTTCGAGTGTACGGCCCGTATCCTGAAGGATAAGGCTTATGGCCAGGCTCTTGTAGCCATCGGCTACGCCCTTGCCACGGTACACGTCAAATAAGTTTACGCCAACTACCTGATTTGCGCCAACTTTCTTACACTCGGCCAAAACATCTGCTGCCGGGACGTTTTCAGCCACCACAATAGCGATATCGCGGCGGTTTGCCGGGAAGCGGGAAACGTCCTGCGCCTCAGGCACCACGCGGTCTGCGAGCTTGCTCCACAGCACCTCAAACACCACCGTGCGGCCGTTAAGGTCCAGTTTACGCTCCAGTTCCGGGTGAACAACACCAATGAAACCAATGCATTCACCTGCTAAATAAATGGCAGCACTTTGCCCAGGATGCAAGGCCGGATTTGCCTGCGCTCTGAATTCGATGTCTGAAAGTTTACCGGTGAGGGCCAGAACGGACTCCAGATCGCCTTTCAGATCATAGAAGTCAACGGTGTTGCGCGCCAGATCCCAGTGTTCTTCATAGCGGTTGCCGCAGATAGCCCCCGCCAGCATAAGATCCTGACGAATCCCAAGGTCTGCCTGAGTATCAGGCACAAAGCGCAGGCCGGACTCGAAAATACGCACGCGGCTTTGCTGGCGATTCTGGTTATAAACCACGGAGGTCAGCAGGCCACTCCACAGCGACAGGCGCATAGCGGACATGTCGGTAGAGATCGGATTAGGAAGAATCAGATTTTCTTCGCCAGGGTGCAAAAGCTGCTGAATTTTCGGGTCGACGAAGCTGTAGGTAATGACTTCCTGGTAACCTTTGTCCACCAGCATGGTTTTCACACGCTTCAGAGAAAGGTCGGCTTCGCGATGGGTGCCCATCACCAAACCTGCCTGTACGGGGCTGTTTGGAATACTGTTGTAGCCGTAAACGCGGGCCACTTCTTCCACCAGGTCTTCTTCAATTTCCATATCGAAACGCCAGCTCGGCGCCACCGCAGTCCACTGCGCCTGACCTTCGGTCACTTCGCAGCCCAGACGACGCAAAATGTCGCTGACCTGAGCATCTTCGATGTGGTGACCAATCAGACGGTCCAGTTTGCTGCGACGGAGCGTGATCGTAGCTCGCTTAGGCAGGTGCGCTTCGCTTGTGACATCGATAACCGGGCCAGCTTCACCGCCACAGATATCCACCAGCAGGCGAGTCGCTCGCTCCATCGCTTTATACTGCAGCGCAGGATCGACGCCGCGCTCATAGCGGTGGGAAGCATCGGTATGCAGACCATGGCGGCGCGCACGGCCGGTGATGGACAGCGGGCTGAAGAAGGCACATTCCAGCAGTACGTTCTGGGTTTCGTCGTTAACGCCCGAATGCTCGCCGCCGAAGATACCGCCCATGGCCAGCGCTTTATTGTGATCGGCAATAACCAGGGTGTCGGCATTGAGCTTCGCTTCGCTGCCGTCCAGCAGGACCAGGGTTTCGCCCTCTTCCGCCATACGCACCACGATCCCGCCTTCAATACGGTTCAGGTCGAAGGCGTGCATAGGCTGACCAAGCTCCAGCAGCACATAGTTGGTCACGTCAACCACCGCATCAATGGAACGAATGCCGCAGCGACGCAGCTTCTCTTTCATCCACAGCGGCGTTGGTGCCTTAACGTTGATGCCTTTCACAACGCGGCCCAGGTAACGTGGGCAAGCTTTTGCGGCGTCTACGCGAATAGGCAGCGTGTCATTGATAGTCGCAGCAACGGCGGTAATTTCTGGCTCAACCAGAGGCAGCTTGTTCACCACCGCCACGTCACGAGCTACGCCGATAATACCGAGGCAGTCGGCACGGTTTGGCGTGACGCTGATTTCAATGGTGTTGTCGTCCAGCTTCAGGTATTCGCGGATGTCAGTGCCGATTGGCGCGTCCGCTGGCAGCTCGATGATGCCATTATGATCGTCGGAAATACCCAGCTCGGAGAAGGAGCACAGCATCCCTTCGGACGGCTCACCGCGCAGTTTGGCCGCTTTGATCTTGAAATCGCCCGGCAGCACGGCGCCAACGGTCGCCACGGCAACTTTCAGACCCTGACGGCAGTTTGGTGCGCCGCAGACGATATCCAGCAGGCGATCTCCACCGACGTTAATTTTTGTTACGCGCAGTTTGTCGGCGTTTGGGTGCTGACCGCACTCGACCACTTCCCCGACCACAACGCCGTGAAAAGCCCCTGCGACGGCATCGACACCGTCAACTTCAAGCCCGGCCATAGTTATCTGGCTGGAAAGTTCGTCACTGCTGTTGGCTGGGTTTACCCATTCGCGTAACCAGAGTTCACTGAATTTCATTGGATATCCCGCCTTTATTTGAACTGTTTGAGGAAACGTAAATCATTTTCGAAGAATGCACGCAGATCGGTCACGCCATAGCGCAGCATGGTCAGACGCTCCATGCCCATACCGAAGGCGAAGCCGGAGTATACTTCCGGATCGATACCTACGTTACGCAGCACGTTCGGGTGCACCATGCCGCAGCCCAGTACTTCCAGCCACTTGCCGTTTTTACCCATCACGTCCACTTCAGCGGACGGCTCGGTGAACGGGAAGTAGGACGGGCGGAAGCGAATCTGCAAATCTTCTTCAAAGAAGTTATTCAGGAAGTCGTGCAGCGTTCCCTTCAGGTTGGTGAAGTTGATGTTGGTGTCAACGATCAGGCCTTCCATCTGGTGGAACATTGGGGTGTGGGTCTGATCGTAGTCGTTACGGTAGACGCGGCCCGGGGCAATAATACGAATTGGCGGCTGCTTGTCTTTCATGGTGCGGATCTGCACACCAGAAGTCTGGGTACGCAGCAGACGGGTTGCGTCAAACCAGAAAGTATCGTGGTCCGCGCGCGCCGGGTGGTGACCTGGAATATTCAGCGCATCGAAGTTGTGGTAATCATCTTCGATTTCAGGGCCGGTCGCTACGGTGAAGCCCAGTTCACCGAAGAAGCTTTCGATGCGGTCGATGGTGCGGGTTACCGGGTGCAGGCCACCGTTTTCAATCCGACGACCAGGCAGAGAAACGTCAATCGTTTCTGCAGCCAGACGTTCGTTCAGTGCCGCGCTTTCGAGTGCGGCTTTACGGGCGTTCAGGGCTTCCTGAACCTGCTCTTTAGCTTCGTTAATCACCGCGCCCGCAGCCGGACGTTCTTCCGGTGGCAGTTCGCGCAGGGTGGTCATCTGAAGGGTCAGATGCCCCTTCTTCCCCAAATATTCGACGCGTACATTATCTAACGCGGCAACATCCTGGGCATCGTTTATGGCTGCTTTGGCACTGGCAACCAGCTCTGCGAGATGTGGCATGGTATTCCTCTTATGCCGGCAAACTGCCGGGGTAGTTGGTCTGATTCGAAAACGAAACGCAAAAAAAAAGCCTCCGTACAGGAGGCTTTCGGCGCTGTTTTTCGTTTCTTTTCTTACGCGCAAAGCCCCCTGAATCAGGCGCTAAAGTAAAAAAAGAAGCGGAAAATAGCAGCATTCATGCTTGCAGTTACCTTGTTTTGACAAATTTCGCTTTGGCTATTGAACGAGCTACGGCGTTGAAAGTCAATAAATTGATTGTGTTATGCCCTAATAATTCGATTTGTAGTAAGGCGACAAGCTCGATTATCCCGGGCGCTTACTTAAGTAAGTGACTGGGGTCAGCAAGTGCAGTTAACGCAGCTACAGATTGAAGTATGACGGGGATAAATTAAAAGAGGGAGCAAGCTCCCTCTTATAACTGGCTTATGCCAGAGCTGCTTTCGCTTTCTCAACCAGGGCAGTGAATGCCACTTTGTCGAATACGGCGATGTCAGCCAGAATCTTACGGTCGATTTCAACAGAGGCTTTTTTCAGGCCGTTGATGAATTTGCTGTAAGAGATACCGTTCTGACGAGCTGCAGCGTTGATACGTGCAATCCACAGCTGGCGGAACTGACGTTTACGTTGACGACGGTCGCGGTAAGCGTACTGACCAGCTTTGATAACAGCCTGGAAGGCAACGCGGTATACGCGAGAACGCGCACCGTAGTAGCCTTTAGCTTGTTTGAGGATTTTTTTGTGACGAGCACGTGCAATTACACCACGTTTTACGCGAGCCATTTAGCTCTCCTGTTTCTATTCTGAATTAATTAAAAAAAGTTTACTTATGCGTACGGCAGGCAAGCGACAACCAGGCCCAGATCCCCTTTGGAGACCATGCCTTTCGGACGCAGATGACGTTTACGTTTGGTAGACTTTTTAGTCAGAATGTGACGCAGGTTAGCGTGCTTACGCTTAAAACCGCCAGAAGCAGTCTTTTTGAAGCGCTTAGCGGCGCCGCGTACTGTTTTAATCTTTGGCATTTCAATTTCCACTTCGCATTGTTAATAAAACGAACCAGTAGGCGAACAAAACCCGCGAGGCCTAAGCCCCGCGGTCTGTTACTTGATGGCCTTACTGTTTCTTCTTCGGAGCAAGCACCATGATCATCTGGCGGCCTTCGATCTTCGTTGGGAAGGATTCGACCACTGCCAGTTCACTCAGATCGTCACGGACGCGGTTAAGCACTTCCATACCAATCTGTTGGTGTGCCATTTCACGCCCACGGAAACGCAGGGTGATTTTGGCTTTGTCTCCGTCTTCCAGAAAGCGAACCAGGCTGCGGAGTTTTACCTGATAGTCGCCATCATCGGTACCAGGTCGGAATTTAATTTCCTTAACCTGAATAACTTTTTGCTTCTTCTTCTGTTCCTTAGAAGATTTGCTTTTCTCGTAGAGGAACTTGCCGTAGTCCATGATGCGGCAAACAGGCGGCTCGGCGTTTGGACTGATTTCTACTAAATCAACCCCAGCCTCTTCGGCTTTTTCTAAAGCTTCATTCAGACTGACAATACCAATCTGCTCGCCATCAATACCGGTCAGACGAACCTCAGTGGCACGAATCTCTCTGTTAATGCGATTAGGACGCGCCGGTTGAACTCTTTTTCCGCCTTTAATACTTTATTCCTCCAGTTGATGAAGATTGCGGCTGCGAATTTCTTGCTGCAGCTTTTCAATCAATTCGTTGACGTCCATGCTTCCCAGGTCTTTGCCGCGGCGGGTACGAACGGCAACTTTGCCTGTTTCGACCTCTTTATCGCCACAAACCAACATATAAGGGACACGACGTAACGTGTGTTCACGGATTTTAAAGCCTATCTTCTCATTTCTCAAGTCTGCTTTTACGCGAATGCCCGCATTTTGGAGTTTACGAGTCAATTCGTTAACGTATTCTGCCTGGCCGTCGGTGATATTCATCACCACCGCCTGCACCGGAGCAAGCCAGGTTGGGAAGAAACCCGCAAACTCTTCGGTCAGAATACCGATAAAGCGTTCCATTGAACCTAAAATGGCGCGGTGAATCATTACCGGCACCAAACGCTCGTTATTTTCGCCAATATAGGAGGCGTTCAAGCGGGTTGGCAGGGAGAAGTCAAGCTGAACGGTACCACACTGCCATGCACGATCCAGGCAGTCATACAGCGTGAACTCAATTTTCGGGCCGTAGAATGCACCTTCACCCGGCTGATAGTCAAACGGGATATTGTTTTCCTGCAATGCAACAGCCAGATCCGCTTCCGCGCGATCCCACATGTCGTCACTGCCGATGCGTTTTTCCGGACGGGTAGACAGTTTCACCACGATTTTCTCGAAACCGAAGGTGCTGTACATGTCGTAGACCATGCGGATACAGCTGTTTACTTCATCGCGAACCTGCTCTTCAGTACAGAAGATGTGGGCGTCGTCCTGAGTAAAGCCGCGTACACGCATCAGGCCATGCAGCGCGCCCGAAGGCTCATTGCGGTGGCAGCTACCAAATTCCGCCATACGCAGCGGCAGGTCGCGGTAGGACTTCAGGCCCTGGTTGAAGATCTGTACGTGGCCCGGGCAGTTCATCGGTTTGATGCAGTATTCACGGTTCTCGGAAGAGGTAGTGAACATCGCGTCTTTGTAGTTGTCCCAGTGGCCCGTTTTTTCCCACAGGACGCGGTCCATCATGAACGGACCTTTCACTTCCTGGTACTGGTACTCTTTCAGCTTGGAACGGACGAACACTTCCAGCTCGCGGAAAATAGTCCAGCCGTCGTTATGCCAGAACACCATACCCGGCGCTTCTTCCTGCATATGGTAGAGGTCAAGCTGCTTGCCGATTTTGCGGTGATCGCGCTTGGACGCTTCTTCCAGACGCTGCAGATATGCATTCAGCTGCTTTTTGTCCGCCCAGGCAGTGCCGTAGATACGCTGCAGCATCTTGTTGTTGCTGTCACCGCGCCAGTATGCGCCGGAGGTTTTCTGCAGCTTGAAGTGATGGCAGAAACGCATGTTTGGCACATGTGGTCCGCGGCACATATCCACGTATTCTTCATGATGATACAAACCTGGTTTGTCATCATGGCTGATGTTTTCATCAAGAATGGCAACTTTGTAGTTTTCGCCGCGGTTGACGAAAGTCTCACGCGCTTCCTGCCAGCTCACCTTTTTCTTGATAACGTCGTAATCTTTCTCGGCCAGCTCGTGCATACGCTTCTCGAGCAGCTCAAGATCTTCCTGCGTCAGGGTGTGGTCCAGATCAACGTCGTAGTAGAAACCGTTGTCGATAACCGGGCCGATCGCCATTTTAGTGTGCGGCCACAGCTGCTTGATGGCATGACCGAGCAGGTGAGCACAAGAGTGGCGAAGAATTTCCAGACCCGCTTCGTCTTTAGCGGTGATAATGGCGAGCTTCGCGTCGTTTTCGATAATATCGGAAGCATCAACCAGTTCACCGTCTACGCGGCCAGCGATACACGCTTTGGCAAGACCTGGACCGATGTCCAGCGCAACGTCCATTGGGCTAACGGGTTTGTCGTAATGGCGTTGGCTGCCATCAGGAAGAGTAATAACAGGCATGTTAAGTCCTTATCTGCAGTGGTGACCCGCACGAAAGATCACATACAGTAGAGAAATTGGATTTAGAACAACTCGTTGCGTAACCATTTGACCAACAATCGCCGAATTGGTACGCAGTCTGGTGTACAAATGAAAAATGGCATCACTGCCATCTCACTTGAATCGCAGATGGTAACACTAACAGAAAGGGGAATACATCCCTTGTTGCCGTGAACGAGCTTGATAAATAAGGCTGTCGCCCACCCTTTTCAAGGCACGTTATGCCGCTTTTTCTTTCTCTTCCACCAGCACCAGCGGGCATTTTTTTACCTTACAAGCCTGGGAGTAAGCCAGGTCGCACACCGCACAAAGGTCTCTCAGTTCCGACTCATATTCGTATTCCATAAAATAGCGAAAAGTCCCACCGCCGGACTCAGTGCGCCAGAATCGCTGCGGCTCCAGAATTTCATCAAGCTGCCTGAAGGTCAGGGCTGAAGGGTTATGAAACCCCACTCGTACGCGATAGATAGTCATACACGATTATTCTCAGGGCGCGATGCGTTTTGCCAGGTGGTTTTGGTTCTCAAAAAGATAGGAAAAAACGAAGAGTGAGCGCACGAGGAAAAAAACAAAGCCGGATATTGTCCGGCTTCTTAATCTTACATCTTATACCCGAGCGTAATTTGCGTACGTCTGTCGGTATGGTTTGGTGCAGTTGACGGCGGATCGGAGTTCCAGGTCACGTTATAGCCTACTTTCAGGCCAAAGTGCTCACTGATAGCCACATCCAGCGCCGTTTCGGAGTTCACCGTGGTGTCGTCACTGCCCAGCACGGACACGCCCTGAATAAACTTAGCGTTGTCGGTCAGCTGCCAGTTGTAAGTCGCAGACGCATAGCCCAGCGCCTGAGTCTCGTTTTTACCATCGGTAAATTCGTCATAACGCACACCTGGACCGAATTCCACACGCAGACTGTGAACTGGACCGTTCAGCAACTGGCGACCATAACCCGCAGTGAAGACATCGCGCGCATGATAGCCGTTGTACCGGTCAGTCAACCAGCTGGCCTGACCAAAGAGATAGTCATAGTCAGTCATGTTGTAACGACCACGCCCACCCGCTGAGTATTTCTCGGAAGAGCGCACATCGTTGGAAGAGGTGTTACTGGCGGTACCCCAAATTGACCAAGCGGTAGCCGTGTTGTACCAGGTCATATTGGTGTTAGCAGTCAAGTTGGAACTTTTGGTATTGCCTGCCTGCGCAAGATAGCCTGCATTCAGATTACCTTCGAAGGGTTTCTTCGCGGTAGTCGGGTCATCCATGACAGTAAATACTGAGTCATCTGCCACTGCGAAATGGCTAAAGAACGCTCCACCGGTGAGTAAAAGTGCAACCGGCACTGTCTTTAAAAGCTTCATTTATTAATCCGTACAACACAAAAAAGAAACCATTAAGGTTCCGGAATCTTTCCTCGGGATCAAATCGAAGCCGCCCCGGAAAGGTTACAAATTATAAAAACTCCGCAATAACATAGCAATGGATTCTTGTTTCATTTTTTGTATAAGAGAGCTCTTAAAATATCTTTATTTTCATAAGGATACGAAGGTTATGGTTTTTGGATAATCATTCGATAAATCATGATTTTAATTAACATTTCACTTCCCGCTTCGGTGCTACGCTTTAGGACAATGGCTAAAAAAGGAGGAGACATGACCGCTATTTTTACACTCACCCTCGCCCCTTCCCTCGACAGCGCCACCGTCACGGCGCAAATCTATCCTGAAGGGAAACTTCGCTGCACCTCGCCCATCTTTGAACCCGGCGGCGGCGGTATAAACGTTGCCCGTGCCATTGTCCATTTGGGGGGACACGCCACGGCGATATTTCCGGTTGGCGGCGCGACTGGCCAGCACCTTCGCGATCTGCTGCTTGAAGAGCATGTCACCGTGGACACCGTGGAAGCGAAAGACTGGACTCGCCAGAACCTGCACGTACATACCGAATCTACCGGCGAACAATATCGATTCGTTATGCCTGGAGCCGCCCTGACGGAGGATGAATTCCTGCACCTGGAACAAAAAGCCCTTGCCCTTCATTCCGGCGATATTCTGGTGGTCAGCGGTAGCCTGCCGCCGGGCGTTGATCTCAAAAAGCTCTGCCGCCTGGTAAAAAAGGCTCAGGAGAAAGGCATACGCTGCATTGTGGACAGCTCAGGAGAGGCACTGAAAGCCACACTCGCGTTAGGCAACATCGAACTGGTGAAGCCAAACCAAAAAGAGCTGAGCGCCTTAGTTCAGCGCGAACTTACGCAGCCGGACGATGTGCGAGCCGCCGCGCAGCACCTTGTCGACAGCGGCCAGGCAAAACGCGTCGTGGTTTCTCTGGGAGCACAGGGAGCCCTGGCGGTTGATACACAAGAATGCGTGCACGTAGTGCCGCCGCCGGTCAAAAGCCAAAGCACCGTCGGCGCCGGAGACAGCATGGTTGGCGCCATGACGCTCAAGCTTGCGGAAAACGCGCCTCTGCTGGATATCGTTCGCTATGGCGTGGCTGCCGGCAGTGCCGCTACGCTGAACAAAGGCACCCGCCTCTGCTCGCTGGAAAACACGCAGAAGTTCTACGCCTGGCTACGAGGCTAACGTTTCGTTGCAGAATAAACGGGCTGCCGCAGGGCGAGAATATCGCCATTCCGGCAGCATGAACTATGCTAAAACCTTCAGGATAACAACGGGGTGACTATGAGCGAAGTTGAACGCTATGTGATAACGGTGCAATTTGAAGAGCAAAGCCTGGCCGACATCAACGAGCTGAACAACCAGCTCACGCGCGGCGGTTTTACCCTCACGCTCAGCGATGATCAAGGCAAAATTCACGAACTTGGCCCGGGCAGCTTCGGGCTAATCAGTCCGCTTGATGAACAAGAAGTTGCAGCGTTGGCCAGAGGGCTGGGAAGCGTAGCGCTTGGCACGGAGCCTGGCGTCGTCGTTACCCGCTGGGAAACCTGGCAGAAACAAAAGTAAGTACTGGCCGGGGTTGTGCGTCAGCGCGTGTTTTTGCCCGGCAAACGGCGATAAGCTATTGATTGCAGTGTCTACCAGCCAACCTGGGGAGAAAAGTCATGTGGCAAGCCATCCGTCATTTGTTAAGCGAGCAGTTAGGCGAAGCAGAGATTGAACAGCGCACTGAGCTACCCGGCGGCGAAATTCACGCGGCATGGCATATCCGTTATGCTGACCACGAGATTTTCGTCAAGTGTGACGAGCGCGAAATGCTGCCCATCTTCACGGCAGAAGCCGACCAGCTAGAGCTACTGTCGCGCAGTAAAACCGTCAGAGTACCCAAGGTCTGGGCGCTCGGCAGCGACAGAGATTACAGCTTCTTGCTGCTGGAGTATCTGCCTTCTAAACCCCTCGATGCCCATAACGCTTTTCTCCTCGGTCAGCAGTTGGCCCGGCTTCATCAATGGAGCGACCAGCCGCAGTTCGGTCTGGACTTCGACAACGATCTCTCCACCACCCCGCAGCCCAACGCCTGGCAGCGACGCTGGTCGACCTTCTTTGCCGAGCAACGCATTGGCTGGCAGTTGGAAATGGCGGCGGAAAAAGGCATCGACTATGGCGATATTGATCTGATTGTTGATTTTGTCCAGCAGGCGCTGGCCTCACATCAGCCTCAGCCTTCTCTGCTGCACGGCGATCTCTGGTCGGGCAACTGCGCCCTCGGGCCTGACGGGCCCTTTATTTACGACCCCGCCTGCTACTGGGGTGACCGGGAATGCGACCTGGCCATGCTGCCGCTGCACAACGATCAGCCGCCGCAAATTTACGACGGCTATCAGTCCATCTCTCCTCTTCCGGCGGGCTTCCTCGACCGCCAACCCATTTATCAAGTTTATACTCTGCTTAACCGGGCGATTCTGTTCGGTGGGCAGCACCTGGTGACGGCGCAAAAAGCGCTGGAGAAAGTATTAGCGGCGTAAAAAGCAGGCCGCGCCTGAACGGCGTGGCCCGTTATTTTATAAAAAGCCGAGCAGCTTGAAGAAGAAATATCCCACCACGATGACAATCACCGGCAGGACGTAAAGCGGAAAAATCTGCAGTAAGATCGTGTGATGCGGCACAACCACTTTTGCATCGAGCTGCGCTTTGCTGAGTCCCTCCGGCCCTTTCGCCTGTTCAAGAATCAACTGATCCTGCACGCCCTCGCGCAGGAATTTTGCCTGACGGCTCATGCGGGCCCCGGAGTCCTGCAGCGCCAGACCGATAAAAATCAGCGCAAATATCAGCCAGAAGAAGACGTTCACCTGACCGTTAAAATCCGGCAGCGGCGAGTTGTACCAGAAGAGATTCAGGAACGGCGTATTGAACCGCATCATCTCAACCATTACGTGGGCGAAATCCATCATCACGGCGTCAATGCCCGGCTGCTTTTCGCTGTGCTGATACATAAATTTCAGGACGGAAATCACCGTCGACAACAGCGCCGGGATAAAGACAACCCAGCCTGCCACGCGCTTTAAAATCGCAATGCGTCCAGCTTGTTGATACGTCATGTACTCCCCTTTATTAGGACGTAACGTTATACGCTCAAAGTCTACCCTGTGTGGCGCTATTTCGCCTGAGCTTTGCGGGCTAAATTCGCAAAAGCGGTAGCTTCGGGCTTTGTTTCCGGCTAAAGATACACAAACATTTTATTTTGACGAACAGAAAGGAGTCATTTTATGGCCGAAACGCGCCAAATCCTCGCAGCAATTTTTGATATGGATGGGCTGCTGATAGATTCCGAACCGCTTTGGGATCGTGCGGAGCTGGACGTGCTGGAGAGCATCGGCGTCGATATTACGCGTCGTCACGAACTGCCCGACACGCTGGGATTACGCATCGACCTGGTGGTTGAACTTTGGTATTCACGCCAGCCGTGGACCGGACCATCCCGTGAGGAAGTGACCGCGCGCGTTATCGAACGTGCTATTGCGTTGGTTGAGGAACAGCGTCCGCTGCTGCCTGGCGTTATTGAAGCGGTGAAGCTTTGCAAAACGCTGGGCCTGAAGGTTGGCCTGGCCTCTGCGTCTCCGCTGCATATGCTGGAAAAGGTGCTTGAAATGTTCGACCTGCGCCAGGACTTCGACGCTATTGCCTCCGCCGAACATCTGCCCTACAGCAAGCCGCATCCACAAGTGTATCTCGATGCGGCCGCGAAGCTGGGGATCGATCCGCTCTCCTGCGTGACGCTCGAAGACTCCGTCAACGGTATGATCGCCACTAAAGCGGCGAGAATGCGCTCCATTGTGGTGCCTGCCGATGAGAACTTTGCGGACCCACGCTGGTGCCTGGCGGACGTCAAACTTCCTTCTCTGGTTCAGTTAACCGAAACAAGCCTGAAGGGCTAAACCTGTCGGGCGGCTCAGGCCGCCCATCTTCCTGACAAAATGTTACACCGTCACCTCTTCCGAACACTGTACAAAAACCCTATACTGGATGAATCGACAGTTTCTTCATTCAGGTTGTATCATGACGGCGGAAGGCCACCTGCTCTTTTCTATTGCCTGCGCAGTTTTTGCCAAAAACGCCGAACTGACGCCCGTCCTCGCCCAGGGTGACTGGTGGCATATTGTGCCGTCCGCGATTCTGACCTGCCTGTTGCCGGATATTGACCACCCAAAATCCTTTCTGGGCCAGCGGCTAAGCTGGATCTCAAAACCGGTGGCGCGAATGTGCGGCCACCGGGGGTTTACCCATAGCCTGTTTGTGGTGTTCGCCGGGCTGGCGCTGTTTTACCTCAAGGTACCGGAAAGCTGGGTCATTCCGGCCGATGCGCTGCAGGGTATGGTGCTGGGTTACCTCAGCCATATACTTGCCGACATGCTAACGCCTGCCGGGGTGCCGCTATTGTGGCCGTGCCGCTGGCGTTTCCGTTTTCCCATCGTTCGCCCACAAAAAGGCAATCAGCTCGAGCGCGCCCTGTGCATGGCGCTGTTTGGTTTTGCAGTATGGATGCCCCAGAACTTGCCCGAAAACGGTGCAGTACGCTGGTCTTCGCAGATGATAAATTCGCTGCAAACCACCTTTAATAGCTTTATAACTCACCAGTCTGAGCGTTAAACAGCCAATATCATTCATTTGGTAATAATCAATTCCTTTTGAATATAAGCCAACGCCCTGCCATCTGTTACGCTTTGCAACATAACGGTCGCCCATGCGCGGCCGCGTGACAATAAATCAGGAGATACGGGGATGAATTTTCCACTGGTAGCGAACATTGTTGTGTTCGTTGTATTGCTATTGCTGCTGGCGCAAACTCGCCACAAGCAATGGAGCCTTGCCAAAAAAGTGCTGGCAGGTCTGGTACTGGGCGTGATCTTTGGCCTGGCGCTGCACACCATTTATGGTTCCGACAGCGCGGTGCTAAAAGATTCCATTCAGTGGTTTAATGTAGTCGGTAACGGCTATGTGCAGCTGCTGCAGATGATTGTGATGCCGCTGGTCTTCGCCTCAATCCTGAGCGCCGTAGCCAAACTGCATAATGCATCTTCTCTAGGGAAAATCAGCGTTCTGTCTATCGGTACACTGCTTTTTACCACGCTGATTGCCGCGCTGGTCGGGGTGCTGGTCACCAATCTGTTTGGCCTGACCGCTGAAGGCCTGGTGCAGGGCAATGCAGAAAACGCCCGTCTGGCGGCGATTCAATCCAACTACATTGGTAAAGTTGCTGACCTGACCGTCCCGCAGCTGATCCTCTCCTTCGTGCCGAAAAACCCGTTTGCTGACCTGACCGGTGCCAACCCGACGTCTATCATCAGCGTGGTGATTTTTGCCGCCTTCCTGGGCGTCGCGGCGCTGAAGCTGCTGAAAGATGATGCCCCTAAAGGTGAGCGCGTACTGGTGGCTATCGACACCCTGCAAAGCTGGGTCATGAAGCTGGTTCGCCTGGTCATGCAGCTGACGCCATACGGCGTGCTGGCGCTGATGACCAAAGTAGTGGCGGGCTCAAACCTGCAGGACATCATCAAGCTGGGCAGCTTCGTGGTGGCTTCTTACCTTGGCCTGGCAATCATGTTTGGCGTTCACGCCGTACTGCTGGCTTTCAACGGCGTTAGCCCGGTGAAATACTTCCGCAAAGTCTGGCCGGTGCTGACCTTCGCGTTCACCAGCCGCTCCAGCGCGGCGAGTATTCCACTGAACGTGGAAGCGCAAACCCGCCGTCTCGGCGTACCAGAATCTATCGCCAGCTTCTCTGCCTCCTTCGGCGCAACCATCGGCCAGAACGGCTGTGCAGGTCTCTACCCGGCGATGCTTGCCGTGATGGTGGCTCCGACCGTAGGGATTAACCCGCTGGATCCTGTCTGGATTGCGACGCTGGTAGGGATTGTGACCGTTAGCTCCGCAGGCGTAGCCGGCGTGGGCGGTGGTGCAACCTTCGCTGCGCTGATTGTTCTGCCAGCAATGGGGCTGCCGGTCACGCTGGTCGCACTGCTGATTTCCGTTGAGCCGCTGATTGATATGGGCCGTACCGCCCTGAACGTTAGCGGGTCAATGACCGCCGGGACCATTACCAGCCAGTTGATGAAGCAGACCGACAAAGAGATTCTGAACAGTGATGATGAAGTGGAATTAGCTCACCGTTAATCTGAACTGAAAAACAAAAAGGCCGCTAATGATAGCGGCCTTTTTTTATACTTCGTTTTCCTGTCGAACCTGTTTTGCCCAGCGCTGTGCCGACTCGGGCAGAGTAAACGGCGGCGACTGGCGGAAGGCATCACCCAGTAAAACAAACGCTACATACTGCCCGCGCAGCAGATAGACATCTTTAAACCCGTCCACTCGCCACGCATGAGAAGGCGGAGCTGGCTCCACGCGGGGCGTGTAGGTAATGATTGGGCGTGTATTCGGTTGGCGCAGTGGTTTCATAGGCAACAGGATTGGAACTGAATTAGTGAACAACCTCACCATGATAGCGGATCTCACCCTTCCTCGTCGCCCCCCCTCTTCTCTGTCTCCGCCCGTAAGGCAAAAAAAAGCCCGGCGCAGAGACTGCAGCCGGGTCCTTTACGGCGTGCTAGCTTAGGCTTTAGGTGCCTGCGGATCGGTGTCGTATTCAGCGCAGGTCTGGTAGCCTGAATTCATCACGCGACCGGTGTTATCCAGCGCGACAAAATAGGTTTCAGCTTTACCGTTACGCTGGCCCAGAATATAGGTCTGGCAAGTACCTTTGGCGTGGATCATGGTGATTTCGGAAGACGGTTTACCCGCAATCTGCTGTACCTGGGCACGGGTCATGCCTTTTTTCACATCTTTCACCACCGGCTCAGTCACCAGATCTTTGGTGCGATCGTAAGCGGTACACCCTGCCAGCATAGTCATTACCGCTGCCGCGCCTAAAAATCCTGCAAATTTATTATTCATAATTATCCTCATCAATGAATGTATTGATCCTGCGTGTTAGATAAGCCTGGAATATAAAAGAACATTTTTCAACTCGTTACCCTTAATGCGTGAAAATTCGGACAATAAGAGTATTCATAAGGATCCTGTCTGATTTGCAGGAAAACTCGCCGCCTGCGGGCCGGGTAAGTCTTTGAGCCTTGTCGTTTTCAGCGCAACAGGGTAAGTTTTAGGGCAGTTAAATTTTGCGACCTGCGCGTTGCGGGTACAGCTTATTGGAGGGGTTAAATGGCTCTGCAACAAGAAATTATTCAGGCACTGGGCGTCAAGCCACAGATCGACGCCAGCGAAGAGATCCGCGTCAGCGTTGATTTTCTGAAAACGTACCTTAAAACCTACCCGTTTATTAAATCTCTGGTGCTGGGGATAAGCGGCGGCCAGGACTCCACTCTGGCGGGCAAACTCTGCCAGCTAGCCCTCAGCGAACTGCGTGAAGAAAGCGGCGACGACAGCTATCAGTTTATCGCCGTGCGCTTGCCGTTTGGCGTACAGGCCGACGAGCAGGACTGCCAGGATGCCATTGCGTTTATCCAGCCGGATCGCGTGTTAACGGTGAACATCAAGGGCGCCGTACTTGCCAGCGAGCAGGCGCTGCGCGAAGCGGGTATCGAGCTGAGCGATTTTGTTCGCGGCAATGAAAAAGCCCGCGAGCGCATGAAAGCGCAGTACAGCATCGCCGGGATGACCAAAGGCGTCGTCGTGGGGACTGACCATGCCGCGGAAGCCGTAACCGGCTTCTTCACCAAGTATGGCGACGGCGGCACCGACATTAATCCTCTTTTCCGCCTCAACAAACGCCAGGGCAAACTGCTGCTGAAAACGCTCGGCTGCCCGGAACATTTGTACCTGAAGGCCCCGACAGCCGATCTCGAAGACGATCGCCCTTCTCTGCCGGATGAAGCGGCCCTGGGCGTAACCTACGTGCAAATTGACGATTACCTGGAAGGCAAAACCGTTCCGGCTGAAACCGCAAAAATCATCGAAGGCTGGTATCTGAAAACGGAACACAAGCGCCGTCCGCCGATTACCGTGTTTGATGATTTCTGGAAAAAATAGTCAGAAACAGCTTTGCGTAAGCATTTTTTTAGGGCGGCGTAGTGCCGCCTTTTTTACAGGATGGACATGGACACCTCTTCTCAACGCGCCACGCTTATCGGCCTTATCGCAATCCTGCTCTGGAGCACCTCCGTTGGCCTGTTGCGCAGCATCAGCGAGCACTTTGGCGCAGTCGGCGGCGCGGCCCTGCTTTACACCGTCAGCGCGCTGTGTCTTTGCCTCGTCCGAGGTTTGCCCAAAATACGCGAACTCCCACCCCGTTATCTCTGGGTTGGCGGGCTGCTCTTTGTGGGCTATGAAATAAGCCTGGCGCTTTCAATTGGCCTGGCGCACACCCGCGCTCAGTCCCTGGAACTGGGGATGATCAATTATCTCTGGCCCTGCCTGACCGTCTTTTTCGCCCTGTTTATTAACGGCCAGCGCAGCAATTTATGGCTGTGGCCTGGGCTCGCGCTTTCCCTGGCGGGGATTGTGCAGGTAATGAAAGGAGACGGCGACTGGTCGCTTCTCGTGATGTGGCACAACATTGTCGATAACCCACTGGCCTACGGCCTGGCTTTTGCCGCCGCCATCATCTGGGCGCTCTACTGCAACCTGACTCGCCGCTGGAGCGAAGGTAAAAGCGGCGTCAGCCTGTTTTTCTGCGCAACCGCGCTGGTGCTGTGGATTAAGTTCGCCTTTGTGGCACATCCAACAATGTATTTCACGCTATCCGGTACGGCACAGCTGTTATTTATGGGGATTTCTACCGCCGTCGCCTATTCGGCCTGGAATGTTGGTATCCAGCGGGGAAACATGACGCTGCTTGCTACGGCTTCCTACTTCACGCCGGTATTGTCGGCCCTGCTCGCCACGCTGTGGCTGGGTCTGCATCCCGGCTTTGCTTTCTGGCAAGGCGTACTAATGGTTGTCGGCGGTTCTCTGCTTTGCTGGCTTGCCACGCGGCACTATGGTTAAGGGCGATTCCCTCTTCACCTTCACGACTGCTATACTGGTGAAATAAACAGTACCCAGGAGTCCGATGTGGTCAGGCGTGCAAATACGTCGCGGTTAGAGTTTGAAGCCGCGGCGGTCTATGAATATCCGGAGCATCTCAGGCCATGGCTTGATGACCTGCCCAAAAAACCCGGCGTCTATGTTTTTCACGGTGAAAGCGACATTATGCCGTTGTATATCGGCAAAAGTGTCAATATCCGCACGCGCGTGATGTCCCATTTTCGTACGCCTGATGAAGCCGCACTCTTGAGGCAGTCTCGCCGTATTACCTTTATCCGCACTGCCGGCGAACTCGGAGCGCTGCTGCTCGAAGCGCAAATGATCAAAGAGCAACAGCCTTTGTTCAACAAACGTCTGCGTCGTAACCGCCAGCTTTGTTCCCTGTCTCTTCAGGAGGGCACACCGCAGGTTGTATATGCCAAAGATGTCGATTTCTCCCGGCAGCCGGGCCTGTATGGGTTGTACGCTAACCGCCGGGCCGCGCTGCAAACGCTGCAAGGGCTGGCCGATGAGCATCGTCTCTGTTACGGCCTGCTGGGCCTGGAATCACTGAGTAAGGGCCGGGCCTGTTTTCGCTCAGCGCTTAAACGCTGCGCCGGTGCCTGTTGCGGGAAAGAGACTCAGGCCGAGCATCATGCCCGCCTGGTTCAGGCTCTCGAACAGGTTCGCCTGATTTGCTGGCCATGGAAAAACGCCGTCGCCATCGTGGAACGCAGCCCGGAGATGACCGAGTATCACCTGATCGATCACTGGTTTTATCTTGGCTCCGTACAGCAGTTAAATGACGCGACAACCCGCCGTCAGCCGCCGGAGGGCTTTGATAACGACGGCTACAAGATCCTTTGCAAGCTGATGCTGAGCGGGGAATATGAGGTGATAGAACTGGAGTAGACTCCCCCCAAGAGAGGAGCCTAAAAGTGCTATGCCGCCGACGAAGGCAGAAGCTTCGTGATAGCTTCCGGCCAGCCGTCGCTGCAGCCCCAGAGACGCATTTGCTCGATATCCGGTGCCAGCAGGCGGTCCTTTTCCAGAAATGCCACGCGTTCGCGAATATCCCCGAAGACTTTTTCAAGCTGGGGTGAGCTGCGCAACGGCCGGTGAAACTCGATGCCCTGAGCGGCCGCCATAGCCTCAATCCCAACCACTGCCGCAGTGTTAAAGCACATAGATCCCAGACGGCGAGCCGCATAGGTCGCCATCGAAACATGGTCCTCCTGGTTCGCAGACGTTGGCAGACTGTCGACGCTCCCCGGATGAGCGAGCGATTTATTCTCTGAGGCCAGTGCCGCAGCGGTGACCTGCGCAATCATAAAGCCGGAGTTAATCCCGCCCTCTTTCACGAGGAACGGCGGCAGGCCAGACAGCCCGGTATCCAGCAGCAGCGCCAGACGACGTTCCGAAATTGCGCCAATTTCCGCCACCGCTAACGCGATAATATCGGCGGCAAAGGCAACGGGCTCTGCGTGAAAGTTGCCGCCGGAAATCACTTCTCCGGTGTCGCTGAACACCAGCGGGTTGTCCGAGGCGGCATTGGCCTCAATCTGCAGAACACGCGCCGCATGGCGCAGGTTATCCAGACACGCGCCCATAACCTGCGGCACGCAGCGGATGGAATAAGGATCCTGCACGCGGCCACAGTGGGCGTGAGAATCAACGATTTTACTGTCGGCAAGAAGCGCAGTAACCGCCGCAGCCACATCAATTTGTCCCGCCTGGCCGCGAGCCTGGTGGATACGCGCGTCGAATGGTTTCACGGAGCCTTTGATAGCCTCCAGCGACAAGGCCCCCGCCACCAGCCCGGCAGCAAACACCTTCTCGCCCTCAAACAACCCTCGCAGCGCAAGCGCCGTCGAAACCTGAGTCCCGTTCAGCAGCGCCAGTCCCTCTTTTGGCCCCAGAACCAGCGGCTTTACGCCTGCCAGCTTCAAACCTTCACCGGCAGGGATCTGTTCGCCGTTCACCCTGACATTCCCTTCCCCGAGCAACATCAGCGACAGATGCGCCAGCGGGGCTAGGTCACCGGATGCCCCCACCGAGCCTTTCTCCGGGATCACCGGCATTACGCCCGAGTTAAACAGCGCAATCAGACTATCAATCACCAGCAGACGAACGCCGGAGTGCCCGCGTGACAGGCTGATGATTTTGCTGGCCATCACCAGTCGGACAACATCATCCGGCAGCGCTTCGCCAAGCCCCACGCTGTGAGAAAGCACCAGATTACGCTGAAGTTCAGCCAGATGATCGGTAGCGATGGTGGTTTGTGCCAGCTTGCCAAAACCAGTGTTAATACCGTAAACCACGTCGCCGTGGGCAACAATCGCTTCTACCGTGCCGAGCGCACGCTCAACGGCGGCAACCGCCCCGGGGTCAAGCCTGAGCAGCACGTTTCCATGGTAGATCTCGCGCAGAGTGGCCAGTGAAACGGAACCTGGAGTGAGACTGCATAGCTTCTTTTGCGTTGACATGTCAGCATCCTGTTTGCATCGGGTTTTTGTCTATATTTGTATATACAACTTAACTAATAAACCAAATAATCCGCCAGCGGGTCATAGGACTTTTTTATCGATCGGTGAGCCGGATCGCGCTTGTGAAATTTTTCCAGCACGGGATGCTGCCGGGCGTTTACAGGAAGGGGAAATGAAGAGCAAAACCGCAGTTGCACAGCAGTTTCTGAGGATATTCATCAGGAAGAAAGAGCATTGCCCGGCAGTTTTCCGGGCATTCGGTCTACAAATAGGTAATTTCGCTGAACAGCAGTTGCCCTTCGTTTTTTAACAGCCGCAGCGTGTGGCTGCCCTCCTGCCACCATGCGCCCTGGTCCGGTGAAAGCAGCTTATCTTCAAGCTGCCATTCCCCGCTCAGGACATAAACAACGCCGCCTCGGGTACCAAAAGTGGTAAAGGTTCTGTCCGCCACCCGCACCTGGGCCCGGCATCGGTCCCGGCGAGTCATCACGTTAAAGTCCATCGACATGCCGCGAGTCAGCTCGGCTTTTACGGGCTGCTCACCGGCAAAAGTAAAAGGCTGATGGCGCTTGAGCGTATGCCTGAACGCCTTTCCGCCGTCGAGAACGACCTCGCTCCCCTCCAGCAGAGTCATTACCCGGTCAACTTGCGGAAAGACCGGAAACTCGCCGTTGTGGGCCAAAGAGGCGATACTGGCACGCCAGTTGAAATCTCGCGTCGCGGGTGGAAAACAGCATATTTCTCGCGTTTCCCCGGCGCCGTTGCGCCAGAGGTTAACCGGCACCTTTCGTATATCAAAGAATTCCATCACCACTCCTGAGGACGCACGGCATCCGTGCGCCCTGGCATTTGCTCTTTAAATTGAGCGACCCCAAAGGAAGATCTCCCCCTTCAGCGGCCTGCTCATCAGTTCTCTGTTTTGTTCGTCAGATCTGTGCCTGACGCCAGTGTTATCGGCAGCCGTGGCCGGTTGCTGTAGCCCTGGTTCTATTTTTGTGACAATGATTTAGCGGCTTTTTTGTCGGGAAGCAAAGTAAATTTATCGCCCTCAATACCGGTCGGTAAAATCTGCGGAGTGAACTGCAATTTTGTATGTAAGCTGCTGAAATTGAGAGTTTAAAATGGCTTGTCCCGTCGGCGTGATTATTGCCAGGCGGTATTATTTGAGTCGAGCGAAGGGGAAATAGTGGAATGAAATGATTAAACGAGAAAACCGCCGGTCCTGTTCACAGCGTACCTCGCTATTGTGAACAGGACCGGCGGTCTTTATTTAGTCGCTCAGGCTTACTGAGCAGCTGGCATTTTACCTTCATGCGCAGGACGTTCTGTCAGACGCTTCTCAAAATTCGCATTAAACTGTTTTTTCTGATCCGGGGTCAGAATGTTGTAGATTTTGTTCTGGGTTTGGAGATGCGCCAGCATGCGCGCTTTGTTCTGCTCGGCCATTTTATCGATCTGCGCCTGTGCTTTGGCCTGGTCGAAGCTGTCGCTGGCAATCACGTCGTGCATGGCGCGGCGTTCGTCAACGGATGGGCGCTGCATCTTGCCGCGCTGTTCTTTCATAATGTCTTTAATTTGCTGTTTCTGCGCATCGGTCAGGTTCAGGTCTTTAAACATCATGTCATGCATTGGGCCGCGCATCATTTTATGGTGCATCATCGGCGCATCGGTTTGTGGAGCGGCAGTCGGAGTTGCATCGGCAGCATGGGCCAGGTTAGCGGCACCCAGAGCCAGGGTAGAAGCGACGAACAGTGCAGTTAATTTACGCATATTTTTAACCTTCTCTTTTCATTAAATTGACGGCTCGCTTAAAACGACGATGCCGTGTTGACGAGAATGAGTTTACGAGTCTTATCGTCAAGGAGACGGTGGCATCCGTAAATCATTGAAAGGGTATAAAACAAGAATGCATCAATTATGAAGAAAATAAGGATTAAGGCGGGAAATATTGCAACCAAACATAACAACCAACTGATTATAAAGACAATATTAAGAGTGTACAGCAATCAACATAACGAATAAACCCTGTACCCAGGAATTATCCGTAAATAAATTAACAACGCGAAATGATTAAGCAGCTCAATTATTAAGAGCTGCTTAAAGTTTAAATTTCCTCCAGCATCAGGCCCGCTCTCAGCCCGAGCGCCACATCCGGGTTGGGGAATAAAACGTACTCTTTTTCACCGGCAACGACATAACGCTTCTCACCATCTTCAGCCAGCAGGGTGCCCTTCGAAAACGCGGTAAAGTTTTGCGTTTGGCCGGACATGTGCAGCACAAATTTCTCCGACTGTCGGGTGATTTGCTGAGCAACACGGTAACGCTGCGGTTCTACCTCCATGACCGGCGGCTCTGCCCCGCTTAACAACGCTGAGATTGCTTCTTTAGTTATCGCGAACTGACCAAGATCGTTCTGCCCAAACGGCCTGGCTTTTCCCAGCTCCAGCGTGCAGCTCAGCGCCCCAAAATGCTCGCTGCTGAAATGACTAAAGGTACCACCGGGCTTTTGATGAAACACCAGCGCCTGCAGCCCGGCGCAGCCCAGCCAGGTTAAAAAGCTCTCGCTATAAGGCAGCGGCCTCGCAGGAAGCACGCCAAACCGGGGGTGATAAGAGCCACGAATGGCGGTGTGCATATCCAGATGCCAGCGGGTTTGCTCCTCACTTCGCGACCAGAATTGCTCGAGGGCATGTTCAAGCCTGGCCGCACGTTGGGTTTCTACGCTTTCAGGAAACTGCTGCCAGCGCCCGCCAAACATACGGTTCATGTCGCTATGGGTATAACGCTTATCCGCGCGTAGCGCCGCTGGGTTACCCAGAATAATCATCGTGCGCCACTGCAGCGGAAGCTGCCCCGCGATCAGGCCGTTGGTCAACTGGCTAAGGATCTCCACCGGGGCGGTTTCGTTGCCGTGGATCCCGGCCGAGATGACCAGCGCTTTCCCTGCCGCCTCACGTGGCGTCAACGTCAGAATACCTTCATCCCACCAGCGCCAGCTGAGATAAGCATTCTCCCCGGAGGTTTGTTCAGGCGCCTTGCCGACCAGCGTCTGCGCCAGAAAATCAATCATTATTTCTCCCCTATTGCTGGAACGGGTACACGGAACCTAAATCCAGAATGTGCGTCAGTTCATCCAGCGCTTCACGCCCTTCGCGCAACAGCTGCGGATCGGCTAAATCAGCCTGGGTTAAACGGTCGCGATACCAGCGATCAACCCAGCCATTAAGCGTCATAAACAGCGTGTCGTTCATCATCACCGCCGGATTAACAGCTTTAAGCTCTTCGTCCGTCAGTACCACTCTCAGGCGTAAACAGGCCGGGCCACCGCCGTTAGCCATGCTTTCCCGCAGATCAAACACCTGCAGCTCACGGACAGGGTTATCCGCCTCCAGCAGTTGATTAAGGTAGCGCCAGACGCCTGGATGCTGGCGAGACTCTTCCGGCAGCACGAGCGTCATGCCGCCGTCGGCGCGACTCAACAGCTGGCTGTTAAACAGATAGGTCGAAACCGCATCTGCCACCGAAACCAAATCGTCCGGGACTTCCAGGGCCGTAAAGCCCGGGACTTTTTCGCGCAGGCGCTGATAAAGCCCCGGCTGATCCACAAACGCATGCTGGTGGCAAAACAGCACCTCGCGGTTAGAAACTGCAATAACGTCGTTGTGAAAAACGCCCTGGTCGATCACCGCCGGGTTTTGCTGAGCGAAGATAACCTGCTCAGAACGTACCTGATTCAAACGTGCCACGGCCTGGCTGGCTTCCAGCGTCTGACGAGCGGGATACCGGGCCGGCGCCTGCCCGCTTTTCGAGTCTTCGCGACCATAAACAAACAGCTGCACGCCAGGCTCGCCATACTCGCCGCCTAAACGGTTATGGTTGGCGGCACCTTCGTCACCAAACATCGCCACCTGCGGCAGCGCGCCGTGCACGGCAAAACACCCGGTATCCCGGAACATCGCCCGCAGCACGCTTTCCGTCGTCGGTGCTTCGCTGGCGCGGTGGAACTTATTGTTCAGGTTGGCGACGGTGAGATGCACTTTGCCGTCCAGCGTATCGGCTGACGGTGATACCGTCGCCGCATTGGCCACCCACATCGAAGAGGCCGAACTGGCGGCGGACAGTAGCTGCGGAGCTTGCCGAGCTGCACGCTCAACAACCTGCTCGTCGCTGCCGCTAAAGCCTATCTGACGCAGCACGCCGATATTCGGACGCTCCTGCGGGGCAATCACTCCCTGCGGATAACCCGCGTCCGCCAGCGCTTTCATTTTCAGCAACCCCTGCTTCGCCGCCAGCTTCGGGTTAGACACGCGAAACTGGTGCTTCGTCGAGGCTTCATTGCCGAACGACAGCCCGGCGTAATGGTGGGTCAGCCCCACCAGTCCGTCGAAGTTGGCCTCACGTGCTTTCTTCATGGCTGCTCCTCGCGGCTAAAATCGAGCCCTGGACTCAGGGTTGGTGGCAACGCGAAGCTCGTACTTTCCAACGAGGCCATCGGCCAGGCGCAGTAATCCGCCGCATACCAGGCGCTGGCGCGGTGGTTACCTGAAGCGCCCACGCCGCCGAATGGCGCAGTGCTGGCGGCCCCGGTCAGCGGTTTATTCCAGTTCACGATCCCGGCTCTGGCTTCCAGTAAAAGCTGGTCAAACTGTTCGCGGGACGGTGAAATCAGCCCGCTCGCCAGGCCATAGCGTGTGTCGTTCGCCATCCGAATCGCATCGTCAAAGCTGTCATAGCGGTAAATCGCCAGCAGCGGGCCAAACACTTCTTCATCCGGCACGTCGGCCACGCCGCTAAGCTCAACGATGCCCGGCGTCAGTAAAGAGGTGCCTGGACGAATCATTTTTGGTTCAAGCAGCGGTTTACCGCCGCGGGTAACATGAGCCTGAAACGCGGTCAGCACCCTTTCAGCCGCCTGCACCGAAATCAATCCGCCAATAAACGGTTGTGGCATAGCGTCCCATTCCCCCGGCTGCAAACGGGCAGAGACCTCAACCAGACGACGAATAAATGCATCCCCCTGCTCACCCTGCTTAACCAGCAGACGGCGGGCGCAGGTGCAGCGCTGCCCGGCGGTGATAAACGCCGACTGAATAGCCACGTGAACGGCACCGTCGATATCCTGCGGATCTTCGACTATCAGCGGGTTGTTTCCGCCCATTTCCAGAGCAAGGATCTTCTCAGGTTGCCCGGCAAACTGCCGGTGAAGGTGGTAGCCGGTGCCCGCGCTGCCGGTAAACAGGAGCCCATCAAGCTCCGACTGATTAGACAGCGCCTCGCCGGTTTCGCGCCCCCCCTGCACCAGGTTCAGCACGCCAGTTGGGATACCGGCCTCCTCCCACAGCTTCATCACCTGCTCACCGATACGCGGCGTTAGCTCGCTCGGTTTAAACACCAGGGTGTTGCCGGCCAGCAGTCCCGGCACGATATGGCCGTTGGGCAAGTGGCCTGGGAAATTGTAAGGGCCAAAGACTGCAAGCACGCCATGAGGGCGATGGCGTAAAGTCGCCGCCCCGTCAGGCATCGTGGTGTGTGTTTCGCCCGTTCTGGTGTGGTAAGACTTGATGGAAATGGCAATTTTATTAACCATCGCGGTCACTTCGGTGGCCGCTTCCCAGCGAGGTTTGCCGGTTTCTTGCGCAATTGTTTCAGCGAGTGCAGTTTTATTCGTCTCAAGCAGGCCGGCAAAACGCTCCACAATCTCCTGGCGTTCTGCAAACGGGCGTTTCGCCCAGGCGGGAAACGCCGCACGAGCCGCACGGCAGGCTTCTTCTACCTGCGTTTTATCCGCCACCAGCCCTTCCCACAGCAGCGAGCCGCTGACAGGGTTATGTTTTAACAGCGCTTCGCCGCGGCCCGGTACCCATTGTCCGTTAATCCAGTTAGTCATACTTTTTTCTCCTCAGGGCACAGGCGCACCACGCGCACGGTGTCGCCGCTGGCGCACTTCAGCGCATCGGCGGTTGCGGCATCAATAACCAGTTTCTCGCCTTTTGGATCGGCTTTGATCAGCATCACGCGGAACTGGTGGTAATTTTCGTTGGCGACCAGACAAACGGGCAGTTCGTCGGTAGCAGGCTGGCCGACAGCGACGGTTTGCAGACGGCTCTTGCGGATCGCCCGCACGCGGTCGATATCGCACTCCAGCGTAGGACCACCGTCGAAGATGTCGACATAGTTACGATAGCGGAATCCTTCAGCTTCAAGCACCGTGCGCGCTGGCGCCGTTTGCGGATGCACCTGGCCGATAACCGTCTGCGCCTCTTTGGAAAGGAAGTCGGTATAAATCGGGTGTTTTGGCATCAGCTCGGCAATAAAAGCTTTCTGCCCGGTGCCACACAAGTAGTCGGCGCGAGCGAACTCCATAGAGAAGAAGCGATTCCCAAGGCTTTCCCAGAACGGTGAATGCCCGTGTTCATCGATTACTCCGCGCATCTCGGCAACCACTTTGTCGTTGAAGCGCTCGCGGAAGGCGGCCATAAACAGAAAACGGGACTTGGATAACAGATACCCGTTGCCCTCTTTACGCCAGGCCGGGTCGAGGAACAGCGTGCAAAGCTCGCTCGCTCCGGTATGGTCGTGGGTGAGAAAAAGCGTCGGCAGTGCGTTATAGATATTCAACTCTTTGGAGGCATGAACCAGTGTCCCGACCCGGTAGTTGTACCAGGGGTCGTTCAGGCCCACGGCCACCTCAATGGCGCAAATCCCCACCATCTGGCCGCTGCTGGTATCTTCCAGCACAAAAACATAGCCCTGATCGCCCTTCGGCAGCCCGCCCTGCCAGGTCTGCAGCGAGCGTTCGATTCGGTCGGCCAACGTTTTTTCATCGGCGGGGAGCGAGGTCAGCCCGCCGCCGGTTTTCCCGGCAAGCTTAAGCAACCCCGCCAGATCGCCTCGTTCAATCGGGCGGATTACCATCATGATGAAACTCCCGCGAGGAAGCGTTCGCAGGCACGCTCGAAGCGATCCAGGCCCAGCTGAACTTCTGCTTCGCTGACGATGAGCGCAGGTGCAAAACGCAGCACGTTAGCCCCGGCGATCAGCATCATCAGGCCTTCCTGCGCGGCAGCCTGCAGAATAAGTTTCGCTTTACCGGCATGTTCAGGGCGCAGGGCACAGCCGATCAGCAACCCTAAGCCGCGTACTTCGCTGAACAGCTGGTGCTTCTGGTTAATGTGGTTCAGGCGCTCAACAAACCAGTCATGGCGCTGTTTCACGCCATTGAGCACCTCCGGCGTATTAATGATTTCCAGCACGCGTCCGGCCACAGCAGAGGCCAGCGGGTTGCCGCCGTAGGTGGTGCCGTGGGTGCCAACCACCATCACTTTGGCAAAGCGATCGGTGGTCAGCAGCGCGCCAATCGGGAAGCCGCCGCCCAGCGCTTTGGCCGTCGAGAGCACGTCCGGCGTCACGCCATAATGCATATAGGCATACAGCGAGCCGGTGCGGCCCACGCCGGTTTGTACTTCGTCAAAAATAAGTACCGCATTGTGTTTGTCGCAAAGTTCGCGCAGCCCCTGAAGGAACTCTGGCGTCGCGGGAACGACCCCACCTTCACCCTGCATAGGTTCGACGATCACCGCACAGGTTTCATCGTTAATCAGCTCACGGGCAGACTGCAAATCGTTAAATACCGCGTGGTTAATCTGCGGCGGCAGCGGCGCAAAATCCTGAGAATAAGCGGGCTGACCACCGGCCGTGACGGTAAACAGCGTGCGGCCATGGAACGCGTTCTTGAACGCTACGATGCCGCTTTTCTGTGCGCCAAAATTATCATGGGCATACTTACGCGCCAGCTTCAGCGCCGCCTCGTTGGCCTCGGCCCCTGAGTTACAGAAGAACACTTTCTCCGCAAAGGTAGCGTCGATGAGCTGCTTAGCCAGCTTCAATACCGGCTCGTTGGTGTAACCATTGCCGGTGTGCCAGAATTTTGCCGCCTGCTCCTCCAGCGCTTTGCGCATTTCAGGGTGAGCATGTCCCAGGGCGTTAACCGCGATGCCACCAGCAAAGTCGATGTAGTCTTTTCCCTTCTGATCCCACAGGGTGGAACCCTCGCCACGAACCGGAATAAAAGGCGCAGGGGCATAAACCGGCATCATCCATTCGTCGAAATGTTGGCGTGTAATTGACTGCGACATAGTGACCCCTCACGGTAAATAAAAAGTTTATTAAATGTTAAATAATTGAGTGTTTGCGCTGTAAATGTAGATTGCAGGCATCGTGCCAGCCAGCGATAAAAATGCATAAACCTGAGGGGTAAACGAAAAATCAATAACTTAAAAACACTCACTATTCACATAAAATGAATAAAAAGTGCATAGTTTTAACGTATCGCCTGATTCGCGACACGAAAACAAGAAATATTATGCAGTGGTAAAATATAATGCTGGAATTGTGATCGCCTTCGGGATTTGCCTGCCGTTTTCGCCCCCTTTTTGCGCATCGAGATCAATTTTGGTGCAAATGTTGCTTTATTTTTGCCCGTCAGACTCGCCTATGGCAACGATTAGCTTCAGCGCAGCAACCTGCGCCGTTTTCTGCTACCATCCTGCAACAATTAACCTGACAACCTGGCAGCGACTATGAAATTTGTCTCTTTTAATATCAACGGCCTGCGCGCCCGTCCTCATCAGCTTGAAGCCATCGTGGAACAGCATCAGCCGGACGTTATTGGTCTGCAGGAAACCAAAGTGCACGACGATATGTTCCCGCTGGAAGACGTGGAGAAACTGGGCTATCACGTGTTTTATCATGGCCAGAAGGGTCATTACGGCGTGGCGCTGCTGACCAAAGAGAAGCCGATTGCGGTGCGGAAAGGCTTCCCGACCGATGACGAAGACGCCCAGCGGCGCATTATCATGGCGGAAATCCCGTCTGAATTTGGCAACCTGACGGTGATCAACGGCTACTTCCCGCAGGGCGAAAGCCGCGATCATGAAACCAAATTCCCGGCCAAGACTAAGTTTTACCAGGATCTGCAGGACTTCCTGCAGGGTGAACTGCGCCCGGAAAATCCGGTGCTGATCATGGGGGATATGAATATCAGCCCGACGGATCTCGACATCGGGATCGGTGAAGATAGCCGCAAGCGCTGGTTGCGCACCGGGAAATGCTCGTTCCTGCCGGAAGAGCGTGAATGGATGGCTCGCCTGCTCGGCTGGGGCCTGGTGGACACTTACCGCCACGCTAACCCGGAAGCACAGGACAAATTCTCGTGGTTTGACTACCGTTCAAAAGGCTTCGACGATAACCGTGGCCTGCGTATAGACCTGCTGTTGGCAAGCCAGGGGCTGGCGCCGCACTGCGTGGCAACCGGGATCGACTACGACATTCGCGGCATGGAAAAACCGTCCGACCACGCCCCTGTTTGGGCGCAGTTTAAGCGGTAAGGGAAATACTGAAGGTAGACACATCTTCAGACAAGGATAGCGAGATGCCGTTTTTCCCCCTGACGAGGCGCGAACAGAATGCGTAAAATCCTGTTTTTGCTGCTGGCCACGCTGGTCATCTCGCTGTTAATCCTGCTGCCGCCGGGCACCCTTAGCCTGGCGACGCTGCAGAAATATCACGCCCAGCTTACTCTCTGGCACGCCGAGCGCCCGGCGCTGGTGATGAGTGCCTTCTTCCTCGGCTATTTCCTGATTTCCGCCCTTTCCTTCCCCGGCACGCGCATTATGACCCTGATGGGCGGCGCGCTGTTTGGGCTGGTCGAAGGCACCGTCCTGGTTGCCACGGCGGCTGCCAGCGGCGCAACCGTGGCGATGTTGCTGAGCCGTTACTTCTTGCATGACTGGGTACAGCGGCGCTTTGCCACCACCATGGCAAAGATCAACGAGGGCATTAAGCACAATATTACGCACTGCCTGTTTGCCCTGCGCCTGGTACCGGTTCTGCCCTTTTCCATCATCAACCTGCTGATGGGGCTGACGCCGATTTCCGCCGTTCGTTTCGCGATAGTCACACTGCTTGGCCTGCTGCCGTCTATCGTGCTGTACATCAGCACCGGCCGCCAGCTCAGTCAGATAGAAAGCCTGCGGGACATTATTTCCCCCACCATGCTGCTGTTATTGGCGCTGATTGGCCTGCTGCCGCTCCTGTCTCACTGGCTGATAAAAAGAACCCGCTTAAAAAGTTAAACGCCCCCGACTATCGAAGGCGTTTTGTCGTTACCCTTGTGAAAGCAGCGTCACGTCAACATTGCCGCTAATCGCACGCGAGTAAGGACAAGTGGCGTGGGCGATCGCGAGCAAGGTTTCCCGCTGGGCCTCGCTCAGCCCAGGCAGCCTGACGTGAAGCGTCACCGCCAGCGCAAACTGGCTGTCGTTATCGACTTTTCCCAGCGAAACACTGGCGTCCACGGCGGTTTCCTCCGGAATGCGGATAGCCAGCTTTTTCCCCGCCAGCCCAATCGCCCCCATAAAGCAGGCGGAATAACCGACGGCAAAAAGCTGTTCTGGATTCGTCCCCGGCTTGCCGGACCCCGGCGTACTGAGCTGCACGTCCAGGCTGCCGTCGTCCGAACGCCCGTGCCCGCTGCGAGCGCCAACGGTAGTGGTATGGGCGGTATAAAGCACTTTCTCGAGTTTGCTGGACATCGTGATTCCTCAATCGTGGGTAAGAAGAGCCGCCATTTAACTACCGCTATGTATCTGCCATATGTTCTCCGCCAGGCCAAAATGTATAAGTCTGTATCCGCTTCATGACCTGGCTCAAGCTCGCTGTCACGCTCCCTCCGCTATACTCCACGCCTTTACTGCAGCGGCATGGTATGACGATGGATAAACAAAAGAGAAGAGGTAGATGTGCGTAAGAGTCTCTTTGCGCTGCTGGTCATCATGGCGGGGTTGTTTTGGTATCTGCTTCCTCCGGGCACAATAAGCCTGTCGGCACTTCAGCACTCTCAGATAGCGTTTGCGCACTGGCATGCGCAGCACCCAATAGCGGCGATTGTAACTTTTTTGGGCTGCTACTTTCTCACCGCCGCCTTTTCCATTCCCGGTGCCACCCTGCTCACGCTGCTGGGCGGCGCTATCTTTGGTGTGGTGCTGGGCACCGTGCTGGTTGCCCTGGCGGCCACTGCAGGTGCGACCGTCGCCATGTTAATCAGTCGTTACCTGCTGCGGGACTGGGTACAGCGCCGTTTCTCACACATGATGGAAAAAGTGAATCAGGGCATACGGCGCGACGGCGGCCATTACCTCTTTGCCCTGCGGCTCGCGCCGGTCTTCCCTTTTGTGCTGGTGAATTTATTAATGGGCCTGACGCCAATGGGCGTCGTTCGCTATGCCGCGATCAGCCTGCTCGGCATGCTGCCCGCCATCGTGGTCTACATTAACACCGGCAGGCAACTGAGCCAGTTACAAAGCCTGGGCGATATTCTCTCCCCCGGTATGATGCTGATGTTTGCCCTGTTAGGGCTATTGCCGCTGGCCGCGCGCTGGCTAGCCAAACGAACCGCCCCATAACACGCTGAGGACTTTCTCTTGCAACGCTTTATTCCTAGAATACGGGCGCTGATGTTTGCCCTGACGATGATCGGCTTTAGTGCCGTGGCCCAACCTGAGGACTGGCAGAACATTCGTCAGCAGGCCAACGGCCAGACGGTTTATTTCAACGCCTGGGGCGGCGATCCCGCCGTTAACGGCTATCTGGACTGGGTCAGCCATGAAGTAAAAACGCATTACGGCGTGACGCTTAAAGTGGTGAAGCTGGCGGACGCAGCCGATGCGGTGAGGCGCATTCAAAGCGAAGCGACTGCAGGCAGAAAAACCAACGGGTCGGTAGATCTGCTTTGGGTCAACGGTGAAAACTTCAGCGTGCTCAAGCAGGCAGGGTTGCTCAGCGAGAACTGGGCCGAAAATCTGCCAAACTGGCGATATGTTGACGTGAAAAAACCTGTGCGGGAAGATTTCTCGGTACCGGTTGACGGGGCTGAGGCACCCTGGGGAAGCGCCCAGCTGATGTTCATCGGCGATAAGCAACGCACGCCAGCCTTTCCGCAAAATACAGAACAACTGCTGGCCTTCGCCAAAGCCCATCCCGGCAAGCTCAGCTATCCTCGCCCGCCCGACTTTACCGGCACGGCGTTCCTTGAACAGCTTTTGATTGTCTTGACCGAAAAACCGGCCGCGCTGAAAACGGCCCCGGATCCCGCCACCTTCGAGCAAGTCACCGCCCCGCTCTGGCGTTACCTTGACCAGCTTCATCCGTTCCTTTGGCAAAAAGGTAAAACGTTCCCGCCGACGCCGGCACGCATGGATCGTATGCTGGCTGACGGCGAGCTGCTGCTGTCAGTGACCTTCAACCCGGCGCACGTCGACAATCTGATCGCTCGCCGCCAGCTCCAGCCGTCGGCAGAACCCTTTGGCTTTAGCGCCGGTATGCTGGGCAACGTGCATTTCGTCGCTATTCCGGCGAACAGCAGCGCCAAAGCCGGAGCGCAGATCGTGGCTAATTTACTGATGTCCCCGGAAGCGCAAATCCGCAAAGCCGATCCGGCTGTCTGGGGCGACGCGAGCGTGCTGAGCAGCAACGCGCTGCCGCCACCGCACAAATCACAGCTTGAGGATCTGGTGCCCAAAAGCCAGCATCCGGTTCCTTTCCTGGCAGAACCTCACGCCGCCTGGGTTAACTCGCTGGAGCAAGCCTGGCTTCAGCGTTACGGGTCGCGATGAGCCGCGGCTTTACATTTGCAGGAGCACTGGCGATGGGCCTGGTGTTTGTGCCCGTGCTGCCGGGGCTTGCCCTGATCGTACCGCCATTACTGCAAGGTGAAACCTGGCTTGCCTTCTGGCAAGACTCACAGTGGCCGGAAGCCTTCATTGCCACGCTGGTGTCAACCACTCTCAGCGTTGGCGGGGCGCTGCTGCTGGTGTTAATCATTCTTTGTACCCTGTATCCCGGCGAGCGCTGGCAGCGCTATCTTCAGCGCCTGCCGCTGCTGCTGGCGCTGCCACATGTCGCCCTTGCCAGCGGCTTTTTCTTCCTGTTTTCGGACAGCGGCTGGCTGGCGCGCATTTTCAACCTTTCTCCGCCGCCGGATAACTACGGCTTTATCCTCGGCCTCATGCTGGCGCTAAAAGAAGCCTGGTTCTTGCTATGGTTCTCAGCCGCACAGCTACAAAGCGAACAGCTGAGCCAGCAGATAACGTTTGCCAGAACGCTCGGCTACGGCGAGCTACAATCCCGTCTCTACGTGCTTGTGCCGCAGCTCTTGCCGCGTCTGGGCTGGGCTTTAGTGGCGGTGACGGCATACAGTGTTTCCGTCGTGGACGCCGCGCTTATTCTTGGCCCCGCTAACCCGCCCACTTTGGCCGTGCTGGCCTGGCAATGGTTAACGGACAGCGATATTTCTCGGCAGAACATGGGCCTGGCGGCCTCCTGCGTGCTGCTGCTTTTGCTCGGCGGTTTTATTGTTTTCGGGCGGTTAGCGTGGGGAACATTTAAACTGCGAATCGGGCATTTTTCAGGCAAGCGCTATGCCCTGAATCTGTCCTCCGCTGGCGCGATGACCGCCTGTTCACTTTCTCTGTTCGGCTTTATGGCTCTCGCCATGCTTGTCACCTGGTCCTTCGCTGAAGGCTGGTTCTATCCGGCGCGCTGGCCTGAAACTTTAACGCTTAGCGGTTGGCAGCAGGCTGAGCTGGCACCGGTCTGGACAAGTTTTGTGGCCGGGCTTATCAGCACGTTACTCGCGTTCATCGTGACCATATTGTGGCTCAAGGGCTGCCCGCGCCGGTACGATCGCTGGCTGTATCTGCCGCTGCTGCTGCCTGCGCTGCCGCTGGCCGCCGGGCAGTACCAACTGCTGCTCAGGCTGAACATGGAAGGCACCTGGGCCGCGCTTATCTGGAGCCATTTGCTGTGGGTCGTCCCTTACACGCTGCTTATCCTGGCCCCGGCCTGGCAGCGCATCGACGCACGCCTGATGCTGACGGCGAGAACTTTCGGCTGGTCGGCTTGGAAAATTCTCTGCCTCGTCCAGGTGCCATTGCTCATGCGGCCTGTACTGTCGGCGCTGGCCGTCGGTTTTTCGGTCAGCATCGCGCAATATTTGCCTACGCTTTATGCCGGAGCGGGCCGCTTTACCACCGTCACAACGGAAGCCGTGGCCCTCAGCAGCGGCGGCGATCCCCAGCAGTTCGCCCTGCAGGCATTGCTACAAATGCTGCTGCCGATGGCCGTATTTATCGCCACACTCTCGGTTAGCCGCCTGGCTGGCACTCACAGAAAAGGATTACGCTAATGCTCAGCGTGCGAAATTGCTGCCTTTTACGCAACGGCGAACCGCTGCTGATGAACATCAGTTTTGATGTTGCTCCGGGCGAAATTGTTACGCTGATGGGCCCCTCCGGCGTGGGTAAATCGACGTTTCTGAACTGGATGATCGGCGATTTAGCCCCGGAGTTTAGCGCTCTGGGCACGCTGCGGCTTAACCAGCGCAGCCTGACTAATTTGCCCGTTGAACAGCGCCGCATCGGCATTTTGTTCCAGGATGCGTTGCTATTCCCTCACCTCAACGTTGGGCAAAATCTGTTGATGGCGATTCCCTCCTCCGTCGCTGGGCGCTCGCTGCGGCAGCGTGTTGTTTCGGAGGTCCTGGAAAGCGCCGGGCTGGCAAACTATGCCCGCAGAGATCCGGCCACGCTCTCCGGCGGGGAACGAGCGCGCGTCTGCGTCCTACGCGCCCTGCTGGCTGAACCCGAAGCTTTGCTGCTGGATGAGCCCTTTTCCCGACTCGACCTGCCGCTGCGCCAGGGCTTTCGGGAATTTGTCTGGCAAAAAGCCCAACAGCTCAAACTGCCGGTCGTGCTGGTTACTCACGATGAGCAGGATGCGCCGGCACACGGCCAGATTATACAGCTTTAGCCCATCGAACATGAGGTATCGCAAAGAAGCCAGCGCCAGCGAGGACTAAACTTGCGGCTCTTTTGCTATCCTTCAGGTTATTAGATGAAACGTGTTTCTCAGCTAACCACCGCCCTGCTGCTTGCCGGGCTGTCCCAGGTCACTTTTGCCGCCTCGGTACCCACTGAAATGAACCTCTCCAGCGTAAAAGCCGTAAACGGTACCGTGATTGATACTCGCCCGAGCGCGTTTTACAACGGCTGGCCGCAAACCTTAAACGGCAACGGCGGCCATGAACCCACAGCCTTGAATCTTTCGGCCTCCTGGCTGGCGCTAATGAGCGATGAGCAGCTTTCAACGTGGGCTAAGCAGCATCAGTTGAGCAAAACCGGATTGATGGCGCTGTATGGTAGCGACGCTCAGGCCGTGAAAACTCGCTTAGAAAAGCTGGGGTTTACGCAGATTGCGATGCTGACCGACGCCCTGCAGGATCCTTCCCGCCTGCAAAAGCTGGCGCATTTTGAGCAGCTGGTGTACCCGCAATGGATCCATGATTTACAGAATAAAAAACCGATCACCGCAGCGCCTGCCGGGGAGTGGAAAGTGATTGAAGCGGGCTGGGGCGCGCCGAAAAAATATTTGCTCAGCCATATTCCCGGCGCGGGCTACATCAACACCGAAGAGGTGGAGAGCGAGCCGCTGTGGAACAAAGTGTCCGATGACAAGCTGAAAACCATGCTGGCGAAGCACGGCATCCGGCACGATACGACCGTCATTTTGTATGGGCGTGATGTCTACGCGGCGGCGCGCGTGGCAGCGATCATGTTGTACGCCGGCGTGAAAGACGTCCGTCTCCTGGACGGAGGCTGGGCGACGTGGAGCGCGGCGGATCTGCCCGTTGAACGTGGCCTACCCAGCCAGCCAACACCAGCCCCCGACTTCGGTGCCCCGATTCCCGGCCAGCCTCAGCTGATGCTGGACATGGAACAGGCACGCGCGCTGCTGCACCGCAAAGATGCTTCTCTGGTCAGCATTCGTTCCTGGCCGGAATTTATCGGCACCACCAGCGGGTACAGCTACATCAAGCCCAAAGGCGAGATTGCGGGAGCCCGCTGGGGCCACGCGGGCTCTGACTCCACGCATATGCAAGACTTCCATAACCCGGACGGCACCATGCGTGCAGGGGACGACATCGCCGCAATGTGGAAAAAATGGAACATCTTGCCGGATCAGCACGTTGCTTTTTATTGCGGCACCGGATGGCGCGCTTCCGAAACGCTGATGTACGCGCGGGCAATGGGCTGGAAGAATGTCGGTTTGTATGACGGCGGCTGGTACGAATGGAGCGCTGATTCTAAAAATCCTGTCGTGAGCGGCGAGCGTAAACCGAACTGATGCTGACTTGAGGACTTCCCCCTCACCCTAACCCTTTCCCCACGGGGAAAGGGGATAAATAGCAGCTGTATTCTCCCCCAGAGCGGAATTGTTTTCTTCCTCGCCCCCAGGGAGAAGGTCGGGGTTAGGGGGTTAATCTGCGGAGTCATCCAGCCGTTTTAACGTCTTATACCCACCCCAGACGCGGTTGAGCGTTGTGAGCCAGCACAGCGAACCGAAGATCCACGCCAGCCAGGTAAAACCGCCCGGAAACAGGCAACCAAGCACAAACAGCAGAATGGTCTCGGTACCTTCGGTCAACCCGCCGAGATAGTAAAACGACTTATGCGCGTAGCCTGGATTCACGAGATCGTGCTTCTGCGCAAGGGCAGCAAACGCCAGAAAGCTGCTGCCGGTACCGATGAACGAAAACAGCAACCACGCGCCTGCCAGCCCGTTTTGCGCCGGGTCCGCGAGAATAAAGCCAAACGGCACAAGGGCATAAAAAAGAAAATCCAGCGTAATATCGAGGAAACCACCGGCATCGGTTAGCCCTCTTCGTCTCGCCAGCGCGCCGTCCAGGCCATCAAACAGCCTGTTAAAGACAATGGTGACTAGCGCCGGGACATACCATTGCAGTGCCAGACAAGGCAAAGTGAGCGCGCCAATCGCGAATCCTGCCAGCGTCAACCTGTCCGGCGTGATAGCGGGCTTATCGAGCACGGCCGCCAGCCGATTAAGCACGGGTTTGATACGTGGGTGAAGATAGCTGTCGAACATCTAGCGTTTTCCCTTCGTCGGACATAACCCCTGGGAGGGGATTTCCAGCGCGGCGTTAAAGCGAGCCGAAAGGTTCTGGAAGGCAATCAGCGCGGTAAGTTCGCTCCCTGCCTGGTCGGTGAAATGCTGTTTAAGCCTGTTTTTTAACTCGTCGGTCACCTGTGGCGGCGTGGCGGTCACCGCTTCGGCGTAGGCCAATGCGACCCGTTCCTTCTCGCTAAACATCGGCTCATTTTGCCAGTTGGCCACCGCCAGCACCTTATCCATCGACTGACTACGCTCTGCAAGACGCAGGCTGTTAGCATCGATACAAAATTCACAGCTGCACAGCTGCGATACCCGGGTCATCACCAGCGAACGAATCACCGGGTCGATTTTTGCCCGGCGTCTTTCCAGAAAGCCGACAAACAGCGCCACCAGCCAGAATAAATACGGCAGTCGCCCCCACCAGCGGGTCGGGTTCAGCACCGCGCCAAAATGTTTCTCATGCATCGCCACAATCGGGCGCAGGCTTTTGGGCAGCGTTTTAAGGGGGGCAATCCAGGGCTCGCTTTTCATTTCCATCATTCAGTTGCTCTTTTGCTGGCATCTCAGGGCGAGTATTATGCCACGCCAGCCCCACGGAAAATGGACACCAATGCTAAAAAACCTTGATGTTGTCGCGGCTATTATCGAGCGCGAAGGCAAAATTCTGCTCGCCCGTCGCCCTGAAAATGGCGATCAGCCCGACCTGTGGGAATTTCCAGGTGGGAAAGTAGAGAGGGGAGAAACGCAGCCCGAAGCGCTGGCACGGGAGCTACTGGAAGAGCTGGGAATTGCCGCACAAATTAGCGGCTACGTGGCCAGCCATCAGCGCGAAGTGAGCGGGAGAATGATTCATCTGCACGCCTGGCATGTTGAGGCCTTTAGCGGCGAACCCATCGCCCATTGCCACAGCAAGCTGGTTTGGTGTGAACCGCCGGAGGCGCTTGACTATGCCCTCGCCCCGGCGGATATCCCACTGCTGAAAGCGTTTATGGCTTCACGCGGCGCCAGACCAGCGGATTAGTCCCTAAGACTTTGTCATCACGCTGGCATTGCAGCAAAATGCCTTCCGTCTTCACCACCGCCCCTTCAGAATAGTTTTTATTTTCATAAATACAGCACTGATTGCAGGGCGGCGTCTGCGGCTGATTGCTTTGGGTGAACACTTCCGGCGGGATCACCACGTCAACGTCAGGCTGACGGGGCTGCACCGCCATCGCTGGCAGACTCATCATTAGCCCCACGACGGCGGCGAGCAGGCTTTTTACTGGCATCATCACTTCCCTCTTTTTTGGCCCAACGTTTTGCTTTTTTTCCGTCATCCTGGGCTTTGATGCCCTTAAATGCGTGCCGCACCGGCGTGGTTCGCGCCTGATGAATCAGCTCATAAAGTGTTTGCACCAGCGGCTGCATAAAGTCCTGATAGCGGCACTGCTTTTCGCTGATTTGCGTCAGCGTTGATTCCCAGTGCGCGGTCATGTCCGGCCTGGCGGCCAGCTCCGGCAGCGAGTGGATCAGCGCCCGCCCGGCTTCCGTAGAATGAATATAGCGCCCTTTCTTGACCAGGAAAGCGCGTTTGAATAACAGTTCGATGATCCCGGCTCGCGTCGCCTCGGTGCCTAATCCGTCCGTGGCGCGCAGGATCTTTTTCAGATCTTTGTCCTGCACAAAGCGCGCAATCCCGGTCATCGCAGACAATAATGTCGCATCGGTAAAGTGGCGCGGCGGCTGAGTTTGCCGTTCAACCACTTCGCCATGCTCGCACAGCAGTTCGTCCCCTTTCGCCACCACCGGCAGCGGCGTGCCGTCGTTCTCTTCGTCACGCTCTTTACTGCCAAGCAGCGCCCGCCAGCCCGCTTCGGCAAGGAAACGCGCTTTGGCGATAAATTTGCCTCCGGCGATATCCAGATCGATGGTGCATTTGCGGAATACGGCGTCGGCACAGAACTGCATTAAGTATTGACGGGCGATCAGGCCATAAACTTTAGCCTCATTTTCACTTAATGAGATTGCAGAGCTGCGTGCGGTAGGAATAATCGCGTGGTGGGCGTCCACTTTTTTATCATCCCAGCAGCGGTTACGCAGATCGGCATCCACCGCGGGCTGCGGCAGCAAATCCGGCTGATGCACGCTGATAGCATTCATCACCGCATGCCGCCCGGCAAAGTGTTCTTCGGGCAGATAGCGACAATCCGAACGCGGGTAGGTAATGAGTTTGTGGGTTTCGTACAGCTTCTGGCAAATATCCAGCACGTTCTGGGCGCTCAGCCCAAAGCGTTTCGCCGCCTCGATTTGCAGGCTCGAGAGCGAAAACGGCAGCGGCGCGGTTTCCGATTCCCGTTTATCGTTATAGGCGGTGACCATCGCCGGGTGGCCGTTGATACGCGCGACGACGTGCTCCGCCAGCTTGCGGTTCAGCAGGCGGCCTTCTTCGTCCTGATGGGGTTCGCAGGACTCGCTCGGCTGCCACACCGCCACAAAGCGTTCGTCGGCGGGCGTCACGATGTGGGCTTTTACTTCGAAATAATCTTTGGCGACAAAGTTTTCAATCTCTTCATCGCGGCGCACGACCAGACCCAGCACCGGCGTCTGGACGCGGCCTACGGACAGTACGCCCTGGTAGCCCGCATTGCGCCCGAGAATGGTGTAGGCGCGGGTCATGTTAATCCCGTACAGCCAGTCGGCACGGGCGCGGGCCAGCGCCGAAACGCAAAGCGGAATAAATTCGCTGTTGGCGCGCAGGCGGGAAATCGCCCGCTCCACGGCCTGCGGGTTAAGGTCATTGATCAGGCAGCGCTGCACCTGCTGGCGCTTTTCCGGGGCAAGCTGGAGATAGTCCAGCACTTCATCCACCAGCAACTGCCCTTCGCGATCGGGGTCACCCGCATGAACCACTTCGGTTGCCTGAGTCAGCAGCTTTTTAATCGCGTTGAGCTGTTTAGTCACGGAGGGACGAGGCTGGAGCTGCCACTTTTCCGGCACGATGGGCAAGTCAGCGAGGTTCCAGCGGGCATATCGCCCGTCGTAGGCGTCCGGCTGTGCCTGCTCCAGCAGGTGGCCAATGCACCAGGTCACCACCTGGCCATTGCCGCATTCAATAAACCCATCGCCTCGACGATGGGGCTTGGGCAGCACGTCGGCAATGGCTCGCGCAAGGCTTGGTTTTTCCGCAATAAACAGCCGCATGAATTAACGGATCTCGATCATTGGGCGGCCAGCGCGGGCCTCTTTCAATTCACCGATGGCGCTGAGCTTAATGCCGTTCCGCTCGGCAGCCGCAAAGACTTCGGCTTCGGCATCCGCACGAACCGCCAGCAGCAGGCCGCCGGAAGTTTGCGGGTCGCACAGCAGATTGCGCCAGGCCTCCGGCATCTCGCCGACGAGTTGCCCGTAGCTGGCGAAGTTGCGGGAGGTGCCGCCGGGCACACAGCCCTGCTCGATGTAGCTTTCCACACCCGGTAATTTTGGCACGCATTCAAACCAAACATCAGCTTGAACGCCCGCGCCTTCGCACATTTCGCTCAGGTGGCCCAGCAGGCCAAAACCAGTCACGTCCGTCATCGCGGTCACGCCCGCAATATCGGCAAACTCCGCGCCGACTTTGTTCAACTGGCACATGGTTTCTGCGGCCAGGCCTTTGTGCTCTGGCAGCAGCAGGGATTTTTTCTCGGCGGTGGTCAACACGCCAATGCCCAGCGGTTTGGTCAGGTACAGCTTGCAGCCTGCTTCGGCAGAGCTGTTTTTCTTCACTCGCTCGGTAGGCACAACGCCGGTCACCGCGAGGCCAAAAATCGGTTCAGGCGCGTCAATCGAGTGGCCACCAGCGAGCGAAATCCCCGCCTGCTGGCAGACAAAACGCCCGCCTTCGATAACCTCACGAGCAATTTCGGGCGCCAGCGTATTAATCGGCCAGCCGAGAATAGCGATCGCCATAATTGGTTTACCGCCCATGGCGTATATGTCGCTGATGGCGTTGGTCGCCGCGATACGGCCAAAGTCGAAGGGATCGTCCACGATCGGCATGAAGAAATCGGTGGTACTAATGATACCGGTGCCGTTGCCCAGGTCATAAACCGCCGCATCGTCGCGGGTTTCGTTCCCCACCAACAGATTAGGATCGACAAACTTCGCCTGCTCACTGTGCAGGATGGTTTCCAGCACCTTCGGGGAAATTTTGCAGCCGCATCCTGCGCCGTGGCTGTACTGGGTCAAACGAACGGTTTGCTTCATGGACTTTTCCTTTCTTTGCCAAATTCTGTACCCAATATGGTAGCGCTCAAACGTCCTGGTGGTAAGTCTGGCAGTCCTAATTCGCGTGCCGTTGCTCACTATGCAGGCAATCCGGACGTTTTGTGAAGCCAGGCCACATTTTGCCGATACGCTCTTTTACTCGAATATGACAGTAATGTTACAACCATCTGGCAACTCACTGGACAACTAACGCAAGTAAGGAATAACAATGAAAAAACGCGTATTAGCCTTCTGTATTGCCGGCCTGTTCTCCTCTGCGGCCTTTGCCCTTGCCCCGTCAGGAAATGACGCCACCACCAAGCCCGACCTCTATTACCTGACCAACGCTCAGGCCATTGACAGCCTGGCGCTGTTGCCCCCGCCGCCTGAAATCGGCAGCATTGCGTTTCTGAACGATCAGGCTATGTATGAGAAAGGCCGCCTGCTGCGCGCCACCGAACGCGGCAAGCTGGCAGAAGAAGATGCCAACCTGAGCGGTGGCGGCGTGGCTAACGCTTTCTCCGGCGCGTTTGGCTCGCCAATTACCGAAAAAGATGCGCCGGAACTGCACAAGCTGCTAACCAACATGATTGAGGATGCCGGTGATCTCGCCACGCGCGGCGCAAAAGAAAAGTACATGCGCATCCGCCCGTTTGCCTTCTACGGTGTGCCAACCTGTAACACCAAAGAGCAGGATAAGCTGTCGAAAAATGGCTCTTATCCGTCCGGGCATACCTCAATTGGCTGGGCCACCGCGCTGGTGCTGGCGGAAATCAACCCGCAGCGCCAGAACGAGATCCTGAAACGCGGGTTTGAGCTGGGGCAAAGCCGGGTGATTTGCGGTTACCACTGGCAGAGCGATATTGATGCCGCTCGCGTCGTGGGATCTGCCGTAGTGGCCACGCTGCATACCAACGCCGCCTTCCAGCAGCAGCTGCAGAAAGCGAAAGACGAGTTTGCGAAACAGCAGAAGAAATAAGAAATGGAACCTGCCGGGTCAGCACCCGGCAGGATAATGTCCAATCAGAAGCGAGAAACGAACGCAGAAGTATCCGGGGTGCTGATGGTCGTCGACGCTTTCAACTGCGGCGTGCCGAGGTAGAGGAAGCCCACCACTTTGTCCTGCTCACGGCCACCCAGCCCTTCGCGCACCAAATCATTTTCAGTCCACGCGCCGCTGCGCCAGATACCGTTAAAGCCCTGGGCCACCGCCGCCATTTGCATCGCCATCACCGCACAGCCTGCGGAAACCACCTGCTCCCACACCGGCACTTTATGATTAGTCTCGCAATGCGCGACCACGGCAATGATTTGCGGGGCACGGAACGGCGATGTACGCGCCTTTTCAACGCTTTTTTCATCCATGCCGGCCGCAAGGGCTGCTTTCTCTAAAAGCTGAGCAAAGCGCTCGCGCCCTTCCCCTTCAATAACAATGAAGCGCCACGGCTGGAGCGTACCGTGGTCCGGCGCGCGCATCCCGGCACGCAGAATATTTTCCAGCACTTCACCCGCCGGAGCCGGCTCGGCCAGGCGGGAGGCGCTACGGCGGTTAATCAAAAGTTCAAGTGCATCCATTTAAAAGCCCCTTACTGACATGAAATGACTGGCAAAGCGCGGAGGTTGCCCCAGTCCGTTAAATGATTTTCATTCACAAAATTAACACAGCCGTAGTTTTTGTTACAGCGCCGCCCCGATTTCCTGCTGACATTTCCTCGCCCTCTCTTTAGGATAGCCTTTACTTTCGCCGCTTTAGCCAGCTTCATTGCGGCGTGCGGGTAATACCCCTGTTGAAGGTTATGGAGAAAACATGCGCACCATTGGGCGATTTATTAGCGGCTTTTTTAAGTGGACCTGGCGTCTGCTTAATTTTATTCGGGAATTTATTCTCAACTTGTTCCTTATTCTGCTGATCCTGGTCGGCGTCGGCATCTGGATGCAGGTAAAAAGCACGCCTGCAGAACCTGCGCGCGGGGCGCTGCTGCTGGACATCACCGGCGTGGTGGTAGACAAACCGTCGGTCAGCAATAAGCTGGGCGTGATTGGCCGCCAGTTGGTGGGCGCCAGCTCTGACCGTCTGCAGGAAAATTCCCTGTTCGACATCGTCGACGCCATTCGTCAGGCGAAAGACGATCGCAATATCACCGGCATCGTGCTGGATCTGAAAGATTTCGCCGGGGCCGACCAGCCGTCAATGCAGTACATCGGTAAAGCGCTGCGCGAGTTCCGCGACGGCGGCAAGCCGGTTTATGCCATGGGCGACAGCTATAACCAGAGTCAGTACTATCTGGCAAGCTTTGCCAATAAAATCTGGCTCTCACCGCAGGGCATGGTTGACCTGCACGGGTTTGCCACCAACGCGCTGTATTACAAAACCCTGCTGCATAAGCTGAAGGTCTCGACCCACGTCTTCCGCGTCGGCACTTACAAATCAGCGGTTGAACCATATATCCGCGACGATATGTCCCCTGCCGCGCGCGACGCGGACAGCCGCTGGATTGGCGAGCTGTGGCAAAACTACCTGAACACCATCGCGGCCAACCGCCAGATCACCGCTCAGCAGGCTTTCCCCGGCGCTCAGGCGCTGCTGGATAATCTGCAGAAGTTAGGTGGCGATACCGCTAAATATGCGCTGGACAACAAGCTGGTGGACGAGTTGGCAAGCAGTGCGGCCGTGGACAAGGCGCTGGTTAAGCAATTCGGCTGGAGCAAAGCTAACAAAGACTTTAGCTACACCAGTATTTACGACTACAGCGTGAAAAAACCGTCTGAGCAAGGCGACGCCATCGCGGTGATCTTCGCCAACGGCGCAATCATGGACGGGGAAGAAACTCCGGGCCAGGTCGGCGGCGATACGACGGCCATGCAGATCCGTGAAGCGCGTCTGGATCCGAAGGTGAAAGCCATCGTCTTCCGCGTAAACAGCCCTGGCGGCAGCGTCACTGCGTCCGAAACCATCCGTGAAGAGCTTGTCGCTGCGCGTGAAGCCGGGAAGCCAATTGTGGTTTCCATGGGCGGCATGGCGGCATCCGGCGGGTACTGGATCTCCACCCCGGCGAACTACATCATCGCCAACTCAAGCACGCTGACCGGCTCGATTGGTATTTTCGGCGTCATCAACACCGTAGAGAACACCCTCGACGCGATTGGTGTGCATACCGACGGCGTATCAACGTCGCCGCTGGCCGACGTGGCCGTGACCAAGAAGCTGCCGCCTGAAGTACAGCAAATGATGCAGCTCAGCATTGATAACGGCTACAAGCGCTTTATTGGCCTGGTGGCGGCGTCCCGTAAGAAAACGCCGGAGCAAATCGATCAGATTGCTCAGGGTCACGTCTGGACCGGGGAAGATGCCAAAGCCAACGGCCTGGTGGACAGCCTGGGTGACTTTGACGATGCCGTGGCCAAAGCTGCCGAGCTGGCGAAACTGAAAAGCTGGCACCTGGCGTTCTGGCAGGATGACGCGACCTTCACCGACATGGTCTTTAACGCCATGACCGGCTCGGTACGCGCCGCGCTGCCGCAGGCCATTCAGGCTTACCTGCCAGCGCCACTGGCGGACGCCGCGCTGGCGGTCAAGGCCCAGAATGACAAATTCGGCACCATGAACGATCCGCAAAACCGTTACGCCTTCTGCCTCACCTGCGGCGATGTGCGTTAATTTACTCAAATGAATCAAAGCCCGGTTAAACCGGGCTTTTTTTTTCCGCCATCCTCTCTATACTCTGCCGCAAATATCGAAAGCCTCGAGCAAAACTATGCCAAAGAAATCTATCTACGTTGCCTACACCGGCGGTACTATCGGGATGCAGCGTTCTGAACACGGCTACATTCCTGTTTCCGGCCATCTCCAGCGCCAGCTGGCGATGATGCCTGAATTCCACCGCCCGGAAATGCCGGACTTCACGATCCACGAATACGATCCGCTGATGGACTCTTCGGACATGACGCCTGAAGACTGGCAGCACATCGCCGACGACATCAAAGCCCACTACGACGAGTATGACGGCTTCGTGATCCTCCACGGCACGGACACCATGGCGTTTACCGCCTCTGCGCTCTCATTCATGCTGGAGAACCTCAGCAAGCCGGTGATCGTCACGGGCTCGCAGATCCCGCTGGCGGAGCTGCGTTCTGACGGGCAAATCAACCTGCTCAATTCGCTGTACGTGGCGGCCAACTACCCGATCAACGAAGTGACGCTGTTCTTCAACAATCGTCTCTATCGCGGGAACCGCACCACCAAAGCCCATGCCGACGGCTTTGATGCCTTTGCCTCTCCTAACCTGGCGCCGCTGCTGGAAGCCGGGATCCACATCCGGAAGCTGAATACGCCCCCAGCCCCGCACGGTGAAGGCGAGCTGATTGTTCACCCGATCACGCCGCAGCCGATTGGCGTGGTCACCATCTATCCAGGCATTTCTGCCGACGTTGTGGGCAACTTCCTGCGTCAGCCGGTCAAGGCGCTGATCCTGCGTTCATACGGCGTGGGTAATGCCCCGCAGCAGGGCGCGTTCATTAAAGAGTTGCAGGAAGCTAGCGCGCGCGGCATCGTGGTGGTTAACCTCACGCAGTGTATGTCCGGCAAAGTGAACATGGGCGGCTATGCGACCGGCAACGCGCTGGCGCAGGCTGGCGTTATCAGCGGCTTTGATATGACGGTGGAAGCGACGTTAACCAAGCTTCACTATCTGCTGAGCCAGGGTCTGGATGCCCAGGCGATCCGTGATGCCATGTCGTGCAACCTGCGTGGTGAACTCACCCCCGACGAATAAGGAACGCCAATGGCGCAACGTGCTTTGCTGTTGATTGATTTGCAGAACGATTTTTGTGCTGGTGGCACGCTCGCCGTCCCGGAAGGTGACAGCACCGTTGAGGTCGCTAACCAGCTTATCGAACTGTTTAACGCCTGCGGAGAAAACGTGGTTGCCACTCAAGACTGGCACCCGGCAAAGCACGGAAGTTTCGCCAGTACGCAAGGCTCTGAACCTTTTTCTGAGGGCATGCTCGACGGCCTGGCGCAAACCTGGTGGCCCGATCACTGCATTCAGAACAGCGAAGGGGCGAAACTTCACCCACTGCTGAAGGCTTCCGGCATCGATAAGATCGTCCATAAAGGCCAAAATCCGGCTATCGACAGCTACAGCGCGTTTTTCGATAACGGCCACCGGCAGCAAACGGAGCTTGATGCCTGGCTGCGCGAGCACGACATCCGCAGCCTGGTGGTGTTGGGGCTGGCAACGGATTTCTGCGTGAAATTTACCGTGCTGGACGCGCTGGAACTGGGTTATGAAGTCACCGTCATCACCGATGGCTGTCGAGGCGTGAACCTGCGGCCCCAGAGCAGTCTGGACGCATTCCAGGAGATGGCGGTTGAAGGCGCCACGCTAATGACCTTCGCCGATTTTACCTGCCAATAATTGTAGGGGCGGCCCCCGCCCCGCACTTTTGTATCGATTCCGCTCACACTCTACGCTTTTTTTGCTCGCCCTCGCCTGGGAGCGCTCTCATAATCATATTCAGTGAATTTATTCAGCACGTTAGCTGATTTCGCTTTCCGCCGTTTTCGTCTGTTAAGCGTGGCCGGGGAGCTTTTATGTTGTGCCCGTCAAAGAGGAATCATTATGTCATTCACACGTAAAATGTTACCGCTGGTGGCCGCGGTGACGCTCGCCTGCAGCGGCGTTGCGCAGGCTGAATCTTTGCTTTCCGTGGGTTACTTCAACGGCGGCGGCGACGTCACTGCCGGTCCCGGTGGGGATATCAATAAGCTTGATGTTCGCCAGATTACCCACCTCAATTACTCCTTTGGCCTGATTTATAACGACGAGAAAGGCGAAACCAACGAAGCGCTGAAAGACTCGTCAAAACTGCATCAAATCTATCTTTCCCCAAAAGTTGTCTCCGACCTTGAAACCCTGCCGGCACTGCGGAAGCAGAATCCACAGCTGAAAATCTTGCTGTCCGTTGGTGGCTGGGGGGCTCGCGGTTTCTCTGCCGCAGCAGCAACCCCTGAAAACCGCGCGGTGTTTATCCGCTCCGTGCAGGAAGTGATGGACAAATATGGCCTGGATGGGATCGACCTCGACTGGGAGTTCCCGGTAAATGGTGCCTGGGGCCTGGTGGATAAGCTGGATGCCGACCGGGATAATTTCACCGCCCTGCTGAAAGAGTTGCGTAAAGCCGTGGGCGATAAAAAACTGGTTACCATTGCCGTCGGGGCCAATGCTGAAAGCCCGAAAAGCTGGGTTGATGTGAAAGCCATTGCGCCGGTGCTGAACTACATCAACCTGATGACCTACGACATGGCGTACGGTACGCAGTACTTCAACTCGAATCTCTATGATTCGAAAAAGTGGCCGACCGTTGCCGAAGCCGACAAGTACAGCGCTGATTTCGTAGTAAATAACTATCTCGCAGCCGGGCTGAAACCAGCGCAGATGAACCTCGGCATCGGCTTCTATGGCCGCGTACCTAAGCGTGCCGTAGAGCCGGGCATTGACTGGTCAAAACCCGACGCGCAGAAAAATCCGGTCACACAGCCCTACTTCGGCGAGCGTGAGCTGGAGCTGTTTAAAACCGCGCTGGGCGTGGAGCTGACGAAAGACACTTACGTCAAATACAACGACCTGGTGAAGAAAATGCTGAACGACCCGCAGAAGCGCTTCACCGAAGAGTGGGATGACGACGCGAAGGTGCCGTACCTGACGCTGAAGTCTGCTGAAGGTAAACCGCTGTTTGCCATTTCCTATGAGAACCCACGTTCGGTGAAAATCAAAGCCGAATACATCAAGGAGAAGGGGCTGGGCGGCGCGATGTTCTGGGAATACGGCGCGGATGACAACAACCAGTTGGCGAAACAGCTCGCCGAGTCGCTGGGCATCGATCACGCTAAATAGCGGTTAGCGCAGAAAAACGAAGGGAGACCAGTGAGTCTCCCTTTTTGTTTACTGCAGCTTCATCGTCACAAACGGCGCAGGCTCGATGCCAAACTCCGCTTTCAGCTGCTGCTTGCTCTTCATCACCATCTGGCCATTGGTGTCGATAGTCATGTGCTGCGCCTCCGTGTTGTGGCGCGCCTGCCACAGCATCACCAACTGGAGGCTGTTGTCTTTTTGCTCCTGGGTCAGCGCCACGCCATCAGGCCACTTTCCCAGTTCGACCGCGGTCGCCAGGCGCTGATAAATTTCCGGCGTCATCACGCTCAACATCTCATCCAGATTGCTCATTGGGCACCCCGTCGCAGAATAATTAGCTGAATCGATTCTTCAACCCTCAACCTGCTCACCATTTTGCCCGTCGGTGAAGCTCAGCGAGGCCGAGTTAACGCAATACCGCTCCCCGGTCGGCTGCGGGCCATCCGGGAACACATGGCCCAGGTGCGCGTCGCAGCTGCCGCAGCGGATTTCAACGCGTTCCATGCCGTGAGAATTATCGGTCAGATAGCGGATGGCATCGGGGCTGACAGGCTCGTAGAAGCTTGGCCAGCCGCAGCCTGAGTCGTATTTTGTTTCCGAAAGAAACAGCGGGGCCTCACACACCAGACAGTGATAAATCCCGTCACGCTTATTATGCAGTAAACGCCCTGAATACGGTGGTTCAGTGCCGTGCTTCTGGGTCACGTAGTATTGCATCTCGCTGAGGTTTTTCTTATTTGAATCAGGGGGTAATTGATTAGACATAGGTGTACATCTCGGTCAGTTCAATTGGGACAGCTCACGGCCCCATTCTAACAAAAAATTAACAACACCGTGCTGCTTTTTGTTCTAAACTTAGCCCTGAAATTCTGGCACGGCACAAAGCGTGACGTGAATCACATTATTGTTGGGACTGGCGTTTAAAATTCCCCGCATCGTCCCCATTTGGATTTAAGCCCAAAAGGAAGCGTGAGGCGTTCAGTCGTACAAACCCTGGTCACAGGATTGATTTGTCGCAATGATTGACACGATTCCGCTTGACGCTGCGTAAGGTTTTTGTAATTTTACAGCCAACCTTTTATTCACTAAAAAATAGCTGGTGGAATACTATGACTATCAAAGTAGGTATCAACGGTTTTGGTCGTATCGGCCGTATCGTTTTCCGTGCTGCTCAGGAACGTTCTGACATCGAAATCGTTGCAATCAACGACCTGTTAGACGCTGACTATATGGCTTACATGCTGAAGTACGACTCAACTCACGGTCGTTTCAACGGTACTGTAGAAGTTAAAGACGGCAACCTGGTTGTTAACGGTAAAACTATCCGTGTTACCGCAGAACGTGACCCGGCTAACCTGAAGTGGAACGAAGTGAACGTTGACGTTGTTGCTGAAGCAACTGGTCTGTTCCTGACTGACGAAACCGCTCGTAAGCACATCACTGCTGGCGCGAAAAAAGTTGTTCTGACTGGTCCTTCCAAAGACAACACCCCAATGTTCGTTCGCGGTGCTAACTTCGAAAAATACGCAGGCCAGGACATCGTTTCCAACGCATCCTGCACCACCAACTGCCTGGCTCCACTGGCTAAAGTTATCAACGACAACTTCGGTATCGTTGAAGGCCTGATGACCACCGTTCACGCTACCACCGCAACTCAGAAAACCGTTGATGGCCCGTCTCACAAAGACTGGCGCGGCGGCCGCGGCGCAGCTCAGAACATCATCCCTTCTTCTACCGGTGCTGCTAAAGCTGTAGGCGTTGTACTGCCAGAGCTGAAAGGCAAACTGACTGGTATGGCGTTCCGCGTTCCTACCCCTAACGTGTCCGTTGTTGACCTGACCGTTCGTCTGGAAAAAGCTGCTTCTTACGAAGAAATTAAGAAAGCAATCAAAGCTGCTTCCGAAGGCGCAATGAAAGGCGTTCTGGGCTACACCGAAGATGACGTAGTTTCTACCGACTTCAACGGCGAAGTACTGACTTCCGTGTTCGATGCTAAAGCGGGTATCGCACTGAACGACAACTTTGTGAAACTGGTTTCCTGGTACGACAACGAAACTGGCTACTCCAACAAAGTACTGGATCTGATCGCTCACATCTCCAAATAAGTTGAGATGGAACCTGATCCTAAAGGGCGACTTCGGTCGCTCTTTTTTTTGCCTCAAATAACCAGGACTAAGGAAAAAAGAAATGATTAATAAAATTTTTGCACTTCCGGTCGTCGAACAAATTACCCCTGCCCTTACCCGCCGCATAAACGATGAACTGGACGTCATCGTCGTTGATCACCCACAGGTTCGGGCATCTTTCGCGCTCCAGGGCGCACATCTGCTCTCCTGGCAGCCCGCAGGCGAAGATGAAGTACTCTGGCTGAGCGACATCACCCCATTCCATAAAGGCAAAGCGCTGCGCGGCGGCGTGCCGATTTGCTGGCCATGGTTTGGCCCGGCGGAGCAGCCAGGCCTGCCGGCGCACGGTTTTGCTCGCAACCAGCCGTGGACGCTGAGCGCGCATAATGAAGACGCCAACGGCGTGGTGCTGACCTTTGAGCTGCATAACAATGCCGAGACGCTAAAACTGTGGCCGCATGAATTCACGCTGTATGCCCGCTTCAAGCTAGGCAAAACCTGTGAAATCGAGCTGGAAGCACACGGTGAGTTCGAAACCACCTCGGCCCTGCACACCTACTTCAATGTCGGCGACATCGCGGATGTAAAAGTCAGCGGTCTGGGTAATCCGTATATTGATAAAGTGCTGAATGAAGCCCCGGGCCAGTTGACCGACGGCGTACAAACCTTCCCTGACCGCACCGATCGTCTCTACCTGGAGCCGGAAGAGTGCAGCGTCATTCATGATGCCAGCCCGTTGAAGCGCACCCTGAACGTGGTTCATCACCATCATTACAACGTGGTGGGTTGGAACCCAGGCCCGGCGCTGTCCGTTTCGATGGGCGATATGCCGGACGACGGCTACAAAACCTTCGTCTGCGTAGAAACCGCCTGCGCGTCGAAAAAACAGAAAGCCAGCGCGGAGAAACCTACCCGTCTGAGCCAGACCATCAGCGTGGCGAAGAAAGGCTAAACGCCTTTCACCAGCTTAGGGCAAAGGCCGCTAACCTCTGCCCCATTAAAAAGCAAACGGGGCGTAAGCGCCCCGTTTTAGTGCACTGATTGCACCAATTAGAAGCTGTAGTTCACGCCCGTCAGCAGCACACCAGTCCAGTTGCTGTCGACCATTGGGCTGTCGGTCACTTCTTTGGACAAACGCATATAGCGGCCCATACCGAACACGTTCCAGTCGGCGTTCAGCTTATAGTTGACGGACAGCTCAACGTACGGTGACCAGCTGTTACCCGCATCGTACTCGTTCAGGCCGCTGCGGTTGGACTCCTTGCCGCTCACGCCATAGTAGTAGTCGTTTTGATTCTTGCTGTCCCACACGACACCAATCCCCGGCGTGACCGTCAGGCTATCCGCGTTGTAGCGGTACAGCCAGGCGGTATCCCAGGTGATGCCGTTGCTGTTGTTCAGGATATCCCCGGCCAGCACGGTACGCAGGAAGCCATAGTCGGTGTTATGCACCCAGGACAGGCCCGCCATCACGGTAGAATGACGGTAGTCAAGCGCACGCATGCTGTCGTAGTTGCTGTCTTTCGGCCTGAAATGCAGCGGCGAATAATAAGCGGTCACGGACAGCTTGTCGGCCTGGTCATTCCACAAGTAGTAACCCGCGTTAAACCCGCGGAAGTAGAAATTGTCACCTTCATAGCCCAGCAGAGGCGCCGGATAGACGCGGTTCTGGTCACCTTTGTAAGGGTTTGGCGAAACCAGCGCCCCCGCACCAATAGACCACGGGCCCTCTGCATGTGCAGCGGTAACGGAGGAGGCTAGCAGTACGCCTAATGCGAGAATTTTGAATTTGGTCACAATCCTTTCAGTCCTTTAATCAAATAATCAGCGCAGGAAGTGTAACCGCCCTTGGCTCCCATCCCAAATAATTTACTTAGTCACAACCTTCAACCAACTTTTTAGCTTCCCGCAATCAGATGACGGCGGATTTTCAGCTTTATGTCAGCCAGATGAAAGCGAACTCTGTCGCTTATCTCAAATACGAAATTTTTAGGATGAGTTATTGATATGTCATTGAAATTGAGCGTTGGCCGTATGCAAGTTTTGCAAATGCCATCTACGCTTTATTTTAGGAAGGTGAATCGCTGAGACGGCGGCGTGAGCGCCCGGTATCAACCTGGCACAAGGGTTGCTGTTCATTTAGCAGACGTCTTCCGGGGAGCCTCTATTACACATACCAACGGCTCTTTAACCTGTGCTAAAAACGAAAGGACGGCATGCCATGAATATATTCGATCACTATCGCCAGCGTTATGAAGCTGCCAAGGACGAAGAGTTCACACTGCAGGAATTTCTTGCTATCTGTAAACAAGATCGCAGTGCCTACGCGAATGCGGCAGAACGGCTATTGACGGCCATTGGTGAGCCAGTGATGGTAGACACTGCCACAGAGCCACGGCTGTCCCGTCTCTTTTCAAACCGGGTGGTTGCCCGTTACCCGGCATTTGAAGAGTTTTATGGCATGGAAGAGGCTATCGAGCAGATCGTGGCCTACCTGAAACACGCGGCTCAGGGGCTGGAGGAGAAGAAACAAATTCTCTATCTGCTGGGGCCGGTGGGCGGCGGTAAATCCTCCCTGGCCGAGCGCCTGAAAGCCTTGATGCAGCGCGTGCCTATTTACGTGCTGAGCGCCAACGGCGAGCGTAGCCCGGTCAACGACCATCCGCTGTGCCTGTTTAACCCGCAGGAAGACGCCTCCATTCTGGAAAAAGAATATGGCATCCCTAACCGCTACCTCGGCACCATCATGTCGCCGTGGGCAGCCAAACGCCTCAGTGAATTTGGCGGCGACATCACCAAATTCCGCGTGGTGAAAGTCTGGCCGTCCATTCTGGCCCAGATTGCGATTGCCAAAACCGAGCCCGGCGATGAGAACAACCAGGATATCTCTGCGCTGGTCGGTAAAGTGGATATCCGTAAACTGGAACACCACGCGCAAAACGACCCGGATGCTTACGGCTACTCCGGGGCGTTATGCCGGGCCAACCAGGGCATCATGGAATTTGTGGAGATGTTTAAAGCGCCGATCAAGGTGCTTCACCCGCTGCTGACCGCCACCCAGGAAGGGAACTACAACGGCACAGAAGGTATCTCCGCCCTGCCGTTTAACGGCATTATTCTTGCGCACTCGAACGAATCCGAGTGGGTCACCTTCCGCAACAACAAGAACAACGAGGCCTTCCTTGACCGCGTATACATCGTCAAGGTGCCTTATTGCCTGCGCATCTCGGAAGAGATCAAAATCTACGAGAAACTGCTCAACCACAGCGAACTTTCCCACGCGCCTTGCGCCCCAGGCACCCTGGAAACGCTTTCTCGTTTCTCCATCCTGTCGCGCCTGAAAGAGCCGGAAAACTCCAGCATCTACTCAAAAATGCGCGTCTATGACGGGGAAAGCCTGAAAGACACCGACCCGAAAGCCAAGTCCTACCAGGAATACCGGGACTACGCCGGGGTCGATGAAGGCATGAACGGGCTCTCAACGCGATTCGCCTTTAAAATCCTCTCCCGCGTGTTCAACTTTGACCACGTTGAGGTGGCGGCGAACCCGGTGCACCTGTTCTATGTGCTGGAACAGCAAATCGAGCGCGAGCAGTTCCCGCAGGATCAGGCAGAGAAATACCTCGAGTACCTTAAAGGCTACCTGATTCCGAAATATGCGGAATTTATCGGCAAAGAGATCCAGACCGCCTATCTCGAATCTTACTCAGAGTACGGACAGAACATTTTTGACAGGTATGTCACCTACGCTGACTTCTGGATTCAGGATCAGGAGTACCGCGACCCGGACACAGGCCAGCTGTTTGACCGGGAATCTCTGAACGCGGAGCTGGAGAAAATTGAAAAACCGGCCGGGATCAGCAACCCGAAAGATTTCCGCAATGAAATCGTCAACTTCGTGCTGCGTGCCCGGGCCAATAATAACGGTCGTAACCCAAACTGGACCAGCTACGAGAAGCTGCGCACGGTTATCGAGAAGAAAATGTTCTCGAACACCGAAGAGCTGCTGCCCGTTATCTCGTTCAACGCCAAAACCTCCACCGACGAGCAGAAGAAACACGATGATTTTGTCGATCGGATGATGGAGAAAGGCTACACCCGCAAGCAGGTTCGCCTGTTGTGTGAATGGTATCTGCGGGTCCGTAAGTCTTCTTAAGGGAGTTTCATGCAGGTCACGCCGGGCGGCGTGGCCTGTTTGCGCACCTGGCATAAGCAGTTGGGGGAACTATGGCCTACTTCATAGACAGGCGGCTTAACGGCAAAAACAAGAGCGCGGTCAACCGCCAGCGCTTCTTGCGCCGCTATAAGGCGCAGATCAAACAGTCGATTTCCGGGGCCATCAACAAGCGTTCGGTGACCGACGTGGACAGCGGCGAGTCCGTGTCCATCCCCAGTGAGGATATCAACGAACCGATGTTTCATCAGGGTCGCGGCGGCCTGCGCCACCGCGTCCATCCCGGTAACGACCACTTTGTACAAAACGACCGCATTGAGCGCCCGCAGGGCGGAGGCGGCGGTGGTGGAAGCGGCCAGGGTCAGGCGAGCCAGGACGGCGAAGGCCAGGATGAATTCGTGTTCCAGATCTCCAAAGATGAATATCTCGACTTACTGTTCGAGGATCTGGCGCTGCCGAACCTGAAACGTAACCAGCACCGGCAGATTACCGAATTTAAATCCCATCGCGCAGGTTTCACCTCTAACGGCGTCCCGGCCAATATCAGCGTTGTTCGCTCGCTGCAAAACTCGCTGGCTCGCCGGACGGCAATGAGCGCGGGTAAACGCCGTTTGCTGCACGAACTCGAAGAGACCCTCGACACCGTCAGCCGCAGCGAACCCGCTCAACTGCTGGAAGAGGAGCGCCTGCGCAAAGAGATTGCAGAGCTGCGGGAAAAAATTGCCCGCGTGCCGTTTATCGACACCTTCGATCTCCGCTACAAGAACTACGAGAAGCGCCCGGAACCTTCCAGCCAGGCGGTGATGTTCTGCCTGATGGACGTCTCCGGTTCGATGGACCAGGCGACAAAAGACATGGCCAAGCGCTTTTATATCCTGCTCTATCTGTTCCTGAGCCGAACCTATAAAAACGTGGAGGTGGTTTATATTCGCCACCATACCCAGGCCAAAGAGGTGGACGAACACGAGTTCTTCTACTCGCAGGAAACCGGCGGGACCATTGTTTCCAGCGCCCTGAAGCTGATGGATGAAGTGGTACATGAACGCTACGATCCGGCGCAGTGGAACATCTACGCCGCGCAGGCCTCGGACGGCGACAACTGGGCAGACGATTCGCCGCTATGCCATGAGATCCTGGCGAAAAAACTGCTGCCGGTGGTGCGCTACTACAGCTACATCGAAATCACCCGCCGGGCGCACCAGACCCTGTGGCGCGAGTACGAAAATCTGCAGGCCACTTTCGAGAACTTCGCAATGCAGCATATCCGCGATCAGGATGATATTTATCCTGTATTCCGGGAGCTGTTCCAAAAGCAAAGCAGCGATGCGTACTGATCGCTGAAACAAAAAAGCCGCGTATCACACGCGGCTTTTTATCGCTTATTGATGGAGCTCAATGTCGTATCCCCACTGTTTCCAGTGAAGCAGCTGTTCCTGCTGGGCTGTCGATAACGTCTTTCCCGCCCATAGGAAAATATGCTGCCCGGGGAAAAGCTCCGGACGCAACGTATCCACCGGATCGGCAAATACGTTCACGGTCAGGCCTCTGCGGGACAGGCGCCACGCCTCCAGCCATAACGCAGCCCGATCGTCCGTCTGCCAGCCAATCAGCAGGATGTCGCCCAAACTTTGGTTCTGCGCCGCCGCCAGGCTCTGGGCACAATGGCAGATCAACGCGCCATCCAGCAGGCTGCGCATCAACAAAGCCGTGGATTCATCCTGGCTAAGTTTTTGCCTCACGGGCAGCAAAAGGTTATCAATCAGTAAGTCTGCGCTGTGCTCCCGGCTGAGAGAAGTAATCTTCTCACGCAGCTTTCCAGGATTAACTTTCCTGACCAGAAGCATCATTTCTTCTTGCAGCGTTACCCACAGCTGCTCTTCCGGCACGTGGCTGCGCTCCAGTAAGGCTTTCACTTTGCCTACGGAAACGCCTTTGCTCATCCAGTATTTGATTTCTTCGATACGCTGAATATCCGCATCATCAAACTGGCGATGACCACCCTCGCTACGCTGGGGCTTCAGCAAGCCGTAGCGGCGCTGCCAGGCTCGCAGAGTGACCGGGTTGATGCCACATCGCTCTGCTACATCACCGATCGTGTAATAGGCCATAGTGTCCCTCCCCGTACACAGATCCCACGCCTCCATTGAAACATTAGTCAATCTGTTCAATGTGTACAATTTTTTTTAGAGTTGTACAAGTGAAACCTGATGCCTTTGAGGCACGACACGCGGCAGATATCACAACTCTGCTTTACGCTCCGGCCAGGCAATACGGAAAGCGCCGTGGCCGCAGGGTTTAGCAAACAAACTCCCCTGGAAGTGAGAAATACCGGCCGCCTCGAGCCACATCCACTCTTCCGGTTGCTCAATACCCGTGGCGGAAACCGCAATTTCAAGGGACGCGCAGCATTTGATTATGGCCTGGATAATCGCCTGCTGTGGCCCACTTTTATGAATGCCCCGAATCAGCGACTGGTTAATTTTCAGCCTTTCAGGTTGAAACTGTGCCAGCAGCTGTAGCCCAGCAAAGCCGACGCCAAAATCATCAATCGCAAGCTTGATACCGGCCGATTTAAGCTGCCTGATAGCGTCGGTAAACGCATCCATCTGCGGCATGATTTCGCTTTCGGTAAACTCAATAACCACCTGCTCGGGAACAAACCCGTTCGCCTCAATATCCGCCAGCAATTGTTCCACGGCGTCAGGTATCATGACCAGCGTCATCGGCAGCAGATTGATGCATAGCGTTTGCACACCAATATTAGCGGCGCATGCTGCGGTGAAAGCGGCCTTCGCGTTCAGCAGTTCAGCCAGGTATACATCGCCCCCTTCCTCTGGCGCTGAATTAGCTTCCGTGGCTAACACCTCTACTGCCGCGACAGTACGAGCCATTGGGTCAACAATCGGTTGAAAAACTATCTTTTTATGCAGCGTTTGTGGACTTGATGTCGAATGAGCCGGCGCATCGAGAATAAATTCCCACGCATCACCCGGAGGGATCTCAAAATAGTTCTCTTTTTCCGTCGATTCGATGAAGGTCCGGAAAAAACTCAAGGCCCGGTCATCGTAAGCCAGTTGATATCGGCTAGTCCCTTTTTCCAGAACGACCTGCAAGACATCGTTTTTATCGTGCTCTCTTAAATCAAAAAGCTCCATGCCCACTCGCCCAAAGCGGCGGGCCGGGGCGTAATCACAGAGCAATTCAACAATGTTGTGATGGCGATCGTCTTTACAAATAGCGTGATAAACCTTCTGCACGCTCTTTTCCGGGCCTTCCAATAGTTGAAAGAAATGTCTGCCGTTGAATAGCAGGATCCCCGTCACATTAGCGTCAATATTTTTTGCATTTGCCGCGGAAACCATCGCCTCCAAAACCTCAAACGGCGTGCTGGCGTGGATGTGGCTTCGGTAAATAACTGTCGTGAGCATGGTGGGTTCCAGCGAAAGGTTAAGGGAGTAACTTAACAGATCCCCACCCTGACGTCGCCACATACTCAACAAAGTCTAAACAACTTAACAACATGGAATGTTTTGCTCGCCATTTACCTTTAATCAAAATGTACAATTTTACGTATCGATAAGTTAAAAAAATTAAAACATAAACAATTGATAAATAAAGATTAGCATTTTTAGTCAAAAAATAGCAGGCAAACTAATACACCTTTGTGTACAGTTTTTATAGCAATTGCATAACTTAGTTAACATCTTGCAACGTGTGAATTTACAGGAGCAACTTATGCGACAGGACACTTTTACAACTGGTCAGAACAGCGTAGAAAATGACATTGCGCGCTATTTTAGCCGCGTTGCGCCGCCGTCTGAGCAGGAAACAATGGGGCAAATTGTGCTCGAAATTCTCAGCGATGGCCGCAATCTGAACAGAAAAGCGATCTGTACAAAATTGCTCTCTCGACTCGATCGCGTTTCTGAACCGGAAGAAGAAAAGCACTATCACGCCCTGTTGGGCATGCTTTTTACTCGCTAGCGAATAATCCACCCGGAGTTCAATCAGAGTAATGCGTACGCTCCCTGGTGGGAGAGTAACCTTGAAGTATAAATGCTGAATTTTCCTCATTCTCAGACTCCGGCAAATGACTTCATGCCAGCGGTATTTACCCCCGGCGAAGAAATCAGGAGTAACGAAGTGAAGAGAAGCGACGATGAACAATTAACGGACGAGATTATCGGCGAAGCAGCGCTGTCGTTACTGAACAGCAACAGCGCAATTAATACGCGCGCTTTAGTTGCCCGGTTGGAAGCGATGTTGATATCGGAACAAGAACTACGTCGACGTAACGCGCTGCAGAAAATTATCGCTGAAATCGAGGGGAATATTTCCCAGCGTCTGACAGGAAAGACAGAAAAAAAAGCGCTTTCAGGCGCAGTTAAGACTCAACGGTTTAACGAAAAAAATGTCCACTAGCGGCCCATGGCCAACAACTGAAAAACGGTGAATGACTATGACACAGCTAATTTCTAATACCTCTGCAATGCATACCGGAATCGTAGATCACGCATTATCCGACTTTATAAGAAGCACAGCAGACCGGCACGCGGAAGAAAATGCAGCCATCAGTCAGGCCGTCACCGCCATTCTGACTGCCAATAAGAGCGTTTCCAATAAAGCGATTATTATCTGGCTGGTTGACGCCCTGGAAACGACTCAAGACGTCGTCATGTGCGACGTTTATCGCAATGCTTTAGAGATTGTTGTGGGCCATACCGTGGACGATATTTAAGGCGTGCGCAGACAGTTAAAGGCCGGCCAGAACCGGCCTTTATTGTTTCTGAATTACAGCATTTTCTTCATAAAATACCGGCTGGTGCCTTCGGGTAAACAGTCAATTTTGCCGAATTCCTCCCAGCCATGCTTGCGGTAGAAGCCCGGAGCCTGGAAACTGATGGTATATAAAAAACCAGCCACACAGCCGCGCCTGCGCCCTTCTGTTTCAAACGTCCTCAGGATCTCGCTGCCTAATCCATGCGCTCTTAACTCAGGCGGTAAATAAAAAAGATCGATAAACAGTACGCCAAGCGACGAACGCCCCAGCATCCCGCCGACGACGCTACCGCTATCACGATCGCGAACCACAACCGCCAGCGGTTTACGGTCGTTTATCCCGCTCATCGCATCGTTAAACTCACCGAGCCCGGCTTCGATGGGCAGCGAATACTCCTCGCTGATTTGATCAGAAATTTCTAGTTTGAAACCCGACATCCCATACCTCACTGACATTGCCCCTTGTCACCCTACCCGTTTTTGCGTTGAACCGGGTCGATAACACTGTATATATTCACAGACCACAATAGCAAGAGCCGAAAATGATGAAAAGAGAACGCCACCAGCTTTCCGTAGCCGTCTTTGTTGTCCTGCGCCGCGGCGAAAAAATTTGTCTTATCCGCAGGGCTAACACCGGCTGGATGGACGGTTTCTACAGCCTGCCCGCAGGCGGTCTTGAAAGCGGTGAAACGCTGCTTAACGCTGCGGTCAGAGAAGCTCATGAAGAGACGGGCGTGACCATTGAGGCCGCAAACCTCAGGTCAGTTCACTCGATGCACGTTAAAACCGAAGATCGCTCGTGGATGGGCCACTTCTTTCTCTGTTCAGACTGGCAGCGTGAGCCTTATATCGCCGAGCCTGATAAGCATTCTGACCTACTATGGGTAAATATCAGACAGTTGCCGGAGAACACCGTGCCCTATGTTAAGCAAGCCATAAGCGCTATTATCAACGGCGAGATTTATTCCGAATACGGCTGGCTAAGCTAAGCGAACGTAGAGCGCCATAAATGCTGGGCCTGTGGCAACCAGGCCGGCAAGTTAGCCTGATACCAGTCAAGATACCGGGTTAACGTTTGCGGGTGTCTGCGGGAAAGAAGATTCAGCACTTCAACCACCAGCCAGGCTTTAGCCAAAACCACATGGCGTATCAGGCGTGACTTCGACCGCTGAGGCGCCACTTGTTCATATCGCGCTACCATGAGGTGAATACTGGCAGGTTCCCCCATTCCTTTAATCAGAGGTGCCAAATCTATCGCCGGGCTCCCACGGCCAAAGCGCTCCCAGTCAAATAAAACCAACTCTCCCCCGGCTCGGCGTCCCCAGTTCCCGGCATTTGAATCCCCAGACACCCACTGCTGCGGCTCGAAGAGCACATCACTGTGAGCTTTGAAATAACGCAAAACTGCTTCGAGCTCTGGGGGCAATTTCAGCAGGCTTAGTGCCAACGCCATTTGCTCATCCCTCCACTGATGCCGCCTGAATATCCCTGAGGGTTTCATCTGGCAATGATGGAGCAACGCCAGCTTTTCATACAAATCGGGGTCGGCAGTCAGCGTTTCCAGTGAACAAGGCTGCGGGATAAATTCGATGATCAGCCGTCGTGCCTGGCGGTTAAGGGAATAAACGTCGGGAATGCCGAGCCCCTGATCCCTTAACACGGAGGCATGGTACTGATAAAAATCGAGTTCAACCTCGGAAGCATTTCGCTTTTCAACGGCAGGTTTTCCCTGAAAAACGCATTCACGCACGAGGGCATTTCCCATCTGCGTCAGTACATTATTAGCCATCTTTTGCCCGAATTTTTGCATGTCAGATAACTATTATCGCGATAGGATGAAAATTCAAAGCAGAGACTTAGAAAGACGACAAGAGGCAGTGCAATGACATCCCACGCAAAAGGCGAAGACGTCCATCAGCAACTTATCGATTTACTCGAGCAACAGCAGGCCCGCTACCGTGTGGTAAAACATGTCGCGGCGGGGAAATGTGAAGAAGTCTCGGCAATCCGCGGCACCGAACTTGGCCAGGGCGCAAAAGCGCTGGTCTGCAAAGTCAAAGGCAACGGCGTCAAGCTGCACGTGCTGGCGATTCTGGCGGCAGATAAACAGGCGGATCTGAGCCTGCTGGCGCAGCATCTGGGCGGCCTGAAAGCGTCGCTGGCAAGCCCGGCGGAAGTGGATGAGTTAACGCGATGTGTGTTTGGCGCTATTCCGCCGTTCAGCTTTCACACCCAGCTCCGGCTGGTGGCCGACCCGTCTATTTTCGAGCGTTTTTCAGAAATTGCCTTCAATGCAGGGCTGCTGGAAAAGTCAGTGGTGATGAATACGCAGGATTATTTGCGCATTGCGCGCCCGGAGCTGGTCAATTTTCACCGCCCCGAATAGCTACCCGAGGCGTTCGAGATAAAGGACAGACAACACCAATACCGAAGCGATCCCGAGAAACGCGGCAGTGATGCAAATCGTGTCGAATAACGCTGGATCGCCCATCCTTTTCTCCCGCAAGCCATTGCTCGCTGTCATGTCGTTCAATTATTGACCGCAAAAATGACAGAATGATGAACGGCCACAGAATCGCTGTCGGCCATTCGCCAGAACAATAAAAGTTAAAAACCTCTTATTTGGCAAGGATATATCATGATTTTTGACCCCACGCTGTTGATCCTTCTGGCCCTGGCGGGATTAGGTTTTGTCAGCCATAACACCACCGTCGCGGTTTCCATCCTCGTGCTGATTATTGTGCGCGTCACCCCGCTGAACACCTTCTTTCCGTGGATTGAGAAACAGGGCCTGACGGTAGGGATCATTATTCTGACTATCGGCGTGATGGCCCCGATAGCCAGCGGCACCCTGCCCGCCAGCAACCTGATCCACTCTTTCACTCACTGGAAATCGCTGGTGGCGATTGTCGTCGGGATTGCGGTTTCATGGCTCGGCGGGCGCGGCGTGACGCTGATGGGCAGCCAGCCAGGTCTGGTGGGCGGCCTGCTGGTCGGCACCGTCCTTGGCGTCGCCCTGTTCCGTGGCGTGCCGGTTGGGCCACTGATCGCCGCTGGGCTGGTTTCCCTTATTGTGGGTAAGCAGTAGCCTCCTGCCGCTGCCAGCGGTGAATGCGCCAGGCCAGCGCGCTGCACAGCAGGTAATAAACCAGGCCGGTAAAGATAAAAATGGCCGCCGGGTAAATTTGCACCCGGCTGTTGACCTGCCCGGCAACGGTTGTCAGCTCGGGGACATTGACGATAAACGCCAGCGACGTGTCTTTGATGAGCGAGATAAACAGCCCGGCAAACGACGGTAAAGCGTTGCGCAGCGCCTGAGGCAGCAGCACTAACCTCAGCGTTTGCCATGGCGTAAAACCGCCGGCAATCGCCGCCTCATTTTGCCCCTTCGCCAGCGCATTCAGCGCCGCCAGCGTGGTGTACATCACCGCCGCAGACGTAAACCAGGCCAGCGCCAGCGTGACGGTTAACGGCCCCGGTAAATCACGCCCGGTAATGGCGGGCAGCAGGAAATAGAGCCAGAAGATAACAAAAATCAACGGAATGCCGCGGATCAAATCGGCCCAAATGAAAAGTACCCGCCGCACAATACCGCCGTAGCGCCATGCGATACAGGCCAGCAATAACCCCAGCCCCAGGGCAAGCACGCCAGCGCCCACGGCCATCATCAACGTTAGCAATACGCCGCCCGGCTCGCCCTGAGCCATTCTCCCCCACAGTAAATAGTCGAGGTTATCCGTAATAACCGAAACGTTAGCGATCATGCTGTACCTCTGGTTTACGTAACCCGCGTTTCCCTGGCGAAAAGAGTGTAAATAGCCCGCTCATCGCCAGTCCCAGCAGCAGATAAAGCACCGTGCCTGCGGCAAAAGCGCCCAACGCATGGGCGTTGTAGCTTTCGATACGGCGCACCTGGCTGGTGAGCCCGGCAAAGCCGATGCCGGTTGCCAGCGAGGAGAGCTTCATCAGGTTGAGATATTGCCCGACCAGCGGCTGCCAGGCGTTAACCACGCCTTGGGGCAGCAGCACGGTGCGCAAAAGCTGCCACTCAGAGAAACCCTGAGAAAGTGCGGCTTCGGTTTGCCCCTTCGGCACCGCCTGCAACCCGCTGCGGATCTCCTCCACCAAAAATGCCGAGGTGAACACACCTAGCCCCCACGCCGCGCAGAGAAACTCCGGCGTCAGCCACCAGACGCCGCAGGGCAACTGAGACCAGCTGTGGTCGTCATTAATAAAGCCGCGCCAGCTCTGCGGCAGCGCGTTCCACGCGGCGAAATACCAGAAAAGCAGCTGCACCAGCAAAGGCGTATTGCGAAAAACAGAAACCCAGCTTGCCGTGAAATAGCGCCCCGCCCGACCACCGGCGAGCCGAAACCCCAGCAGCAGCGCGGCAAACAGCGTCGCAATGATTATCCCGGCAAACGTCACCCACGCGGTGGTCAGCAAACCGGAAATCAGCCAGGCTCGCGGTGCTCCACTTAACACCCCCGCCCAGTCAAAGTAGCTGTTCATGATTCGGTCCCGGCATGCAGCGGGTCGAGCACTTTTTGCAGAAAACGACGGGCGCGGGGATGCTGCGGCGAGCGGAAAAACTGCGCCGGGGCCGCCTGCTCCAGAATAGCCCCGCCGTCAATGAACACCACGCGGTCAGCTATTTCACGCGCGAACTGCATTTCATGCGTGACCACAATCATGGTAATGCCGCTGTGGGCGAGATCCTTCATCACCTGCAGAACTTCACCGATCATCTCCGGGTCGAGAGCCGAAGTCGGTTCGTCAAACAGAATAATTTGCGGTGAAGATGCCAGCGCCCTGGCAATCGCCACGCGCTGCTGCTGCCCACCGGAAAGCTGCGCCGGATAGTGCTGCGCTTTTTCCGCGAGTCCGACACGGGCCAGCAGCGCCAGAGCCTGCTCACGCGCCGCCTCACGCTTCCAGCCGTGAACGTGGGTTAACGACAGCGTAATGTTCTGCTCAGCCGTAAGGTGGGCGTAAAGGTTAAACTGCTGAAACACAAACCCGATTCGGCTTCGCAGGCGGCGCAGCGTCCTGTTATTCAGCGCTCGGGTGGGTTTGCCATCGATAAAAATATCGCCATCGCTGAGGGTTTCGAGCTGGTTGATGAGCCGTATCAGCGTCGATTTCCCCGAACCGGACGGGCCGCAAATCGCCACTACTTCTCCGGCCGCGATAGTCAGGTCTATCTCGCGCAAGACGGATGTTTCACCATAATTTTTACTCGCTTTGCGAAATTCAACGCTGGCGGACTGCAGATGCAAAAAATCCGCAGCCGAAGCTGCGGACAAAAGAGGCGGTCGTTTAAACATATTATTTGGCTACAATTTTAAAGCTGCGCGGCTGCGGGGTTTTGCTGTCGGGGCCAAACCAGGCGCTGTAGATTTGCTCTGCCTGGCCACTTTGTTCCAGCTTCACCAGCTCGTCGTTAACCGTTTTTAAAAGGGCAGGTTCCCCTTTCTTCACGCCAACGCCAATCTCTTCCTTGCTCAGCAAGTCCGGCAGAATTTTAAACTTCGCCTTATCCGGCGCTTCGGCCAGCAGCCCGGCAAGAATAGTGCTGTCCTGAGTGATCGCCTGGACGTTACCGTTGCGCAGCGCGGTAAAAGCCAGCGGGATATCATCATAAGAAAGCACTCGAATTGACGGGAAACGCTGCACCAGCGCCTGTTCTCCGGTGGTGCCTTTCACCGCCCCCACGCGCCCTTTCGCGTAATCCTCAAGCTTATCCGGTCCGGAAGCCGGGACCAGGAACTGCTGCCCGGTCACAAAATAAGGGGTAGAGAAATCCACCACCTGGGCACGTTCCGGCGTAATTGTGATATCCGCCACGATAAGGTCGACCTTACCGGACTGCAGGAGCGGAATACGGTTCGCCGGGTTGGTGGCCACCAGCTCAAGCTTAACGCCCAGAGATTTAGCCAGTGCTTTCGCGAAATCAACGTCATAGCCCACGATATCGTGCGTTTTAGCATCTATAGAGCCAAAAGGTGGATTTGCGTCAAAAGTGGCCACTTTAACCACCCCCGCTTTTTGAATATCCGCCAGCTGGTCTGCGTGAACCGCGGCGGAGGCCAGGCCGGACAGGGCCAGAACCAAAGCAGAGAGCGTTAATTTATGTTGCACTGTTGTGTGTGAGGTTGTGTGCGTTAAAGCCTTTACCTGTGCCATTGATTTTCCTTGTTATCCCGTCTGTGAGCGAGCTATGCCTTTACGCTCGCACAAGCGCCTTTCCCTCGCCAATGCTTAATCCTGCATTGCATATGCAGAAAACATATTAGTTAATTCTGAGTTAAATCTTTTACTTATAGATTCAACAAATAATTGAGTTAAGTGATTATTTTAAAAATAAAATATTGGCGATTTATGGCATAAATTTGTGACTCACCCGCTAGTTTTCAGATCTGGTGAAAAAGTTTCCCTTCTTCTGGGCCGATAAGCTTTTCAAATAATAGGAGAGGCAAAATGAAATCACTGGCTCACAATTTGTTGTTATTAATTTGCTGTTCGATTTTGATGTCCGCCCTGGTTACCGCCATTTCACTCTACGGCAGCCACCGAAGCGCCCAAAGCACCGAAAGCGGCCTGTTGGCAAAGGATTTGATGTCTGACATCAAGCCCGCACCGATTTACCTGATTGAACTGCGCCTGGTGCTTTCGCGCGTGGTGGAAGGCACGCTGAGCGTCGATCAGGCCGATGCCGAAATTAAGCGCCTCAGCGCGCAATGGCACCAGCGCGTTGATTACTGGAAAGCCGCTCTGCCACCTGAGCTGCAGCAGAATCTTCTCGGGGAACAATACCAGGCAGGGATGGCGATGATCAAAGATGCCAATGACCTGGTGGAGCTTATTCGTTCGGGTGCCCCGACGCCGCTATTTGAAAAACTGAAAGCGGCCGATAAGGACTTTTACGCCCACCAGAAAGGCATTGAATCCTTTGTTAAAGCCTCCGCCGAGTATGCCGATAACGCGGTAGAAAAAGCCCAACACAGCAGCGCTAACTCAACGCAATGGCAGTTGATTGGTTCCGGTGCCGCCGTGTTGCTGCTGCTGGTTGTCGGCTGGTGGGTTCACCGCACAATTTTCCGCTCACTGGGTGGCGAGCCAAGTGAAGTGGCCGAGATTGCCAACGCCGTGGCCTGCGGGGATCTCACCCGAGAAGTGAAAGTGCGCGACGGCGACAGAAACAGCGTCATGGCTGCGATGGAAACCATGTGCCAGCAGCTCACCATGGTCATCCATCTGGTGCACGAAAGCAGCAACCAGATATCCACCCGCTCCAGCGAGATTGCCAGCGGCAATATTGACCTGGCTTCCCGCACCGAAGAACAGGCCAGCGCGCTGGAGCAAACGGCGTCGTCGATGGAAGAGATGACCACCACGGTGAAGCAAAACGCAGAGAATGCCCAAAGCGCCAGCCAGTTGGCCAACACCGCCTCGAGAAGCGCGGAACAGGGCGGCGCGGTAGTGGCTCAGGTCGTGGAAACCATGGACGGCATTTCAAGTTCTGCCAACAAAATTACCGACATCATCGGCGTTATCGACAGCATCGCCTTCCAGACCAACATCCTGGCGCTGAACGCGGCGGTAGAAGCCGCCAGAGCCGGTGACCAGGGGCGCGGTTTTGCGGTTGTTGCTGGCGAAGTGCGCAGCCTGGCCCAGCGCAGCGCCAGCGCGGCCAAAGAGATTAAAGAGCTGATTGAAGATTCGGTGAATCAGGTGGCCAGCGGCAGTCGGCTGGTAAACGAAGCAGGCAAGACCATCAACACCGTGGTGCAGGACGTGAAGCGCGTCGCCGCGCTGATGGTGGAGATTACCCACGCCAGCGATGAGCAAAGTAGCGGCATTGAGCAGGTCAGCACGGCCATCAGCCAGATGGATGTCACCACACAGCAAAACGCAGCGATGGTGAATCAGGCCTCCGAGGCGGCCGAATCGCTGCTGGCGCAGACCTATGAGCTGAATACCGCCGTGTCCCAGTTTAAGCTGGCTAGTCTGTAAAATCGTCCCCGCCCAGGGTGCTTAAATAGCGCCCCGGCGTGGTGCCGAGCGCCTTTTTAAACATGGTAATAAACGCCGTGGTGGAGTCGTACCCCAGCGACTCCGCCACGTTTTGCACGGTCATCCCGCTTATTAGATACCTCAGCGCCACAATGAGCTGCATCTGCTGCCGCCAGCGTAGAAAACTCAGCCCCGTTTCTTTCCCCACCAGCCGGGCAAGATTACGCTCGCTCATCGCCATGTCGTCCGCCCACTGGGCCAGCGTTTTCTTCTCCTTCAGGTTTTTCGCCATGCTGTCCGCCATCGCACGTATTTTCGGGTGCGAGGAGATCGGCAGCTGGAGCTGTTCCACCGGCTGATTAGGCAGCTCATCAAACAGCACCTGCACCAGCCGTTGAATGGGCGCGCAGTCGAGATGTTCATGGGGAACGTGGGACAAACGCAAAATCAGTTCCCGCACCAGCGGCGAGATCTTCAGCGCGCAGCATTCCTGCGGCATGGCGACCGCCTCCGGTTCAATAAACAAAAAGCAGAGCCGCGCGTCCGCCGTTACCCGGTTGCTGTGCGGCATTTGTCCCGGCACCCAGACCGCATACTGCGGCGGCACCATCCACATTGAGTTGGTAACTTCGCTGGTGATACCGCCGTGAAGCGCCAGAATCAGCTGCCCTTTTCGATGGGTGTGAATGGGCTTTTCGTTATAGGTTTGCGCGGCGCGAATGCGAAACGCCAGCGCGGGCGTCACGATGCTGTCCGGGTCAAACCCTTCGAGATCCAGGTCACGTTCCATAGCATGTCCGAATTTAGCGATAATCTGTCATTTTAGCTTGATTCGTAAAAAGGCAGAAGCGTGTATCTTTGCTTTACCGTTTTTCAGGACACCGACACATGACTTCCACGACTTCAGCGAGCAAAAAGAGCCGCGCTCTGCTTCTGCTCGGCATTCTGATGATTGCCACCACCCTTCGCGTTACTTTTACCGGCGCGGCCCCGCTGCTGGATATGGTGCGCGATGCACTTGCGCTATCTACCGCGCAGATCGGGATTTTAACCACTCTGCCTCTGCTGGCCTTTGCGGTTGTTTCCCCACTTGCCGCCGGGATCGCCCGCCGCTTTGGCACCGAGCGCAGCCTGTTTGGCGCGTTGTTGATTATCTGCGCCGGGATTGCTTTACGCTCCGCCGGCCACGCCGCGCTACTGTACATCGGCACGGCCATCATCGGCTGCGGGATCGCCATGGGCAACGTGCTGCTGCCCAGCCTGCTTAAGCGCGACTTCCCCGGCCAGGTCGCCAAACTCACCGGCGCTTACTCGCTTACGATGGGCGTGGCCGCCGCGCTGGGCTCGGTGATGGTGGTGCCGATTGCTCTGCACGGCTTCGGCTGGTCCGGCGCCATGCTGTCGCTGATGATCTTCCCGCTGCTGGCGCTGATCGTCTGGCTGCCGCAGCTTGGCAGCAGCACGGTAATGAACCTGTCCGGCAACCCGGCGCTGCACAGCCGCGGCATCTGGTCCTCACCGCTGGCCTGGCAGGTCACCCTGTATCTGGGCATTAACTCGCTGGTCTATTACGTGATTATCGGCTGGCTGCCTTCCATTCTGATCAGCCACGGCTACAACGAAGCCGAGGCCGGATCGATACACGGTATTCTCCAGCTCGCCACCGCCATTCCGGGATTGTTTGTCGGCCTGATCCTGAGCCGCCTGAAAGACCAGCGAGGGATTGCCGCTCTGATGGCGCTGCTGTGGTGTCTGGCGACGCTCGGCCTGTGGCTGCTGCCGGCCTTCTCCATCTTCTGGGTGTCGCTTGGCGGCTTTGGCTCCGGCGCGGCGATGATCCTGGGGCTCTCATTCATTGGGATGCGCACCGGTTCCGCACATCAGGCGGCGGCACTGTCCGGCATGGCGCAGTGTGTAGGCTATCTTCTGGCCGCTTTCGGTCCGCCGGTGATGGGGAAGATTCATGACATCACCGGCAGTTGGGCGATACCTTTATTAGGTTGTGCGCTACTTTCGGTCGTCATGGGCGTCTTTGGGGCTTATGCTGGACGGCAGAAAGAGATTGGCTCGGCGGAGAAAGCCGCGGCCTGAACAAACCCCCAAGGAGGATAGAATGGCATCATCGGCACCGCAGAACATTTTCGACGACCCGGTATTTTTTGAAAATTACCGTCAGTTACGGGAGCAGGACTCTGGCCTTAACGGGCTGCTGGAGATCCCCGAGCTTTACTCCCTGCTGCCCCCGCTGGATGGCCTGAAGATCCTCGACCTGGGCTGCGGCTTTGGCGACTTTGCCCGCTTCGCCAGCGCCCACGGGGCGGCAAGCGTGACGGGTTTTGATATCTCGGAAAAGATGCTCGCCCAGGCGCGAGCCGCGACCCAGGACACAAACATCAGCTACCACAATTTACCGCTGGAGCAATTCTCGCCGGAGGGTGAAACTTGGGATCTGGCGATTTCGTCGCTGGCGCTGCACTACCTCGAAGATTTCGCCCGCCTGAGCAACGCTATCTTTGCTGCGTTAAAACCCGGCGGGCAGTTTATCTTCTCCGTGGAACACCCAATGTGCACCGCCTTCCCGGTGGGCTGGCAGCTCTATAAAGAAGAGGTTATCTGGCCGGTGAACCACTATCACCAGCAAGGCTTACGCCACACCAGCTGGTTCGTGGAGGATGTGCAAAAGTACCACCGCACCACGGAAACCTATGTCAATACCCTGCTCGACAGCGGCTTCGCCCTCACCCGAATGCTGGAAACCAAACCGACGGCAGAAACCCTGGCACAGCATCCACGTCTGGCAAAAGAAATGCGCCGTCCGGCCTTTTTGATTCTTCGGGCGACTAAGCCTCGATAAAGATAAGGTCTATGATGCGATTTACGTTGGAACCCAGGCCTCACTTTTTGTCCGGCACTGACTTCAACCGCTTGTCGCTTCTGTTTTCTTACCCTCTCCCTGGAAGGGAGAGGGAATAGATAAAGCTACCAGGGAGCACTTTCCCCAACGTTTGTTTTCCCTATCCCTTTGGGAGAGAGAATAGATAAAGTTCTCTGAAATCACTTTCCCCGACATATGTTTTCTGCCTCTCCCTTTGGGAGAGGGTCGGGGTGAGGGCTGTTACCCGCGCCCCTAAACCCCGAATTTATCTCTCCGCGGCGGCCAGGAACGCCTCAACCAAAGGGGATGGTCTGCCTTTCAGCGCGTTACGTTCGTGCTGGAACAGTGTTGCCACAAAGAACGGATGCCCCTGAAGTTCAACCGCGCGAATCTCGCCCTGCTTATCCCAGCCGGTCGGCTTCAGGGGTTCGCCGGCAAGTGCGGTGGCAAACAGCTCTGCAATGCCGTAGTTGCAGTGGTAGCCTTCTTCGATTTCCGTCTTGCCATAGGCACGCCCGGCGATGGAATCTGCCAGCAGCGAGATGTTGTCAGAAACTTCCACCAGCGAGCAGCTCAGGCGGCCAATCACCAGTCGCCCTTCGTTCGCGGTTTCCGCATGGCCCGCATCTTCCCAGCCCAGCACGTTACGCGCATATTCCACCACCGCATACTGGAACCCGGCGCAGGTACCGAGGAAAGGCACGCCATTTTCTCGCGCAAAGCGAACGGCAAGGTAAGCGGCATCTTCATTCAGATAAGGGCTGGAAGGTACGCACCAGATTGCGTCATAGCCCACCAGATCTTCAGGGCTGGTCACTTCCAGCGAGGAGACCCAGTCATAATCCGCGCTGACGCCAAGCGCTGCGGCCGCATTATCTAACGCCTGAGGAATGGCCTGGTGTGCAATCACCGCCGGGTTATAGTCGCCGACAAGCGCAATACGTAAAGTGGATTTCAACTGTGAGTCTGACATGCTTTGGTTGGCCTTATGTTTGAGGGAAGAGAACAACATAAGGAATGATAGAGTAGGCGTTTTGCTTTGCGCTGACAACCGCAAAAATTGGCAGTCCTTCACATCTTTCCACCCAGACAAACAATGTAGTAACGTGTACCGTTCACTTCATCGAAGAAGAAAATGAAAGCTAAAATACTGGTTAGCGCCTGCCTGATGGGGTTTCAGGTTCGCTATGATGGCCGAGAAAAATCACAAACTGGCGCAGCCCTCGCCCGATTGCAGGCTGAAGGCCGCCTGGTTATCCACTGTCCTGAACTCGCCGCCGGGCTGCCAACACCTCGCCTCCCCGCAGAGCTTAGTGGTGGCAGCGGTGAAGCCGCTTTACTCGGACATGCCGCCATTCTGGAAAGCGACGGCGCAGACGTCACCGAACCTTATCTTCTTGCTGCCTGGCTCGCGCTTCAAACCGCCCGGGAAAATAACTGCCTGTTTGCTATTCTTACCGACGGCAGCCCGACCTGCGGCAGTCAGAAGATTTACGATGGCCACTTTGCTGGCAAAACAATCTCAGGTCAGGGGGTCGCGGCAGCGCTGTTGCGTCAGCACGGCATCGAAGTCTTTGCCGACCATCAGATCCCGCTGTTGCTCAGCAGGCTTGAGGCAAGCGATAAGGAGAAGGCATGATCTGCTGTAAACGAGTCTATGCAGCCCCGGCTGAAGATGACGGCTACCGCGTCCTGGTGGACAGACTGTGGCCGAGAGGGATGAAGAAAAGCGACCTGCGCTACGATGAATGGCCGAAGGAACTGACGCCGTCGAACGAGCTACGCAAAGCCTTTCACAGCGAAACTATCGACTTTGCCGCATTCAGCGAGCTCTACAGGCAAGAGCTTAGACAACATCAGGACGCAGCCCAGGCGCTTGCCCGACACGGCGAACACGGCACGCTGACGTTGCTGTATGGCGCAAAAAATACCGACCAGAACCATGCGCTGGTGCTGGCCGACTTTTTACGCCACTGCCGGGATCAATAGCTGAGGTGGAGCTCGTCTTCCTGTGGGAAAAAATCTTTGTCCAGCGGCATTAAATGCTCGGCGCGCACGAAGGCGTAACCTTGGCGGCCATCAAAAGCGATAACCTCGCCGGTAACCAGCCAAAGCGGATAGTTTGCCTCCGGCGGAAGCTGTGTTACCACGCCTGTCACCGGATTAACAAAGCGCTCTCCCGGCTGGCACAGCCCGAAAAGTTCTACTGCTTTACCAATATTCACTCGCCCGGCGGCGGTACGAGCGCCGATGATCATCGCCAGGCTGCCCGGTTTTAATTGAAACATTGCTGCTCCCCTCATTTTTTTGCCGCGAGATCAGAACATTCCTGGCGCAAAAAGTAAACGGCATGGCCACCTGTAACTAAGGTTTTTCTTAAATTATTTTGCGAGCCTGTCCGACAGCGCCGCCAGAAACAGTCTCAATGCAGCGGGCAGGTAGCTTCGACTCCGATAAATACCGTAGATCCCCATCGATCGCGGCGGATAAGCTTCAAGCACTTTGACCAGTTCCCCGCTCTCGAACCGCGGCTTAGCATCCTGAACCGGCAGCATCGCAATCCCCACGCCGTCCGCGACCGCGTCCATCAGCACCACGGAGTCGTTGGCACTGAAGTTGCCGCTTACCTCCACGTTCAGCGGCTCACCGTTTTCATCCACCATTTGCCAGATGTTGCGCAGGAAATAGCTATATTGCAGGCAATTGTGGTGCGCGAGATCGCCCGGCGTGCGCGGCATCCCTCTTTTCTCGAGGTAGGACGGCGAAGCATAAAGCCGGGAGTCACATTCCCCCAGGCGGCGGGCGATAATATTGGGATCGAGATCGTTGGTGATGCGAATAGCCAGATCGATACGCTCCTCAATCATATTCACCGCCTGGCTGCTGACGTGCAGCTCAACCCTAACGTCCGGGTAGTCGCGCAGAAAGTCAGACAAAAAAGGCACGATGTAGTACCGGGCGCCAAACTGGGAACAGGCCACCCGCAAAGTCCCCGAAGGCAAATCCTGCTGCTTCTGCGCCGCAATACTTTCCGCTACCTCGTTGAGCGCCCGGGTTTGCTGCAGCACCCGCTCACCGGTCGACGTCAGGGTCAGTTTACGGGAGGAGCGATGCAGCAGCCGCTCTCCCGCCCAGTGCTCCATTTGCTCCAGATAGCGACTGACCATCGGCCGGGACATATTTAACGCCCGCGCCGCGGCGCTCAGGCTGCCCAGCTCGCAAATACGGGTATAGACTTTTGCAGCAATGATTCTGTCCATTCTTTCGCCCATCTGTTCGATTTATGAAACTTATCTTACCTGAATAAGGCCATTACGATTCACAAAATGCAATTTACACTGTTTCTCATTCCCAAACGGGCCCATTGATTCAGTTAATCAGGATAGAAAAAGATGAAGACACAGACCCTGGCCGCGGCCACCCTTTTGTTCTCCACCGCAAGCTTTGCCGCCCCGCTGACGCTGGACGTCTACAACCCGCAGGACAAAGGCGTCTTCCCGGTCACCTCTACGCTGATCAGCGGCCCAACGGAAGCCACGTTGGTCGATGCCCAGTTCAGCGTTAAAGACGGCGAGGCGCTGGTGAAAATGATTCAACACAGCGGCAAAAAGCTGACCCGCGTGCTTATCACCGCCGGTGACCCGGATTATTACTTTGGCCTGGAGCCAATTGTTAAAGCGTACCCGCAGGTAAAAATTGAAGCCACGCCGCTGGTCGTCGACCATATCAACCAAACCAAAGCAGAGAAGCTCAAATACTGGGGCCCAATCCTGAAAGATGGCGCGCCAAAAGAAGTCTTCGTGCCGCAGGTGACACACGAGACAACCTTCACCGTCGATGGTGAAAAAATTGAGCTGCGCCAGCCCGCTTCTCACGCTGCATATCTGTGGATTCCGGCCAACAAAACGATTCTTGGCGGCGTAGGTGTCAGCTCCGGTATTCATGTCTGGACCGCCGACTCCCAGACAAAAGCGGCCCGTCAGGAATGGCGCGATGTGCTGGATGAAATGGCGGCCCTGAAGCCAAAACGCGTGATCCCGGGCCACTACATTGGTGAAGTCAAACCAGGCGCGGCCCCGGTGGTCTTTACCGGCGACTATTTAGCCGACTTTGAGCTGGCGCTGAAGAAAGGCAAAAGCGCCCCGGTCATTGCGGAAATGAAGCAAAAATATCCGGGCCTGGCCGATGAAAGCTCGCTGGAGATGAGCGCCAAAGTGAATACCGGCGAAATGAAGTGGTGATTCGCTAAACGTAAAAAGGGAGCAAAAGCTCCCTTTACTACGATCAGCAAACTAAAAAGGGAGCCTGCGCTCCCTTTTTTATTATTTGAAGTCGACCTTCATCAGCTCGGGAATAGAATAATCCCGGGTGGTTTCCACGCAACGGCTGATGTAATCCACAAAGCGCGGCGGCGGAGACATGCCTAAATCCAGCAGCTTCTCGTTAGAGAAACGCACGTTCAGCATAGAGAACTCCCCGTACAGACGCATCGCACGCAGCATTAAGCGCTCATTGCACGGCCCGTAAATGGATTTGAAGCTTCTGCGGCTTTTCACCAGCTCGCTGTAATCCACCTGCTCGTAATTGGAGAAGATCGGCGTCTGGTTCAGCGCGCTGGACATCGCTTCATCGATGTCAGCAAAGCGGATGCTGCTCACGTCCCCGGCGGAGATGTGGTAGATCTTCTCTTTCAGCGAGTCGCTCTTCGCCAGCAGCAGCAGCGCTTCTGCGCAATAGTCCACCGGAATAACGTCGATTTTGTCATCCAGGGAGCACATAAATTTCCCGAGCATCAGCACCATGCGGAAGACCCAGAAGATGCTGCTGGATGGGCGGCAGCCCTGCTCGCTGTGGCCGACCACGATGGATGGACGAGCGATAACCAGCGGCAGCTGCGGGAACTGCTCGGACATCATGCGTTCGATGGTGGACTTAGACCAGGTGTACTGCACCAGGTGCTCTTCTTCCGGCTTGCTGGACATGCTTTCCGTTACCAGCGTGCCCGCATCCGGTACACAGGACATTGCGGTGCCGACGTGCAGGAAACGCTGCAGGCCCTTCACCTGGGACATGCGGCGAGCAAACTGCAGCGTGCCTTCCACGTTAACTTTCCAGATCAGCGCATTCTCGCCAAACGACGCCACCGCGGCGCAGTTAATAACGTGCGTGACGCTGGACAGTCTTTCATCATCCAGAAAATGTTCAGGCTCGGCTAAGTCACCCAGCAATATATTTTCCGGGTTAATTTGTGCCAGCTGTGCTTCAGTACAGCCAAAATTAGCAAGGTTATTTCTGATTCTGGCCACGCCCTCCTGAGGAGAGTTCGCTCGTACCAATAGTAATACGGTATTGAAAGAAGATTCAGAGAGGGATCGGGCTAAAACCGCGCCGCCCAGGAAACCTGTCGCACCGGTAATCAAAAGTTGACTCATTATTATAACCTCAGGAGTGAAAACACGAGCATAGTAAAATGGCAAAAATAAACGTTTCCTCAATAAAGCAGATTACCTTTACATAATGCCCAGTACTTTCGTGTAACGGTTTGTACATCCTTGTTTTAAAAGAAAAATAAAAATAAAAAATTAATTTCAGGCGCAATTATTTTGACTATTTATTGATGTCGGTAATATTAAGAAAACCTTAATAAACGATAAACAGAACCGTTATTTCTGGGTAATCAGGAACTCTTTTTAATTTACAGGAAATAAAAAGCCCACAACAGTGGGCTGGAGGTGAGTTGCCAAAGCAGTCATTTTTTCTCGGGCGCAGGCGTCGCAGCAATGGCCCAACAGGTCAATCCCGGGTCTGAACCCAGAACGCGTGAATCAGGCCGGGGAAGTAGCCCAGCAGGGTGAGGATGATATTGAGGATGAAGGCCCAGCCAAAACCTTTGCCGATAAGCACACCCAACGGTGGCAGGATAATTGTGAAAACAACGCGCCAAAACCCCATATAAACTCCTGATAAATTAGATTAGTCCATACTAAAAAAACACCTTGCCCTTAAAGCGTAGACGAATCTCAGAGGTTTGTTCAGAGTGATAATTCTGGAAAATTTAGTTTCATAACTCAATGTTGAAAAAAATATCATGCGGCACTTGCCAACCATAACAACTCAGGATAATTTCTTGCCTTCGGTAGCTCGATGAACCCTCATTCCGCTATCGAAATATGCCTATATTTCTCCTCCACTGGAGGGGCCGGAACCACTCAAAAAACGATCCGGTCGATCACCAATTATATTAATGATGATAGCCTTATGGTGACCCGGCGTTTGCCGGGTTTTTTCGATTATATTCCTGCGAATAATGCAATCAATGCCAATGCCGCAGGCGCTGCCTGCACATAAAGTATTTTTTTACTGGCTGTTAAACCACCAAATAAACCAGCAACCAGAACGCAAATAAGGAAAAACAGTTTAAATTCATAGCCGCTGCTTGCCGCCAGAAGTCCATAAAGCAATCCCGCTGCTAAAAAACCGTTGTACAACCCCTGATTGGCTGCCAGAGTTTTCGACTGTTGAGCAAACTCAGAAGACAACCCAAAAGCCTTTCGCCCCGCAGGTTTATCCCAAAGCACCATTTCCAGCACCAGAATATAAAGGTGAATCACAGCCACCAGGCCGATAAGAATATTGGCAATCATAGGCAATTCCTGAAAGGGTTATTTTGTCGCCAGGCACCGGCTACACTTCATAGCCCAGCGCCTCGATCACGTGTTCCATCGCTTCGCTGGTCAGCGGGGAACGTTTGATTTTATGGTTAGCCAGCATGGTTCTGACCACCCCGGCAATCACGATATGTTTAGGTTCCTGCCCAAGATCGCGCATCTCCAGCACCACCTTACCCACCACGCGACACATCTCCTGGTACAGCGCTTCATCTTTTGCTTTTTTATCCATCTCGCCTCCGGCTTATCTGTTTGATCTTACAGTAGCATTTAACGCCATCGACGACTAAAAATAGCAAAACAATTTTCACGCTTTTTGGAACAGTTCACGTTACAGGCTCTCTTCCTGTGGGATGCGTTCCACCAGCATAAACTCTTCAAAAATTAAGGGCATCTCTTCAGAAAATTCACCATTTCTTTCAAAAAATATCTGATGCTCGCGCCGCCAGTACGAGAGGCTTAAGTCCCCTTCCCCCTCCTTACGGGCCTGCTCTGCACTGACCTGTGAAAATTTAAGAGTCGTTAAAGACAGCGTCTGGATAACACAAACCGGGTCACCGCTACCGTTAAGAATAATGCTATATCCGCCGGGTACGGGAGCCTCTTCCCCATTCTCATAGGCAGATGCCGCAGAACATGTCGCTGTTTTGCGGCCCTTCAAAACTAAATCCACCAGCTCGTCAGCCAGCTCAGGCGAATCGCCAAATGCCCATACCTGCGCATTGGGATATTTTTTCTGGTATTCAGCGAGTTGTTTAGACATGAAGCGCTCTCCTTCTTTTTTTGAGATTGTAATCCCCCCACGTAAGCCAGAGAACAACATTATTCCGCCTTCAGCGTTGGCTTTGAAACTGTGCCGGTATCAAATAATCCTCTTCAACATGCATTTCAAACAATGTTTTTGAAGGGATGACCAGGCAGGCTTGCATTTGCTGGCTCGCCAGATCGTACTCCAAGTGATGGCCATTATTTAGCGGAGAATTTCCGCTTTGGCGCCAAACTTCCCGGGAAGGCCATTGAGCATAGCCTATACAATTTCCATTTTGATTCCTGTGTAGACGCGAACCTAAAGAGCCACTTAACCGATAAATCCCTTCGGTTCTTTTCGTCCACGCGCGAATAAAAGCCTCTTCCTGGCCAACTCTGACGACAAACTCATACACCGCAATAAACATGTTAACCTCAGACGCAACTGAACGTATTTTTTATCGTTGAGAAAGACTGAAGAAACATGTCTATTATTGTGCCCTGACATCGGACAATGACATTAACGGACAAACGAAGAACAATATGAAATATCGGTATCTGTGGCTGCTTTTATTACTGACGGGATGTGTTTCTCAGCCTCAGCATCAAGGCGTTAACTGGGGGGAAGGAAACTACCCGCGCCCTGCGGTAGAAAATGTTTCCCCTGACAATGCGCTGGTGCTGGAAGACGGTAAAATGCTCAAATGCCAGATCAGGCCTTACGTTTCACGTATGGCCTGCCAGGGCATCACTGATAAAACCGGTGCGGATGGGGTAATTTGCCAGAACAGCGGCGGGAAACAGGTGGCATTTCTGTTTGATGCGAAAGGCATACTCACGCAACATCGTTTTTTCTAGCGTATTGGCAGGAAAACGGCTGGCGATGAGAGCCTGTTGGCTCTCATTTTTCAAAATGGCAGCCAACCTAGTCCCATTTAAACGTCACGCCAGCCCGGGCGGTACTGTTGCTGTTATCGCGATCGTATTTAGAATAAGGATCGGACAGCAGCTTTTGGTCACCTTTATCAAGCTTGCCGTACATATTTTGAGGTTTCTTTTCTTCATTACTCACACACACATTCCCGTAGCAGCCCGGGTCTTGTTCCGCCTCGGTCCAGACGAGTTCCGAAGCAGGCTTGTTCGCGGCATAGGCGTGGGCGGTTAACAACATAGCGCAGATGATAAGCGTCTTATTCATAAACAATCCCTTTTATGATAATGATAATCAACTGCAATTTTAACATCTTCATGTCACTTGAAGACAATCAGTTTAAAACTGAAGATTATTAGCCAAAGCAGTATAAAAATAGCGTACTAATAGAGGGCCCTGAACACACGTTTACCCCAGGATCAGGACATCAACCGCCCTCTGCACCGCTACGTCATCCAGGCCACTGGCATACACCTTATGTATCATGTCGGCTATCGACTCCCGCGATAGCGCCTCTTTACGCGCCAGCAGTTGCACGACAGCCGCCCCGATCACCTGCAACGTTTCAGGATGAAGCTCCTCGGAGACGTGCTTGTCCTTGTCCATACTCACTCCATAAATGAAATTCCCTGTCTTTCTAAACTAGCACAAGAGAACTCAGACAAAACTGGGATCTTTTCCTAATCCCCCGCCCTTTTGTGACGTCGGCAAATAACTCATTGATACAACTCTGTAACATTTCTCGGATTTTTTATGTCTGAATTTTACAAGAGGAAAAATGCCCCCTAAATACTGGCCTGTTCAACAGGCCCGGTAGCGATTATCATTAATAAATATAGGGGCACGCCAGGGGAAAGTATGCTGCACTTTGATGTCTTTGGTAGGCGTTTGGGCGTAAAGAAAGTCAGTGAAAAATGGCTGCTTTATCGCGTTGATCCTAACGAGGGCAAATATTCCCGGATTTATGATGTGGTTATCCCGGGATGGCTAACGGAAGAAGAACTCCCCGGCTGGCTCGGAGATATTTACCATGAAGCGGCGAGTGAAAAGCATCCGGATGTGCGGCGTACAGATAGCTGAAATTGGTCCAGGAAGGATACATTTAGCCGGAACACAAGCCGAAGAAAAAATTATATAAACACTCGCTTGTTTCCAGCCCAACATAACAGAAAAATAACATAATCCTTAAACTTCGGCTAAACAGCAATATTTCTAACTATTTGTCTTTGCCAAAGATGATTAACAACCTACTGGTAATGTGATTAAATAACACTCCGAGTTATGCATGCGCTTAAGGTCTTCAAATGAATTTTAAAATACATGACAAACTTATTGAGGAGGCAGAGTCAGCTCAAGGACTGCTTTACAGAATGATTACCGCTTATGTCTGCGGTGCGACAGCAATAATCCTGATTTTAACATTGACAATGGGTAGCGTCAGCAGACTTAACTTTTATTTCTTTATCAATGCTTGCACCATTTCCCTGCTAACATGGTTCATCAGAAAATCCTTTCATATTAAATCAGAAGAAAAATACATAGCGTCGTTCAGAATTGCGTTATTCCTTCTTTTAAACTCAAGCTTAGCCTCGCTGACTGGTGGAGTGGAAATTTTAGATCGCGATACGACCTCTTTAATAGCAGCAGTGCTTTATGCACCAGCCATGTTTATTATTGTTCTTTCCTTCAAGAGATTTATTAAGTATATTAATAATAATTATAAAGCTGCGATAGATCTTTCATTAACTGACGAACTTACAGGATTACCCAATAGAAGACATCTTAATATGAAGCTAAGGGAGCTTGATGCTAAATATGGCACACTGTGTATTATCGACATTGATCACTTCAAAAAAATAAATGATTCTTACGGGCATGATTTTGGCGACATAACGCTTAAAAATATCGGCTTACAGCTGAGTCACTTCCTCTCAAAGGATATATTCATCTCACGATCAGGCGGCGAGGAATTTGCTGTAATTATTTTTAATAACATGGCTGCTGAAGCCGTTATCAATGAAATAAAAGACTCAGTTTCATGCAAAGATGGTAACGGAGAGACTATAACTCTCAGCATTGGTGCTGCCGTTAAACAGATGAACAGCTCTTCATCGTATGCTCTGGCCGCAGCGGATAAAGCATTATATAGGGCCAAGAGAAGCGGCAGAGATCGTATAGTTTATGCATAATGAGCCACAAGTCGCAGAAATTTTCTGGCAAACCATGAAAACGTTATCAAATAGTCGATCCGACAACAGTATGGAGAATACGCTGCAGCTATGAACGAGAAAGAGAGATTATGTGTTTAGAGGCTCATTGATTCCTGCGGCTTTTCAAGCTTAACTTATATGATTCAATTCCTGATGCATAAAATCAATCAGCGCTCTGATTTTACCGGGCAAATAGCGCCGATCGGAATAAAGGGCGAACAACTGTAATGGGGCTGCCGAGTGTTCGAACTTAATTTCGATTAACCGGCCATCGTTAATCCAGGGCTGGCAGGCTTGCTTCGCCAGAATGGCAAACCCGACACCTGCTACCGCCGCTCGCCCTGCCATCTCTCCGCTGTTGACCCGATAATGGCCTTTCACCTTGATAGTCTCGAATCCTCCCTTTTTATTGACGAACTGCCAGGGTGCTCCTTTCAGCGCACTGACCGTGGTAATACAGGGTAATTCTTCAAATTGCTGTATACGATCGGGCGTACCATAGCGCTGAATGAGGGCCGGGGCTGCAACAACCGTACAAGGGATAGTCAACAGGTGGCGGGCAATGTAGTCACTGTCATCCAACTTGCCGCGGCTAACAATGATAGCTAAATCCAGATCGTCGCGCAGGGATTCCAACCCGGACAAATTTGTGACACAGCTGATTTCCAGGTCCGGGTGTCGGCAGGCGAAATCGGCAATAACAGTCCCCAGTAATGCAGGACCTAGTTCATTAGGAATACATAAGCGCAGTGGGCCCTTGAGTTGCACTTGCCGCAAAGTTAATTCTGTCTCAGTTTGCTCAAGCGCCTCCACCAATGGCTTCGCTCGGGTATAAAGCAAGTGCCCAGCCTGAGTGAGTTTCATATGCCGGGTGCTGCGCTCAATGAGCTGCAGATTCAGTTTTTCTTCTAACTGAGAGATACAGCGACTCACGTTGGATGTCGGCATCTCAAGCACTTTTGATGCCCCAACAAAACTTTCTTTTTCAACCACGGCAATGAACACTTTCAGGGTATTAAAATCAAGCGCCGGACGCATCAACTATCCCATAAATGATAATAATAAGTGCCATTTTTACCACCTAATCACCAGTATTGATAGCCGTTAAACTCAGGCATCTTTCACTCACAGGTGCCAGCTATGCCACCGGTTACACAGACATTTAACGATAAATCCCTTATGCGGATAGCGCTTATCATGGCTTTTATCCAGTTCACTAACGCGCTGGAATACATGATGTTCAACCCTGTTTTTGCTTTTATGGCCGCAGATTTCTCAGTGCCCATTTCATTCTCAGGCTATGTCTCCGGGATGTATACCTCCGGGGCCGTCCTGTCGGGCATTATTGCCTTTTACTGGATCGGTCATTTCAACAAGAAACGTTTTTTAATCGCCAATATGGCGCTGCTGGGCCTGCTGACGTTTTTGACTACGTTCACCGCCAGTTTTAACCTTCTGCTGGCATTGCGATTCTGTGCCGGCATGGTGGGAGGGACGACAATGGGAGTGGGGATGAGCATATTGATCAATCACGCCCCGGCTAACTTGCGCGGAAAAATGCTGGCAACGGTGATTGCGTCATATTCGATAGTAAGCAGTGCAGGCATGCCCACGATATTATTTCTGTGTACTCATTATGGCTGGCATGCCGCTTTGTGGCTAATCAGTACCCTGTGTTTATTAGCCTTGCCACTTATTGTCTCCTTTATCCCTCGGGATCAGGCCTCCTGCGACACGCCCCCCGCTCTGCCTCTCGATAGAAATACTCTCCTGTTCGCTTCGGGTAATGCGCTGGTGCAGTTTAGCCCGATGCTGGTCATCCCGGTTCTGGTGCCCTTAATGACCCGGCAGTTGGGTGCTTCACTGGAGCAGTTGTCCTGGCTGTTCTTCGCCGGAGGCATTGCCGGGTACCTGTCTGGCAAAATGACTGGCGCATTAACTTCTCGTTTTTCTGCTTTGAGTCTGGCTACTGGCGCAACCCTCATTTTTATACTGAGTTTGCTAATTCCCGCTCTGGGCTATCCGCATTCGGCGTTATTTATTATTTTATTTCTCGGGGCATCATACAGCCGCCTGGTTTCATCCTCGGCGCTTACCCTTCAGTTTCCAGATAACGGGCAACGGGCGGGATTCGCATCCCTGCAGACATCAATCATGTACCTGATGACTACTGCCGCATTTTTCCTGTCAGCCTTTCTCTCACCCACTGATGAAATAGCGCCCCAGAATATGAACATGTTGCTGGTGCTATGTGCCATTTCCGCATCAGCGTTCCCAATTCTCGTTATTATTCTGCAAAAGAAACTGGCTAAACGGACGATTCAGGCTGAGCGCCTTATTAGTGATTAGATTAGCGGCTGATTGTTTGCGATGCGGACGGGCGTGAACCAGACGGACTCCGCAATGTGAAACGCGGGAGTTCCTTCTCTAGAATGAATGTCTGCGCCTCCACTCATCAACGACATCACCCAAATTTTTGGGGAGATCATTTCGTATCCACGCCATAAATTCACGATCAAATCGAAAGTGCGGCCCACACTCGCCCATCATGAAGCGCCGAACGTTTTGTGTATTTTTGTAGTTTTTATCCACGACGGTCGAGCGTGTTAATACAGCACTGTGCCAGTCGATGTTCACTTATTTACTCCTGTAATAAGCAACCGATAGTGGCGTTAAACTTAGCACATTGGCGCTTAAATGCTGCGCCAGAGATGCACCGGGCCTCGTAAGAGGCGTCAACATAATGAACATCTACGGCATCTCCATCTGTGGTGTCATGTTTAACAAACCGACATTGCTCACTGCCCGTTGTATCTAATACCGTGGGCTGGTCGCTGGATGTCATTTGACAGACAGAAATTGGCAATTTTATAATCGGCCCACTTTCACGTCTCTTTAGAGGTATTCGTCCAATGCGCAATTAATGCCCACCGTCATCTTTGACGGCCTTTATGCAGTTTCCCTCGGGGGCTGTTTTGGTGCATTAATTTCAGGGTTATCGCATGACGAATTCTCTTCTTACGCTCAATCGCGTTTCTTTTGTATTGCCTGATGGCAAACGCCTTTTCTCAGATCTCACTGAACAATTTGACCACCGACATACTGCTCTGGTCGGTAGAAATGGCGTGGGTAAAAGCCTGCTGGCTAAAATTCTTTCAGGCCAGGTGGCGCCGACTTCCGGCCAGTGTAGTTGCTCAGGTCGTGTCAGATATCTGGCGCAGCATCTGACACCGCACCATTATCATAGCGTGGCGATGCTTGCGGGAATCGACAGCCAGTTAGCCGCGCTGGATCGCATTGAAGCAGGCAGCACCGACCCGGCTGATTTTGACCTTGTGGGTGATAATTGGGACCTTCGCCAGCGGCTGCAGGCGCAGTTAGAGTCCGCGGGATTGGGTTATCTTTCGCCGGGTTCAGCGGTCAATCAGCTGAGTGGCGGAGAAGCCATGCGGGTAGCACTGATCGGCGCGATGCTATCTGAGGCAGATTTTCTTATCCTTGATGAGCCTACCAACCATCTGGATGCCGCCAGCCGACTGACGCTGATGCGGCAGTTGCACCAATGGCCCCGTGGTCTTTTGCTCATCAGTCATGACCGGGCGTTGCTGCAGCAGATGGAGCGGATTGTCGAGCTATCGTCGCTCGGTTTACGCAGCTACGGCGGCAACTATGATTTTTACCAGCAAATGAAAGCGCAGGAGACTGCCTCCGCCACGCAAAATCTGGAACGCCTCAAAACCGAGCGCAAGCGTGAAGAGCAGACATTGCGTGAACAGCGCGAACGGCTTGAAAAACGCGGAGCTCGTGGTACCCGTCAGGGCAAGGAGGCGAATCAGGCAAAAATATTGCTGGGCCGTCAAAAAGGCCGCAGTGAAGCTTCAGCCGGAAAACTGATAAAACAGCAAACTCAGACGCGGGAGTTGCTCAGCCAGCAGGTGCAGCAAGCCATAAAGCAAATTGAGGAATCTACGCCTATCGCCATGCACATCACCTCTACATTCGGGGCATTACCGCAGAATGTGGCCATACTTGACGAGGTCGTTTTGCCTTTCGTTCCTGCGTCTTTTCGCGAGATAACGCTGACCATTAACGGCGGGCAACGGATCGGTGTGGTCGGTTCAAACGGGTGTGGTAAATCGACATTATTAAGAACCTTAGCGGGTTTGTTGCCGCCGGTATCTGGTCATCGAGAGATCTGGGCTAAAACGGCTTATCTTGATCAGCAAATGTCCATTCTGGACCGACAAAAAACGGTACTTGAGCAACTTCTGGGGGTGAACTCTCAGACAGGGGAATCCCAACTACGTATGCAACTTGCTCAGCTTGGGCTGGATGCAACGCGTGTATCATTACCCTGCGGCGAACTTAGCGGCGGGGAACAACTTAAAGCGGCGCTGGCAATACTGATTTATGCTGACTCACCCGCCAGCTTTTTATTGCTCGATGAACCGAGCAACCATCTGGATATTGTATCCCTGCATACGCTGGAATCTTTCCTTAATCAGTATCAGGGTACCCTGATGGTGGTGTCACACGATGAGGTGTTTCTCAGCCAGATTGAGCTAACACACTGGCTGGTTGCGGGGGATAAGGGTTGGGAATTATCCCCTTGTTAGCATGTTGAATGATCTTATGGCTCATGCAATTTCAAACAGAATAAAAAACGGGAACCATCAGGCTCCCGTTGTCACATCACCAGCGGCGCTGATTACATGTGTTTAATGATAGCGTCGCCAAACTCTGAACATTTCAGCAGCTTAGCGCCATCCATCAGACGCTCGAAGTCATAAGTTACGGTCTTAGCTTCAATAGCGCCTTCCATGCCCTTAACGATCAGGTCTGCCGCTTCGAACCATTCCATATGACGCAGCATCATTTCTGCGGACAGGATGATGGAGCCTGGGTTTACTTTGTCCTGGCCTGCGTACTTAGGTGCGGTACCGTGGGTCGCTTCGAACAGCGCGCAGTCGTCGCCGATGTTTGCGCCTGGTGCGATACCGATGCCGCCAACCTGTGCCGCCAGGGCATCAGAAATGTAGTCGCCGTTCAGGTTCATACAGGCGATCACGTCGTATTCCGCAGGACGCAGCAGGATCTGCTGCAGGAACGCATCGGCGATCACGTCTTTTACAACGATCTCTTTGCCGGTGTTCGGGTTCTTGATTTTCACCCACGGGCCGCCATCGATCAGCTCGCCGCCGAACTCTTCACGAGCCAGCTGGTAGCCCCAGTCTTTGAACGCGCCTTCAGTGAACTTCATGATGTTGCCTTTGTGCACCAGGGTCACGGAATCACGGTCGTTGGTGATCGCGTATTCGATGGCTGCACGTACCAGGCGTTTGGTGCCTTCTTCGGAGCAAGGCTTGATGCCGATCCCGCAGTGCTCAGGGAAGCGAATTTTCTTCACGCCCATTTCGTCACGCAGGAATTTGATAACTTTGTCCGCTTCAGCGCTGTCCGCTTTCCACTCGATACCCGCATAGATATCTTCGGAGTTCTCACGGAAGATAACCATGTCGGTCAGCTCAGGCTGTTTCACCGGGCTTGGGGTGCCCTGGTAGTAACGTACCGGGCGCAGACAAACGTACAGGTCCAGCTGCTGACGCAGAGCAACGTTCAGGGAGCGAATACCGCCGCCGACTGGGGTAGTCAGTGGGCCTTTGATGGCCACGCGATAGTCACGAATCAGGTCCAGAGTTTCTTCTGGCAGCCAGACATCCTGGCCATAAACTTGGGTAGATTTTTCGCCGGTGTAGATTTCCATCCAGGAAATTTTCCGCTCGCCGTTGTAGGCTTTTGCCACGGCAGCATCCACCACTTTAATCATGGCAGGGGTCACGTCCACACCGATACCATCCCCTTCAATGAACGGGATCACTGGGTTGTTAGGAACGTTGATTTTGCCATTTTGCAGGGTGATCTTTTTACCTTCCGCCGGAACGACTACTTTGCTTTCCATTCACCTCTCCTTCGAGCGCTTCTGGTTTTTTGTTAATGATTTGTAATTTGCGGGCTCATACTACTGCAATATCGGGCTCGCGCCAATCACTCATCTTTTACGGTGGTACGACTGAATCAATTCAGCTGAAAATTGTTTAGTTACTGCCGTTTTATGAACCAAATTTCTGTGCCATCAAGAACATAACATTCATCCCTGAATAGAGGAACTTATGACAAATCAAAACGGAAAAGTTTTCTGTGATGGTATTTGAATTTTGTTACATCTTCCGCAACACACATCCCTGATACGCCATGGCACCAGGCTTGTGGTAAGATTTAGGCCGTATAACCCCTCCTCAAAGTCAGCCTGTAGCACCAGACTGTGTCTTCTATAAGGACAATAGAATGAAATTTCTACCGTTCACCCTCGCCACTCTTATTGGGGTTGCCGGGATTGCGCATTCCGCACCTGTTTCATATACCTGCGAAGAATCCGCCATCACTGAAGGTCTGGAAACCGAGTGGACGGCCGTTCTTGATGTGGATTACCAGACAGGCGCTTTCCGGCAGTTAACGGTAAAAAATAAAACCTACACCGGTTTCACCATGAACACCCAGGCAGTAAACGTCTGGAACTCCATGACTCGAAAAGGTGATGCACCGGCACTAGCTATTTACGAGAAAGACTACGATCCACGTAAACCTAACGGTACTTATCAAATTGGCCTCTTTGGCGCTGCTGAAGGCGTGAAAGCCGGGGATGTGATAGAGATCATGCCGCCATTTGATGAACCTGCCTACTACTGCTACAAGAAAGGCAGCCTGAAAGATAAAATCATGACTGGCCCGCGTCGTTCACACAATGCACGCGTGACCGGGCAGTAATACCAAGAAGACGCAAATCCCGGCTTATCCGGCTATCAATACGGCAGAGAAATTAGCGCGTGAATGACAAAAGCAGTTTCACCAGAAAACCGAATTCCGAGGGGCGTCGTCCGGTACGTTTAGCTTCTCGCCCTCCAGCCAGGCGCAAGAAGCCTGACGGACCAAAGAAGCTGGTTATCTTCAATAAGCCCTACGATGTGCTGCCGCAGTTCACCGACGAAGCCGGGCGCAGCACGCTGAAGGATTACATTCCTTTACAAGGTATCTACGCCGCAGGACGACTTGATCGGGACAGCGAAGGGCTGCTGGTGCTCACCAACGACGGTGCGCTCCAGGCCAAACTCACCCAACCGGGCAAACGCACCGGCAAAATCTATTACGTGCAGGTGGAAGGCGAGCCAACGGAGGAAGCGCTTAGCGCCCTGCGCAACGGCGTCGAGCTGAACGACGGTCCCACGCTGCCGGCAGGCGCCGAACTGGTTGCCGAGCCAGAATGGCTGTGGCCGCGTAACCCGCCGATTCGCGAACGTAAAGCGATCCCTACCCGTTGGCTAAAGATCACGCTTTATGAAGGCCGTAACCGCCAGGTTCGCCGCATGACGGCGCACGTGGGCTACCCTACCCTGCGCCTGATTCGCTACGCCATGGGCGACTACACGCTGGCAGGCCTGGCCAATGGCGAGTGGCGCGAAGTCCCTCCGGAGCAACCGAAATGAAAAAGATACTGCTGCTGAGCTTACTGATCGGCTCCGCTACCGCGAGCGCGGCAAGTTTTGACTGCGTCAAAGCCAATGCGCCAGATGAAAAAGCGATTTGTGCCCATCGGGCGCTGAATGATAAAGACGTCGAAATGGCCACCAAATATCAGTTTTTAAAAGGGCTGTTTGCCATGGGTGGCCAGGGCGCCATGCAGGATCAGCAGCAGGCCTGGCTCAAAGAGCGCCACAGCTGCGGGTCTGACGTCACCTGCCTGACAACACAGTACAACAAACGCATCAGCGCGCTGGATGCCATTTACGCCAAAATCGACAAACCGCTTTAACCCAGGAGAAGCGATGTTTAAGCCGCACGTCACCGTGGCCTGCGTTGTTCAGGCTGAAGGTCAGTTTTTAGTCGTCGAAGAAACCATTCACGGCAAAGCACTGTGGAACCAGCCCGCCGGGCACCTCGAAGCCGACGAAACGCTGCTTGAAGCCGCGAAGCGCGAACTGTGGGAAGAAACAGGAATAACCGCCGAGCCGCAGAGCTTTATCCGCATGCACCAGTGGATCGCCCCGGACAACACGCCTTTCCTGCGCTTCCTGTTTGCTATCGACCTCGATAAGCAGCTGCCGACCACCCCGCACGACAGCGACATTGACCGCTGTCTGTGGCTCGATGCAGAAGCCATTCTCAATGCGGCAAATCTGCGCTCGCCGCTGGTGGCGGAAAGCATCCGCTGTTACCAGCAGGAGCCGCGTTATCCCCTGTCTGTACTGGGGGCTTTTAACTGGCCGTTTACAGAGGGTGTCAAGTAGCGGCCTGCGTGATAGAATACGCCGCTTTGAAGTTCAATGTCGTGAGTCTCTCCATGTCTGATAACAGCCAGAAAAAAGTGATCGTCGGGATGTCCGGCGGTGTCGATTCCTCCGTTTCCGCTTACCTGCTGATGCAGCAGGGCTATAAGGTGGAAGGCCTGTTCATGAAGAACTGGGAAGAAGACGATGGCGAGGAGTACTGCACCGCAGCGGAAGATTTAGCCGATGCGCAGGCCGTTTGCGACAAGCTGGGCATTGAACTGCACACCGTTAACTTTGCCGCAGAGTACTGGGACAACGTGTTCGAACTGTTCCTCGAAGAGTACAAAGCCGGGCGCACGCCAAACCCGGATATCCTCTGCAACAAAGAGATCAAATTTAAAGCCTTCCTGGAATTTGCCGCCGAAGATTTAGGTGCCGACTACATTGCTACCGGCCACTACGTGCGCCGCGCTGACATGAACGGTAAAAGCCAGCTGCTGCGCGGCCTGGACGGTAACAAAGACCAGAGCTACTTCCTCTATACGCTGAGCCACGAACAGATTGCCCAAAGCCTGTTCCCGGTCGGCGAGCTGGAAAAACCAGAAGTGCGCCGCATCGCCGAAGAGCTGGATCTGGTCACCGCGAAGAAAAAAGATTCCACCGGCATCTGTTTCATCGGCGAGCGCAAATTCCGCGACTTCCTGGGCCGCTACCTGCCAGCCCAGCCGGGTAAAATTATTACCGTGGACGGCGAAACCGTCGGCGAGCACCAGGGGCTGATGTATCACACCCTCGGTCAGCGTAAAGGCCTCGGCATCGGCGGCACCAAAGAAGGGTCTGAAGATCCGTGGTACGTGGTCGATAAAGACGTCGCTAACAATATTCTTATCGTCGCGCAGGGTCACGATCACCCGCGTCTGATGTCGGTCGGGCTGATTGCCCAGCAGCTTCACTGGGTGGATCGCGAGCCGCTGACCGCGCCGCTGAGCTGCACGGTGAAAACCCGCTACCGCCAGACGGATATCCCCTGCACGATTACGCCGCTGGACGCTGAGCGCATAGAAGTGCGTTTTGAAGAGCCGGTAGCTGCCGTCACCCCAGGCCAGTCCGCGGTGTTCTACCTCGGCGAAGTGTGCCTCGGCGGCGGCATTATCGAGCAGCGTTTGCCGCTCGTCAGTTAATTACACACAAGGACGCAGCCTGGTGGCTAAAAACTACTACGACATTACTCTCGCGCTGGCCGGCATTTGCCAGTCAGCCCGTCTGGTTCAGCAGTTGGCACATCAGGGTCATTGCGACAGCGACGCGCTCCACGTCTCGCTCAACAGCGTGATTGACCAGAACCCAGGCTCAACCCTGGATGTTTTTGGCGGCAGCGAAGCTAACCTTAAGCTCGGGCTTGAAACTCTGCTGGGCGTGCTAAACGCCAGCAGCCGCCAGGGACTGAACGCCGAGCTGACGCGCTATACGCTCAGCCTGATGGTGCTGGAGCGTAAACTCCACGCGGCCAAAGGCGCGATGGACACGCTCGGCAGCAAAATTAATGGCCTGCAGCGCCAGCTGGAGCACTTTGATCTCGAGTCTGACACGCTACTGAGCGCCATGGCCGGGATCTACGTGGATGTCATCAGCCCGCTTGGCCCGCGTATTCAGGTCACGGGTTCCCCTGCCGTGCTGCAAAGCCCGCAGGTGCAAAGTAAAGTGCGCGCGGCGCTGCTGGCCGGGATCCGTGCCGCCGTGCTGTGGCATCAGGTTGGCGGTGGCCGCCTGCAGTTAATGTTTTCTCGTCGTCGCCTGACCGATCAGGCCAAACAAATTCTTGCTCATTGTTAACCTCTCAGGAGTTGTTATGGAATTATCCTCACTGACCGCCGTTTCCCCCGTTGACGGGCGCTACGGCGACAAAGTCAGCGCTCTGCGCGCTATTTTCAGCGAATTCGGTCTGCTGAAATTCCGCGTACAGGTCGAAGTACGTTGGCTGCAAAAGCTGGCCGCGCACGCAGCGATCAAGGAAGTTCCTGCTTTTGATGCGGACGCAAACGGTTACCTTGATAAAATCGTCGCCGAGTTCAGCGAGGCTGACGCCGCGCGCATCAAAACCATCGAGCGCACCACCAACCACGACGTGAAAGCGGTGGAATACTTCCTGAAAGAGAAAGTGGAAGCGATCCCTGCCCTCCACGCGGTGTCCGAATTTATTCACTTCGCCTGTACTTCCGAAGACATCAACAACCTGTCTCACGCGCTGATGCTCGACACCGCGCGTAAAGACGTGGTGCTGCCGTACTGGCGTAAAATCATCATTGCTGTGAAAGATCTGGCGGTTCAGTACCGCGACATCCCGCTGCTGTCCCGTACCCACGGCCAGCCGGCGACTCCATCCACCATGGGGAAAGAGATGGCAAACGTCGCTTACCGCATGGAGCGCCAGTTCCGCCAGCTCGGCAACGTTGAAATCCTCGGCAAAATCAACGGCGCGGTCGGCAACTACAACGCCCACATCGCCGCTTACCCGGAAGTGGACTGGCACCAGTTCAGCGAAGAGTTCGTGACTTCTCTGGGCATCCAGTGGAACCCGTACACCACCCAGATCGAGCCGCACGACTACATCGCCGAGCTGTTTGACTGCATCGCGCGCTTCAACACCATCCTGATCGACTTCGACCGCGACGTGTGGGGCTACATCGCCCTGAACCACTTCAAGCAGAAAACTATCGCCGGTGAAATTGGCTCCTCCACCATGCCGCACAAGGTGAACCCGATTGACTTCGAAAACTCCGAAGGCAACCTCGGCCTGTCCAACGCCATGCTGCAGCACCTGGCAAGCAAACTGCCGGTATCCCGCTGGCAGCGTGACCTGACCGACTCCACCGTGCTGCGTAACCTGGGCGTCGGTATCGGCTATGCGTTGATCGCCTATCAATCCACCCTGAAGGGCGTGAGCAAGCTGGAAGTGAACCGCGACCGCCTGCTGGACGAGTTGGATCACAACTGGGAAGTGCTGGCTGAGCCGATTCAGACCCTGATGCGCCGCTACGGCATCGAAAAGCCTTACGAGAAGCTGAAAGAGCTGACCCGCGGCAAGCGCGTTGACGCCGAAGGCATGAAACAGTTCATCGACAGCCTTGAGCTGCCGGAAGAAGAAAAAACTCGCCTGAAAGCCATGACGCCTGCCAACTATATTGGCCGCGCCATAACCATGGTTGACGAGCTGAAGTAATGAAAGAGGCCCTCTTCGGAGGGCTTTTTTTTGCCTGCATTTTGCCCCTCACCCCGGCCTCTCCTCAGAGGGGCGCGGGGGAAAACAAGTGACAAAGTGTCTTTTTTATCCCCTCTCCCTCTGGGAGAGGGTTAGGCTAAGGGCCTCCAGCCGAATGGGATTGTTGACTCAGCGTTAATCTCCATAAGGGCATTGTTTATACGAGGTTTATTTCCTGTCATTAATAATTAGCGCTAAACTATCAATACTATGAATGGATTGAGGAAATACAATGCGCGTACTGGTCGTGGAAGATAATGCCCTGCTGCGTCATCACCTTAAGGTGCAGCTGCGTGAAGCAGGCCACCAGGTGGATGCGGCCGAGGATGCCAAAGAGGCAGACTATTTCCTGAATGAACATACCCCGGACATCGCAATTGTTGACTTAGGCCTGCCGGATGAAGACGGCATGAGCCTGATCCGCCGCTGGCGCAGCCATGACGTAACCATTCCCATCATGGTATTAACCGCCCGTGAAGGCTGGCAGGACAAAGTTGAAGTTCTGGGCGCCGGGGCCGATGACTACGTCACTAAACCTTTCCATCTGGAAGAAGTGGTCGCCCGTATGCAGGCGCTGATGCGTCGTAACAGCGGTCTGGCTTCGCAGGTGATTTCCCTGCCGCCGTTTCAGGTCGATTTATCCCGCCGCGAGCTGTCGATCAACGACAACCTGATCAAGCTCACCGCGTTTGAATACACCATCATGGAAACCATCATCCGCAACGCCGGGAAGGTGGTCAGCAAAGACTCGCTGATGCTGCAGCTCTACCCGGACGCCGAGCTGCGCGAAAGCCACACTATTGACGTGCTGATGGGCCGTTTACGTAAAAAAATTCAGGCTGAATACCCGCAGGAAGTGATCACCACCGTGCGCGGGCAGGGCTACAGGTTCGATCTTCACTAAATGCTGAATATTTTTCGCCATATCCTGCCGCTGTCGCTGCGGGTTCGTTTCTTACTGGCTACCGCCGCGGTTGTGATGGTGCTTTCCCTGGCTTACGGCCTGGTGGCGCTGGTTGGCTACAGCGTCAGCTTCGATAAAACCACCTTCCGCCTGCTGCGCGGGGAAAGTAACCTGTTCTATACGCTGTCCAGTTGGAAGGACGGCAAGCTGCAGGTGGACTTGCCCGACAACATCAGCATCCAAAGCCCGACCATGGCGCTGATTTACGACGAACACGGCAAACTGCTGTGGATGCAGCGTAACGTCCCGGACGTGGTGCAGCAGATCCAGAAAGAGTGGCTGACCGGGAACGGTTTCCACGAGCTGGAGGCTGACTATGCCACCAGTACCGCCCTGCTGGACAACGACAAAGATCGCCTCGCCCAGCTGAAAGACATGCACGACGACGAGAGCGACGACGGCTACGAGATGACTCACTCGGTGGCGGTCAATCTCTACCCGGCGACGGCGCACATGCCGGCGCTAACCGTGGTGGTGGTGGACACCATTCCTATCGAGCTGAAACGCTCGTACATGGTGTGGAGCTGGTTTATTTACGTTCTGCTGGCCAACCTGCTGCTGGTAGTCCCGCTGCTGTGGCTGGCCGCCTGGTGGAGCCTGCGCCCGATTCAGGAGCTGGCGCAGGAAGTGCGCGAGCTGGAGAAACACGACCGCGACAGCCTGAACCCGGACACCACCCGCGAGCTGACCAGTCTGGTGCGTAACCTCAACCAACTGCTGCGCACCGAGCGTGACCGGCACGACAAGTACCGGACCACGCTGACAGACTTAACGCATAGCCTGAAGACCCCGCTCGCCGTCATACAATCGACCCTGCGTTCTCTGCGCACCGACAAGCTGAACGTCGAGCAGGCCGAGCCGGTGATGCTGGAGCAGATCAGCCGCATCTCGCAGCAGATTGGCTACTACCTGCATCGCGCCAGCATGCGCGGTAACAGTACCCTGCTCAGTCGGGAGCTGCATTCCGTGGCCCCGCTGCTGGACAACCTGTGCTCGGCGCTGAACAAGGTTTACCAGCGCAAAGGGGTGAACATCACGCTGGACGTCTCACCGGAAATCACCTTTATCGGCGAGCAAAATGACTTTATGGAAGTGATGGGCAACCTGCTGGATAACGCCTGTAAATACTGCCTCGAATTTGTGGAAGTGACCGCCCGCCAGACCGACGATGCGCTGCACCTGATCGTAGAAGACGACGGCCCCGGCATCCCGGAAAGCAAACGTGCGATGGTCTTCGATCGCGGCCAGCGGGCCGATACGCTGAGGCCTGGGCAGGGCGTCGGGCTGTCGGTTGCCCGAGAAATTGTCGAGCAGTACAACGGCGAGATCCAGACCAGTGCCAGTATTCTGGGCGGCGCGCGCATGGAAGTGATTTTTGCCCGCCAGCAGCCGGAACAGAATGAAGGGTGAAATAGTCCCGTAACCCGGCTCGCCATCCGTTATAATCCGTGTCAGGCTCCTCCATCTGCAGGAAGACAATAATATGGATTATCACCTGGATTTAAACTGGCCCGACTTTATTGCACGCTACTGGCAAAAACGCCCTGTGGTACTGAAGCGCGGCTTTAAAAACTTCATCGACCCTATTTCACCGGATGAGCTGGCCGGACTTGCCATGGAAAGCGAGGTGGACAGCCGCCTCGTGAGCCACCAGGGCGGCAAATGGCAGGTCAGCCACGGCCCGTTCCAGAGCTACGATCACCTCGGCGAGAACAACTGGTCGCTGCTGGTGCAGGCCGTGAACAACTGGCATGAACCTTCCAGCGCCCTGATGCGCCCCTTCCGCGCCCTGCCCGACTGGCGCATTGACGACCTGATGATCTCCTTCTCTGTGCCAGGCGGCGGCGTAGGCCCGCACCTTGATCAGTACGACGTGTTTATTATCCAGGGCGTGGGCCGACGCCGCTGGCGAGTAGGCGAGAAAGTCGCCATGAAGCAGCACTGCCCGCACCCGGACCTGCTCCAAGTTGAGCCGTTCGACGCCATCATCGACGAAGAGATGGAGCCGGGCGACATTCTGTATATTCCGCCGGGCTTCCCGCACGAAGGCTACTCGCTGGAAAACGCGCTGAACTATTCCGTCGGCTTCCGCGCCCCAAGCGGCCGCGAGCTGATCAGCGGCTTTGCCGACTACGTGCTGCAGCGCGAGCTGGGCGGGTTACGCTATACCGACCCGGACGTGCCTGAGCGCCAGCACCCGGCGGATATTCTGCCGCAGGAAATCGACAAGCTGCGCGAGATGATGCTGGACATCGTTAACCAGCCGGAGACCTTCCACAGTTGGTTTGGCGAGTTTATTACCCAGTCCCGCCACGAGCTGGACGTTGCGCCGCCGGAGCCGCCTTATCAGCCGGATGAGATCTACGACGCGCTGCAGCAGGGTGACTCGCTGGTACGCCTGGGTGGCCTACGCGTGCTCCGCGTGGCCGGAGAGGTGTACGTGAACGGCGAGAAGCTCGACAGCCCGCACCGCCCGGCAGTCGAAGCGTTGGCCAGCCACATTAAGCTGGACGCAGAGAAGTTTGGCGATGCGCTGGAAGATCCTTCCTTCCTCGCCACGTTAGCCGCGCTGGTGAACAGCGGCTACTGGTTCTTCGAAGACTAAAGCCCTGCCCCGCCTTCGCCGTTTTATCGCGGTGAAGGCGGGATATTCCTGCCAACAGCGTGTTTCTCACGCCGCATCCAGCCGCCAGCCCTGTAACAGCCGCACATTCACGGTCTGCCGAACCGCCAGTGGCACAGAATGAAACGCGCTCAGCGCCTGCCCGTCCTGCAAACGTAGCTCCAGCAGATAGCGTTCTCCCTGATAAATACAGCTTTCGACGCTGGCCACCGGCCCACTGCCTGAGATCTGTACATGCTCCGGGCGCACCAGCACCGGCACGGTTTTATCGCGCCCCGGTTGATCCAGGCCGCCATGCAATGCCGCGAGATCCAGACTTTGTAAGCCCGGCGAAACGGCGAGGGACAGCACGCTGCCCTGGCCGATAAACCCGGCCACCCAGCTATTCTGCGGCTGCTGATAAAGCTGCTGCGGCGTCCCCCACTGCATCAGCTCGCCCTGGTGCATCACCGCGATATGGCTGGCGAGCGCCATCGCCTCAGCCTGGTCGTGTGTGACGTAGACAAACGTCGCGCCCGTGCGGCGATGAAACTCGCGGAAAGTCTGTTCCATAGTGGCGCGAAGATGGCGGTCGAGGTTCGCCAGCGGCTCATCGAGCAGAACCACGCGCGGCTCCGAGACCAAGCAACGCGCCAGCGCCACCCGCTGCCGCTGCCCGCCGCTGAGTTCCTGGGGCGAGCGCCCGAAATAGGCCCCAAGCTCCACGACTTCCAGCGCCTCCATCACCCGTTTCTGCCGCGCCGCACCGTTGATCTGGCGCAGCTTCAGCGGGTAGCCGACGTTTTCCCCCACGGTCATGTGCGGCCACAGGGCGTAGGACTGAAACACCATGCCCATGTCGCGCTGTTCCGGCGGAACGTGGGTGCCGCTGTCGGCCAGCAGCTTATCCCCCAGCCACAGGCGACCGCCGCTCAGCGACTCCAGCCCGGCCACAATCCGCAGCGTAGTGGTTTTGCCACAGCCGCTCGGCCCCAGCAGGGCGGTAAACGCTCCGGACGGGATCGTCAGGCTGAGATCCTTCACCACGGCCTGGTCGCCAAAGAATTTGCTGAGCTTGTCCAGCCTTAGCTCTGCCATGGGATCACTCCTTTCGGTAAATAACGGCCCAGCGCGCCGAGCAACAGCATCACCACGGCGACCAGCCCCACCACCAGCACGGAAATCGCCGAGGCCATCACCTTGTCGCCGCTTTCGTCGAGGTTAAACACCACCACGCCAAGGGTTTCTTTCCCGGCGCTCCAGAGCAGCGCGGAGACAGTCAGCTCGTTCACCGCCGTGAGAAATACCAGCAGCGCACCGGCAAAGGCCGCCGAGGCCAGCAGCGGCAGCACGATGTGGCATAACCGCTGGGAGGCGTCCGCTCCTGCCAGGCTCGCGGCCTCTTCCATCGCCGGATCCAGCTGCAGCATGCTGGTGTGAACCGGCTTCAGGCAGACGGTAAGAAACCGGGCCAGGTAGGCGAAGAAGATAATCGTCAACGTGCCGCTGAGACTGACGTTTAGCAGCGGCAGCGGGCGCACAAACAGCAGAATGCACGCGATGGCCAGCACCACGCCGGGCAACGTGTAGGGAATATCGATCAGGCTGTGCAGCCAGCGCAAAGGCCGGCTGGGGCGGCGCACCAGCAGCCAGGCCAGCGGCAGGCTCAGCGCCATCAGCAGCCCGGCGGCGCTGACGGAGAGCAGCAGGCTGTTGGTCAGCGCCCGCCAGGTGGCGCTTTGCTCATCAAAAATGCCGGTCCAGGCGGCAAACGTCAGCGTGTCGCCGTTGAGCGGCACGCCCAGGGTTGGCACCAGCGAGGTGGCGATCAGCGCCAGCAGCGGGGCCACCAGCACCCCGCCCAGCACGAGCGAGAGCAGGATCTCCACCGCCAGCCGCCCTTTCCCTGTCGCAATACTTGCCGCCCGCCCGGCCATGCCGATCAGCGGCAAAGCGTAACGCCGCTGCATAATGCCCTGCAGCGTGACAATAGCGACGGCCAGCATGCCCATCAGCACCGAGAGCGAGGCCACCTCGTTCAGCATCGACGGGCCAAAGCTGGAGAGCGTCTGGTAGATGTACACGGGCAACACAAAATAGGAAATGGGGATGCCAAGCATCGCCGGGATGCCGAAGTTGCCGAGGGCGGAAACAAAGGCCAGCGCCACCCCGGCCCACAGCGCGGGTCGGCACAGCGGCAGAATAATGTCGATGAAAACTCGCCAAAGAGAAGCGCCGTTCAGCCTCGCCGCCTCAATCTGTTCCTGCGGCAGACTCTGCAACTGCGTGCGCAGGGTCAGGAACACCAGCGGCGCGTGCTGGATGCCGAGCAGGAAAGCGATCCCCTCTGCCGAATAAAGCGGATTGGGGCTGCCAAACCCCGGCGCCAGGCCGAGGCTGTTGAGCAGCACGCTACCGGGGCCGAACAGCTGCAGCCAGCTCAGGGCCGTGATCTGCGGCGGGATCATCATCGGCAGCATAAAGAGAAACGCCCAGGCCTGACGGCCCCGGATGTTCATCAGGCCGAGGCAAAAGGCAAACAGGCTTCCCAGCAGGAGGGAAAGCAGCGCCCCCAGGCCGCTGGTATACACACTATTCCATAGTGCGACCCAGGTGTTCGGGTTGCTGAGCACGCGGCCAAGGCTACTTTGGCCGCCCAGTCGCCAGTCCACCAACGCGGAGATCAGCAGCTGCAGGCTGGGGAGCAGGCTTAAGAGCGCAATGACGACGACAAGCAGGCGCAGCAGCCCTTTCATCAGGCTGCCGTCGTTAGGGCGGGACAATGCCGGGCTGAGCATCAATCAGCGGCTACCGAACAGGTCGGCAAAGCGCTTTTTGTTGGCGTCGGTGTCCGCCAGCGCTTTGGCGGCATCAAACGGCATGATTTTGATGCTGTCGCGCGGCGGGAAACCCTGCGGCACCGGCAGGCTGGCATCCGCAGGCAGGTAGCCCTGTTTCAGCACCAGCTCCTGCCCCGCTTTGGAGAGCACGAAGTCGATAAATGCTTTCGCCGCTTCGGGATTTTTAGCGCCCTTCATCATCGCCACCGGCTCGGTGACAATGCTCACGCCCTCGGTCGGGAAGGCAAACTCAATCGGCGCGCCTTTGGCCTTCTCACGGATCGCCATGTAATCGACCAGCACGCCGTAAGCTTTGCTGCCGGAGGCAATGGCGTTCATCACCGCGCCGTTGCCGCTCTGCGGCATCGCCCCGTTGGCCTTCAGTTTTTCGTAGTATTGCCAGCCCAGCGTCGGCGCACCCATGATCGCGGCCTGATGGATCTGCGCCGCGCCGGAATAAAGCGGGCTTGGCAGCGTGGTCATGTTCTTCAGCTCGGGTTTGAGCAAATCGAGCCATGAAGTGGGCTTGACCGGGGCTTTGCTGTGGTAGGCAATGCCGGTGGTAATCAGTTTGGTGCCGTAGTAATAGCCGTCTTTGTCATACAGCTGGGCGTCGAAGCGCGCCGCTTCCGGCGATTTATAGGCTGCCAGCAGGTTTTGCTGCTTGAGGGATTCCATGGTCACGCTGTCGGCAATCAGCAGCACGTCCGGTACCGCGCCCCCGGCGGCCATTTCCGCCTGTAAACGGGCGGTCAGCTTGCTGGTGCCGTCGCGGATCCATTTCACTTCGATGTCCGGGTTCGCTTTTTCGAAGGCGCTGACGGTGGTCTGCGCATCTTCATTGGGCTGGCTGGTGTAAAGCGTTAAGGTCGATTTCGCCAGGGCAGAAGTGCTCATTACTGCCAGCACCATCGTCAACAACACATGTTTTTTCATCATTTTATGTCCCTTTTTTTCCGTGGCGACGATTAAACCAGCCGAATCTGACAAGAGTATGACCACCGCCAGGCGGGTACTAAAGTTGGCTGGCCCGAAACACGTTAAGCGTAGCGCTTAATAGCCCTAACAGGAGGAAAACATTATTAATCCCGGTAAATAATGGACTGTTTTTGATTGGTCACATATTGCCTTAAATTAAATTAACAGCATCAATCTTGTTATTTTAAAAAATAAAAAATCAACGCATTATATATTTTATCAGCATGGCATTTGATATCAACAAAATAAAAAACAAACTGCATCTGCATCTGACACATATAAAAGCCATGCAGTTTTACCCGGTTGCTATAATCATCGAGTGTTTAGCGTAACGTTAAATACGGCAAGTAACATATTGCATATATTTAGATTATTTACACATCCGGTCAAATGAATATATTATATGGAATATTCCGTTTTTATTTGACACACAGCATAAACATCCATTGTGGAGAACGTTGTTATGTTCAATGAAAAAGCGATCGACGCGGCAGAAGCATATTTTAGTCAAATTCACGGCTTGAAAGGGGCTGAGCTCCTGAGTGATAAGCCCCCGCTTGTCCCCGGCCTGTCTCAGGATGGCGCCGTGCAATATCAAACATACCAATTCAATGACGCACCGGCTAATTTACAAAAACAGGTCGAAGCCGGCCGTGTATTAATGGAGCGCTTTGTAGGGGTGGCCAGCGCAGCGGTGAACAAAAAAGCCCCCAACAGTGCGGATAAATATAATTATAAATAGTGGAAGGAAGTCACCCAGCAACTGATCAACGCCTTTTTTACCGATCCGGTTTCAGGTGATAAAAGCCTGGACACGTCGGTCAAAGGGATTGAAATTGCAAAAACGGTGATTGAATTTGCCTGCAGCGTTATCGCGGGGAATGTCACTGCTTTTGCGGCCTTCCTGAAAGGCTTTGGCGACGGGCTTAGCGCACAAATGAATAAGACCACCGCCGACTATAATTACCTGTATGCTTATTCCACTCACGATTTATTTAAAGACAACAGCGGCAATATTTTCTATAAGCCCAGTTTCCTGGTCTACGGCACCTATTTTAGTCAGGCGCAAAAGAAAATAGCCACGTCATGCGGATCCTACAATGAAGTGAACCTCAAATTCGGGGTTAATACCGTGGGCGGTACCTTCAAGATTGAAGAGTACTTTAGCAACCCCGCCTTCAAGAAACGGGTCGATGATTTTCTGGATAAATATGAAGGGAAAGCTATCGACGAGACCGATTCCTACTTCGACGGCATTTTCAATGGTTCTTCCCCGGCGAAAGATTATCGGTTTAAAAAAGAGCATGCCTACTAGCCTGATTGTCTCCGGCCCAAAGATGGCCGGGCATAATGCCGTCAGCAGCCACAGCTGACTTTTCAGGGGCGGGCTCTCCGCCCTAAGAACGACGCTGTGGCTAGCCCCCGTCTGGTGTACGCCGTGCCATTCGGGGGCAAATTCTTTTCTAATGGGGTTTATTGAAAAAATTGAGGGTCACGGCAATACGACAACTTAAAAGGTAAGTGACGCCGGAGTATACCCGGCCCCGGACAAGGAGAATTTTCAGGCTGGCGGGAGAAGCCCTCCCCTTTGGCCAGCCGGGGATAAAAAATGGCAATCTGACCAGCGCCTGCCCATACTGGGGGGAACGTTAATAGGGACATCGAGCGCCATCCCATGAGCAAAACTCTGCATACTTTCTTCCTCACCTGCCTGTTATTTGTTGGCTTGTTTCTGACAGCCCAAAGCAGCCTGGCGGCCCCAACTGAAGACCAGGATCCCAGCCTGAAAGAGATTGCCGGGCAGTTGAAGCAATACAAAACGCAGATAGACAACATTAAGCAGCAGGTTTCGCAGACCAACACCGACAGCCGGCTGATCAAGCTGTTCGACACCACGCAAAAGCTCGGCGTGGAGGTGGATAGCCTGGCCGCGCTGCTGCAGCCGATGCACGACAAAGTTCAGGCCCAGCTCCAGGTGCTGGGGCCCGCTCCTGAGGCTCCGGCAGGGACTGAAACCGCCAGCGTGTCTCAGCAGCGCAACGCGCTGAACAGCGACAAAAAGCAGATTGATCAGGCCATCGGCACCTCACAAAGCCTGCAAACCAACATCCGGGCGCTGGGCATCCAGATAAACGATCTCCGCCGCACCTATTTTAAATCCCAGCTGGCCTCGAACAGCGGGAGCATGTTGAGCGCCACCTTCTGGCTGCAGGAAGCCGACACCCAGGCCGTGGATATCCAGCGCTTCAATGCCTTTGGCGAGCAACTGCTGGAAACCTGGCAGGCGGCCTGGGAACCCGAGTGGTGCTGGGGCACCGCCTGGCTGCTCGTGGCTGCCGCCACGATTGTGTTCGCTGGCTGCTACCTGATTGAGCGGCTGCTGGTCTGGATCGCCATCACCTGGTTGCCGGATGGCCGCCTGCGTCGCAGCTTTAATACGCTGGCCAGCACGGTAGGGACCATGTTTACTTTTGCGCTGGGGCTTTCCATTGTGAAAAGCGCCTTTTCCCGGGGGGCGGCCTTCTCTCCTCAGGTGAGCGATTTTGTCGACGGCTTTGTGCAGCTGACCGTATTCTGCTCATTGATTTATGGCGCTGGCCGCGCGTTCCTGTCCCTGAATCGCCCTTCGTGGCGGCTGGTACAGCTCGACGACAGCGTGGCGGAAAGCGTGCGTTACTTCCCGCCACTGCTGGCGATTCTGGGGCTGATCATTGGCTGCCTCGACCTGATTAATAATACGATTGGCGCCAGCCTGGGCACCACGATCCGCGCCAACGGGCTGATTGCTGCCGTTATGGCCAGCGTGCTGCTGGTCATGATGCTGCGCGTGCAGCACGCCCACCGGCGGCTGGAAAGAAACGGCGAGCCTGCCGAAAAGCGCTCCCGACTCGACGCCTTAGTCTGCCTGCTGGTCATGCTCGCCTCGCTGGCAATTCTGGCTTCGCTGCTGGTCGGCTACATCGCCTTCGCCCGCTACCTGACTTACCAGGTCATCTGGTTTGGTATGGTGCTGGTGGCGTTTTTTTATCTGGTGACCTTCGCCACCGACTTTTTCGCCGCCGTGTTTTCACCGCACACCGCCCCCGGCCAGGCGATGAAAAAGTCGCTTCGGTTTAAAGACCGGCACCTTGAACAGCTGGCGGTGGTGTTTACTGCCTTCACCAAATGCGCGCTGATACTCATGACCATCATCGCGCTGTTTAACGGAACCTTCGGCACCACCACACCGAGCTTGCTTATCAGCAAGCTGGTAACGATTTTAAGCGGCGACGGGCTGAAGCAGCTGCACATCGTGCCAGGCAACCTGCTGAACGCCGTGCTTTGCCTGGTGATTGGCCTGTACATTCTGCGCGTGACCCAGCGCTGGCTCAGCCAGGAGCTGCTGCCCAAAACCATTACCGATATCGGCATTCGCGCGTCGCTGATTACGCTGTTTACCAACGTCGGCTACGTGCTGCTGATCCTCATCACCCTGGCCGCGCTGGGCATTCAGTGGAACAATCTGGCCTGGATTGTCAGCGCCCTGTCGGTGGGGATCGGCTTCGGCCTGCAGGAGATTGTGAAGAACTTTATCTCCGGCCTGATCCTGCTGACCGAACGCCCGGTCAAAGTCGGCGACATGATCGGCATCGGCGGCATTGAGGGCGACGTGCGGCGGATCAACGTGCGCGCCACGGAGATCCAGCTCAGCGACCGCTCGACGATGATCGTCCCCAATTCGCAGCTGATTTCCCAGAACGTGCGCAACGCCACGATGGGCAACGCGCAAGGGGTGGTGACCATCGCCCTGACCTTCCCGACCAATATTGACCCGGAACTGGTGCGCGATTTACTGCTCAGCGCCTACCAGGACTATGAGGTGATCCTCCCGGCGCCTGCGCCGTATGTGCGCTTCAGCCAGCTGGGGCCGGAAGGCATTATCCTGAGCGTGACCGGCTACGTCGCCAGCCCACGTATGGTCGGCTCCAGCAAAAGCGAACTGCTGTTTAATATCCTCAAGCTGCTGCGCAAAAATGAGGTGAATCTGTCCAGCCCGCAGGAAGTTGTTTTTATGAAGCAGCGGGCAAAAGCTTTGGACGATGACGATGAGTTTTCGTCTTAGGTTGAGGCTGATTTCAGGACTACTGGCCTGAGTCTCTGGTGCTCTGCCCGCCTTCGCCGTGCTTTGTCACAGCGAAGGCGGGACGCCGTTTATTTAGTGCAGGCCCTGCACTAGTTCGCCGTTAGTCCACGCCAGCCCTTTCTTCGTGCGCACGAAGCGCGGCGCGGTTAAATTCTCTTCCAGCAGGCTGAACAGCTGGCTGAGAAGATCCGTCATCTGCACCTGTTGAGCCTGCCCCAGCTGCTGACCCAGCAGCACCTGGGTTACGGCGCAGCAATATTCGCAGAGCACATCGGAATCGGCCTCCGACACGGTGCAGGGTGCCGCCGCTTGCCCCTCTTCCACCGTTAACCGCTCAATAAGATGCTGCGGCAGCGGATGGGTTAAGACCACCCTCAGCACGTTAAACCCCGCCAGCAAACGCCCCACTAACGCTATATATTCCGCATGGCTATGTGTTTCGGCTAATTCATCCATCCAGCAGCTGCAAATATCCAACACATGGAATAAATCGTCCTTTGCGCCCAGCGGCATTTTTAATAACGCTGCGATGTCCTTAGCAATAATCGTTTGATCCTTCGTCATTTCCGTGTACGCGAATGTGTTACTATCGGCGTTAGCCATAATGTGACTCCTCTAGCTAGTTACGTTGTGGTTAGCCCTCGTCTGGTGTTGGCGCACCTTTCGGGGGCGAATTCTTTTCATGCGTTAACTTTGATTGCTTTCTGGGTAATACTTTCTGTTTTTTATACTGGATAAGTCAACAGTGGTTTGGTTTAAAATTATTGGAAACCTAAAAAACTCGAGGGGGATCGCGGAAATGTGAGAATTGAAAACTGGGGTTGCATAGAGGGTTTTTCTTTAAACCTGGAACTTGTAACACTTTGATTATTTCATTCTTTTCTATAACTCAACCAAAGAAGCCTCATAATGGAAAACTATTAAACCATACCATTAAAATTTACTAATTTTGTGCATCATAAATAAATTTATTTCAATCCGTAAGTTATCCTAATTGCACCTACGCCATTGTAAATAAAACTCGGTTAAATAGATTACCCGTACCATACTGAATTAATTCAAGCACAGCCTACTAATATTGGTAGTTGGATATCCATCGATTTAGAGTCAAATTTTGTATACATTAATCAATAAAGACGTTAGTATAAATCTAATATTTATATTCATCAATAACACTAAGTTCAATCGGTATAATTTACAAGTGTTAACTTCAAGAGAACCAGCATACCTTAATTTTTCAATGGAGATTATGAAGTTAATTCAACCAGTAACATCATATTAAATCAACTCAATATTCATGAGTTTTCCCGTTGTCGTTTAAGATAAATTTCCGCCTCTTTAAATGCTTATGAAAGGACTATTTAACCATGATGAAAGTTAGCTTCGATGTAGTAATGAAAAGTGGTCAACAAGATGTAGATATGGACTACGCTATTGATACACTATCCGGCACAGCTCAGGTGACATGTCTGATCGCAGAAGGAATATTAAATCAAAAAGTTATTAAGCGGCGAACCTCTGCCAATGAAATTAGAGCTATCCTCAAGCAAAGTTTCAAAAGTTCTTATGGTCAAAATTTTGATATAATTCTTCATAATGAAGAACATATAAAAACAATGGCAAAAATTGGTAGGACGGTCTTTTCTGAGGTTATGAGGTATTTTATATCTGAAGCTTTATACATCGAGTCTCAGCAAGTATCACCTAGAGCTGAAGCTATAATTGCATCTTTATCCGAAATAGAAGATGATTTAGTAGAGAGAATAAGAAATCCATTGCAAGAAATGCATCAAATTACTTTGCAAAGTGGTTTTAATGTAGAACTGAATTATAAACGCCCTAGTGATGAATTTAAAATAATTACTTTAACACAAGACACAGCAAGAAACATAACACAGTTTGAAATTGAGAATAACGTTGTTGATATTACTGCTGCTATAACTCGTTACAACTCAAGAACTGGTAATGGAAGACTTTTGTTACCCGGTGAAGATAAAACAGTCGCATTTGGTTTCTATGATAAGATGATTAATGTTACAGCAGCCCAAAAAAGAAAAATTTCGGCTAATTTACATCATAATACAGCGTTAATACAAGAAGATTATACTTACTTATCGATAAAAGTTAAAAAGGTAAAGATTTTAAGTGGAGAGACCATTAAGTATCTAGTTATGAAGGTAAATGATTAAATGAAAAAAACGATAAGTATAGCTGCTTTTCTCATAGCAGCCGTATGGGGGCTATACTTCTATAAATTCGGAAGTTTGAGTCACCTATCTGTATCTAAAGAAGCATGGGGACAATTCGGAGATTATGTAGGTGGTGTGATTAACCCTCTGTTATCATTCATAACAATTATATTGCTTATTAAGTCTCTAAATGAACAACAAGTTGCTAACAAAAGTTTGATTACAGAAACTCAAAGGCAGGAAAAACTTGAAAACATTAAAAAACTAGAGAGCAGGTTTTATAACTTAATCGATTTACAGAAAAAGGGATTTAGTGATTTCTTTATTGAGCATGAGATTTCAAATTCTTTACCTAAAAAAAAATTTAATGGCCCACTTGCAGCAAACTTTCTTGAAAGCAATGTCATGCAATTAGTCGAGACTGGATCAAGTCAAGATGTTATTCGCTCTGCTATAGAACAGTGGGACTCACATGATCATTTAATGTCATTAGTTAGATGCTTCTATTTATTAATAAAATTAATTGATGATAAATCAGATGTTCATGACAAAGAAGAGTTTTATGAAACACTTATTAATCTGACTGACATTAAGCTACTGACAATAATTTGCATTATGGTAAGCTACTATGACTGGGATAATATAAGATACATTAAAAAAAGTAAGATTCTTGATCGAGATGGGTTGTCAGAGTTACTAGTGTTTTTTTCCCAAGAATAGAATGTTGATGGCGTCAATAGCTCGATGTAAATATTCCACCACCTTACTGAATTTTAACTTATCAGCACATAAGGAAATAACATGAATAATTCCATTGTGATATTCTGTACATTGTTTACTGCTTTTGTAGCAGGGATTTTTTCGTTATTTAACCTGATTAATAATAAAGAGCAAAAAATTTCAGAATTTAGGCAAGCATGGATAGATGGACTCAGGAGTGATATATGTGGACTGACATCATCTCTTATCTATATTTCATATTACAGTTCTATTCGAATTATTAATAATCCAAATGAAGCAAAAGATATTGAAGGTTCTCATAAGCAATTCATTACATGCTCTGCTTCTATTCTAACAAAAGTTAATGCCCAAGATCCTGATGGTAAACTTAAAAAAATAAATGATAACTTCTTAGAAGTTTTTGATAAAATTCAGATTGATTTCAATGCTTCTAACTATATTGAAGCATCAAAACTAACAAGAGAATTGCTTGATGCCTCTCAACCGCTTCTAAAAGCCGAATGGGAAAGAGTCAAGAATGGTGAGAGTTCTTATAAGAAGACCAAGGCTTTTGCATGGACTCTTTCTTTGTCAGGAATTTTTGCGCTAATTTTATTTTTATTTGTAAATTATAACACTGCAGAACAGACAAACTCACCAAAAAACCAGAAATTATCAACAAAAATAAGCGCGAGCATATCCAATCAGAAAACTGAAATAAATAAAATAACACTCTGGGCTTCATAAACAAATAACACATCCAACCAATGTATACCTTCTTATAAACACGCGCTGATTGGATGACGAATATTAATCAACTTCAATATACTGAGCAAAGTATTTATCAATCGATTTGAATTTACTATATACGAACGTAAATACATTATATTAGTTATGTATAGATCATCACTCTCTTTATTTAGAATAAAAAAGTATCTTCACAGTTTATCAAATTGTCTATTTATGTTAACTTTATAATATTTCTTGACTGCTAACATGATAATTTACACGATTATCATTGTTGAGTTTCATAACATTCATGGTTCAAAAGCCAGTGTTCATCAGAAGATAATATCCATCAATGTTGATTTATCTAATATTAACACTCAGGGTTACCACTATGGCGACTATTTAAAATATATTCAATCTCTCGGAAAATAACGTGATGCATCACATTACTCACTACTCACAAATTATTCCCCCCTGCTTCATCCCACCAACACCATCCAACGCAAAGTTAACCCAATACTTCACATCATTCATTTCATAGAGCAGGTTATAGGTCACATCTTTCTTAAGCGTCAGGTTAAAGCAATGATCCGGGTATTTCTTGGCGATATGGTCTTCAAACAACAAAGGATGCTGGTATGTATCTGCGGACGAAGTTAAGAGATAATAGCTAAGCACATCACCTTCCTTCGACTTAATACAAATTACATCGCTGTTCTTTTGATAAACACTGCCCGCGCTTCTAAAGTCCAGCCGGTCGCCAACACAGCCCGAAATTAGAAATATCAGAATAAGTAACAGATTTTTCATGCTGAATAAGTCCCTTTTTAAAAGGGGCGTCCAGCCCCTTCCCTTTCATTCAACTAGCGCTAAGCGCCCGTCCCCCCCGCCTTCCCCGTCAGCTCAGCAATTCGCACTATCACCGCCACCGCCTTCTCCATTCCTTCCAGGGTCACGAACTCGTGCTTGCCGTGGTAGTTATAGCCGCCGGTGAACAGGTTCGGGCACGGCAGGCCTTTGAAGGACAGCTGGGCGCCGTCGGTGCCGCCGCGGATCGGCTTCATGACAGGCTCGATGTCGCAGTCACGCATCGCCTGCTGGGCCACTTCGACAATATAAGGATGCTCGGCCACCTTCTCGCGCATGTTGTAATAGCTGTCTTCTATCACCAGCTCGATATAGCAGTCCGGGTGCAGGCCTTTGCCGACTTTCTTGGCGATCTCCATCATTTTGCGCTTGCGGGCTTCGAACTGCTCGCGGTCGAAGTCGCGGATGATGTAGTGCATCTCGGCGCGGTCGACGGAGCCTTTCATGGTGTTCAGGTGGTAGAAGCCTTCGTAGCCTTCGGTGCATTCCGGGCTTTCGTCCGCCGGGACTTCAGCGTGGATGCGCGCCGCCAGCGACAGGGCGTTCACCATCACCCCTTTGGCTGTGCCGGGGTGCACGTTGTTACCGACGATTTTGATGGTCACGGACGCGGCATTGAAGTTCTCGCTTTCCAGCTCGCCCACGCCGCCACCGTCCACGGTATAAGCCCATTCGGCGTTAAAGGCGTCGACGTCGAAGAAGTGCGCGCCCTTCCCGACTTCCTCGTCCGGGGTAAAGGCTACGCGGATGTCGCCGTGCGGGACGTTTTTGCCTTTTAATACCGCCAGCGCGGTCATGATTTCCGCCACGCCTGCTTTGTCGTCCGCGCCCAGCAGGGTTTTGCCGTCGGTGGTGATCAGCGTCTGGCCCATCAGCTGGTGCAGCACCGGGAACATTACCGGGGAGAGAATTTCATCGCCGATGCCGAGCGCGATGTCGCCGCCGCGGTAGTTCTCGACGATCTGCGGGTTCACGTTTTTGCCGGTGAAGTCCGGCGCGGTGTCAACGTGGGAGATAAAACCAATGGCCGGGACAGCGTGCCCGACGTTCGATGGCAGCGTGCCCATCACCGTGCCGTGGTCGCTGAGCGTGACGTCCACCAGCCCTAACTGTTCCAGCTGCTCTTTTAGCAGGCGCAGGAGCTTCCATTGCCCTTCGGTGCTCGGCACCTGCTTAACGCCGGGCCTGGATTGCGTGTCCAGAGAGACATACTGCAAAAAGCGCTCAAGTAATTTATCCATTTAGCCACCCTCGTTTTTTGTGACATCAATTATCAATAAGCCGCATCGGGCAAATATTGCGTCAGGTCACTTTTAGTCGGTTACGGAAAAAAATAGTTTTCGCAGGACGTAACAAAGCCAGGGTAAAACGTACCTTTAACCGTAGACGATAACGGCCAGGCTTTGTGGCCATCGGGATTGGCGATCCCGCCGCTTTGCCGTAGAATGCCAGCCCTTACTCAACGTGCCAAAACCCAAGGTGGTTAATCACAAACCCCGTATCCTTCGCTCCGGATACGTCATTTATGGGACAGCGTAAAAAATTGAAAAAACAGCCTCGTTCGCACTCCATGCTGGTCAACCTGGCGGGAGTCGCCAAGCGCTTTGATGGTAAATCCGTAATTTCTGACTTCTCCCTCACCATTAATCATGGTGAATTCCTGACGCTGCTAGGCCCTTCCGGCTGCGGCAAAACCACCGTACTGCGCCTTATCGCCGGGTTAGAAACCGTCGATGCCGGGCAAATCACGCTCGATAATCAGGACATCACCCATGTGCCTGCCGAGCACCGCCACGTGAATACCGTTTTCCAGAGCTACGCCCTGTTTCCGCACATGACGGTGTTTGAAAACGTCGCCTTTGGCCTGCGGATGCAGAAAACGCCGGCGGCGGAAATCACCCCGCGCGTGGCCGAAGCGCTGAAAATGGTGCAGCTGGAAGAGTTCGCCCAGCGCAAGCCAAACCAGCTTTCCGGCGGCCAGCAGCAGCGTGTGGCAATTGCCCGCGCAGTGGTGAACAAGCCCCGGCTGCTTCTGCTCGATGAGTCGCTGTCGGCGCTGGACTACAAGCTGCGCAAGCAGATGCAGAACGAGCTCAAAGCCCTGCAGCGCAAGCTCGGCATTACGTTTGTGTTCGTCACGCACGATCAGGAAGAAGCCCTCACCATGTCTGACCGTATCGTGGTGATGCGCGACGGCAAGATTGAGCAGGACGGCACGCCGCGAGAAATTTACGAAGAGCCAAAGAACCTGTTTGTGGCGAGCTTTATCGGCGAGATCAATATCTTCGACGCGACGGTGCTCGAGCGCATCGACGAGCAGCGCGTGCGGGCGAACGTGGAAGGCCGCGAATGCCATATCTTCGTGAACCAGCCGGTGACCGTCGGGCAAAGCCTGAAGGTGCTGCTGCGCCCGGAAGATTTGCGCGTGGAAGAGGTCAACGACGCCCGGGAAGTGGACGGCCTGATTGGCTATGTGCGCGAGCGCAACTACAAGGGCATGACGCTGGAGTCCACCGTCGAGCTGGAAAACGGCAAGATGGTGATGGTCAGCGAGTTCTTTAACGAAGATGACCCGGACTTTGACCATACACTGGATCAAAAAATGGCGGTGACCTGGGTAGAAAGCTGGGAGGTTGTGCTGGCAGATGAAGAGCTCGCGTAAATTCCAGAATGTGGTGATTGCCACCGTGGTGGGCTGGCTGCTGCTGTTTGTCTTCCTGCCCAACCTGATGATCATCGTCACCAGCTTCCTGACTCGCGATAACGACAACTTCGTGAGCCTGGTGTTTACGCTGGATAACTACACCCGGCTGGCCGACCCGCTGTACGCCCAGGTGCTGCTGCACTCGCTGAACATGGCGGCGATAGCCACCCTGGCCTGCCTGGTGCTCGGCTACCCTTTCGCCTGGTTCCTGGCGCGGCTGCCGGAGAAGGTGCGCCCGCTGCTGCTGTTCCTGCTGATTGTGCCGTTCTGGACCAACTCGCTGATCCGTATTTACGGGCTGAAGATTTTCCTCAGCACCAAGGGCTACCTCAACGAGTTCCTGCTGTGGCTGGGGCTTATTGACACACCGATCCGCATCATGTTCACTCCGAGCGCGGTGATTATCGGCCTGGTGTATATCCTGCTGCCGTTTATGGTGATGCCGCTTTACTCGAGCATTGAGAAGCTGGACAAGCCGCTGCTTGAGGCGGCGCGGGATCTCGGCGCCAGCAAGCTGCAAACTTTTGTGCGCATTATTCTGCCGCTGACCATGCCGGGAATTGTCGCTGGCTGCCTGCTGGTGATGCTGCCGGCGATGGGGCTGTTCTACGTGTCGGATTTGATGGGCGGCGCGAAGAACCTGCTGATCGGCAACGTGATTAAGAGCCAGTTCCTCAACATTCGCGACTGGCCGTTTGGCGCAGCGACGAGCATTACGCTGACGCTGGTAATGGGCCTGATGCTGCTGGTGTACTGGCGCGCGGCGCGCCTGCTTAACAAGAAGGTGGAACTGGAATGATCGGACGCCTGCTTCGCGGCGGCTTTATGTCCGCCATTTACGCTTTTTTGTATATCCCGATCGTTATCCTGATCGTGAACTCGTTCAATAGCTCTCGCTTCGGCATTAACTGGCAGGAGTTCACCACTAACTGGTACAGCCTGCTGATGAATAACGACAGCCTGCTGCAGGCCGCAAAGCATTCGCTGACGATGGCGGTGTTTTCTGCCAGCGCCGCCACGCTTATTGGCTCACTTACCGCTGTGGCGCTGTACCGCTATCGCTTTCGCGGCAAGCCGTTCGTCAGCGGAATGCTGTTTGTGGTGATGATGTCCCCGGACATCGTGATGGCTATCTCGCTGCTGGTGCTGTTTATGCTGCTGGGCGTGTCGCTTGGCTTCTGGTCGCTGCTGTTTTCCCACATCACCTTCTGCCTGCCGTTTGTGGTGGTCACCGTTTACTCGCGCCTGAAAGGGTTCGACGTGAAGATGCTGGAAGCTGCGCGCGACCTGGGTGCGAGCGAGCTGACCATTCTGCGCAAGATTATTCTGCCGCTGGCGATGCCCGCCGTGGCCGCTGGCTGGCTGCTAAGCTTTACCCTGTCGATGGACGATGTGGTGGTGTCTTCGTTCGTGACCGGGCCAAGCTACGAGATCCTGCCGCTAAAAATTTACTCGATGGTCAAGGTCGGCGTTTCGCCGGAAGTGAACGCCCTGGCCACTATTCTGCTGTTACTTTCACTGCTGCTGGTGATCGCCAGCCAGCTGATTCTTCGCGATAAAACTCAACCTCAGGGGACGTTAAAATGAAAAAATGGCCACGCCACCTGCTTGCTGCGGGCGCTCTGGCGCTCAGCTTCGGCGCCGCACATGCCGACGACAGCAAGACGCTTTATTTCTACAACTGGACCGAGTACGTGCCGCCGGGCCTGCTGGAGCAGTTCACCAAAGAGACTGGCATCAAGGTGATTTATTCGACCTACGAGTCGAACGAAACCATGTACGCCAAGCTCAAGACCTACAAAGACGGCGCGTATGATCTCGTGGTGCCATCCACCTACTTTGTGGCGAAGATGCGCAAAGAAGGGATGATCCAGAAGATCGACAAGAGCCAGCTCAGCAACTTCAAAAATCTCGACCCGGATATGCTGAACAAGCCGTTCGACCCGAATAACGACTATTCCATCCCGTATATCTGGGGGGCCACGGCGATTGGCGTGAACAGCGACGCTATCGATCCGAAGAGCGTCACCAGCTGGGCCGACCTGTGGAAGCCGGAGTATAAGCAGAGCCTGCTGCTGACCGACGACGCGCGCGAAGTGTTCCAGATGGCGCTGCGCAAGCTTGGCCTGTCCGGCAATACCACCGATCCGAAGGAGATCGAGGCCGCGTACCACGAGCTGCAAAAGCTGATGCCCAACGTGGCGGCATTTAACTCCGACAACCCGGCCAACCCGTATATGGAAGGCGAAGTGAACCTCGGTATGGTGTGGAACGGTTCGGCCTATGTCGCTCGCCAGGCCGGGACGCCGCTGGAGATCGTCTGGCCGAAGGAAGGCGGGATTTTCTGGATGGATAACCTGTCGATTCCGGCCAACGCGAAGAACGTCGACGGCGCGCTGAAGCTGATCAACTTCCTGCTGCGCCCGGACGTGGCTAAGCAGGTGGCGGAAACCATCGGCTACCCGACGCCAAACCTCGAAGCCCGCAAGCTGCTGCCGAAGAATGTGGCAGAAGATAAGTCGCTGTACCCGGATGCAGAGGTGATTAAGGCTGGCGAGTGGCAGAACGATGTGGGTGACGCGAGCGCGCTGTATGAGTCTTATTATCAGCGGTTAAAGGCGGGGCGGTAGGTCTAAACTTCGCCAACCCTCACCCCGGCCCTCTCTCTGGAAGGGAGAGGGGGAAAACAATTGATTTATGCTCGATCCAGTTCCCTCTCCCCTTTGGGGAGAGGGTTAGGATGAGGGGCTCAGAAGCACTACAATCCCTTCAAAAGCTTATCCACAAACTCCGGCACCACCTGACTCGCCAGCCCGTAATGCTTCTCTTCAAACTCGCTGCCAACCTGGCTTGGCTCCAGATTCAGCTCCACGGTGTGTGCCCCCTGCAAACGGGCCTCATGCACAAAGCCCGCCGCCGGGTAAACGTGCCCGGAGGTACCGATAGCAATAAAGTAATCTGCGGTGGCAATCGCCTGATAAATCTCGTCCATGCCCAGCGGCATTTCGCCGAACCAGACGACGTGCGGGCGCAATGCCGAGGAAATCTGGCAGCAGTGGCAGCGGTCTTCCGGGGTAATATCGTCCTGCCAGTCCAGCACCTGGCCGCTGCTGGCGCAGCGAACTTTCAGCAGCTCGCCGTGCATATGGATGACGTTTTTACTGCCCGCCCGCTCGTGGAGGTTGTCGATATTCTGGGTGACCAGCACAAAATGGTCACCCAGCGCCTCTTCCAGCTTCGCCAGCGCCAGATGCGCGGCGTTGGGCTGGATTTCCGGCTGCTGAAGCTGGCGGCGGCGGTCGTTATAAAAACGCTGCACCAGCGCCGGGTCGCGGGCGAAGCCTTCCGGCGTCGCCACGTCTTCGACGCGGTGCTCTTCCCACAGTCCGTCAGCGGCTCTGAAGGTACGGATGCCTGATTCAGCGGAGATCCCCGCCCCGGTCAGTACAACTACTCTTGGTCTGTCCATCGCTTCCGGCCCTGTCCTGTCTCTGAAAAAGATGCGCTGACGCAAACGTTGGCGCAGCAGGCGTTTGTTCTTCCGAAACCGGCTCAGCCGGTGCTGACGACGAGAAAGCATGACTTACTCCGTGTAGTGGAGGAATGCCGCACCACGCATACCGCCTGCGTCACCGTGGCGCGCCTGTTCAATACGCGGCACTGCGGCAACCGGCAGCAGGTACTTCGGCAAGCGTTCCGGCAGTTGGGCGTAGATATCGCTAAAGTTAGACAATCCTCCGCCAATCACCACCAGATGCGGGTCAATTGAGGTCAATAAATTGCCGAGGCAGGCGGCCAGCAGCTCCAGGAAACGGTCCACGTGCTCGATGGCCTGCTCGTCGCCCTGGCGGTAGCGGGAGATGATCTCTTTCGCGTCCAGCGGCTCCTGGTAGAAGTGCTGCCACAGCCAGGCAAAGCCGCGCCCGGAGAGGTAGTTTTCAATGCAGCCGTTTTTACCGCAGCCGCAGCGGGTGAAAGGGATATCACGCCCGAGGATTTCCAGCGCGTCCACCGGCAGGCGGGTATGGCCGAATTCGCCGGTGATATAACTGCGGCCGGTGATAGATTTGCCGTTGATGATGATGCCGCCGCCGACGCCAGTGCCGAGGATCAGACCCATCACCACCGGGTAGTTGAGGAATTCGTCGTCCCAGGCTTCGGAAAGCGCGAAGCAGTTGGCGTCGTTGTCGATGCGCACGTCGCGCTCAAGCATTGCGCTCAGGTCTGCGCGAAGCGGTTTGCCGCTGGCAGCCGGAACGTTGGCGGCATACAGCGTGCCGTCGTCGGTTTCCGGCATGCCCGGAATGCCAATGCCTACCGAGCCGCGGCAGTTAAACTTCTCGTCTGCCTGCGCCACCAGCCCGACCACCGCGTCGAGGAAATTTTCGTAACTGTCATGAGGAGTAGCAACCCGGGCTTCCCAAAGTAAACGCCGCTGCTGGTCGTAAACGCCGAGTGCAATCTTAGTGCCGCCGATATCAAATCCGTAATACATCGCTGCTCCCAATGCCCGTTGCGCCTCAAGCTGTGCCTGGATTCTGCCGGGTCACAGCTCGAATGATGTAGGGCAAATTATAGTTAATTGAATTTATTGTCCGCTTAGCACCCTTGCCGGATCGATATTGCTTGCGCGCCGGGCCGGATACCAGCTAGCCAGAAGGCTAAGGACCAGCGCCGTCACCAGAACGTAAACCACGTCCAGCCAGTGCAGCTCAGAAGGTAAGAAATCAATGAAATAAATATCACCGGACAGGAAATGGTGCCCGATGAGTTTTTCAATCACGCCGATAATGTTGGTCAGCTGCCACGAAGCCAGCACGCCAACCACCACGCCGCTGACGCTGCCCAGCAGCCCGGCCAGTAGCCCGTACCAGACGAAAATAGCGCGGATCAGACCGTCTTTGGCCCCCAGCGTGCGCAGCACCGCGATGTCGCTGCTCTTGTCTTTCACCGCCATCACCAGCGTGGAAACGATGTTAAAGCAGGCCACGCCGATCACCAGCACCATCGCCAGATACATGATGGCGCGGATCATCTGGATGTCGCGGTACATATAGCCGTAGGTATCAATCCAGCTGCTGATACGCACGTAAGAATTGGTTGCCAGCCCGGCGTCACGCACCAGCTGCCGGGCGTTAAACACGTCATTCACCTTGATGGCTATCCCGGTGACGCTATCGCCCATATCCAGGTAGCCCTGAGCATCCTGCAGCGGCACCATGGCCAGGCTGTGATCCAGCTGGCCACTCAGGGACAGAATACCGGCGATTTGCAGTCGGACACGCTTGGGCTGCATCAGCTTGGTGCCGCCGTCGTTGTTGGGGATCATGATCGACACCCAGTCGCCCTGCTTCACCTTCAGCGCATCCGCCACGCCTTTGCCCATGATGATTTGCTGCTGCCCGGCCTTGAAGTTCGCCCAGGCATTGTTCTGGACGTATTGTGGCAGAGCGCTCAGCTGCGTTTCCTGCACCGGATCAACGCCCTTTACTTCAACGGCGCGCAGATTCGCCCCGCTTTCCACCAGCCCGGTAAAGCGAATATACGGCGCGGCGGCCACGATGCCTTTGACGCCTTCCACCTCGGGCAGCGCCCGCTGCCAGTTGGTAAAGGGCTGGTTCACCGGCTCAATGTCACCGTGGGGCACCACGGCAAGAATGCGGTTTTTCAGCTCGCGTTCGAAGCCGTTCATCGCGCTCAGGCCGACAATCAGCACCGCCACGCCCAACGCGATGCCGAGCGTGGAGATCACCGAGATCAGCGACACCATGCCGCTGCGGCGTCGCCCGCGGCTGAAACGCAGACCAATCAATAGAGAAAGCGGGGAAGCCATTACTGCGCTCCCATCAACGTCAGATCGCTGGTTAAGCGGCCATCGCGCATTTCCAGCTGGCGGGACATGCGTTTCGCCAGTTGCAGATCGTGGGTGACGACCAGGAATGCGGTGCCCTGGCGCACGTTCAGTTCGCCCAGCAGCTCAAAAATACTGTCGGCGTTGCGCGCGTCGAGGTTGCCGGTCGGCTCATCCGCCAGCACCAGACGTGGGTTGTTCACCAGCGCACGGGCAATCGCCACGCGCTGACGTTCGCCGCCGGACAGCTCCGACGGGCGGTGGCTGCTGCGGTGATCCAGCCCAACGGCGGCCAGCATCTCCAGCGCACGTTTCTGCACTTCTTCCGGCTTTTTCTTACCGATAAGCAGCGGCATCGCCACGTTTTCCAGCGCGGTGAAGTCCGGCAGCAGGTGGTGGAACTGGTAGATAAAGCCCAGCTCGCGGTTACGCAGCTCCGCCTTCGCCGCCGAGGAGAGTTTGCTCATCGCCTGGCCGTTAAATACCACGTCGCCGGAAGTCGGCGTGTCCAGCCCGCCCAGCAGGTGCAGCAAGGTACTTTTGCCGGAGCCGGAGCTGCCGACAATCGCCATCAGTTCACCCGCGTTGATGCTGAAGCTGACATCGTGCAGCACATCCGTTTGCACTTTGCCTTCCTGATAGCGTTTGCACAGGTTGTCACACTGCAACAGGACAGAATTACTCATAACGTAAAGCCTCAGCGGGTTGGGTCGCGGCGGCGCGCCACGAAGGGTAAAGCGTGGACAGCAAAGCAATGGCCATCGCCACAATGGCAATCACCACAACCTGTACCGGTTCGATGGCGACCGGCAGGGCCGCGCCATCAAGCAGGATGCCGATGATCGGCATTAAATTATTCAACTGGCTGGCAAGCAGCGCCCCGAGTAAAGCCCCGAGCAGCGCGCCAATCACGCCCGCGCCCGCGCCCTGCACCATAAACACTGTCATGATCTGGCGGCGGGTCAGCCCCTGGGTTTGCAGAATCGCCACTTCGCCCTGCTTTTCCATCACCAGCAGGCCAAGGGAGGTAATGATATTAAAGGCGGCGACGGCCACGATCAGGCTCAGCAGCAGCCCCATCATGTTTTTCTCCATGCGCACGGCCTGGAACAGCTCGCCTTTGCGCTCGCGCCAGTCTTTCCATTCGGTGCCCTGCGGCAGCGTTTGTTGGCTCAGCACATCGACCTTGAGCGGCTCAGCCAGCCACAAACGCCAGCCGGTGATATTGCCCGCCGGGTAACGCATCAGGCGTGAGGCGTCCTGCTGGTTGACCAGCATCTGGTAGCCGTCCACTTCGCTGCTGGCGGCGAAGGTACCAATCACGGTGAACAGACGCTGGCTCGGCAAACGCCCCATCGGCGTAAACTGGCTGGCGGACGGCACCATAATACGGATAGTTTCTCCGCGCTTAACGCCCAGAGAACTGGCAAGCTGCTCGCCGAGGATGACGTTGTACTGCCCGGCCACCAAATCGGCCTGCTTAACGTTTACCAGGTACGGGGAAAGCGGATCTTTCTCGTCCGGCTGTACGCCCAGCATTACGCCCACTCCCACGCTGCGGGCGCTTTGCAGCACCACGTCACCGGTAGTCAGCGGCGCAATACGCGTCACGCCCTGAAGTTTCAGGGAATCAGCGGGAAGTTGCTGGGGATTAATAGAGCCGGAAGGTGATGTGATCAACGCCTGCGGCATCAGGCCGAGGATGTTGTTTTGCAGCTCACGCTCGAAGCCATTCATCACCGAAAGAACCGTGACCAGCGCCATCACCCCGAGGGTGATGCCAATCGTCGACAGCCAGGAGACAAAGCGACCGAAGCGGTCCGCTGCTCGCCCACGCATGTAGCGCAGGCCTATAAATAACGCGACAGGTTGATACATGAAATCCGTCTTGTTGCGGGTTGCCTAAGCAAAGATCCGGGAAGTATACGACACCTCCCCGGCCAAATGAATTCCGTCGACTAAATTATTCCCGTTACATCTCAAGTGCCTGCACCTTTTCCTAAATTTACCAAATCAGCACCAAAAACAGACAATTGAGGTCGAGATCGCATCGGTTTGACACCAGGATAGCAGGCCCATGACAACTGGAGCCCGTCACGACGCGGATATCGCATGAAGAAAAAGCAACTCTGGATCAACCAAATCAAAGGATTATGCATTTGCCTGGTGGTTATCTACCATTCGGTGATTACCTTCTACCCTCACCTCACATCTCTCGGGCCCGGCCTGAATCTGTATGTCGCCAAACTCTGGACTTACCTTAATCTCTACCTCGCCCCCTTCCGAATGCCGGTATTCTTCTTTATTTCCGGCTACCTGATCACCCGCTACATCCATGAAGTGAAATGGCGCGACAGCGTGGACAAGCGGCTGTGGAACATTTTTTACGTGTTACTGCTGTGGGGCCTGATCCAGTGGATCGCGCTGACGCACCTTAACCAATGGCTGGCACCCGATCTTGAGCGTAACCCGACGTCCAACGCCGCCTACGCCGACTCACTGGGGCAGTTTGCTCTTAGCATGGCAAAGGCCAGCACCAGCCTGTGGTACCTCTACGCCCTGCTGGTTTACTTCGTGATGTTTAAAGCCCTGCGCCGCTACCGCATCACGGTGCTGCTGGCGTTGATGGGCATCAACGTTGTTATCGCCTTTGTACCGCTGCCGTGGTGGGGGCTGAACAGCGTGGTGCGGAATATGGTGTATTACGGCCTCGGCGCGTGGTTTGGCCCTTTGCTGATGGCCTGGATGAAGGACTTCCGCTTTTCGCAACACCCGTTTGTCTGCGCAGGCATCGCCCTGGGATCGCTGGCGCTTTACTTTGTCAACGTGCCACTGGTGATTTCTCTGGTGTCTATCGTAGCTATCCTGCGCGGGTTCTATTTGCTGAACGGCTGGCGCGAAGCTCGTGAAGACAGCTTCCTGAACGTGGTGGGCTCGAATACGATTGCCATTTACACCACGCACCGCATTTTGATCGAAGCGATAAGCCTGGTCATGCTGGCTAAAATCAACAGCGGTGCGCTTTCTGACACGCTGGTGCTGGCGATTCTGCTGGTCTACCCGTTTGTTAGCCTGGGCATTTGTACGCTGGTTGGCCTCGGTTTCCGCAAGCTTTCGGTCGCGCTGTTCGGCGATCTGTTTTTCTCTCCTCCCGCGCAAATCGCCGCCAGCCGGTAAGTGCTTCAGCAACCCGCCTGAGCGGGTTGCTTTTCCGTAGATTAAGCCCGTACATCACGAGTAACGGCTATCGGCATGGCCGGTGTTTCCTGTGGCACTGCCGGGGACGACACTTTGCGATATTTATCCAGCAGGTGAATCTGGATTTTGCGAAGCCGGTCGCCGTTCAGACGATAAAAGCGAAAATAGAGCACCAGGGTGATGGCAAAGAATAACGTCGGCAGCGCAATCATGATGAACTGCATCCCGAGTATTGTGTCAGCCGACTGGGCGACGTTCGGCACATAGCCAATGACGCCTAAAACGACCGCGATAAAGAAGGCTGAAAACGCCGAGCCGCCCTTCACCACCATCGTCTGCACCGCATAGGCAATACTTTCGCAGCGAACGTTAAACTTGTATTCACCGTAATCAACGGTATCCGCCACCATAATCACCTGCAGCACCCAGAACAGCGCGGTACCGACGTTAAGGAATACGCCCGCAAGGCAGATGACCAGCACATTAGCCGAGCCCGCCAGCGCCATCACCAGCAGCACGCCCCCGCTGACCATCGGCAGAATCGAAGCCCCCGCCCAAAGGATACGGCGGGACAGCGCTTTCGCCAGACGCGGGAACAGCACCAGGGTGAGCAGGTTTGCCGCCCCTGCATAGGAAAGATAGTACGGGAACAGATCCGCATCCCCGACGACATAGGTGAAATAGTAAATGGCAAAGCCGGTAATGATATTGGAGGCGACGTTATAGGCCAGCGCCATCCCCAGCAGGCAAGAAAGCTGATCATTTTTATAGATAAGGGCGAGTATGGATTTCAGCGACAGCCGGGTGCTGTCCGCCGTGGCCTCGTTGTCTGACGAGAAAACCTCATGGACGTTACGCAGCGTGACAATCGTGGAGGCGATAAAGAACGCGATCAGCACCAGCGTGAACATCTGAAAACCAAACCCGCGGTCAGCCCCACCCACATAGTTCACAAACGGCAGCGTTACCCCGGCAGTCACGAATCCAGCCAGGCTCGCAAAAAAACGCGGGAACGGCACCAGCTGTTCGCGTTCACGCTTATCCAGCGTGATGGTTGGCACCAGTGACCAGAACGGAATATCCATCAGGGTATAGGTCGTCCCCCAGAGGATGTAGGTCACGCAGACAAACACCACCTGGGTCGTCCCTTCAAAAAGGTGGGCGCTGAACAGTAAAAACAGCACCAGCGAGTTCGTGAGCGTGCCGAGCAGGATCCACGGCTTAAATTTGCCCCACCGCGAACGCGTGGCGTTCACAATCCAGCCCATCACCGGGTCGTTAAACGCGTTCCAGATTTTTGCCACCAGGAACAGGGTTCCTACCACGCCCACCGATAAACCCACGACATCGGTGTAATAGTACATCAGGTACATGTAGACGATACCGATGGCGAAATCCTTACCAAATGCACCGAATCCGTAACTGAGTTTTGTTGTCAGAGAGATGCTCATAGGGTACCGGGTCACCGTTACCAGCGCCCGCCTTCTGTTATTAGAAAGGTCAACGCCGGGGCTTATACCCGGCGTCGTTTTTTTATTAGCGATGCAGCCAGGCTGGCAGCCAGTCTCCGTGCGCGGCGATCAGGTCATCCACCAGCGCATAAATCTCTTCGATGCCCAAGACTGCCGCGGTGTGAGGATCCATCATCGCCGCATGGTAAACGCGGTCACGATTTTCAGTCAGAATGGCCTCGGTCAGCAGCGTCTGCACGTTGATGTTGGTTTGCATCATGGCGGCCAGATGCGATGGGAGCCCGCCAACTTTGGTGGGCTGGATTCCGTTGGCATCCACCAGGCAGGCGACCTCAACGCAGCTCCCCTGCGGCAGGTTATCGATAAGCCCGTCGTTACGGACATTGCCGTAAATCACGCTAGGCTCACCGGTCCAGATGGCATTCATAATCGTGCTCGCATACTCGCGCGACGGCTTAATATCTATGCGTTCCGCCGTTTTGTACTCTTCCAGCTCTTTATGCCAGTTCGCCAGCTGTTCGACACAGCGTTTCGGGTACTCATCCAGCGGCACTTTATAGCGCTCAATCAGATCTTCACGCCCCGGCTTGATAAACCACGGAGTATATTCCGCAAAGTGCTCTGACGATTCGGTGACAAAATAGCCCAGCTTTTTAAACATCTCATAGCGCACAATATTCTGGCAGCGTTCATTGCCGTGAATATTCGGTTTCGGGGCCTGGCCCGCTTCATAAGCTGCGAGCAGTTCTGGATAGAGGTTGACGTAATGCCCTTCCGCAGTTTTGCGCTCCAGCTCAAGGTAGAACGCCATATGGTTTATCCCGGCACTGCGGTAGCGCAGCGTGGCCGGATCAATGTTCAGATCACGGGCCAACTCTTCCGCCGTGCCCTGCACCGAATGACAGAGGCCCACTTGCTTGATATGCGGGTAGCGGGCATACATTGCCCAGGTGTTCATCGCCATCGGGTTAACGTAGTTGAGCATCGTCGCATGCGGGCACACTTCGGTCATATCGTCGCAGATCCGCCACAGATGCGGGATGGTGCGCAGGGCGCGCATAATGCCGCCGGGGCCTAGCGTATCGGCAATAGTTTGCTCCAGCCCATGACCCTTACAAACCTCAAAATCGGTGACGGTACAAGGCTCGTAGCCGCCAATCTGGAACGCGACCACCACGAAATCCGCCCCTTGCAGCGCTGCTTTTTGATCGGTGTGACAGGTGATGTAGCCGGATGCCCCGGCGGAATCCATCAGTTTGCGCACCACGATGTGTGACTCTTCCAGACGCGTCTCATCAATATCCATCAGCGCAATGTGTGCCGACCTGAGCGCTTCGCGATGAAAAACATCGCCCAGAATATTTTTGACGAAGATGGTCGAACCCGCGCCGATAAAGGTAATTTTTGGGGCTGTCATTATCACTCTCCAGAACAGTAGGTAACGTCTTCATCGTGGCACGCGCCTCCGGCAAAAACCTCCATCTTCCCCATTGAGCATTCCCGGAAACTCAGATCTGATGTCGATCGCTACAAAACCTGAGTTTTTGGGAATAAATAGACTGAAAAGCAGAGTATCCGGCCTGTTAGCCAGGCTAATATCTGTTGAAGAGGCGGAGACTGAATCCGTATTGATAGTATGATTCTGATAATTCAGGAAATGGAGTGACGATGAGCGATGAGCCAATTACCTTTCTGCCGCCTGACCCGCATATGTGCAACGGCGATGAGAAGCAGACTCGCAGTCCGCTGTCACTCTATTCTGAATATCAGCGTCTGGATATTGAGCTACGTCGACCGCACGCTATGCCCGCCAGCCACTGGCACGGCCAGGTAGAGATTAACGTGCCGTTTGATGGCGATGTGGAATATCTGATTAACAACGAAATGGTACAGATTAAACAGGGCCATATCACGATGTTCTGGGCTTGTACGCCGCATCAGTTAACGCGCCCGGGCAACTGTCGGCAAATGGCGATTTTGAGCCTGCCGATGCACCTCTTTCTCTCCTGGCCACTGGATCGAGAACTCATTAACCACGTGACTCACGGCATGGTGGTGACATCACTCGAGACTCAGCAGCTCAGCACCTTTGAGGTCCTGCGCTGGCAGCAGGAAGCCAACAGCCCGAACGAGCAGATCCGGCAGTTGGCGATCGATGAAATTGGTCTGATGCTTAAGCGCTTTAGCCTTTCGGGATGGCAGCCTATCCTGCTTAACAAAACCTCGCGCACCCACAAGAACAGCGTCTCCCGTCACGCACAATTCTATGTCAGCCAGATGTTGGGCTTTATTGCCGATAATTACGATCAGGCGCTGACCATCAACGACGTCGCAGATCACGTAAAACTCAATGCCAACTATGCAATGGGTATTTTCCAGCGCGTCATGCAGCTCACGTTAAAACAGTACATTACGGTGATGCGCGTTAATCACGTACGCGCTCTGCTCAGCGACACCGACAAAACCATCCTCGATGTGGCGATGACCGCGGGGTTCCGATCCAGTAGCCGATTCTATAGCACCTTCAGCCGCTACGTCGGTATGTCACCCCAGCAATATCGCAAGCTCAGCCAGCAGAAACAACAAATGCTCTGAACCGCACCTATCGTTATTTTCAGCGGTTGCACTCGCGCCGCCATCACGGATAATAAGTAGAGAAAATTTATATTATTACCGTGAAAACACGGTTTTCTGGAGAACGCGCGCTGACCATGCCTGAACATGCCCGTTACGACCTACCGAGTAAACCCGCAGAACAACGCCTGCTGGGCGAGCTGACCGGTTCAGCCTGCGCGACCGAAGTCGCCGAAATCGTTGAACGCCATAGCGGCCCGGTGGTGCTGATTGCCCCGGATATGCAGAACGCGCTGCGCCTGCACGATGAAATCACCCAGTTCACCGACAACCTGGTGGTCAATCTCGCCGACTGGGAAACGCTGCCGTACGACAGTTTCTCGCCGCATCAGGAAATCATCTCCTCGCGCCTGTCCACGCTTTACCAGCTGCCGACCATGCAGCACGGCGTGCTGATCATGCCGGTGAACACCCTGATGCAGCGCGTTTGCCCGCACAGCTACCTGCACGGCCACGCGCTGGTGATGAAAAAAGGCCAGCGCCTGTCGCGGGATAACCTGCGCGCACAGCTGGAACAGGCCGGGTATCGCAGCGTCGATCAGGTAATGGAGCACGGCGAATTTGCCACCCGTGGCGCCTTGCTTGACCTCTACCCGATGGGCAGCCCCCAGCCATACCGCATTGACTTCTTTGACGATGAAATCGACAGCCTGCGCGTCTTCGACGTGGATTCTCAGCGCACGCTGGAAGAAGTGGACGCCATCAATCTGCTGCCGGCCCATGAATTCCCGACCGACAAAAACGCCATTGAGCTGTTCCGCAGCCAGTGGCGTGACAAGTTCGACGTCAAGCGCGACGCCGAACATATTTACCAGCAGGTGAGCAAAGGCACGCTGCCTGCCGGGATCGAATACTGGCAGCCGCTGTTCTTCAGCGAACCGCTGCCAACGCTGTTTAGCTATTTCCCGGCCAACACGCTGCTGGTGAACACTGGCGATCTGGAAGCCAGCGCCGAGCGCTTCTGGCTGGACGCAAACGCCCGCTTTGAAAATCGCGGCGTGGATCCGATGCGCCCTCTTCTGCCGCCGGAAGATCTGTGGCTGAAAACAGACTCGCTGTTTAGCGAGCTGAAAGCCTGGCCGCGCGTGCAGCTCAAAACTGATTCGCTGGCGAAGAAAGCCGCCAACGTGAACCTGGGGTACCAGGCGCTGCCGGACCTGGCCGTGCAGGCACAGCAGAAAGCCCCGCTGGATAGCCTGCGGAAGTTCCTCGAGTCCTTCACCGGGCCGGTGATTTTCTCGGTCGAAAGCGAAGGCCGCCGTGAAGCGCTGGGCGAACTGCTCGGGCGCATCAAAGTCGCGCCCAAACGCATTTACCGCCTGGAAGAAGCCGAAAATAACGGCCGCTATCTGATGATCGGCGCCAGCGAGCACGGCTTTATTGATACCCTGCGTAACCGGGCGCTGATTTGCGAAAGCGACCTGCTGGGCGAGCGCGTCAGCCGCCGTCGCCAGGACAGCCGCCGCACCATTAACCCGGACACGCTGATCCGCAACCTGGCCGAGCTGCATGCGGGCCAGCCGGTGGTTCACCTGGAACACGGCGTGGGCCGTTACGCCGGGCTGACGACGCTGGAAGCCGGGGGCATTACCGCCGAATACCTGATGCTGACCTACGCGGGCGACGCCAAACTTTACGTCCCGGTTTCGTCCCTGCACCTGATCAGCCGCTACGCGGGCGGTGCCGACGAAAATGCGCCGCTGCACAAGCTGGGCAGCGATGCCTGGTCCCGCGCCCGGCAAAAAGCAGCGGAGAAAGTGCGCGATGTCGCCGCTGAACTGCTGGATATCTATGCGATGCGCGCCGCCAAAGAAGGCTTTGCCTTTAAGCACGATCGCGAGCAGTACCAGCTGTTCTGTGACAGCTTCCCGTTCGAAACGACCCCGGACCAGGCTCAGGCCATCAATGCCGTGCTGAGTGACATGTGTCGCCCGCTGGCGATGGACAGGCTGGTGTGTGGCGACGTGGGCTTCGGTAAAACCGAAGTTGCGATGCGTGCCGCATTCCTGGCCGTGGAGAACAACAAACAGGTGGCGGTACTAGTGCCGACGACCCTGCTGGCTCAGCAGCACTACGACAACTTCCGCGACCGCTTCGCCAACTGGCCGGTGCGCATTGAAATGCTTTCCCGCTTCCGCAGCGCCAAAGAACAGACCCAAATTCTGGAACAGGCCAGCGAAGGGAAAATCGATATACTGATCGGCACCCACAAGCTGCTGCAGGCCGACGTGAAATGGCGCGATCTTGGGCTGTTGATTGTCGATGAAGAGCACCGCTTTGGCGTGCGCCACAAAGAGCGCATTAAAGCGATGCGCGCCGACGTGGATATTCTGACGCTGACCGCAACGCCTATTCCACGAACCCTGAATATGGCAATGAGCGGCATGCGCGACTTGTCGATTATCGCCACGCCTCCGGCACGCCGCCTGGCGGTGAAAACCTTCGTGCGCGAGTACGACAATCTGGTGGTGCGGGAAGCCATCCTGCGTGAAGTGCTGCGCGGTGGCCAGGTGTATTACCTTTTCAACGACGTCGAAAACATTCAGAAAGCCGCCGATAAGCTGGCTGAACTGGTGCCAGAAGCGCGTATTGCCATCGGCCACGGCCAGATGCGCGAGCGCGAGCTGGAGCGGGTGATGAACGACTTCCACCACCAGCGTTTTAACGTGCTGGTGTGCACCACGATCATCGAAACCGGGATCGATATTCCGACCGCCAATACCATCATCATCGAGCGGGCTGACCACTTTGGCCTGGCGCAGCTTCACCAGCTGCGTGGCCGCGTCGGGCGTTCTCACCACCAGGCCTATGCCTGGCTGCTGACGCCGCACCCGAAGGCAATGACCACAGACGCGCAAAAACGCCTGGAGGCGATCGCCTCGCTGGAAGATTTAGGTGCCGGGTTCGCGTTAGCCACCCACGACCTGGAAATTCGCGGCGCGGGCGAGCTGCTGGGGGAGGATCAGAGCGGGCAGATGGAAACTATCGGCTTCTCGCTGTACATGGAGCTGCTGGAAAACGCCGTCGATGCGCTGAAAGAGGGCCGCGAGCCCTCGCTGGAAGATCTCACCAACAGCCAGACAGAGGTCGAGCTGCGAATGCCCGCCCTGCTGCCGGATGATTTTATTCCCGATGTCAATACGCGCCTGTCGTTCTACAAACGCATCGCCAGCGCCAAAGGCGAGCACGAGCTGGACGAGCTAAAAGTCGAGCTTATCGACCGATTTGGCCTGCTGCCGGATGCGGCACGTAATCTGCTGGATATCGCCGCGCTGCGCCAGCAGGCACAGAAGCTGGGCGTGCGTAAGATTGAGGGCAATGAAAAAGGCGGCACCATCGAGTTCGCGGAGAAAAACCACGTTGATCCTGTGTGGCTGATTGGCCTGCTGCAGAAGCAGCCGCAGCATTACCGCCTTGACGGCCCTACCCGACTGAAGTTCTTCCAGGCGCTTGAGGACAGAAAAACACGCATGGAATGGGTGCGTAACTTTATGCGCAGCCTGGCGGAAAACGCCGCGGCCTGACGCCTCTGCGCCTTACCGCCCGGTAAGGCGCAATTTTCTGTGACATTTACACACTCTTTGCAATCCCCAGGACTTCCCGACACGCAGCTCAGCGATAATTGGCGTTTATCTGCCTCAAAAATTAGCCATTACATCGCAGGGTTTAAGCTATGTTTGCATCGCATACTTTGTCTTTCCGCCGCTGGTTTACCGCCGCAGCCTTACTGGGTGCCGCGGCCATGGCGCTGCCCGCCAGCGCTAACGATTATCCGCTTCCCGCCGCTAACAGCCGCCTGATCGGCAAAAACCTGTTCCATCAGGTTGAAAACGACGGCGGCTCGCTGGAGGCCATTGCCAAAAAGTACAACGTCGGTTTCCTGGCGTTGCTGCAGGCCAACCCGGGCGTGGATCCTTATGTGCCCCGCGCCGGGAGCGTGCTGACCATCCCGCGCCAGATGCTGCTGCCAGATGTCCCACGCGAGGGGATTGTGATTAACCTCGCCGAACTGCGTCTGTATTATTTCCCGGCAGGGAAAAACAGCGTCACCGTTTACCCGATTGGCATTGGCCAACTGGGCGGAGACACGTTGACCCCGACGATGGTGACCAAGATTTCCGACAAACGGGCCAACCCGACCTGGACACCAACGGCCAATATTCGCGCGCGTTACCTGGCGCAGGGCATTAAGCTCCCGGCCGTGGTTCCTGCCGGGCCGGATAACCCAATGGGGCACCACGCGATTCGCCTGGCAGCGTTCGGCGGCGTTTACCTGCTACACGGCACCAACGCCGACTTCGGTATCGGTATGCGCGTCAGCTCCGGCTGTATCCGCCTGCGCGACGGCGATATCAAAGCGCTGTTTAACACGGTCCCGGTCGGCACTTCAGTGCGTATCATCAACACGCCAATCAAAGCGTCCGTTGAGCCAGACGGCTCTCGCCTGGTTGAAGTTCACCAGCCGCTGTCCAAAGCGATTGATGATGACCCGAAAGTTCTGCCGATTGTACTGAACGAGCAGATGACGCAGTTCCGCAACGCACCTAAAACCGATGCGCAGGTGATGGAACAGGCCATGGAGCACCGTTCCGGGATGCCGGTCAACGTCAGTGCCCATGCCGCTGACCAGTCGAACAACGAAATCTGAGTTAAATCTTCAGGCGTAAAAAAAAGCCCTGTCTTTCGACAGGGCTTAAACCTGATGACAGACACATACTTGCATGTGCTTTCATCTTAAAAACCAGGAAAATCAATTCATTGATTTTCGGCTGATAACCACAAAGAAGGAAAAACCACGCTTTTTCCTTCTTTGTTTAAGCATGAAGGCCCTGTCGAAAGACAGGGCCTTTTGCTTGCAGTGGCATATAACGAATAAGGTCAAACGTATTGAGGGTTAACGTCTGGCTTATTTATAGATGACGGCAGTACCGTGCAGGGTGTTCGGACCGTTAACGGAGGTAATACGGAACGATTTAGCGCCCATTGCATCGGCCTTCGCGGCCAGCTGTTCTTCCAGGGAAGAGAGGTTGCTGCCCGCATCGGCGCTGATGGTGCCGACTTTTTGCTGGCCGGCAGGCGTAGCGGAGACTTCTACAGCCGCAAAGCTTGCAAATGAGATTGAGCTAATCACGGCGGCAGCGAACAGAGTAGTTAAGGTTTTCATGATTCAGGTCCTAAGCAGGTGAATGTTAGGTCGTTAAACTTAATTAGTTAACGATCGATAACTAAATCATAATCGTGATCCACGTCACACGTCAACACATTTTAATAACGACCGTTAATTAATTAAAAAAAGCGCTATTTTTCATTGTGATAAGAAATAATTATTTTTCATAACGTGGCACTGGCTACCGCCGCCGATTATTTTTATAATAAGTGTTCACTAATTAGACAGAGGTTAAACGGCAGGTATGGCAACCGAGACTTTAAGTTGCAGCAAAAAAAGCCGTGGCCGTCCAAAAGTGTTTGACAGGGAAGCAGCACTCGACAAGGCCATGACACTCTTCTGGCAGCATGGCTATGAAGCAACATCCATGGCGCATCTGGTAGAAGCCACCGGGGCAAAGGCCCCAACGCTCTACGCGGAGTTCATCAACAAAGAAGGCCTGTTCCGCGCGGTGCTGGATCGCTATATCGCGCGCTTTGCGGCGAAGCACGAGGCCTGCCTGTTTTGTGAAGAGCAGACCATGGAAGCCGCGCTGGAGAACTATCTTTCCGCGGTCGCGCAATGTTTTACCGATAAGAGCACGCCCGCTGGTTGCTTTATCATTTGCACCTCATCCGTGCTGGCCGCGTCGTCGGAAGACATCGCCGCAACGATTAAAGCCCGCCATGCCGTGCAGGAGCAAACGCTGGTGCGTTTCCTTGAAATGCGCCAGCAAAAAGGCGAGATCCCGGCGGAACGTAACATTCGCTGCTTGGCAAAATACCTGTGCTGCATCATTCAGGGGATGTCGGTCAGCGCCCGCGAGAACGCCAGCTATGAAGAGTTAATGCAGATTGTGAAAACCACGGTGATGTTGATGCCGCAGTTGAAGAAGATCTGATCCAGGGCGGCCAATGGCCGCCTTATCTATACTCTAAACAATTCTCTAAACAATTCGAGTTGCAGGAAGGCGTCAAGAGTGGGAATCCTCAGGAGCATAGCTAACTATGTGACAGAGGTGAGCAGGTGCAGGCAACGCACCTGCAGCTTGAAGTATGACGAGTATATTAACGCACTCGCCCTTTCGCCCAGTAGGCCATAAAGTTAATGGCTTCGTGCTCAACGCCACGTTCGCCAATCAAATGGCGGCGCAGCAGCTTAACCACCGTCGACTCCGCCGCTACCCAGCCGTAAAACTCGTTGCTGCCGCTGGTGGCTTTATCCCACAGCAGTTCGCCTTCGGCCTCTTCCTGGACAGCTTCGTGATGGCCGCTTTCCGGCACCCTCGCCTGCATTTTTACCGCCTGAATCAGGCATTCGCCGTGGGTGGCAGAGACGGTTTTGCGCGGCAGCCAGTTAATCTCGGCGAAGCCATAGGCGCTTAAGTCCACGCAGTCCCCTTCGTCCGGCACCTCAAAAAAGGCCTGTATTTTTGGCGGCTGAGCCTGGCGAGCCAGCATTTCCAGAATGCCTCGTGCGGCGGGTAAAGCCGTCTCATCAGCGATAATCAGCGCATTTCGCAGCCCGGCAGGCGGCGTCCATTCATAGCCGCCGCTGTCTTCCGGGTGGGCGGCGTTCGGGGCCACAATCTGGATAGCATCGCCGGGAACAGAATTAATCGCCCACGCGGAGGCCGGACCTTCAGTGCCGTGGCTGACAAATTCTACCGTCACTTCCTGACGGGCAGGATCGACATGGCGCAGCGTATAGGTGCGGATCACCGGGCGCTTCTCTTTTGGCATCCCCTGGGCAATCTGGTACCACTGCCCTTCGGCAGGCAGCGACGGCGGCGTTCCGTCTTCGGACGGAAACAGCATTTTAATACGCTGATCCGGCGAATCACATTTCATCTGCGCCACATCAGGCCCGCTAAATACCAGGCTCAGCAGCGAAGGCGACACGGCCGTTTTCCGCGCCAGTTGAACGTTAAACAGGCGATAGCCCTGAACTCCAGCCATAACTTTTCCTTACGCTTAAATGACAGAATGACGTGAACGGTGGCGGCTGCGCCAGATAACGCCGGACACCACGGTAAATAACACGGCGGCTAAAAAGGCCACCATAATCAGCGCCGCCTCGGCCCCGGTTTTTGATACCAGCGGCACCAGCATGGCGCAAAGCCCGTAGCCCAGAGTGTGGCTGGTCGCCACCCAGCCGGCCCCTGCACCATCGGCAAGTTTATCGTTCAGCAGCAGTTGATAGGCCGGGGTCGCCAGCGCGGCCCCAAACGACAGTACCGCGCAGCCGACGTAAAACAGCCACAGCTGGACGGAAATCATCATCGCCAGGCCAACGATCATCATCAGCCCGGCGCTCAACAGCAGCGCCATCGGCGTCAGGCGCTGTGGCCGGAGAACGCCGAACTGCGCGGAGAGCGAGGCCACCGCGGCCAAGCTCAGCAGCCAGGCAACCTGATGGCTAATCGCGGCGGTATCCGTGGCAAACTGGCGGGTAAGCGCCGGAGAGAGCCCCAGCTGCATCAGGCTGACTGAGGCCGAAAGCAGCAAAGCGCAAAGCAGATAAGGCAGGCAGTCCGCCCGCAGCCGAGCGCTTTTACGCTCGGCTGCGGGCTGCGGCGGCGTGCCCGGCAGACGCAACAGCATCACCAGCGCCAGCAGCGGGGCGACCATCAGAAGTCCCAACGGCGCAAGCGGATGAATCGCTAACATGCCGGCGGCGCAAAGCGGGCCAAACAAGCGCCCGCTGCTTAGCCCTGAGCTGATCGTGGCCAGCGCCGCCATGCGCTTTCCTTCCCCGGCACGCTGCAGCGCCCAGACCTGGCAGGCCGGAACCATCGCCGACACGGTCAACCCGTAGATAATCCGCGCCACAATCAATATGCCCAATCCGATGTAACCCGCGACCGCATCCGCGGCCAGCAGCAGGCAGCCAAGTCCCAGCAGCATAAAGCTTGCGCCATAGCCTCCCAGCGCCCAAAGCACCACGGGCTTACTGCCGAGGCGCGCGATCTGTTTCCCCCACCACGGAGAGGACGGTAAAAACAGCATCGACCCAAGCGTTAGCAATGCCGCCCAGACGGACAGGCTCAGATGTGTCTGCATCACCAGCACCGGGATCGCGACCAGCAGGCCATTTTGCCCGACGCCAAGCAGCCCGGCGCTCAGCGCAAGTTGCCAACAGGAAAGGGATTTTTGCGGCGAATCCGCCAGTTCAAGCGATGTCAAAATGTTGCTAACCCGTGGAGTTATTGTGCGTATTTGTAAAATTAATTTTATCTATTCTAACAATTGTTATTGATAATGAGAAACGTTATCGGCAGAATTCGCATTATCATAACGCGTGGAAACTGTTTGATGATGACTTTGCCAAATAAAACGCTGGCCTGGGATGTGGCCGCACAGTGCTTTCTTAATTCCCTTGTCCGTGAAACCAACGACTGGCGACTGACCGACAGCCACCCAGCCGAACTCATTATCCCCCTGGGGGAACAGCAGGCGCTCTACTTCAAAGTGGCCTATTTCTCCCCCACCCAGCATCACCGCTTCGAATTCCCGGCTCGTCTGGTCAATGCCACCGGCAGCCAGGCGATAGACTTCGCCACCCTTTCCCAGCTGATTGTCGATAAACTCCAGCACCAGCAGATGCTGCCAGCCACCGGCTGCGAGGCGTTTTATCAGCGCGTAATGGAAAGCCATGCCCACACGCAGCAGGCGATTGAAGCCCGTCATGACTGGAACGGGCTGCGCGAAAAAGCGTTGAATTTTGGTGAGGCCGAGCAGGCGTTACTGGTGGGACACGCCTTCCACCCGGCGCCGAAATCCCACGAACCGTTTAACCAGCAGGAAGCCGAGCGCTATCTGCCAGACTTTGCCCCGCATTTCCCGCTGCGCTGGTTCGCCGTAGATAAAAGCTACCTGGCGGGTGAAAGTCTGCACCTCAATCTTCAACAGCGCCTGACGCGCTTTGCCGCTGAAAATGCACCGCAGCTGCTGAGCGAGCTCAGCGACAATCAATGGCTGTTCCCGCTGCATCCGTGGCAGGCTGGCTATCTGCTGGAGCAGGACTGGTGCCAGCAGTTGGTCGCCAAAGGTTTGGTGAAAGATTTAGGTGAGGCCGGCGCGCCGTGGTTACCGACCACGTCATCGCGCTCGCTCTACTGCGCCACCAGCCGCGACATGATCAAATTCTCCCTGAGCGTACGCCTGACCAACTCCGTACGCACCCTGTCAGTGAAAGAAGTTAAACGCGGCATGCGCCTGGCGCGCCTGGCGCAAACTGACCGCTGGCAAACGCTGCAGGCCCGCTTCCCGACCTTCCGCGTGATGCAGGAGGACGGCTGGGCCGGACTGCGCGATCTCCACGGCAACATCATGGAAGAAAGCCTGTTTGCCCTGCGCGAAAACCTGCTGGTTGAGCAGCCGCAGAGCCAGACTAATGTCCTGGTTTCCCTGACTCAGTCAGCCCCGGACGGCGGAGATTCCCTGCTGGTTGCCGCCGTGAACCGCCTGAGCTCTCGCCTTAGGATCACGCCGAAACAGGCCGCACACGCCTGGGTCGACGCCTATTGCCAGCAGGTGCTGAAGCCGCTGTTTACCGCCGAAGCGGATTACGGCCTGGTTCTCCTCGCTCACCAGCAAAATATTCTGGTGGAGATGCAGCAGGATCTGCCGGTCGGGCTTATCTACCGCGACTGCCAGGGCAGCGCTTTTATGCCGCATGCCGCTGGCTGGCTCGACATGATTGGCGAAGCACAGGCGGAAAACGTCTTCACCCGTGAACAGCTGCTGCGCTACTTCCCTTACTACCTGCTGGTCAATTCGACCTTCGCCGTGACCGCCGCGCTGGGGGCTGCGGGGCTGGATAACGAAGTGAATCTGATGAGCCGTGTACGCAGCGCACTTAGCGCCGTGCGTGACGAGGTGACGCATAAAACCTGCCTCGACTACGTGCTGGAAAGTCCGCACTGGAACGTGAAGGGGAACTTCTTCTGCTACCTGCACGACCATAACGAAAACACCATCGTCGATCCTTCGGTGATTTATTTCGACTTTGTAAACCCGCTGCTGGCTCAGGAGGGCTGAATGTTTCAGGCATCTATTGTTCACGGCGGCCACGGGCTGCGCTGTGAAAAACTCAATAAGCCTCTGAATCTGAGCTGGGGCCAGGACGGCGGCGCGGTTCTGCACTGGCCGGGCGAACTGCCCGCAGGCTGGCTGCGCGATGCGCTGGATCAGATGTTCGTCGCGGCGCCGCAGCTTACGTCTATCGTACTGCCTTACGCAGAGTGGCGCGAAGAGCCGCAGGCGCTGGTGTTGTTCGATCTGCTGAAAAGCGACATCGTTCACCGTGCGACTTTCTGGCAGCTGCCGCTGTGGCTCAGCGCTCCGGCGAAGCACGCTTCCGGCGAAATGGTGTTTGACGCCGAGCGTGAGATCTACTTCCCGCTGCGCCCTGCCCGCCCGTCCGGGGAAGTTTACCGTCGCTACGATCCACGCGTTCGCAAAACGCTGAGCTTCCGCGTGGCCGACCCGGCACTGGACGCCGAGCGTTTTACCCGCTGGATGAACGATCCGCGCGTGGACTATTTCTGGGAGCAAAGCGGCTCGCTGGAGGTACAAACCGCGTATCTGGAGCGCCAGCTCACAGGAAAACATGCATTTCCGCTGATCGGCTGCTTTGACGACCAGCCGTTCAGTTACTTCGAAATTTACTGGGCAGCGGAAGATCGCATTGGCCGCCATTACCCGTGGCAGCCGTTTGATCGCGGCCTGCATCTGCTGGTGGGCGAGCAGCAGTGGCGCGGCGCGCACTATGTGCAAAGCTGGCTGCGAGGGTTAACCCACTACCTTCTGCTGGACGAGCCGCGCACGCAGCGCACCGTGCTGGAGCCGCGCGCCGACAACCAGCGCTTGTTCAAGCATCTGGAGCCAGCGGGCTACGTGACGCGCAAGGAATTTGACTTCCCGCACAAGCGTTCACGCCTCGTCATGGCGGACCGCCATAATTTCTTTAGCGAGGTAGGCCTGTAATGAATCGCATGGACTGGGATTTCGTTAACCGCCAGCTGGTAGCCAAAATGCTGGCTGAGCTGGAGTACGAGCAGGTTTTTCAGGCCGAATCGCTGGGTGAAAATCGCTACTGCATCAGCCTGGCCGGGGCCGAGTGGCATTTTAACGCCGAGCGCGGTATCTGGGGCTGGCTGTGGATTGATGCACAAAAGCTGCGCTGTGCGGACGAGCCTGTGTTAGCCCAAACGCTGCTGATGCAGCTCAAACCGGTGCTGTCGATGAGCGACGCCACCGTGGCCGAGCATATGCAGGATCTGTACGCCACGCTGCTGGGTGACCTGCAGCTGCTGAAAGCGCGCCGCGGCATGAGCGCTGAAAACCTGATCGATCTCGACGCTGACCGCCTGCAGTGCCTGCTGAGCGGCCACCCGAAATTTGCCTTTAACAAAGGGCGTCGCGGCTGGGGCAAAGAGGCGCTGGAGCGCTATGCGCCGGAGTATGCCAATACCTTCCGGCTGCACTGGCTGGCGGTTAAACGCGAGCATATGGTCTGGCGCTGCGACAGCGAGCTGGATATTCAGCAGCTTATCGCCGCCGCGATGGACGAGCAGGAACTGGCCCGCTTTACTCAGGCGTGGCAGAACAATGGCCTGGATAATAACTGGCTGCCGCTGCCGGTGCATCCGTGGCAATGGCAGCAAAAGATCGCGCTGGATTTCGTGGCCGATCTCGCCGAAGGCAAGATGGTGTCTCTCGGCGAATTTGGCGACCAGTGGCTGGCCCAACAGTCGCTGCGCACCCTGACCAACGCCAGCCGCCAGGGCGGGTTAGACATCAAGCTGCCGCTGACGATTTACAACACCTCCTGCTACCGCGGTATTCCGGGCAAGTACATTGCCGCCGGGCCGCTGGCTTCCCGCTGGCTGCAAAACGTCTTCGCTACCGACAGCACGCTGGTGCAAACCGGGGCGGTTATCCTCGGCGAACCGGCTGCCGGCTATGTTTCTCATTCAGGCTACGCCGCGCTGGCTCAGGCGCCCTATCGCTACCAGGAGATGCTGGGCGTTATCTGGCGCGAGAACCCGACCCGCTGGCTGAAGCCTGACGAGACGCCGATTCTGATGGCGACCCTGATGGAGTGCGACGAGAACAATCAGCCGCTGATTGGGGCCTATATCGCCCGCTCTGGCCTGGATGCAGAAGCCTGGCTGACCCAAATGTTCCGCGCGGTGGTGGTGCCGCTGTATCACCTGCTCTGCCGCTACGGCGTGGCGCTGATCGCCCACGGACAAAATATTACGCTCGCCATGAAAGACGGCGTGCCGCAGCGTGTGCTGCTGAAAGATTTTCAGGGCGATATGCGACTGGTGAAGGATGAGTTCCCGGAGATGGACTCCCTGCCTCAGGAAGTGCGGGACGTAACCGCCCGCCTGAGCGCCGACTATTTAATTCATGATTTGCAGACCGGCCATTTTGTCACGGTGCTGCGTTTTGTTTCGCCGCTCATGGCCCGCCTTGGCGTGCCGGAGAGACGCTTTTATCAGCTGCTGGCCGCAGTGTTGAGTGATTACATGCAGGAACACCCGCAAATGTCGGCGCGTTTTGCGCTTTTCTCACTCTTTAAGCCACAAATCATCCGCGTTGTGCTGAACCCGGTAAAACTGACCTGGCCTGACCAGGACGGCGGCAGCCGCATGCTGCCGAATTACCTCGAGGATCTGCAAAACCCGCTGTGGCTGGTAACCAGGGATTGAATTATGACAAACACTGTTGATTTTATTGGCGTAGGTATCGGCCCGTTTAACCTGAGCATTGCGGCGCTGTCTCACGAAGCAGAGGGATTTAGCAGCCAGTTCTTTGACAGCCGCCCTGACTTTGCGTGGCACCCCGGCATGTTAGTGCCGGATTGCCATATGCAGACCATGTTCCTGAAAGATTTGGTCAGCGCCGTGGCCCCCACCAGCCCGTTCAGCTTTGTGAACTACCTGGTGAAGCGTAAAAAATTCTACCGTTTTCTGACCACCGAACTGCGCACCGTTTCGCGCGATGAGTTTTCGGATTACCTGCGCTGGGCCGCAGAGGGCATGAATAACCTGCAGTTTAACCAGACGGTTGAGCGCGTTGATTTCGACGAGCAGCGCAAGCTGTTTGTGGTGCAAACCGGCCAGGGTGAAACGCTGGCACGCAACATTTGCCTCGGGATTGGCAAACAGCCTCACCTGCCACCGTGCGTAAAAACCGCCACGCCGACCTGCTTCCACGCCAGCGAAATGAGCCTGCGCCTGCCGAATCTGGCCGGGAAACGCGTCACGGTTGTTGGCGGCGGGCAAAGCGGTGCCGACCTGTTCCTGAATGCGTTCCGTGGTGCCTGGGGCGAAGTTGCCGAAGTGAACTGGGTTTCACGCCGCAATAACTTTAACGCCCTCGATGAAGCCGCGTTTGCCAACGAATACTTCACGCCGGAATACGTCACCGGCTTTGTGGGCCTGAATGAAGGCGCGCGGCAGAAAATGCTCGATGAGCAGAAGATGACCTCCGACGGCATTACCGCCGATTCGCTGCTGACCATCTACCGCGAGTTGTATCACCGCTTTGAAGTGCTCGGGCTGCCGCGCAATGCTCGCCTGCTGCCAAGCCGCTCGGTCACCGGCCTTGAAAGCCGTGGCCACGGCTGGCAGCTGCTGCTGGAACACCATCTGGACAAGGGCTATGACACGCTGGACAGCGACGTGGTGATTTTCGCCACCGGCTACCGCCCTACGCTGCCGCAAATGCTTTCGCCGTTAATGTCACGCATGACGATGCTGGATGAGTGCAACTTCAAAGTGCGCGACGACTTTACGCTGGAGTGGAACGGCCCGGCCGGAAATAACATCTTCGCGGTCAACGCCAGCATGCAAACCCACGGCATTGCCGAGCCGCAGCTGAGCCTGATGGCGTGGCGCTCCGCCAAAATTCTGAATCGCGCGCTGGGGCGTGATTTGTTCGATCTCAGTACACCGCCCGCGCTGATCCAATGGCGCAGCGGCAGCCGGGAAAAACCGCAGCACAGCGCTGCGTCCTTAACTCACTACTCCTCAAAATCATTCGAAATGCAGCCCGGCGCTAACTGAGTTTATCCCCCGGAACGCAGGCCGCTGCGGGACGGGGGTAACCGTTAACCCCGCGTCAAATTGAAGAATGACGAGGACACAGCATATTTGGGCCGATGTTTGTCAGCCCGTATGAAGGAACAATGATGATAACCAAAAAGCAAACGCTTTGGGCGCTCAATCCGTTACTGCTCGCCATGATGGCGCCAGCAGTGGCACAGCAAACCAGTGACGAGACGATGGTGGTTTCCGCCAACCGCAGCAACCGCACCGTCGCCGAGATGGCCCAAACCACCTGGGTGATCGAGAAAGCCGAACTGGAGCAGCAGATCCAGGGCGGCAAAGAGTTTAAAGACGCGCTGGCCCAGCTGATCCCTGGCCTCGACGTCAGCAGCCAGAGCCGTACCAACTACGGCATGAACCTGCGTGGTCGCCCGCTGGTCGTGCTGGTTGACGGGGTACGCCTCAACTCTTCCCGTATCGACAGCCGCCAGCTGGACTCTATCGACCCGTTCAACATCGATCATATTGAAGTCATTTCCGGGGCGACCTCCCTGTACGGCGGCGGCAGTACCGGCGGGCTGATTAATATCGTGACCAAAAAAGGCCAGAAAGATACACAGGTAGAGTTTGAGACCGGGATCAAGAGCGGCTTTAACAGCAGCAAAGACCACGATGAGCGCGTCGCCAGCGCCATCTCCGGCGGGAACGACCATATTTCTGGCCGCGCCTCGATCGCCTATCAAAAATTCGGCGGCTGGTATGACGGCAAGGGTGATGCCACCCTGCTCGACAACACCCAGACCGGGTTACAGTATTCCGACCGCCTGGACGTGATGGGCACCGGGACGCTGAACATCGATGAAAACCAGCAGCTTCAATTAGTCACCCAATATTATAAAAGTCAGGGCGATGACGATTACGGCCTGGACCTTGGGAAAAACTTCTCTGCCATCAGCGGCGCAAGCACCCCTTACGTCAGCAAAGGGCTGAACTCTGACCGAGTCCCCGGCACAGAACGTCACCTGATCAGCATGCAATATTCCAACAGCGACTTCCTCGGCCAGGAGATGGTGGGCCAAGTTTACTACCGTGATGAGTCGTTGCTGTTCTACCCGTTCCCGACGGTAAACGCGAGCCAAAAAGCGACCGCATTCTCCTCTTCCCAGCAGGATACTAACCAGTACGGCGCGAAACTGACCTTCAACAGCAAGCCGCTCGACGGCTGGCAGCTGACCTACGGCCTGGACGCGGACCACGAGCGCTTCACCTCTAACCAGATGTTCTTCGATCTGGCGCAGGCCAGCGCCTCAGGCGGCCTGAATAACCAGAAAATCTATACCACCGGACGTTACCCGGCGTATGACATTAGCAACATGGCGGCGTTCCTACAGTCCAGCTATGACATCAACGAGATCTTTACCCTGAGCGGCGGCGTGCGTTACCAATACACCGAGAACAAGATTGATGATTTCATCGGCTACTCGCAGCAGCAGCAAATTGCCTCAGGTAAAGTAAAATCCGCCGATGCTATCCCTGGCGGCTCCACCAACTACGACAACTACCTGTTCAACGCCGGCCTGCTGATGCACCTCACCGAGCGCCAGCAGACGTGGCTGAACTTCTCCCAGGGCGTGGAGCTGCCTGATCCGGGTAAATACTACGGCCGTGGCACCTATGGCGCGGCGGTTAACGGCCACCTGCCGCTGACCAACAGTGTCAACGTCGGCGCGAGCAAACTGCAGGGCGTGAAGGTTGACTCCTACGAGCTGGGCTGGCGCTACACCGGCGACAGCCTGCGCACGCAGATTGCCACCTACTACTCGCTGTCTAATAAGGAAGTCGTCCCGAATACTGACCTGACCATTAGCGTGAATGACAATAAACGACGGGTTTATGGCGTGGAAGGCGCGGTGGATTACTTTATCCCTGACAGCGAATGGAGCACCGGGGCTAACTTCAACGTCTTAAAAACCGAGTCAAAAGTGAACGGCAGCTGGGAGAAGGTTACCGTTAAAACCGCCAGCCCGTCGAAAGCCACCGCCTATATTGGCTGGGCGCCGGACCCGTGGAGCCTTCGTGTGCAAAGCACCACCTCGTTTGACGTCAGCGATAGCGCAGGGAATGAACTCAAGGGTTACACCACTGTTGATTTACTGGGCAGCTACCAGCTCCCGGTGGGTAAACTTAGCTTCAGCGTTGAGAACCTGCTGGACCGCGACTACACCACACTTTGGGGCCAGCGCGCGCCTCTGAACTACAGCCCAGGCTACGGTCCTGCTTCGCTGTATAACTACAAAGGCCGTGGTCGCACCTTCGGCATGAACTACTCTGTGCTGTTCTAAGCCTCTTCCTTGCCCGGCAGTTGCCGGGCAAGTTCACACGCTTACCCTTCCTAACAGTTTATCCCTCGACCCACGCAAAATAGTCTTTTAAAAATAAGGGATATTTTCCTCTCTTATGACCGGAGATGATATGCAAGTTGGGTTTATTGGCGTGGGCAGCGTAATAGAAACGGCTTACCTGCCGGCGATTCAGCGGCTTTCCCGGCGTGATGCGGTTTGCTACGGGTTTGATCCCGCCCCACGCTACAGCTCTGATGCCATCACGCTTCTCCCCTCCTTAAACCAGCTCCTGGCGCTGCCGCTTGATCTGGTGTTTATCACCACTTCATCGCTCCAGCATTGGCCGATGCTGAAGCAGGTGCTACAGCAAAGTTCGCTGCCCGTCGTGGTGGAAAAACCCGTCGCAGCAACGTTACAGCAGCTGGACGAACTGACATCGTTATTGAGCGACCGGCCATTGCCGCGCGGGTGCTCGCCCTGGATCACTGGATGGTGAGAACCGATGCGGCACGTTTTATCGACCGCCTTGAGGATATCGACCGTATCGAAGGATTCCTGCTGGAGCCCAGCGGGTTTAACGCCGCCGGAGAGCCCATTGCGCTGAATTTTGCCACCGGCGAGCCCGATACTCGTGAGCTGCGACACCCGGACGGCGTTATCGTGGACATCGGCACGCATGTACTGGCGATGATGCGGGAAACGCTGGTGCAGGCAGGCGCTGGCGAAGCGCTGAAGCTGGAGTTACTGCTTGCCAAAGACCGGCTCGGCAACGGTATCTTGCCGGGCGATGTTACAACGGCAGAGGGCCAGGCGCTGCTGCGCGGGGATATGGGCGGCATCCCCTGCGTGCTGCAGCTAAACAAATATGCCGGGCCCGCCGGGGGGCAAAAAGGTATTAATATCGTGCTGAAAGATGGCAGAGTCATTGCCGCCGACCGCCGCGGGGCGGATGAAACCCTGAGCGTCGACGATGAATTAAAGCTGGATGTAAGCGGGCCGCTGTACGACCGCTGCCTCGGAGAAGTTATTTTTGCTGGTAAAACGCTATTTGAGCAGGCTCCAGAGGCAATTCCCGCCTTAACCCGCCGCAGAATTCAGGAAGTCAGGGTCTTATTGACGCTGCAGCAAACGCTGCGCGGCGAGCACTAGAAACACAAAACCCGCCGGAAGGCGGGTTTGTTTTAAGGCTCGATATCAGGCTTTATTCAGCACCAACTGGCCTTTGCTGTCCAGCGGGATCTGGGTGCCAGGGTCTTTATCCATGCGGATTTTACCCTGCTGATCGCCGATTTTGTAGGTCACATCATAACCGAGCATTTTTTCTGATTTGTCGTATACGGTCTTGCAGCGCTGCTGGGTGGTGGTGTAGGTATCCCCATCCTGCATCGCGCCCTGCACCTGGTTCCCGGCGTAGCCGCCGCCCAGCGCGCCCACGACCGTGGCAACATCCTTCCCGCGTCCACCGCCAAACTGATGACCAATCACGCCCCCGGCCACCGCGCCCAGAGCAGAACCTAAAATACGGTTCTCATCCTGAACAGGTTTGCGGTGCATCACGGCCACATTGCGGCACTCCTGACGCGGTGTTTTAACCGTTTCCTTGATTGGCGTCGCTGACACCACCTGTGCATACTGGGGACCACGGTCAAACACGTTCAAACTGGCTACCGCAGCCACGCCCAGCGCAGCGGCCACGCCAATACCTATACCCGCTAACATTGATTTATTCACAGGACATCCTCCTGACCTTGTTGTTAACCTAATTTTGCACTGCAGTGACAATATTGAGAAATCAGACAACGGATCAAAAGTGCGGGATCGTGCGGTGAAAACGTGTGTTTAAGACAACTCCGAGCAATCCGCCAGGAATATGCCGAATGTTATGCTGCTTCCCGGCAATAAAAAACCCGGCTCGGGGGCCGGGTTTCGGAAGGAAATAAAACTTAGTGCAGCTTCAGGCGTGGACGAATCACGCGGTTGATGCTGCCCACCAGCATCATCAGGCCAGTTTTGAAATAACCGTGCAGCGCAATCTGGTGCATACGGTACAGGGAGATGTACACGAAGCGGGCGATGCGGCCTTCCACCATCATCGAGCCGCGCATCAGGTTACCCATCAGGCTGCCCACGGTGGAGAATTTGGACAATGAAACCAGCGAGCCGTGATCTTTATAGCTGTAAGCTTTGAGCGGCTGGCCTTTCATCTGCGCAAGGATGTTCGTCAGCGCGCGGGAAGCCATCTGGTGCGCGGCCTGAGCGCGAGGAGGCACGAAACCACCTTCCGGGCGAGCGCAGGATGCACAGTCGCCGATAGCATAGATATCAGGGTCGCGCGTGGTCTGCAGCGTTGGCTCAACCACCAGCTGGTTAATGCGGTTAGTTTCAAGGCCGCCGATATCTTTCATGAAGTCTGGCGCTTTAATGCCCGCCGCCCAGACCATCAGATCCGCTTCGATGAACTCGCCGTCTTTGGTGTTCAGGCCATGTGCTTCGGCACTGGTCACCATGGTTTGCGTCAGCACGCGAACGCCAAGCTTGGTCAGTTCGCTATGCGCGGCGGCAGAAATGCGCGGCGGCAGCGCAGGCAGAATGCGCTCCCCGGCTTCCACCAGCGTGACGTTCAGCGCTTCGTTGGTCAGCCCTTTGTAGCCGTAGCTGTGCAGCTGCTTAACGGCGTTATGCAGCTCAGCAGACAGCTCAACGCCCGTCGCGCCACCACCAACGATAGCGATGTTAACCTTGCCGCTTGCGCCGAGGTTGGCGGAGTATTTCAGGAACAGGTTTAGCATCTCGGAATGGAAACGACGCGCCTGATGCGGGTTGTCGAGGAAGATGCAGTTCTCTTTCACGCCAGGGGTGTTGAAGTCGTTGGAGGTGCTCCCCAGCGCCATCACCAGCGTGTCGTATGGCAGCTTGCGCTCAGGCACCAGCAGCTCGCCCTTTTCATCGCGCAGTTCGGCGATGGTCAGCGTTTTGCTTTCGCGGTTGATATCCACCACGGAACCCAGCTGGAACTGGAAATGATGATTGCGCGCGTGGGCCAGGTAGCTCAGCGCATCCACGCCTTCATCCAGCGAACCGGTGGCCACTTCATGCAGCAGCGGTTTCCACAGGTGGCTGTGGTTACGGTCGACCAGAGTAATTTTGGCTTTTTTGCCACGCCCGAGTTTTTTACCCAACTGAGTCGCCAGCTCCAGACCACCAGCGCCGCCGCCAACAATCACTATTTTTTTCAATGGTGTAGTCAACTTGACCCCCTAAAATATTAACCAATTGTTAATTAAAAGTTATCTAAATAACCTTTAATTAACAAAGGGTTACTGCACGTTTAACGCCAAACTTTATCGAGAATAACATGAAGGGTGCATTGGTCATACCAAAATTGATGTACATCAATTTTTATGCCGAAAAGATAAACAAAAAGGCCAGCGCGAGGCTAACCATGACATTTTCCCTAAATAATTCGAGTTGCAGGACGGCGGCAAAGCTGAGAAACCCCAGGAGCATAGCTAACTATGTGACTGGGGTGAGCAGGTGCAGCCAACACACCTGCGGCTTGAAGTATGACGGGAAAATTTAGCCCAGGGTTTTAAAGGCTTTAATGCGTTGCAAATGCCGGGAGATATTTTTGAATTTGTGGGTTTGCTGCTCGTCCCAGACGATTTCATAGTAATGATGCAGCGCTTCTGCCGTGCGCCGGTTGTCCAGCGCTTCGTCGTTGCGCGAGAGAATAGCCAGGCAGCGATCGCGGTTCTTCTCACGGAAGTTTGGCACGCACTTGGTGGTGATATCCGCGTACTCTTCCGGCCTGTCGATCTTCCCTTCCATGTTTTCATGGGGGTAAAGGTTCGGGTTAAAAATAACCTGCCGCATATCACAGAGAAAACCAATGCGCTCCGCCCAGAACCCGCCGAGACCCACGCCGCAAATTAAGGGGCGTTCGTCGTCGGTAAGCTGCTGCATCTTGTCGACTTCCTTCAGCAGATGCTGCATGTCGTGCTTCGGATGCAGCGTGCTGTAGCTGATCAGCCGCACGTCGGGATCGATAAACTGAAGCTGCAGCACTTTTTCATGGTTTCCGGGACTGTTTGAGTCAAAACCGTGCAAATAGATAATCATCGCATCCTCATTACCTGAATATTAGCCCGCCTTCTGCGCCTGCCACTGCTCGTGCAGCGCTTCCAGCTGCTGGTTCACCTGCTTCCAGCGATCGGATGAACGCAGCTCATCGCGGGTAAATGCCCCTTTATGATACAAACCTGTAACACGCTCTGCTTTGACCGGCGACAGGTTATCAAGCACGCTCACCGCCCCTTTACGATTATTGCAGACGAGGATCATATCGCAACCGGCGTCCAGCGATGCCTGACCACGTTCGGCATAGCTGCCCATGATAGCCGCGCCTTCCATCGACAAATCATCGGAGAAAATCACACCATTAAAGCCCAGTTCGCCACGCAGGACCGTTTTTAGCCAATACTCAGAGCCGCTAGCCGGACGCGGATCTACTTCATCGTAGATAACGTGGGCAGGCATGATGGCATCCAGCTTATTCTCGCGAATCAGTGAGGCAAAAATGCGCATGTCATGCTCGCGGATGTCCGCCTTCGGGCGCGGGTCGTGCGGGGTTTCTTTGTGCGAGTCGGCGGTGACCGCCCCGTGGCCAGGGAAGTGTTTACCGGTGGTTTTCATGCCCGCAGCATGCATCCCGTCGATAAAACGCGTGGCCATTACCAGCGCTTTGGCCGGGTCTTCATGGTAAGAACGTTCCCCAATGGCCGCGCTGATGTGCCCGATATCCAGCACCGGCGCAAAACTGATGTCGATATCCATGGCGATCATTTCGCTCGCCATCAGCCAGCCAGCCTCTGCCGCCAGCTTACCGCCCTCTTCCAGGCCGCGGAGTGCCGCAAAAGATTGTGCCGCAGGCAGACGGGTAAACCCTTCGCGGAACCGCTGCACGCGGCCGCCTTCCTGATCGACGGCAACAACCAGACGATGGTGCGAAGCTTCACGGATCTGGCGCACCAGTTCACGAAGCTGCTCCGGGTCGTGGTAGTTACGGGTAAAAAGAATCAAACCGCCCACCAGCGGGTGCTGCAAAATTTCACGCTCTTCCGCATCCAGCTCGAAGCCGGCCACATCCAACATTACTGGGCCCACAATACTCTCTCCTGATGTTTGCTCGCCCGCAGCGCGCGCCACGCGTCGTCTGCCAGCGTAATAAAATGTTGCTCCCCGGTTTGCCGCCAGCGGCATTCATACCAGGATGCCATAAGTAACGTTATCCACGGCCGCCAGCGTGCAACCTGGCGATTGAGGACGTCGAGGCTGAGTGAAGCCTGGGCAGCATACAACTCCAGCAGCGCTTCACTGTCGACAGCGTTTGCTCCCAGCACGGCGGCCAGCTCTAGCGCAATATCGCCATCCCCGGCGTATTCCCAGTCAATAAGCCCCAGGCAATTGCTTGGTTGCCGCACCAGATTTCCCGCGTGAACATCCATGTGCAGAGGGGCCAGCCGCAGGGGCCTGGGCTCCTTACGCCGCTTCAGGCGCTTTAGTTCACGCAGCCAGGTCAGGGTTCGCCTGTTTGGGTCGCTTTCCTGCCAGTAAAACTCAAGCAGCGGAACCAGGCTTATGCGCCAGCCGAACGGTTTCTGCCGGTGAAGATAATACAATAAGCCCGTTAATTCAGTGAGCGGGGCCAGGTTCGGCAAAACCTCGCCGTCAAGCCAGCGGGTGAACAGCCAGCCTTCCGCCAGACACCAGGGCTCGGGCGCGATGCCGATGGGCAACTGCCTGAGCGCGCGATGATGCCGCCTAAGGGAAATCCCCGGCAAGCGCTGTTCGGGCAGCTTTCTTGCCGTAAAGCTGCCGGCTTCTGTCTCTACGCGGTAGCTTGTGCCGCTCAGTCCCTCGAGCGCAGAAACACAACCGGCGGCCTGAGCCGCCGGAAGGTATCGAGTCACTGCCGCATCGAGCGATGCTTTAGTTGGTTTGCTGAACAGCACCACTACCCGACCAGATGATTTCGCCGGTTTGCACCAGCATCAGCTGCATTTTCAGCGTGGGCGTGTTCACGTTGCCGCTGGCGTTGGTGTAAAGCACGTACTGGGCGCCGGTGTTACGCGCAATGCCAATCGCTTTGCTTCGCGTACCTAAACTGTCCTGCGGAGAAAGCCCAAGCTGCTGCTTAGCCATCGAGAGCTGCTGCGCAGAAACCAGCGTGAACTTGTTGTTGTTGGCCAGCGCGCCGCGCAAGGCTTCAGTCGCGCTGCTGGTTTGCAGGCTGCCATTGGTGCGGTTATTGACGCTGTCCACCAGCAACACGCTACCCGGCGTCACGCCATCAGCCTGCAGCATTTTGCTGACCATCGGCTGCATGGCACTGTTCCAGTCATAGGTGCGAACCTTAGGCTGAGGCGGAATAGTAGGCTCTGGTTGTTCCACAGGGCCAGGCTGCGTCGGCACGTTCGGTACCGTTGGCACGGTAGGCTCCGGCTGTGCAGGCTGCTCTACGCCAGGTTTAGCTTCTTCAACCGGGGCAGGCTGTTCGCCGCGATTAATACACCCGGTCAGGATCAGCGCCACCGCAGTGACGGCCAGATAACGATGAAGTCCCCTAATCAAAATTCGCTCCTTACAGAGAGAGAAAGACGTACTTTTTTGGCTCCGGGCCAGGCTGCAGTCGACTCAATACGCTGCGAAGACTGCCCCGGGAGGGTAACGGTACGCACTTGCTCAAGCGGGTGGATTTCCAGCCCTTTTTTGTCGTACCAGTAGAAACGATAGTACAGCGTGACCGGCTTATGCTGCTCATTATACAGCGATGACTCGGCCACCGTGGCACCGTTTTGCTGAGAGATATCCGGTTTTTCCGCGCTAATCCCGGCCGCCAGCACCGCAGATTCCATGACCAGGGTTTGGTCGTTGTTCACCGGAATGGCGGGGCGAGAGCTACAGCCCGCCACCAGCAGCAGCGCTAACAGACTTAGGGAAAAGCGCGACATAGGATCAGTCCTTATGCGCCAGCATTGGGCCAAGCGGACGGCCACCCAGCAGGTGCATGTGAATATGGTACACCTCTTGCCCACCGTGTCGGTTGCAGTTCATGATCAGGCGGTAGCCGTCAGCGGCAATCCCTTCCTGTTCTGCAATTTTAGCTGCAACGGTCATCATCCGCCCCAGCGCAATCTCGTGTTCAGCTTTAACGTCATTGGCCGTTGGGATAAGCACGTTTGGAATGATGAGGATGTGGGTGGGTGCCTGAGGGGAAATATCACGAAACGCGGTGACCAGTTCGTCCTGGTAAACCACATCCGCCGGAATTTCACGACGAATAATTTTACTGAAAATAGTTTCTTCGGCCATGAGCTGTTCCTTGAAGGAGAAAACGGTGTTGGGAGTATGAGCGAGGCGCTCACTTGACTCAACCTTCTGCGCGCTTTTCTTTCGTTAAGTGCTGGCCTTTAAAACAAATTCGTCTTTTTTCAGTAACAAAAAAGGAGGCTTTCGCCTCCCTTATCGCTCCCCGAACAAACTTAGTTGTTACGGATCCACTCATCCATTTCGGTTTTCAGGTTATCGGACTTAGTGCCGAAAATAGCCTGAACGCCGGAACCTGCGACAACCACACCTGCTGCGCCCAGTTTTTTCAGGCCAGCCTGGTCAACTTTTGCCACGTCGGCCACGCTAACGCGCAGACGGGTGATACAAGCGTCGAGGTTAGTGATGTTTTCTTTACCGCCGAAAGCGCTAACCAGAGCAGGTGCCATTTCGCTGGTTACGCCAGCGGTGGTTTCTGCGGTGGCGTCTTCACGACCCGGGGTTTTCAGATCCAGTGCCTTAATCAGTACGCGGAAGATGGTGTAGTACACGATCGCGTAGCAGATACCGACAATTGGGAACAGCCACAGTTTGCTGCTGTTACCGCTCAGCACGATGAAGTCAATCAGACCGTGAGAGAAGGACGTCCCGTCACGCATGCCCAGCAGGATACAGATAGGGAATGCCAGACCCGCCAGAATCGCGTGAATGATGTACAGGATCGGTGCCACGAACATGAAGGAGAATTCGATTGGCTCGGTGATACCGGTCAGGAACGAAGTCAGCGCCGCGGAGATCATGATCCCGCCCACTTTTGCACGGTTCTCTGGTTTAGCAGAGTGCCAGATAGCAATTGCCGCAGCCGGCAGGCCGTACATTTTGAACAGGAAGCCACCGGACAGTTTGCCCGCAGTTGGGTCACCGGCCATGTAGCGAGGGATGTCGCCGTGGAACACCTGGCCCGCAGCGTTGGTGTATTCACCGATCTGCATCTGGAATGGAACGTTCCAGATATGGTGCAGACCAAACGGTACCAGGCAGCGCTCGATGAAGCCATAGATACCGAAGGCAACAACCGGGTTCTGGTATGCAGCCCACTGAGAGAAGGTCTGGATAGCCGTACCGATTGGTGGCCAGATGAAGGACAGCACTACGCCGGTGAAGATAGCCGCCAGACCGGAGATAATCGGTACAAAGCGTTTACCGGCGAAGAAGCCCAGATACTCAGGCAGCTTGATGCGGTAGAAACGGTTGAACATGTATGCCGCAATTGCACCGGAGATAATACCGCCAAGCACGCCGGTATCCGCCAGGTGTTTAGCTGCAATTTCTTCCGCAGGCAGGTGCAGGACCAGAGGCGCGACCACGGCCATGGTTTTCACCATGATGCCATAGGCAACAACCGACGCCAGGGCAGATACGCCATCGTTGTTAGTGAAGCCCAGTGCCACACCGATAGCGAAGATAAGCGGCATGTTGGCGAAGACTGAACCGCCCGCTTCCGCCATAACGTGAGAGACAACGACCGGCAGCCAGCTGAAGTTTGCAGACCCGACGCCCAGCAGGATACCTGCGATAGGCAGTACGGAGACTGGCAGCATCAGCGATTTACCCACCTTTTGCAGGTTAGCAAATGCATTCTTAAACATAATAGAGAGTGCTCCTGAGTATTTGTGCTTTTTTTGTACGCATTTACGCATCGAACCGGGGGGAGAACCGGTTCATAAACAGGACATCTAAGTGTCCTTTTATTTATTACGCAGAGTAAAATAAATATCGAAAACTTTGTTTGACGGCTATCACGTTTCTCAGCCGATCGCGCGAAAAACTTTCATTAATTTACATAACACGCTTACAAATGGTTCAAAACGAGCGTGCACCGCTCATTTTATGGCGGTGCACTTTACTCGCTTAGGCTATTAATTACGAGCTTTAAAATAACTATGAATTTCAGAGAGATTGCAGGCGGGATAAGGGGACGTGGAACAAATCAGCAAAGTTCTGCGTGGTGGCAATAGCCAGTTCTTCCAGCGAAACGCCCTTCAGTACGGCCATATATTCGGCAACATCACGCGTCATAGCAGGCTGGTTTTCTTTCCCGCGATGTGGCACCGGTGCAAGATACGGGGAGTCCGTTTCCACCAGCATTCTGTCCAGCGGGACATAACGCGCGGCGTCACGCAGCTGCTCGGCATTCCGGAAGGTCACTATCCCGGAAAAAGAGATATAAAACCCCATATCCAGAAGTTTACCCGCCGTTTCTCTGTCTTCCGTGAAACAGTGTAGTACCCCGCCGCACTCTGTCACTTTTTCTTCCTGCAGAATGCTCAGCGTATCGGCGCGGGCATCACGGGTGTGGACGATCACCGGCTTGTTCAGCTCGCGGCCAATACGGATATGGTTCCGGAAAGATTCCTGCTGACGCGGTTTTGTTTCCGGCGTATAGAAGTAATCCAGCCCGGTTTCCCCCATCGCGATAACGCCAGGTTCGGCGGCCAGGCGGAGCAGCTCTTCAACGTCGTACTCTTCGTCCTGGTTCAGCGGATGTACGCCACATGAGAAGGCCACGTTGTTACGCTCCCCGACCAGCTCACGCATTCCCCGATAACCGTCAAGGGTAGTCGCCACAGCCAGGCAAAACTTCACGTCCCTGGCGGCCGCTTTTTCCAGAACGTCATCAACGTTTTTGTGCAGGGATTGATAATCCAGGCCATCGAGATGGCAGTGTGAGTCGACCAGAAACATAGTAATACTCTTAGAGATGATGTGAGTGAAGCAGTGCGCCGGGCTGAGCCAGACGCTCCCACGTAAGAAGACTTTCCGTGAGCAGGAGCTCACGGTTAACACCGACCACGTTAAGCAAGGCATCGCGGCAGGTAAACCAGTGGTGAAGCAGGCTTTGCAGCACGGCCGGGGAATAACGTCCGCCGAGGCTTGCCACCAGCGGCTGCATATCCGCGTTGGTGAGCCACGCCCCTGCCCCCTGCTGCCACTTGAGGGCATCAACCAGCAGCGCGCAAAGCCAGTGGACGCGGCGGGCAGCGTCCTCATGGTTTAATGCCGGCAAAAGCGCCAGCAGGTTGTTCGCTTCCCCAGCCTGAGTGAGCTTCTCGCAAAGCTGCTGCCGGGCCTTCCACTGTTCGGGCTGCAAAAGCGCCAGCGCGGCGGCAGGAGCCCCGGAGCTAAGCCGCAGCGAGGCCTGCAGCTCTTCCGCAGAGGCCGTTGCCTCGCGGCCCAGCCATGCCAGAGCAAAACGCTCATCCGGGGGCGCAAGATGCCAATAAAGGCAACGGCTGCGCAGCGTTGCGGGCAGATGCGCGGGTTCGCGGCTGCTCAGAAAGAACCAGGTATTTCTTGGCGGCTCTTCCAGCGTTTTCAACAACGCGTTCGCCGCGGCCTCGGTCAGCAGATCGGCATCTTTCAGCCAGACGACTTTCGCCCCGCCCTGTTGGGCGTGGCCATAAAGCTTCTCGGTTATGTCACGCACGGCATCAATCCCGAGGCTGGATTTGCCTTTTTCTACTTCAAGGGAGTAGCTGTCAGGGTGCGTACCCGCCTGCATCAGCTGGCAGCTATGGCAATGGCCGCAGCTTTTATTGTCTTCCGGGCTTTGGCACATCAGCCAGCGGCACAGGGCGTAGATTAACGCGTCGTCCCCCAGGCCCGGCAGCGCGTGAACCAGCAGCGCATGATGCCCACGGCCGGCCTGATACTGGCTAATAAGCTGCTCAAACGCGCCGCGAAGCCACGGATACCATTTCACTATTGCTGCTCCCGGAACCAGCTCAGCACGGCCTCACGCACAGCCAGCGAGACGTCATCCAGCGGCTGCGTTGCGTCGATGGTTTTAATGCGGCTGTCGCGGCCTGCCAGTTCCAGATAACGCGCACGTGTGCGGTTAAAGAAGTCGATAGATTCCTGCTCAATGCGGTCAAGTTCACCCCGGGCGCGGGCGCGGGTTAGCCCCACTTCAGGCGTCACGTCGAGATAAATCGTCAGGTCAGGATAAAAATCGCCCAGCACGGTGTTGCGCAGCGCCATCAATAACTGCTGGTCAATCTGACGCCCGCCGCCCTGATAGGCTTGGGTGGAGAGATCGTGGCGATCGCCGATGACCCAGCTACCACGCGCCAGAGCCGGTTTGATCACCGTTTCTACCAGCTGGATGCGCGCCGCGTAGAACATCAGCACTTCGGCTTTATCGGTCACCTTCTCATCACCGATCCCGGCATTGTTGAGCGTCAACTCACGCAGGCGCTCGGCTAGCGGTGTGCCACCGGGTTCACGCGTGAAGGTCAGCTCGCTGATACCCAGCTCTTTTAAGGTCGCCACGACAACGTTATGGGCGTTGGTTTTCCCGGCGCCTTCCAGGCCTTCGATGACGATAAATTTACTGTCCATTTTTATCCTTAAGAGCTTTGATATAGACCTGCACCGCCTTGTTATGGCTGGCGAGGTTGGTGCTAAAGGTATGGCCACCCTTACCGTCAGCAACAAAATAGAGATACGGCGTTTTTGCCGGGTGCGCCGCCGCTTGCAGAGACGCTTCACTCGGCACCGCAATCGGGCCCGGCGGCAGGCCGCTAATCACATAGGTGTTATACGGCGTGGGGGTCTCAAGATCTTTGCGCGTTAGCTTACCATTATAGCTGTCGCCCATCCCGTAGATAACGGTGGGGTCGGTTTGCAGGCGCATGCCAATACGCAGGCGGTTAATAAACACCGAGGCCACCTGGTCACGCTCGGCCGCGACCGCGGTCTCTTTCTCGATGATCGAGGCCATGGTCACCAGGTCGTTTTCGGTTTTATACGGCAAGCCATCAACTTTGCTTTCCCAGGCCTGCGCCACGGCTTTAACCATTTTTTGATGCACGCGCTTAAGCAAAGCAACATCCGTGGTGTGGGCGGTGTACATCCAGGTGTCCGGGTAGAACCAGCCCTCGACCCATTCAGGGTGCTCAAATTTCAGCGTCTCCGCCACGGTCGCATAGCTGTCGTCTTTTAGCGTGTGCTGGATGTATGGGGCATCTCGCAGCTGCTCGAGTAAATCGCTCAGGCGCATACCTTCCACAAAACGCAGCGGGAACTGCGCCTCTTTCCCACTGGCAAGCAGGCGGAGCATATCGGTGACCGTCATCCCTGGCGTGAGGCGGTATGTGCCAGCCTTAAATTTGGCCAACTCCGGCTCGATGCGCAGCAACCACTGGAAGACACGCGGGCGTGTAATCAGTTTTTCTTCATAAAGCTGAGTGCCCAGAGCTAAACGTCCGGTGCCCTGCTTCAGGGTGAAAATGGTTTCCTGTTTGATCGGCAACGGCGCTTTTGCCAGCTGGCGCACCTTCCACATGCCTGCACCGGCGGCGATGCCAAGCACAATCAGCAAAACCAGAAAGAAACGAAACATTTTTTTCATCGGTAATCGGTTACTCACAAAGTGGGGCTAAAAAACAGTAAAGTTCACGCGATGTGTAATCCCAGTCCTGGGCCTGGTTCACCGGTACAACCGGCATTAGCGCATTGCAAATGAGCACTTCATCCGCATCGGCCAGGGTTTCCAGACCTTCGCTGACCTCATGCAGCCGCCAGGAGGAATCCGTCAGGCACGCAATGATGCGCTGGCGCATCGTGCCATTCACGCCCGCACCGTTAATACAAGGCGTATAAACGTCGTAGCCTTTGCGCCAGAATAAATTAGCCGCACAGCATTCCACCAGGCTCCCCTGACTGTCAAGAACCAGCGCCTCCTGGGCCGCCGTCTGTTCAAGATGCGTACGAATAAGAACCTGTTCAAGCCGGTTAAGATGCTTAAGACCCGCCAGGGAAGGATTAATGCCTATTTTCACAGGACTGAGCGCCAGCCTAATCCCCTGCTCGCGCCAGGCAGGATAAAAGTCAGGGTAAGGCGACAGAGAGAGCATTCGCGTAGGCTGTGTGCAGTTCGATGCGCTGTAACCGCGCCCGCCAGCCCCGCGAGAAATAATCACCTTGAGCACGGCTTTGGTTTCAGAGGCCGCCAGCATGTCCATCTCATCACTGAGCATGGCCCAGTCAATCGGCCCTATCATCAGCGCTTCGCAGGCCTGCTGGAGGCGGCGAAGATGATTTGCCTGAAAGCGAACCCCACCATCAATAACACGGGCGGTAGTAAAGCAGCCGTCGCCAAACTGAATCGCCCGGTCGTTTGCCGGCAGCGTTTCCTGCCACTGACCATTAATAAGATACATAGGGATTCCTCAGGATACGGAGACACAAGGTTGCCAGAGGGATTTACGGGCGACAAGAGGGGAATTCTGAACAGCAAAAGGGCCCGCAAGCGGGCCCTTTCAGAAACGGTTAGATCTTCTTGAAGATCAACGAACCGTTGGTACCACCGAAACCGAAGGAGTTACACAAAGTATACTCCAGACCGCTTACCTGACGAGCTTCGTGTGGCACGAAGTCCAGGTCACAGCCAACATCCGGGTTATCGAGGTTGATGGTTGGTGGCACGGCCTGATCGCGCAGCGCAAGGATGGAATAGATAGACTCTACCGCACCCGCCGCACCTAACAGATGGCCCGTCATCGATTTAGTTGAGCTCACCATCACACGGCTTGCATCGGCACCAAAGATAGACTTAACCGCCTGCGTTTCAGCTTTATCGCCTGCCGGTGTAGAGGTACCGTGGGCGTTGACGTAGCCAACCTGCCCTGCAGAAATCCCCGCATCGCGCAGTGCGTTTTCCATCGCCAGCGCAGCACCTGCACCGTTTTCTGGTGGAGAAGTCATGTGGTACGCATCGCTGCTCATACCAAAGCCAACAACTTCTGCATAAATTTTCGCGCCGCGTTTTTTCGCGTGTTCGTACTCTTCCAGTACGATGACGCCTGCGCCGTCGCCCAGTACGAAGCCGTCACGATCTTTATCCCACGGGCGGCTTGCCGCTTGCGGGTTGTCGTTACGGGTAGACAGTGCGCGCGCCGCGCCAAAGCCACCAACGCCCAGCGGGCTACTGGCTTTTTCTGCACCACCTGCCAGCATTGCGTCTGCATCACCATAGGCAATGATACGTGCCGCATGGCCGATGTTGTGTACGCCAGAGGTACAAGCCGTGGCAATGGAAATGCTCGGACCACGCAGACCCAGCATGATGGTCAGGTGACCTGCCACCATATTGACGATGGTTGAAGGCACGAAGAACGGGCTGATTTTACGAGGGCCACCGTTAACTAACGAAGAGTGGTTCTCTTCAATAAGCGTCAGGCCACCGATCCCAGAGCCAATTGCAGCGCCGATGCGGATCGCGTTTTCTTCCGTTACTTCGAGGCCAGAATCCTGCATGGCCTGAATGCCAGCAACAATTCCATATTGAATGAATTCATCCATCTTGCGCTGATCTTTGCGCGAGATAATGTCTTCACAGTTAAAATCCTTTACTAAGCCAGCAAATTTCGTTGCGTAGGCGCTAGTATCGAAATGGTCGATCAGGCTGATGCCACTCTGACCGGCAAGGAGAGCTTTCCAGGTAGACTCTACGGTATTGCCGACAGGAGACAACATGCCCAGTCCGGTCACAACTACACGACGCTTAGACACGTTTGTCCTCCAGGGAGGGAAAAAATACTAGTGGGACAATTCAGATAAAACTCAGGCGGTCGAATGACCGCCTGGAGATGTTCACTTACGCTTGGTGGCCGTTGATGTAATCAATGGCAGCCTGAACGGTGGTGATTTTCTCAGCTTCTTCGTCCGGAATCTCAGTATCAAACTCTTCTTCCAGAGCCATTACCAGCTCAACGGTGTCAAGAGAATCAGCGCCCAGGTCCTCAACGAAGGAAGCGGTGTTCACTACTTCTTCTTGCTTAACGCCCAGTTGTTCGCCAATGATTTTCTTAACGCGTTCTTCGATAGTGCTCATACTCTTAAATTTCCTATCAAAACTCGCTTTCGCGATGGTTTTCGTAGTGTATAAAATGTTGAAAAAGATGCAACCAAATCCCGGCTGGTCAAACCACGATTTTACGCTATTTTGCGGGCATTCGCCCAAATAACGCAAATATTTTTCACCGTGATTAAACCATATACATTCCGCCGTTGACGTGCAGGGTCTCACCAGAGATGTACCCAGCTTCGTCAGAGGCTAAAAATGCTACTGCACTGGCGATTTCATTTGCGTCGCCTAAGCGACCCGCAGGAACCTGCGCCAGAATACCCGCACGCTGTTCATCAGAGAGCGCACGCGTCATGTCCGTTTCAATAAAGCCCGGAGCAACAACGTTCACAGTAATACCGCGAGACGCGACTTCGCGCGCCAGCGATTTACTGAAGCCAATCAAACCAGCCTTCGCCGCAGCGTAGTTAGCCTGACCAGCATTTCCCATGGTACCAACCACAGAACCGATAGTGATAATACGCCCATGACGCTTTTTCATCATAGCTCGCATCACCGCTTTTGACAGACGGAAAACAGATGACAGGTTAGTTTCGACAATGTCGTTCCACTCGTCTTCTTTCATGCGCATCAGCAGGTTATCGCGAGTGATACCGGCGTTGTTCACCAGAATGTCCACTTCACCAAACTCTTTACGGATGCTGTCCAGCACGGCTTCAATGGAAGCCGGGTCGGTCACGTTCAGCATGAAGCCTTTGCCGTTTTCGCCCAGATAATCGCTGATGGCCTGCGCGCCGCTTTCGCTGGTCGCAGTCCCGATAACTTTTGCCCCGCGAGCCACTAAGGTCTCTGCGATGGCGCGGCCGATACCACGGCTAGCGCCGGTAACCAGCGCAATTTTTCCTTCAAAACTCATGGTTTTCCTCGTTTTATTGTTCAAGCGCCGCTGACAGCGTTGCAGGCTCATTAATGGCCGTTGCCGTCATGGTGTCAACAATACGTTTGGTCAGCCCGGTCAATACTTTACCCGGACCCACTTCCAGCAGTTGGGAAACGCCCTGTGCCGCCATAAACTCTACGGATTTAGTCCACTGGACAGGGCTATAGAGCTGACGTACCAGCGCGCTACGGATAGCGTCTGCTGCGGTTTCACACTTCACGTCAACGTTGTTCACAACCGGAATTACCGGTGCGTTAAAGGTGATATTTTCCAGCGCTACCGCCAGCTTATCCGCCGCAGGTTTCATTAGCGCGCAGTGGGACGGCACGCTAACCGGCAATGGCAGAGCACGTTTTGCGCCCGCTGCTTTACACGCAGCGCCTGCACGCTCAACGGCGTCTTTGTTACCCGCGATCACAACCTGGCCCGGAGAGTTAAAGTTCACCGGAGAAACAACCTGCCCCTGCGCTGACTCTTCACAAGCTTTGGCAATAGAAGCATCGTCCAGACCGATAATGGCAGACATCGCGCCAGTCCCTTCCGGAACGGCATCCTGCATCAGTTTGCCGCGCAGCTCAACCAGGCGAACAGCATCGGCAAAATCAATTACGCCAGCACACACCAGCGCGGAATACTCGCCCAGGCTATGGCCTGCTAACAGCGCAGGTGCTTTACCGCCCTGCTGCTGCCAAACGCGCCACAAAGCGATGGAAGCCGTCAACAGAGCCGGCTGAGTCTGCCAGGTTTTGTTCAGCTCTTCCGCTGGCCCTTGCTGCGTCAGCGTCCACAGGTCATAGCCCAGCGCGTCAGAGGCTTCGCGGAACGTGGCTTCAATCACCGGATAGCTTGCCGCGAGATCGGCCAGCATGCCAACGGACTGGGAACCCTGTCCCGGAAACACCATAGCAAATTGCGTCATGTCGAAAATTCCTTTAATCAAAAACGAACCAGTGCAGAGCCCCAGGTGAAACCGCCCCCGAACGCTTCCAGCAGCACCAGCTGACCGCGTTTAATACGGCCATCGCGTACCGCTTCATCCAGCGCAGCCGGGACGGATGCAGCAGAGGTATTGCCATGGCGATCCAGGGTCACGACGACATTATCCATCGGCATACCGAGCTTCTTCGCGGTCGCGCTGATGATGCGCAGGTTAGCCTGATGCGGTACCAGCCAGTCGAGCGCGGTGCGATCGAGGTTATTCGCAGCCAGGGTTTCGTCGACGATATGAGCCAGTTCGGTCACCGCGACTTTAAACACTTCGTTCCCGGCCATCGTCAGGTGAACTGAATTCTCAGGATTCACGCGATCGACGTTCGGCAGCGTCAGCAGATCGCCATAGCTACCGTCTGCGTGCAGATGGGTAGAAATGATACCAGGCTCTTCAGACGCCCCTAGCACAACGGCGCCCGCGCCGTCGCCAAAAATAATAATGGTACTGCGATCTTCAGGATCGCAGGTACGTGCCAGAACATCGGCCCCGATAACCAGCGCATTTTTCACTGCGCCAGATTTCACGTACTGATCGGCAATGCTTAACGCGTAGGTAAAGCCTGCGCATGCCGCCGCCACATCAAACGCCGGACAGCCTTTAATTCCCAGCATCGCCTGAATCTGACAGGCTGCGCTTGGGAAAGCGTGCGTGGAAGAGGTTGTCGCTACAACAATCAGGCCGATGTCATTTTTATCAATGCCGGCCATGTCCAGTGCATGAAGCGCGGCTTCATAACCCATGGTTGAAACGGTTTCATTCGGGCCCGCAATACGACGCTCGCGAATACCAGTCCGGGTGACAATCCACTCGTCGGTCGTATCAACCATTTTTTCCAGGTCAGCGTTAGTACGCACTTGTTCAGGCAGGAAACTGCCGGTACCAATAATCTTCGTATGCATTTACGCTCAGTCACTCTTGGGTAATACAGATTCCAGGCGGGCAGCAATTCTGGTGGGAACTTGCCGCCGCACCGCCTGCACTGCCTGTTCAATCGCGACAGCAAACGCTCGCTGATTGGCCGCACCGTGGCTCTTAATCACCGTGCCGCGCAATCCTAACAGACAGGCGCCATTATACTGGTCGGGGTTGAGGTGACCGAATCGCCTTATCAGACGCTTTTGTAGCCACTTCTTCAATATTATCAGCCACCACGACCTTTTTTTTCCTTCCCCCTGCGATTTGAGCAGTGAAAGGAACATCCTGACAACACCTTCCATCGTCTTGAGTGTGACGTTGCCGACAAAACCGTCACAGACCAGAACGTCCGTCTTGCCCGTGAGCAATTCGTTGGCCTCAAGGTATCCAATATAGTTCAATGAAGGCATTGTTTTTAATAATGCAGAGGCATCGCGGATACTGTCCAGCCCCTTCGTCTCTTCTTCGCCGATATTTAGCAGCGCAACGCGCGGGCGAGAAATACCCAATACTTCTTCGGCCATTACGGAACCCATAATGGCAAACTGCACCAGCATCGTGCTGTCGCAGTCAACATTGGCGCCGAGATCAAGCACCACCGTTTTACCTTTTTGCTGATGCGGTAATACCGTCATCAGCGCCGGGCGCTCTATTCCGTCTATCGGCTTGAGCAGTAACTTCGCAAGCCCCATCAGCGCACCGGTATTCCCGGCACTGACGCAAGCCTCTGCCCGCCCTTCTTTAACCAACTCCAGCGCAACGCGCATTGACGATCCCCGGCTGGCACGGATCGCCTGAGAAGGTCTGGCATCACTGGCAATAACCGATTCCGCAGGAATAATCTGCAGACGTGAGCGTTGCTCGAAATCAGCTTTGGCAAGTAATGGCGTGATTGCGTCGGGATTGCCGACTAAAAGAAGATTAAGCGAAGAGTTAGAGTCCAGTGCCTGCAAAGCTGCAGGCACTGTCACGGAAGGACCGAAGTCCCCACCCATGGCATCTAACGCTAGGGTTAGACGTCTCAAGGTTGCGCCAGATTACTTAGCGATAACCTTGCGGCCGCGGTAGAAACCGTCGGCAGTGATGTGGTGACGCAGATGAGTTTCGCCAGAAACTTTGTCCACGGACAGGGTGGCGGTGGTCAGCGCGTCATGGGAACGACGCATGCCACGTTTGGAACGGGTTGGTTTATTCTGTTGTACGGCCATGGACCTTACTCCTCAATTACTTACGCTTTAAACTGGCTAATACGGCAAATGGGTTTGGTTTTTCCGCCTCTGGAGGCAGTTCGCCAAAGACCATGTCCGCCTCGGACACTTCACAGTGTTCAGAATCATGCACCGGAACTACAGGCAGGGAGAGGATAACTTCATCTTCCACCAGCGCCCGCAGATCGATTTCACCGAATTCGTTAACCTCAATCGGCTCATACGCTTCCGGGAGTGCTTCAGCCTGTTCGTCAGAGCGGACCGGACTGAAACAATACGTTGTGTGAACATGATGCACAAACGGTTTCCCGCAACGCTGGCATTCGAGCGTTACCGTCACCTTTGCATCGCCGGTCAAGACCGCGAGGCGCTGGTTATCGATAGCGAATCTCATGGAGCATTCTACATCAGTATCCACACTGACTACAGACTCGGCGATACGCTCAACCTGATCGGAAGCATACACTCCTTCGTAATCAAGGCGTTTTTGAGCCGTACGAACCGGATCAAGAGTCAGGGGTAATTTTACCTTTTGCATAGGGCGCGCATATTAACTTTGTAACGTCATAGAGTCAAAGAAAAAGGCCTGGAAACAGCGCCTTTTGCCATTTCTACCCTAAATAGTTTAAGTTGCAGGCAGACGCCCAGCTCAGCTAAGTGAGCACAGGTAACGCTCCTGCGGCTTAAAATATGACGGGTATATTCGCACACATTGCGGTGGCACAGTTTAAAATGCCTTCATCCAATTCGCTATCTTTAATGAAAAAAATATGAAACCGATTGTTCTGGCTTCCACCTCCCCCTTTCGCCGCAGCCTGCTTGAAAAGCTCGGCATGTCTTTCATCACTGCGTCACCAGAGGTCGATGAGACGCCATACCCGGGAGAAGATGCACGCCATTTAGTGACCCGTCTCGCCCAGGCCAAAGCGCAGGCATTAAAAGAACGCTTCCCGTGCCACCTTATTATCGGTTCCGATCAGGTTTGTGTTCTGAATAACCACATCACGGGAAAACCACACACGGTAGAGAATGCCGTACAGCAGCTGATGCTGGCCCGGGGCACTATCGTGACCTTTTATACCGGGCTGGCTCTGTATAATTCTGCCAACGGGCAGCTACAAACGCTGTGCGAGCCTTTTGATGTTCATTTTCGTCATTTGACGGAGGATGAAATTCGCCGCTACGTGCAAAAAGAGCAGCCACTCAACTGTGCCGGGAGTTTTAAAAGCGAAGGATTGGGCATCACGCTGTTTGAAAGGCTTGAGGGGAAAGATCCCAATACGTTAATCGGACTGCCGCTCATCAGCCTGTGCGAAATGCTGCGCAACGAAGACTGTAACCCGCTGCTGGCGTAATAAAAAATGCTCCGTCAAAACGGAGCATTTTTCTTTATTTAGCGTTGCGTAAAACCTGCAGGCAGCGCTTTAACTGATCGTCCAGCGGCGCTTCGATGCGAATCACCTCCCCGGTATTCGGGTGGGTAAACTTCAGCGCGGCAGCGTGGAGGAACAGACGGTTGAGCCCGGTGCCCGCAAGCTGCTTATCAAACTCGCGGTCACCGTAACGATCGTCAAAGGCGATCGGATGGCCCGCGTGGAGAGTATGCACACGAATTTGGTGCGTACGCCCGGTAACCGGACTGCAGCGTACTAGCGTCGCGAACTCGTAGCGCTCTTCCACCTTGAAGCGAGTCTCAGAAGGCTTGCCTTCACTATTCACTCTCACGATGCGCTCACCGCTTTGCAGGATATTTTTCAACAGCGGCGCCTGCACGACTTTTACGTGCGACTGCCATTGCCCGCGCACCAGCGCAAGGTAATCCTTCTGCATGCCTTTATCGCGCAGTTGTTCATGAAGCGAGCGTAGCGCAGAGCGTTTTTTAGCGACCAGCAGAACGCCGGACGTATCGCGGTCAAGGCGATGCACAAGCTCAAGGAAGCGCGCTTCCGGGCGCAGGGCGCGCAGCCCTTCAATCACCCCGAAGCTCAGGCCGCTACCGCCGTGTACCGCCGTACCGGAAGGCTTGTTTAGCACCAGAATGTGGTCGTCTTCATAAAGAATGACATCGGTCAGCGCAGCGACTTTTTGCAAATGCGGAGAAACGGCTTCTTCTTCACGCTCGGCAACGCGCACCGGCGGAATGCGCACTTCATCGCCTGCTTCAAGTTTGTACTCTGGCTTGATGCGTTTTTTATTTACCCGCACTTCACCTTTGCGCACGATGCGATAAATCATGCTTTTTGGCACGCCTTTCAGGCGGGCGAGCAAAAAGTTGTCGATACGCTGCCCGGCCTCATCGGCGGAAATTGCAACGATTTTTACTGATGGAGTCTCTGTTTTCATGGTCGGCGATTCTAAATAGCCCTGGCGCATAGCGCCACTCATTTTTATGTGCTTAACTGACAATCGGTTCTGTTTTAAACCGTCCAGACCGCCTTTTTTCATCCCCTTTGTGGCGAGGTTAAAATAGCGGTTAAAAAACTGTAAGAAACAGGACGCTAATAGCAAAAGTCATCTTGCTATAACAAGGTTAGCAGTGGAATAATGTTGCGGTTTTCCGTGTTGAATCTTGTTAGAACAAGAAAGTTTGCGGAATACCCATTTTGCCTGAACGTCCATCCACGCAGCAATGGCGTAAGACGTATTGTACTTTCAGGCAGTTAGCGGGCTGCGGGTTGCAGCCTGACCGGTAATATGGAATCAACTCTTAAGAAATATTCTAAGGTTATTCCCACGATAATTGCGCTGTATTTCCGTATGAAATACAGGCAACCGACACTTTGCGCCTCTCAGCAAACGACAACCGTGAGGTTGGCGACACGCGTTTAGTCACGAGGCCATCGGTTCACTCCCGGTTAGCGTCACCATGCCCGCAGCTCTGTCGCCAATGTAAGAATAATGAGTAAGTTACGATGAAAAGAATGTTAATTAACGCAACTCAGCAAGAAGAGTTGCGTGTCGCCCTTGTAGATGGGCAACGTCTGTACGATCTGGATATTGAAAGCCCAGGGCACGAACAGAAAAAAGCAAACATCTATAAAGGCAAAATCACCCGTATTGAACCAAGTCTGGAAGCGGCGTTTGTTGATTATGGCGCAGAAAGACACGGTTTCCTCCCTCTGAAAGAGATCGCTCGCGAATACTTCCCTTCGAACTACGCTTCCCACGGTCGCCCAAACATTAAAGATGTTCTGCGCGAAGGCCAGGAAGTGATCGTCCAGATTGATAAAGAAGAACGCGGTAACAAAGGCGCAGCCTTAACCACCTTTATCAGCCTTGCTGGCAGCTATCTGGTTCTGATGCCAAACAACCCTCGCGCCGGCGGCATTTCTCGTCGTATCGAAGGTGATGACCGTACCGAATTAAAAGAAGCGCTTTCTTCCCTTGAACTGCCGGACGGTATGGGTCTTATCGTACGTACCGCAGGCGTGGGCAAATCTGCAGAAGCACTGCAGTGGGATCTGAGCTTCCGCCTGAAGCACTGGGAAGCCATTCAGAAAGCCGCTGAAAACCGCCCTGCTCCGTTCCTGATTCACCAGGAGAGCAACGTTATTGTTCGCGCCTTCCGCGACTACCTGCGCCAGGACATCGGCGAAATCCTGATAGACAACCCGAAAGTGCTTGAGCTGGCTCGCCAGCACATCGCTGCCCTGGGTCGCCCGGATTTCAGCAGCAAAATTAAGCTCTACACCGGTGAAATTCCGCTGTTCAGCCACTATCAGATTGAGTCGCAGATTGAGTCCGCCTTCCAGCGCGAAGTCCGTCTGCCGTCTGGCGGTTCTATCGTTATTGATACTACCGAGGCCTTGACCGCCATCGACATCAACTCCGCGCGTGCAACCCGCGGCGGCGACATCGAAGAAACCGCTTTCAACACTAACCTTGAAGCGGCCGATGAAATTGCCCGTCAGTTGCGCCTGCGTGATCTCGGCGGCCTGATCGTTATCGACTTCATCGACATGACGCCGGTTCGCCACCAGCGCGCGGTTGAAAACCGCCTGCGTGAAGCCGTGCGTCAAGACAGAGCCCGCATCCAGATCAGCCATATCTCACGTTTCGGCCTGCTGGAAATGTCGCGTCAGCGTCTGAGCCCTTCTCTTGGTGAGTCCAGCCACCACGTCTGCCCTCGCTGTAGCGGTACCGGCACCATTCGCGATAACGAATCCCTGTCGCTCTCCATTCTGCGTCTGATTGAAGAAGAAGCGCTGAAAGAGAACACCAAAGAAGTTCACGCCATTGTTCCTGTGCCAATCGCCTCTTACCTGCTGAACGAAAAACGTGATGCAGTAAGCGCCATTGAGAAACGCCAGGGCGGCGTGCGCGCGATTATCGTGCCAAACGATCAGATGGAAACCCCGCACTACTCCGTACTCCGCGTGCGTAAAGGCGAAGAAACCCAGACGCTGAGCTACATGCTGCCTAAGCTGCATGAAGAAGAGATGGCGGTGCCGTCTGACGAAGAGTACACCGAGCGTAAGCGCCCTGAGCAGCCTGCACTGGCCACCTTTGTCATGCCGGAAGTGCCACCTGCGCCACAGGAAACCACGGCGGAGAAACCTGCTGTTGTCGCCGCGAAACCAGCCGCTCAGCCAAAAGCTGGTGCCGCTGCACAGCCGGGCCTGGTTAGCCGCTTCTTCTCTGCACTGAAAAAACTCTTCGCCGGCGACACCTCTGCCGCTGAAGTGAAAGAAGTGAAGGAAGAGAAAGCGACCGACTCTGAAAATCCGCGTCAGGATCGTCGTAACAATAACCGCCGTCAGAACAACCGCCGCGATCGTGGCGATCGCAATGACCGTGGGGACCGTAACAACCGCGATCGCGACAACCGTGATAATCGCAACAGCCGCGATGACCGCAACAATGAAGCCCGTGAAGCTCGCGAACCGCGTGAAGGCCGTGACGACAATCGTCGCAACCGTCGTAACGGTCAACAGCAAAATGCGGAAGTCCGTGAATCACGCCAGAACGTTGTTGCTGCCGTTGACGATGCTGAAAAACAGCAGAAGTCCCGTGACGAGCAACAGCCACGTCGCGAGCGTAACCGCCGTCGCTCTGATGAAAAACGTCAGGCACAGCAGGAAGTCAAAGCACTGCAGCAGGACAATGTTGTCGAGCAGGATGCCGAGCAGGAAGAACGCACTCAGGTTATGCAGCGCCGTAAACCGCGCCAGCTGAGCCAGAAAGTTCGCTTTGAATCTGCCGATGCTCCTGCAGTAGAAGAAACTCAGGTTGTGCAGGCAAGCACCGAGCAGGCACCGATTGCACTGCCTGCGGTTGTAGAAGCGCCGGTAAATGCAGAACAGCAGGATGAAAACGGTGAAAACCGCGATACTGCCGGTATGCCGCGTCGTTCACGTCGCTCTCCTCGTCACCTGCGTGTCAGCGGCCAGCGCCGTCGTCGCTATCGTGATGAGCGTTACCCGGCGGTATCCCCGATGCCACTGGCAGCAGCATGCGCCTCTCCAGAGCTGGCATCCGGGAAAGTGTTCATCACCTACCCTGTTGCCCGTCCACACGATCAGCTTGCTCAGGAAGAGGCGTTCCAGGCTCACGAAGATGTTCAGCACGTTAACGTCGCTGAGGCTGCAGCAGTAGAAGCCCCTGTTGAAGACGGCCTGGTCATCGAGCCGGTGAAAGCGGTGGAAACCGTTATTGAACCTGCCGTGGTGGAAACAGCTCATCCAGAAGTGATTGAAGCACCGGTGGCTGAACAGTCGGAGCCGGTTGCCGAAGTGGATGAAGCGCCTGTCGCAGAGATCGTGGCACAGGTTTCGCCTGCAGAGGAAGAAACTGCTCAAGCGATCGCAGAAGTCAACGAACCAGCGCCGGTAGCGGCAGAAGCTCCAGCGATTGAAGAAGCTCCAGCGATTGAAGAGACTCCAGCGGTTGAAGAAGCGCCGGTTGCAGTAGTTGAAGAGGTAAAACCTGTTGTGGAAGCAGCGCCTGTGACGCCGGAGGTTAACACCGAATCTTCTGTTGCCGCTAAGCACGCCACGGCGCCAATGACCCGCGCTCCGGCTCCGGAATACACGCCTGAAGCGCCTCGCCAAAGCGACTGGGTTCGCCCGGACTTCGGCTTCAGCGGGAAAGGCTCTGCCGGCGGGCACAGCGCCAGCCACCAGGCTACAGCGCCAGCCACTCGCCCACAAAGCGTGGAGTAATCTTCAGCGCTAAGTCAAAAGCCGGTCACCTGACCGGCTTTTTTATTTCCCCAGTCTGATCGATAAGCGAAACAATCGCCAACCAATAAGATGCATTTAAAATGCACTTTATGATAAACACTATGGCTAATTGTATGATGTAATGCTTGCAGAACTTATTGAGGAGAAACGCACCATGCTCCCTGTACCGCAGAACTGCATTCACACCCGCTCTTCTCCCTTCTGGGATAAAAACTCCGCCCCCGCGGGCCTGTTTCAGCGACATCTCGATAAAGGCACGCGCCCCGGCGTGTACCCTCGCCTGAGCGTCATGCAAGGGAAGGTTCGCTACCTGGGCTATGCCGATGCCACCTCGCCAGAGCCAGAAACAGAACTGATTGTTGAAGCGGGTCACTTCGGCGTATTCCCGCCAGAGAAATGGCATCACCTCGAGCTGCTCACCGACGACGCCGTCTTTAACATCGACTTTTTTGTCGCCCCGGAAGTGCTCCGCTCCATGTCATGACAGAAGGAATCTAATTATGCTGACTATTCCCAAAAACTATCTACATACCCGCGCCACGCCGTTCTGGACTAAAGAGACCGCCCCTGCCGCTTTATTTACCCACCACAACACCAAAGCGGGCGTCTTTGGCCGCCTCTCAGTGATGCAGGGCGCAGTGAAATATTTTGGTTTTCCCGACGCCGATTCAGCTACACCCGACGTGGAAATCGTTATTGAGGCCGGCGCCTTTGCTATTTCTCCGCCGCAGAAGTGGCACCGCATTGAGCTTCTGACCGACGACACTTACTTCAATATCGACTTCTTCGCCTCTCCTGAAGCGAAACTGGAAGGCAACGGCCTGGGTAAAGTGGTTAACAGTCAGAGGCACTCATAATGGGCAAAGCAACTTATACCGTCAGCGTCACCAACAACAGCAACGGCGTCTCGGTCGACTATGAGACCGAAACGCCAATGACGCTCCTTATCCCGGACGTCGCTGCCGAAGTGGTCAAAGAGCTGGTCAACACCGTCCGCGCTTATGACACGGAAGACGAACACGAAGTTTGCGGCTGGTGAAATACACAAAAAAAAGCCCGCTCCGGGGTGCGGAAGCGGGCATATAAAGCGCGTTCAGTTTCATAACGCGCCCAAAACGTTAAAGACTATCGGCTATTCATCTGGAAAAGCGACATGCCTTGCAAATCGGTGAAGACTTTATAAGAAGCCTGGAGCGCAGCCTGCTGCTGAACATAGTTAGAGACGGTTGACGTCCAGTCGGCGCCGACCAGTTGACTCATCTGGTCAGTTTGCGCCAGCGCTCTTTCATTACCGAGGTCATCCAGTTTGCTCAGCTCATTAAGCTGGGTACCTAACTCAGCGCGCACGGTGGACACATTGCTCAGGGCATTGCTCAGCCCACGGTTTGTTTTCGCGACAGCCGCATCAAGGGCTTTCTTACCTGCGTCGTCCAACCCGGCCGTTGGCGTTTTCAAGGCCGCGATAGCAGAGTCCAGCATATTAAAGATGTTGGTCTCGCTCGGCGAACCATCGGGTTCCGGCGTGGCGTTACTGGAGATGCGGTTGAAAACATCATTGCCGGTATGACCAATCGTCATGGTCCGGGCGGTGTCAACCTGCTGGGTAATTGGAAGCGTTCCGCCCTGATAGGTGATGCTACCTGCCCCACCGGTAAAAGGCGCGGCTTCCGTTTTGTAACCAGCGAAAATATAACGACCGTTCCCGTCGGTACTGTTCGCCAAGTTCAGTATTTGGTTGCGAATACCTTCGAGGTCGGTAGCCAATGAAGCACGATCGTCATCACTCAACGTTCCGCTGCTGGCTGCATAAACAACTTTTTCCTGGGCGCTTTGTATTGAGGAGACCGTCTGTTGCAAAACGCTCTCTTCCAGCGAAACCTTCTGGGTCGCAAAAGTACGCGCCAGTTTGTACTGGTCATTCATAGACTGAGCCTGGGAAAGCACCACCGCCTGAGACGCTGCAACAGGATCGTCTGATGGCCGGTTAACGCGGTTACCGGTGCTCATCTGCTCGCCATAACTCAGCCATAAACTCTGCGCGTCGCTAATGCCGCGCATGTTCTGGTCATATAACATTTGGGTACTAATACGCATGACGCTGGCTCCCGTTAGCGAATGTTCAGCAACGCATCAAACAGCGTTGATGCAGTCTGAAGGACCTGGGCGTTAGCCATATAGTACTGCTGGTAACGCTGCAGGTTGCCATACTCTTCATCGAGGCTAACGCCTGAGATAGATTGCTGCTGCTTGGTGAGCTGCGTCACCACATTCCCCTGAGTCGTACTAGTCACTTTCAGACTTGCCGTTTTGTTACCCACGTCGCTGACCAGAGTGGCATACGCATCGTTGAACGACTTGTTGCCTTCTACCTGCTTGGAATTCTGCAGATCCAACATAGCCTGGGCGTTGCGGTTATCGCTCTTGCCGGCGGTAGGATCGCTTGCCAACGCCAGTTTCGACTCATCTTTCACGGCCAGGCTCATGTTCACTACCGCGTCGGATACCGGTTTAACGGTGAAGCTTTCGTTGTTAGCGGGCGTACCGCTCACGCCAACTTTCAGTCCGTCAAAATTCAGGCTGACGTTGCCACCTGCATCCGTGGTCGTACCTGGATTAATGTTGGCATTGTCCGACAGACGGGTCACTTTCCAGTTCCCGCCCACAAACTCAACCTTGTAATCGCTGGCCTGTATCTGCTTGCTGTCTGTGGTGGTCGCGGTGAGCTGGGTGCCGCTGGTATTGCGGCTGTTGCTCAACACGGTTGGGCCACCGACGGTAAACAGGTTGGTGCCTTTGTCGCCGTTGGCATCATAGCCCTGGGTGTGCTGGCTGTTCATGGCCGTCGCAAAGGCCTGAGCCATCTGGCCCAGACGGTTACGAGCGCTGTCCAAATCCTGAGTACGGAAGGTAAACAGTCCACCCAGAGAACCTGTATTCAGCTGGCTTTCTGGAATTTCCACTTTACCGGCAACCGGATCGACAAAAGCGACTGTCGTACGGGAAGGATCGGCGCTGGAGTTAACCGCCGCCAGTTGGTTAGCCGTGTCGCCCTGTACCAGGCTAATACCATTGCCGATAGATACGTTGTACGCACCGCCATCCTGCACGCTGACGTCAACGCCAACGATCTGATTTAGCTGGCTAACCAGCTGATCGCGCTGATCCAGCAGGTCATTTGGCGCTGAACCCGCGCCCACACCTTTCAGGCGTGAGATCTGGTCGTTCAGATTCGCAATTTGCTTAGCGTAGGTGTTGATTTGGTCCACGCTGCTGCTGATCGACAGGTTAACCTGCTTGTCCTGATCGCGCAGGTACTGGTCGGTGACCTTAAACTGGTTTACCAGACCATCCGCTTTGCCCAGCAACGCCTGACGAGCCGCAGGATCCTGAGCATTACTGGTCAGCGTCTGCAGGCCGGAGAAGAAGTCCTGCATGGTTTTTGACAGCGAGTTGGTCGTCCCGGACAGAATGTTGTCGATTTTTGACATCTGCTGATACTGGGTTGTCAGCCCGCTGCTTTGCGTCTGGGCCGCACGCAGCTGGTTAGTAATAAAGGAATCGTATTCACGCTGCACGCCGTTAACATACACGCCGTTGCCAATATAGCCGCCGCCGGTCAGGGTGCTTTTTGACTGGGACAGAATCGTCGTCTGGCGGGTATAACCGCTTACGTTATAGTTCGAAATGTTATTGCCGACGGTGCTTAATGCCGCCTGGGCAGCACTCAGGCCACTCATGGCGCTGTTTATCAGGCTATTGGACATGAAGGTTCCTTGATAGCGTGTGGTCAAAGGTTCTGCTACCTATTATCGGCAGCAGGCCACGGGACTTGAGTCTCTTCAGAACAAATTCGACAAATCAGTGCTGTAGGCTTTGGAAACCTTGTCGCTCATGGCTTTCAGCTGCTGGATCATGCCGGTCAACTTACGTGCGTAGTTTGGATCCGTGGCATAACCGGCGTTTTGCAGCGCCTGAGCGCCCTGCTCTGCGGAAGACGCATTCGTCACGGCAGCATAGCGCGGGTTTTTCGTCAGCAAGCCAACGTAGTCAGAAAGCGCTTCCAGGTAAGAGCTGTAAACGCGGAACTTCGCTTTCACCTTCTTCGCCTCACCGTTTTCAAATTCGGTGGTGGTGATTTCCGTCGTCGCTCCTTTCCAGCCCGGCGTTGCCTTAACGCCGAACAGGTTGAAGCTCGGTTCCCCTTTTTCAGTGCGGATCTGACGCTGGCCCCAGCCGGACTCCAGCGCAGCCTGCGCCAGAATCAGGTGGTGCGGAATGCCGCTGGCCTCACTGGCCAGACGCGCCGGCAGCGAGAGCTGCGCCAGGAAGTCTTTGCTGTCTCCGCTCATCGGCTCTTCATTAGAAGGCGCACGAGGCACGGCCTGACGCACCATTTGCGTTAGCGTCTGGTTCTGGTAGCTGGTGACCGTTTGCGGGTCGAGTTTCATCAGCACCTGACCTGCCGTTTCCGATGGCTCGACCTGCTCGTTACTCATTTGCTTAACCATCGCATCCGCCAGCCCCAGCCCTTTCGCACTCAGCTGTTGGGCTATCTGCTGGTCATACATACTGGTATACATGCGCGTGGACTCGCTGCTGAAAAGACCGTCTTTCGGCAGCGCCTCACGCATGCTTTTCAGCATCATCTGTACGAACATCCCTTCCACCTGATGAGCCACCTCTTTCAGGTTGCCCTTAGGATCTTGTCCGGCCTTCGCCTTTAAATCATTGAGCGAGTTGGCGTCAAACGCAGCATTAGCAAGTGAACGGGCGTCAGTCAGCATTAGATGATTTCCAGTTTTGCACGCAGGCAGCCTGCGCTTTGCATGGATTGCAGGATAGACATCAGATCGATAGGCGTGGCCCCCAGCGCATTTAGCGCACGGACGACATTATTCAGGTTGGCGCTGGAATTAACGCGCTGTACCGAGCCACCGCTCTGACGCAGGTCGATCTGCGTTTGCGGCGTCACCACGGTCTGGCCGCCGCCAAATGGCGTATTCGGCTGGCTGACCTGATTCTGACGGTTTACGGTCACCGACAGGTTCCCCTGCGCAACGGCGCAGTTATCCAGCGTCACTTCGCGGTTCATCACCACGGAACCCGTGCGAGAGTTGATCACCACGCGTGCATCCTGCACCGGCATACTCACTTCAAGGTTCTGGATATCCGCCAGCAGACGAACCTGAGAGCTACCGCCGCTTGGCACGCGGATTTGGATCGTACGGCCATCCAGCGCAGTTGCGCTGCCGAAGCCACGGGAGCGGTTAATGGTGTCGGTGATCCGCTGGGCCAGGCTGAAGTCATCATCGTTAAGCTGCAGGTTGAGGGTGTTGCCGTTGCCGAAAGTCCCGGCCAGCTCACGCTCTACAACCGCGCCGCCGGTGATACGCCCGCCGTTAAGCTGGTTCACCTGCACGCTGCTCCCACCGGCAGCAGCGCCCGCGCCACCCACCAGCACGTTACCCTGCGCCAGGGCATAAACCTGATTATCCACGCCTTTGAGCGGCGTCATTAAGAGAGTCCCGCCACGCAGGCTCTTCGCATTACCCATGGACGAAACAACAACATCAATGTTTTGCCCTGCTCGCGCGAACGCCGGGTATTTTGCCGTCACCATCACCGCTGCCACGTTTTTCAGCTGCATATTGGTGCCGGTCGGCACGGTAATGCCCAACTGGGAAAGCATGTTATTCAGGCTTTGGGTGGTAAACGGCGTTTGCGTCGTCTGGTCACCGGTGCCGTCCAGCCCAACCACCAGGCCATAGCCAATCAGGGAGTTTTCACGCACGCCCTGCACGGTGGTCAGATCGCGAATGCGGTCAGCTGATGCATAAGCCGCTGTCAGCAGCACAACCAACCCGAATAAATATTTAACCATAGTACCCTCGCTTACATCGGCGATACGTTAAGGAAGAAGCGCTGCAGCCAGCCCATATTCTGCGCTTCATTAATGTAGCCGTTACCGACATACTCAATTCGGGCATCCGCCACCTGGGTCGACGCAACGGTGTTGCTGCCGCTAATGGTGCGCGGGTTCACTACGCCAGAGAAGCGGATAAACTCCGTCCCCTGGTTGATGGCAATCTGTTTCTCACCTACGACGTGCAGGTTTCCGTTGGCCAGCACCTGATCGACCGTCACCGTCAGCGTGCCGCTGAAGGTGTTGCTGGCGTTGGCGCCGCCTTTACCGTTAAAGCCATTGCTGCCGGAAGCGTTCAGGTCAGCTTTCCCTCCTCCCAATAGCCCCGAAGCAAAAGTCGGGACCGTGTCGAAGCCGAGTGCCGATTTTCCATCGCGGCTGGCGTTCGCCGAGGAACTCTTACTGGCGCTGACGTTTTCCTGAAGCTGGATGGTCAGAGTGTCGCCGATATTACGTGGACGACGGTCTTCAAACAGCGGCTGATAGCCGTAGTTCATCGGCTGTGCGGTCTGGAATATTGATCCGTTAATCGTTGGCGAAGGACCAGGCACCGGCTGCGCGGTCGTGGCCCCTTCAACCAGCGGTTTACTAGGCACTAAGGCGCAGCCGCTTACGGCAAACACCAGACTCAGGAGAACAGGACGGAGCACCATTGGGTTTTGCATTGCTTTCATCTTCAGGTCACGGCAGCCGACGCGCTTTCACGCGCCGGCAAACGCCTTACATTTGCGTCAGTTTTTGCAGCATCTGGTCGGTGGTGCTGACCGCTTTGCTGTTGATTTCGTAGGCGCGCTGAACCTGGATCATGTTTACCAGCTCTTCAGCAACGTTTACGTTTGAGGTCTCAACATAGCCCTGATAGAGCAGACCTGCGCCGTTCAATCCCGGCGTGGAATCGTTTGGCGCACCGGATGCCTGCGTTTCGGTGTAAAGGTTTTCACCAATACTTTCCAGGCCAGTATCGTTCATAAAGGTCGTCAGGTTCAGCTGCCCTACCTGCACCGGCGCGGTCTGCCCTTGCAAAGTCGCGCTCACCACACCGTCACGGCCGATAGTCAGGCTCAGCGCGTTTGCCGGCACGGTAATCGCAGGCTGTACCTGGAAACCGCCCGCCGTCACCAGCTGTCCATTTTGGTCAACCTGGAAAGAACCGTCGCGCGTATAGGCGGCGGTACCGTCCGGCAGCAGAACCTGGAAGAAACCTTCACCTTTGATGGCCACATCTTTGCTGTTGTCCGTTTTAGACAGGTTGCCCTGGCTGTGCAGACGCTCGGTGGCCACCGGACGAACGCCGGTCCCGATCTGTAAACCGGACGGCAGCGTCGTCTGCTCAGAAGACTGAGCCCCCGGCTGGCGAATGGTTTGATAAAGCAAATCTTCAAACACGGCGCGTTGACGCTTGAAACCATTGGTGGAGACGTTTGCCAGGTTGTTGGCAATCACATCCATATTGGTTTGCTGTGCATCAAGGCCCGTTTTGGCGATCCATAAAGAATTGATCATGTTTGAATCCTGTAATAAGTAAGCCGGGCGTTAGGTCATTTGCAGCAGCGTGTTAGCGCGCTGTTCGTTTTCATCAACGTTGGCGATAACTTTCATTTGCATCTCGAAACGACGGGCGTTGGCGATCATATCCGCCATCGCCTCTGCCGGTTTGACGTTGCTGCCTTCCAGTACGCCGGACATCACCTTAATCGTTGGGTCGGCCTGCGCGATGGCACCGCGTGTCGCCTGGGCGGCGGGGTTCAAACGAAACAGCCCGTCATCACCGCGCACCACCTCCTGCTGCGTGGCTTTCACCAGCTTCAGTCGACCAATCGGCGCCACGGTATTTGGCGGGTCGCCCGGGTTCAGCGCGGAGATAGTTCCGTCCGCGGCGATAGTAAGCTGCGAACCTTCCGGCACCGCAATCGGGCCACCTTCACCGATAACGGGCCGGCCACCAATGGTCAACTGACCGGCAGGGCTGACCTGAATGTTACCGTTGCGGGTATAGCCTTCTCCGCCGTCCTGCGTCTGCACCGCCAGCCAGCCATCCTGCTGCAAAGCAACGTCCATCGGGCGCGAGGTGTAGTCCAGCTGACCAGGCGTCATATCAGCCCCTGGCGTTGAGGCAATCACCAGGGTACGAGTTGGCAGAGAAAGCCCTTCCACAGGGACAGCACGCAAAGCATTAAGCTGCGCGCGGAAGCCCGGTGTGGAAGCGTTCGCCATGTTGCTCGCCGTGACTGACTGTTGATTCAGCGTCTGGCTGGCAGCGCCCATGGCGGTGTAGATTGCATGATCCATTAAGCCGTCCCTTCAGGCGCTTAGCGCAGGTTAACCAGGGTGTTGAGGATCTGGTCCTGGGTTTTGATGGTCTGCGCGTTCGACTGATAGTTACGCTGCGCGACGATCATGTTGACCAGTTCTTTACTCAGATCCACGTTCGAAGACTCCAGCGCGCCGCTGGTCAGGGTTCCGAAGTTACCGGTGCCCGCCAGGCCCAGCAACGCAACACCGGAAGAGTTGCTTGCGGTCCAGACGTTATCGCCCTGGGACTGCAAACCTTCAGGGTTCGCAAAGTTGGACAGCACGATTTGCCCCAGAAGCTGGGTCTGCTCGTTGGAGTAGTTCCCGACCACGGTGCCATCGTCGTTAATCTGATAAGACGTCAGGTCACCCGGCTTGTAGCCGTTCTGGTTGGTCGCCACGATGTTGTTAGACCCGGTGTTCTGCTGCATGGAGTTCTGGAAGCTCAGCGCGAAGGTCGCAGGTGTCGCGCCGTTGGTGACGCCGGTGGTCACGTTGATGCTGGTTGGCAGCGTGTTCGGGTTTGGAATCGGATCGGCAGCATTGGCAGTAATCCCCTGCAGGTTGCCGTTGTTGTCGAAACGCATAAACCCGGCTGACGTTGCCGTAGAACCCGCTACGGAAGAGTCTTTGGTGTAAACCTGCCAGGCGTTATCCGCGCTCTTAACGTAGTAAACATCCATACCATGGGCGTTACCCTGGCTGTCATAAACGGTGACCGTGCCCTTCTTGTTGTAGCTGTTCGCATTGGTAGGATCGAACGGCGTTACGGTCGGGGTCTTATCGGTAGAGTTCAGGTTGATCTGCTGGGACGCAGTGGTGGTGGTCTTCGCCGGCATCAGCGTGTTTGGCACGGACAGACCTACCGGGTTGGCACCCTGCTGAATGGTTGGCGGCGTACCGGTTGCCGGGTAGCCGGTCAACTGCAGGCCCTGCATGTTCACCAGGTTACGGTTTTCATCCAGCTTGAACTGCCCGTTACGGCTGTAGAATACGGAACCGGAGCTATCCACCAGGCGGAAGAAGCCGTTCTGGCTGATAGCCACGTCCAGACCACGACCGGTGCTGGTAGTGGTACCGTCGCCAAAGTTCTGGGTCACGCCCGCGACTTTAACGCCCAGACCCACTTTAGAGCCTGCGAACATATCGGCAAAAGAGACCGAACCTGATTTAAAACCGTAGGTGGCGGAGTTGGCAATGTTGTTACCAATCACGTCCAGGTTGGTGGCCGCAGCATTTAAGCCGCTGACCGCTTGAGAAAACGCCATGTCTTACTCCTGCTTAGGTTGTAGGCTTAAATAATTTGCCTGATTGCATCGAGGGTCGTAGAACCGTAGGTCCCGAGATCCAGTTTGAGGCCATCTTTGCCGTTGATAACACCGCTCACCATAGCGAAGCCCAGCGGCTGAGCCACCAGCTGTGTCCCGCCATTCGTGGCATTGATCGCCACGGTATAAGAGCCGTCCGGCACGTTGGTGCCGTCGTTGGCGCTGCCGTCCCAAGTAAAGGTATGCACCCCGGCACTCAGTCCACCAATCTCGATAGTACGCACCACTTTGCCGTCTTTATCGGAAATGGTGGCCGTGACTTTGTCCGCCGCCTGCTGCAGCTCGACGCCAAACGGCGTGGTGCTGATGGTGTTGGTTTTTGAATCGGTCCCCGCCAGGATTTTGTTGCCCGGGATCATGACGCCATGGCCAATCAGGGCGCTGGCCTGCAGAGACTGGTTCTGGTTGATCTGGCCGGAAACGGAGCCCAGCGTGGTGTTAAGTTTTTCGATGCCGCTAACGGTACTGATCTGCGCCAGCTGCGTGGTCAGTTCGTTGTTCTGCATCGGGTTGGTCGGATCCTGGTTTTTTAACTGCGCCACCAGCAGAGTCAGAAAACTCCCCTGTAGGTCTGCGGCGCTGTTGCCGGTCAGGCTGTTTTTCGATGCACCAGCCGTAGGATCAACATTGTTAGTCGGATCGTTCACTTTGACTGCAATGGACATATAGGCTCCTGTTACTGACCGAGAGTGAGCGTTTTCATCATCATGCCCTTCACGGTGTTGAGCACTTCGACGTTGGCCTGATAGCTACGAGAGGCGGACATGCTGTTGACCATCTCCCCGACCACATCAACGTTTGGCATACGCACGTAACCGCGCGCGTCCGCAAGCGGGTTACCCGGCTGGAAAACCAGCTTGTCCGGCGCATCGCTCTCAATCACTTTGGTCACTTTAACGCCACCGGTCGCCGCGCCAGGGGCTGCATCCACCTGGAAAACGACCTGTTTTGCGCGGTAAGGCTGACCGTCTGGTCCGGTGACGCTGTCGGCGTTGGCGAGGTTACTTGCCGCCACGTTCATGCGTTTGGATTGGGCCGTCATAGCCGAACCGGCGATGTCGAAAATATTGAGTAAGGCCATCGATTATCCCTGTAGCACCGACATCATGCTTTTGATTTGCCCGCCAAGCACCGTGAGGTTTGTTTGGTAATTCAGGCTGTTATCGGCAAACTGCGTACGTTCACGGTCCATATCGACGGTGTTACCGTCCATGGCGGGCTGGTCAGGTACGCGGTAAAGGAGATCGAGCGACGGAGTGGAGTGGGTTTCTGCCGGGATATGGCGTGCCGAAGTGAGCGCCAGAGACATGCCGCCTCCTTCAACGCGTCCGCGCTCCATCACTTTTTTCATTTCACTGGCAAAGTCGATATCGCGCGCCTGAAAGCCCGGCGTGTCGGCATTGGCGATATTCGCGGCCAGAATCTCTTGGCGCTGAGCACGCAAATTAAGCGCTTCTTGCTGAAATCGCAGTGCGGCGTCCAGTTTATCGAGCATGCTTCCTCCATGGTCCATAGAATTAGGAATCGTCCGAAAGCTTAAATCCCCTTACGCGTACGCGATGGGTGGAATAAACGCAAAATACGTCGCTATTTATCGCCTTGATCAAAACGGCTCGCGGTTAAAATCACCGCAATCTGAATACGGAGAAGCGCGATGAGAAGTCTGAAAATCTTGAGCGGTATCGCCAGTTTGCTGTTCGGTCAGTTGGCTATGGCGAGCGCACTCGATCGGCCGCTGACTGAGTATTTTCAACAGCGACTGGCGGGGATCAGCGATGGCGTCAGCGTCAAGGTGAAAACGCCAGAGGCTCAGCTTCCAGCCTGCCCTCAGCCAGAATTCTCAACGCCCGGCAATGCCAAACTGTGGGGCAACGTTAGCGTCATGGCCCGCTGCGGCAGCGACAAACGGTTTATCCAGGTTCAGGTGATTGCCACGGGCCAGTATGTGGTTGCCAGCCGCCCCATCGCCCGTGGTGCAAGGATCGATGCCAGTAGCGTGCAATTAACCCAGGGGCGCCTTGACCAACTGCCGCCGCGGACTATGCTGGATCTCGGCCAGGCGACGGACGCCGTTTCGCTTCGGGATATTGCGCCCGGGCAGCCGGTGATTCAGACGATGGTACGCCAGGCCTGGCGAGTAAAAGCCGGTCAGCAGGTTCAGGTGATTGCCTCCGGCGAAGGCTTTAGCGTCAACGGAGAAGGCAAAGCGCTTAATAACGCCGCCGTCGCGCAAAATGCCCGCGTTCGCATGTCCTCAGGGCAGGTGGTGAGCGGGACGGTGGATGCTGATGGGAATATTCTGATTAATCTATAATCTTTTTAAAGATTCCGCGGCGACTGCCGATAGTACTATCAACAAATGATACTGACTGGCTCTTACGCCGCGAGCCCCTCGATGAGGAGAGAACAATGAGCATTGATCGCACGTCGCCACTGAAACCGGTAAGCACTGTTCAAACACGTGAAACCAGCGATCCACAGACGCTGAAAAGCCGTCTTGAAAAATCCACTACCGCCAACAGCACCAGCGTAAAGCTGAGTGATGCGCAGGCCAAACTGATGCAGCCCGGCACCGGCGATATCAACATGGAACGCGTTGAAGCGCTGAAGACGGCTATTCGTAACGGCGACCTGAAGATGGATACCGGCAAGATCGCCGACGCGCTGATCCAGGAAGCCCAAAGCTATTTGTCGAGTAAATAACGGTGAGTCGTCTGTTAGAAGTGCTGGACCAAATGACCGCGGTGCTGAATTCACTGAAAGAGGTGATGGATGCTGAACAGCTGCAGCTTTCCGCAGGCCAGATAAACAGCAATGCGCTACAACGTATAACTGAAGATAAAAGCTCGCTGCTGGCTACGCTGGATTACCTGGAGCAACAGCGTCGCGCGGAACAAAACGCCGGGGCGGTCACCAGCCTGGACGTTAGCCAGCGCTGGCAGACGATTACGCAAAAAACCCTGCACCTGCGGGACATTAATCAGCATAACGGTTGGTTGCTGGAAGACCAGATGGCCCGCAATGAGCAGGCTATTGCCGTGTTAAAACCACATCAGGCACCGGACTTCTATGGCGCCGATGGGCAGGCAACGGCGCAGGGCAGCCGCGGCGGTAAAAAAATTACTATCTGATTCTCCTCGCCAATGAAAACAGCTGGTCAACACTCTCCTTGACCAGCTGCTTGCTTATTTCAGCGATTTCAAGACTTTTACCGTCGCCTCAATATCAATCTCATCCTCTGAGAACAGATGTGTTTCGCCCTGGAAGGTGGTCACGGCCAGTTTTTTCACCGTACGCATTTCCCCTTCTTTTTTCTCTGCCTTCGGGCGAATGCTGTTCATCAGCAACCCAACCGACAGCACCGCATTTTCTTTATCAATCTTCCCGTCCGCGGGCTCTTCTTCGCTGTACACCACGAAAGATTTGATCGAGGTGATTTTAAGCCGCTCGCCCGCAATAAACAGATGCTTGCTCTCAGGCTCCACTTTCACAGCAAACGCCGACAGCCCTTTATTATTGGTCCCCGGCTCGAAGGTCACCGACGCGTCCTTTTTGATAAGTTCCGGGTTGGCGACTTTAATCACGTGGAAATAACGGTTTTCACCGTTTTCATCTTTGATAAATCCGAAGCCCTTCTCTTCGAACCAGGTTGTGATTATTCCTCTCATCGCTCTGTCACCTAATTAACCTTTCAACATATAAAGAATAGGGCGGCGTGACGAAACCGTCATCCACCCAGAAAAAATCAAATTGTGCGACGGGCGAAATCTTTCAACCTGAAGCCCAACAGCAACAATGTCGCAAAATAAGCGACGATGCCGGCCACCACCACCGCCATTAGCCGCAGCAGGCGATAAGGCATGTTGCCCAGATCCCACGCAGGCATAACGTACATTATCCCAATCAGTACCGCAGACATCACCATCACGGCGGCGACCAGGCGCAGCAGAAATGCCGTCCAGCCGGGCTGTGGCTGGAAGATATCCTGCTTACGCAGCTGCCAGTAAAGCAGCGAGGCGTTAATACAGGCCCCCAAACCAATCGACAGGGAAAGTCCGGCATGTTTCAGCGGGCCGATAAACGCAAGGTTCATTAGCTGCGTCAAAATCAGCGTCACGATAGCGATTTTAACCGGGGTTTTAATGTCCTGCCGGGAATAGAAGCCTGGCGCCAGAACCTTAACCACAATAAGCCCCATCAGGCCGACCGAATACGCCACCAGCGCCCGCTGGGTCATCAGGGCATCGAAAGCTGAGAACTTACCGTACTGGAACAAAGAGACGGTCAGCGGTTTTGCCAGAATTCCCAGCGCCACCGCGCTTGGGAGCGCCAGCAGGAAGCAAAGGCGCAGCCCCCAGTCCATCAGGCGAGAATATTCATCGTGGTTGCCGGTGGCAAAACTCTTCGCCAGCGACGGCAGTAGAATAGTGCCTAACGCCACGCCTAAAACCCCAGACGGAAACTCCATCAGGCGGTCGGCATAATACATCCAGGAAACCGAACCGGACACCAGGAACGAAGCAAAGATGGTGTTGATGATCAGTGAAATCTGGCTGACGGAAACGCCGAGAATAGCCGGCCCCATCTGTTTGATAACCCGCATTGCGCCCGCATCCTTAAAGCTGATACGCGGCAGCACCAGCATGCCAATTTTCTTCAGGTGCGGCAGCTGATAGGCCAGCTGTAATACGCCCCCTACTGTTACCGCCCAGGCCAGCGCCAGAATCGGTGGATTAAAGTGCGGGGCGGCAAACAGCGCGAAGCCAATCATGCTGAGATTAAGGAACGTCGGGGCAAACGCTGGCACAGAGAAACGGTTCCAGGTATTGAGAATTGCCCCCACCAGCGACGCCAGCGAAATCAGTAAAATGTACGGGAAGGTAATGCGCAGCAGGCTCGACGTTAGCGCAAATTTATCCGCCGTGTCGGCAAAACCCGGCGCAGTGACCAGAATAACCCAGGGAGCCGCAAGCATCCCGAGGACGGTGACCAGCGCCAGCGCAAGAGTCAGCAGCCCGGAAACGTACGAGACAAAGACGCGCGTGGCATCTTCGCCCTGCTTACTTTTGTATTCGGCCAGAATGGGCACAAACGCCTGGGAGAAAGCGCCTTCGGCAAAGATTCGGCGCAGCAGGTTCGGCAGCTTAAAGGCAACAAAGAAGGCATCCGTCGCCATCCCTGCCCCAAATACCCTTGCCACAATGGCGTCGCGCGCGAAACCAAGCACGCGTGAAAACATGGTCATCGAGCTGACGGCTGCCAGCGATTTTAATAGGTTCATTTATTCTGTTATTCCACAAACATGAACGCCTGCAATGCAGGCGTACATGGATGATGACAAGTCGGCATAGTCTACCGATACGGCGCTGAATTGCTACCGCGATATGTTACAGCTTATTCGCTAATTGCCTCGCGCCAGAGCTTCTCGACGACACGCTGCGCCAGCAGCGCCTGCTCGCCGGAGGTTTCCGGGACAGTTTGGTTCGCCACGCAGTCGATAAAGTGACGCGCACAGCCCGCAAAGCCGCGCTGTTCCAGCGTGGTTTGCCAGCCGGGAATGGGCTGTTCCACTACACCGGCGCCGCATTCTTCGCGCCACTGACGCATGTCGGTTACCTCATACAGCCCGCCGTCAGTCACCGCCTGCACCCACTCTCGCTGGCTTCCGGCGCGGCGATGCATACTGGTGGTCACGCTCAGGTTGCCCTGGCTGAAATGGTGTTCGGCGTACAGCATTTGCCCTGATTCATTGGTTTGCAACGTCCCGCTTTGCAGCTGGGCACTGCCGCCGCCAAGCCAGAGTGCGGTATCCACGACGTGAAGATAGTCATCAAGCAGCGTGAAGCGCAGATCTCCCGGGCCGACGCTGTCGCTGCGGTGTTTGTCCATCCGCAAGGATGCCCCGGCAGACAGCTTTGTCTTTAACTGCTGGTAACGCGGGGCAAAACGGCGGTTAAAGCCCACCATCAGGGTGCGTTTTTTGCGCTCTGCAAGCTCCACCAGCTTTTCGGCGTCAGCCAGGTTTTCCGCCAGCGGCTTATCTACGCAGACGCTGACGCCCGCATTGAGCAGATCATTCACCACCGCGTAGTGGGAGCTGGTGGCGCTATGCACAAAAACAGCATCGCACTGCGCCGCCAGATTGCTGAGCGAATCAATATACGGAATACGCCAGGTTTCACACACCGGCAGCGCTTTCGCTTTGGTCGGTGAAAATGCGCCCACCAGCGACCAATCGTCGGATGCCCCCAGAACCGGAAGCCAGGCTTTCTGCGCGATCCCGCCCAGCCCCACGACGCCAATACGTAATTTCGTCATCCTTAATCTCCCAAATGCGCCAACAAGGAATCCAGACGCTGTTTAAGTTCGGCGACTTCAGTTTCCAGCGCGTCCACTCGCGCGCTGAGATCGTCTGCAACCGGGCTGATACTTTGTTCCGGGGACACTGACGCCTCAACCTCACCGCTGAAAAGATGCATATAGCGGCTTTCTCGTTTACCCGGCTCACGCGGCAGACGCACGACAAACGGCCCATCTTCACGGCCAGCCAGCCCTTCCAGCGTCGCTTCTACCTGCGCCATATCGGTGAACTCAAACATTCTCCCGGCGCGGCTACGCAGCTCACCCGGCGTTTGCGCGCCGCGCAGCAGCAAAGTCGTAACCACAGCCACTTCCGCTGGCGTTAGCTTTAAATTACCAAACTCGGAGTTGCAAAAACGCTGCTCGTATTTCGTCACGCGTTTGCCAAACCCGCTGACGGTTCGCAAATAATGGCCTTTGACCAGCCCGTCCAGCGAGTCCTGGACTTCATGCTCTTTCAGCTCCATCACCGGTTCACGGTTTGTTTTCTGATTACAGGCGGTCACCACGCCGTTGACGGACATCGGATACTGCTCTGGCGTAGTGAGCTGTTTTTCCAGCAGGCTGCCGATAACGCGGGCTTCAATCGCCGTTAACTGATATTTCATCTTTTAAACTCCACGACCTGGGGTCCAGTCTTGATTAACCAGCGCGGTGAGAACGTGATCCCGCCATACGCCGTCAATCAGCAAATAATCCTTTGCATAGCCTTCTTTTTCAAAGCCCAGGCGCGCGAGAAGGCCGCCGCTGCGCTGATTATGCGGCATATAGTTGGCCATAATGCGATGCACATTTTGGCTACGTTGCATATAGCGAATGGCGCTGGCCAGGGCCTCGTACATTAGCCCCTGCCCCTGCCACTTTTCACCGATGGAGTACCCGAGATAGCAGGCATGGAAGGAGCCGCGCACCACGTTGGAGAAGTTGGCGACGCCGATAACCTCTTTTTCTTCCGGGTCGAGCAGCGCGAAGTAATACGCGCTACCCTGCTTGTGCATTTCACTTATCATGCCCAGCCTTGCCTGCCAGCCCGAAGGATAGCAGTAGCTCTCGTCCCGAACGGGTTCCCAGGGCTTCAGAAACAGGCGATTTTCCGTGTAGTAATCCGCCAGGCGCCAGGCATCTCGCTCATGAACCAGACGCACCACCAGACGGTCAGTCACCAGGCGAATTTTTGGTGCGTTACTGCGGTAGCCAAACATGTTTATCCCACTCCTTCATCCCGGTTAACGGGGCTCATCTTGTTACTATACCTGCGCCTGACCGCCGTGTGAAAACAACAACATGAAGCGACATCACTTTTTTCGATGAAAGCCTTGAATCAAACTCGTTGCACGATAAAAAAATATTGTCCTGCATCAGGTATTAAAAGCCCGAATGCCAAGCGAGAATAAAGACTTGTCGCGTTTAATTAAGTTCCCTGGAGGGGAGATGTCGCGCGTGGCGCAGGCAAGGAGCCTGGGTAAATATTTCCTGCTGCTTGATAACATGTTAGTGGTATTAGGCTTTTTCGTTGTCTTCCCTTTGATTTCCATTCGCTTCGTTGACCAGTTGGGCTGGGCCGCTTTAATGGTCGGGATTGCCCTGGGTCTGCGTCAGTTTATCCAGCAGGGGCTCGGCGTCTTCGGCGGCGCGATTGCCGACAGGCTGGGCGCTAAACCGATGATTGTCACCGGCATGCTGCTGCGGGCCGCAGGTTTTGCCACCATGGGCATCGCCACGGAACCCTGGATGCTATGGCTTTCCTGCCTGCTCTCCGCTATTGGCGGAACGCTGTTTGATCCGCCCCGCTCGGCGCTGGTCGTCAAACTGGTTCGCCCTCAGCACCGCGGCCGCTTCTTCTCCATCCTGATGATGCAGGACAGTGCAGGCGCGGTGATCGGCGCTCTGCTGGGTAGCTGGCTGTTGCTGTACGACTTCCGTCTGGTATGCGCCGTCGGTGCCGTAATGTTTGTCCTGTGCGCCGCGCTTAATGCCTGGCTGCTGCCCGCCTATAAACTTTCAACGATCCGCACCCCAATGCGCGAAGGCATGGGTCGCGTGTTTCGAGATAAACGCTTTATCACCTATGTTCTGACGCTCACCGGCTATTACATGCTGGCGGTGCAGGTCATGCTGATGCTGCCGCTGATGGTCAACGACATTGCCGGTACCGCGTCGGCGGTAAAATGGATGTACGCCATTGAAGCCGCGCTTTCGCTGACGCTGCTCTACCCTATCGCCCGCTGGAGTGAAAGGCGCTTCCGCCTGGAGCAACGCTTAATGGCAGGCCTGGTGCTGATGACGGTGAGCCTGATGCCTATTGGTCTGGCGTCCAACCTACAGCAACTTTTCGCCCTGATTTGTACTTTCTACATCGGCTCAATCATCGCTGAACCTGCGCGGGAAACACTCAGCGCCTCGCTGGCGGATGCCCGCGCTCGCGGCAGCTACATGGGGTTCAGCCGTTTGGGCCTGTCGCTGGGCGGCGCACTAGGTTACACCGGCGGTGGCTGGCTGTTTGACGCAGGTAAAGCCCTGCAGCAGCCGGAGTTACCCTGGGCCATGCTCGGCATTATCGGCTGTATCACCCTTGCCGCCCTGTGGTGGCAATTTAGCCTTAGACCCGTTGAGCCAACGATGCTGGAGCCTGGCGGGCAGGGATAATTTTCTCGTATCATCTTTTTCCGGTAGCCGCTCCCGCCGTGCCGCATTATGCTGATAAAGCAAGGCACGGCATTGGAGCCGCTATTTTGAGGAAGCCTATGAAGAAGATTGTTTTTGCCGCAGCATTGATGCTTAGCGGCCTGCTCTCAGGATGCAACCAGTTAACGCAGTACAGCGTGAGCGAACAGGAAATCAACCAGTCGCTGGAAAAACACAATAACTTCTCGAAGGATATTGGCCTGCCCGGCGTGGCTGAAGCCCATGTGGTGTTAACCCATTTAGTCAGTCAGATAGGGCGGGAAGAGCCGAATAAAATTACCCTGACCGGCGATGCCAATCTCGACATGACATCCCTGTTTGGTAACCAAAAAGCCATTCTGAAGCTCAAGCTGAAAGCACTGCCGGTGTTCAATAAAGAGCAAGGCGCCATCTACCTGCAGGAAATGGAGGTGGTTGACGCTCAGGTCGAGCCGCAAAAAATGCAGACCGTCCTGCAGACCATGATCCCTTACCTTAACCAGTCCCTGCGCAGCTACTTCAATCAGCAGCCTGCTTATATCCTGAGCGAAGACCGCAGCACCGGCGAGTCGCTGGCGAAGAAATATGCCAAAGGCATTGAAGTAAAACCCGGTGAGATAATCATTCCGTTAACGGAATAGCCCCTGCCCCTCAGAGCCGTTCATGCGCTCTGAGGGTTTTGTACAACATGCGCAATATAAGGGGTGCAAACGATAACGTTTCCCCTTATCCTTAGTGCCCGGCATAAAACCAGCCCTTGATGACTGATTTCCCTCTCACGCCGGAGCACATTGATGACCGCATTACCTCAGGTATTAAAAATCCGCCGCCCAGATGACTGGCATATTCACCTTCGTGACGGTGAGATGCTGAAAACCGTGGTGCCTTACACCAGCCAGACCTATGGCCGCGCGATTGTCATGCCCAATCTTGTGCCCCCAGTGACCAGCGTAGAGGCCGCTATTGCTTATCGCCAGCGCATTCTTGATGCGGTTCCGGCCGGGCAAAAGTTTGAACCGCTGATGACCTGCTACCTGACCGACACGCTGGATCCCAACGAAATCGAACGCGGGTTCAATGCAGGCGTGTTTACCGCTGCCAAGCTTTACCCGGCGAACGCCACAACCAACTCCGCTCATGGCGTAACCAGCACCGCAGCCATTCTGCCGGTGCTTGAGCGTATGCAGAAAATTGGCATGCCGCTGCTGGTGCACGGCGAAGTCACCCATGCTGATATCGATATTTTCGATCGCGAAGCGCGCTTTATTGAAACCGTCATGGAGCCGCTGCGTCGCCAGTTGCCTGAGCTGAAAGTGGTGTTTGAACATATCACCACCAAAGATGCCGCCCAGTATGTGAAAGAAGGCAACTCGCTGATTGGCGCGACTATCACGCCTCAGCACCTGATGTTTAACCGTAACCACATGCTGGTGGGCGGAATTCGTCCGCACCTTTATTGCCTGCCGATTCTGAAACGCAGCATCCACCAGGAAGCACTGCGCGAGCTGGTCACCAGCGGCTGCGATCGCGTGTTCCTCGGCACCGACTCTGCGCCACATGCGCGTCATCGTAAAGAAGCCAGCTGCGGCTGTGCCGGCTGCTTCAACGCGCCTTCCGCGCTCGGTGCCTATGCGACGGTATTTGAAGAAATGAACGCGCTGCAGCATTTTGAAGCTTTCGCTTCGCTGAACGGCCCGCGCTTCTACGGCCTGCCGGTCAATGAAGAGCACATCGAGCTGGTTCGCGTCGCTGAGAAAATGCCAGAACTGATTGAAGCCGGCGACGACAGCATCGTGCCGTTCCTGGCGGGTGAAGAGGTCGTCTGGTCCGTTAAAGGCTAAATTTTTCAACGCCCCCTGTTGCTTACTGGAAATTAAGCCTGTATAAATATCCAGTATATTGTACAGGGGGTCGTTATGCGTATTGAAGTCACTATAGCCAAAACCACACCATTGCCAGCCGGGGCTATCGATGCCCTTGCCAGTGAGCTTTCCCGCCGTATCAATCAACATTTCCCCGACACCAGCAGCGAAGTGCAGGTACGTTATGCCTCCGGCAATAACCTCTCCGTGCTGGGCGGTGCCAAAGAAGACAAAACGCGAATCAGCGAGATCCTCCAGGAAACCTGGGAAAGCGCTGACGATTGGTTCTCTGCCGACTAATACCCTCAAGTATGTTGGTACTTTTTGCCGGGTGTCGCCATCCGGTTTTTTTTATTTCCCTCGCTGATTTGATTATTTTTTAAACGCCGCTAAAGTCTTTCCTGCCTTTCTTTCCAATTACATCGGAATAGCCTGTCGATTTATTGTTCGCTTTTCCAGGATAATGTGGAAAAAGTGTTACCAGGTAATTATTTCATCCCCATGACCGCAAGAGTGTTGATATACTTAAGTCGCTTCACGATAAATCACGCATGAACCTCACTAGTCGTTGTCTTTAAACACGTATAAAAGGGGTTATGATGGAAAAAAATAGTGATGTTATTCAGACTCATCCCCTCGTCGGATGGGATATCAGCACCGTCGACAGCTACGACGCCATGATGCTGCGCCTGCATTACCTGACATCCAATAATCAGAAGCACGATGAAACCGAAATCGGTCAGACCCTCTGGCTGACCACCGATGTCGCCCGGCAATTTATTTCCATCCTTGAGGCCGGGATAGCCAAAATTGAATCCAGTGATTACCAGGAAAGCGATTATCGCAAGCATTGACGACACATGCTTAACAATGGCCACAGGCACCCAACGGGGTGCCTTTTTTATTTTAAGCGTCACCGTCAATTGCATCGTTCCGGTGAATTAATTACCCTGCTACAGATAATTTTCCACAGAGAAAAGCTTATGAACTACGACCTCATCATTGTCGGCAGCGGCTCCGTCGGTGCCGCCGCAGGCTGCTATGCCACACACTCGGGCCTGAAGGTACTGATGCTCGACAGCGGCCACCCGCCGCATGACCAGGGCAGCCACCACGGCGACACTCGCCTGATGCGCCATGCTTATGGCGAAGGTGAAAAATATGTCCCGTTGGTCCTGCGAGCACAAAAACTGTGGGATGCCCTGGCGGAAGCCAGCGGTGAGAAGCTCTTCCACCGCACCGGGGTCATTAACCTGGGGCCATCTGATTCGCCCTTTATTCGCAATGTCGCCTCCAGCGCAGAGAAATTTTCCCTGCCGGTTGAAACACTGGACGCCGCCGCCATTGCCGCCCGCTGGCCGGAGATTGCTGTGCCTGAAAACTACGTCGGCCTGTTTGAGACGGACTCAGGCGTGCTGAAAAGCGAGCTAGCCATCGAAACCTACATCAACCTTGCTAAGCAAGGCGGCAGCGCTCAGCTTTTTAACTGCAGGGTGACGGCGATCCGCCACGGCGACGAAGGTGTCACCGTCGTGACTGAAGAAGGTGAATATCACGGGAGCAAACTGCTGGTCAGCGCGGGGACCTGGGTTACCAAACTGCTGCCTGACCTGCCGATCGCCTCGGTTCGCAAAATCTTTGCCTGGCACCAGGCCGATGGGCGCTACAGCGAGAACAACAAATTCCCGGCGTTTACCGCAGAAACACCCAACGGCGATCAGTATTACGGCTTCCCGGCGGAAGACAACGAACTGAAGCTGGGCAAGCACAACGGCGGGCAACTGATTGACTCCCCCGAGCAGCGTAAACCCTTTGGCGCCGTCGCCAGCGATGGGTCTGAAGTCTTTCCGTTCTTGCGCGAATTTTTACCCGGCATCGGCTGCTGCCTGCACGGTAAAGCCTGCACCTATGACAATTCGCCGGATGAAGATTTCATCATTGATACTCTCCCCGGCCATGACAACACCCTGATCATTACCGGGCTGAGCGGACACGGGTTCAAATTCGCCTCCGTTTTAGGCGAAATTGCCTGCCAGTTTGCTTTGGGTCAAAAACCTGCCTTTGATTTATCCCCATTTGTACTTTCTCGCTTCAAAACGGCGTAGAATCCCCGAGTGGCGGGCATTTCCGCCACTTTTCTTTGGGGCCATCATGATTCGCTTTTTTCAATTTTTAACCAACAATATTCGCGAACACTTTATTCTGTATCTTTTTCTCTGGGCAATACTTGCACTTCTCGATCTGGCTTATATCTATTTCTTTTGATTATTCAGACTCCTGTTATATTGACAATTATTGACGTAAAATTAATTAAATATAGTTTTAGCGCAAATAATTAACCGTCAATAAATACTCTCCTCAATCAAAAACGATCATATTCATTCGACTCTACTGAACGCCTGCCGCTAGTGTTATTCAAAAAAACAGACATACAATAAATATATATCGAAATACGGATATTTATGTTGATCTGCTGTTAACAGAACGCCTATGTTTTAGCTTCTTTAGAAAATACATGGACGCATAAATATGCAATGGCGAAACTCATCCGAACGCTATGGACATTTTTCGGTTCTCCTTCACTGGCTGGTTGCCGCCACGGTTTATGGCATGTTTGCACTCGGACTTTGGATGGTCACGCTGGGCTATTACGACGTCTGGTACCATAAAGCACCAGAAATACATAAGAGCATCGGCATCTTGTTAATGTCTGCTCTGGCTATTCGTATTCTCTGGCGCTTTATATCACCTCCGCCGCCACCGTTAAAAAGTTATTCACGCCTGACGCGCATCGGCGCACTTACCGCACATATTTTGCTGTATGCATTATTGTTCGCCATTTTGCTGAGCGGGTATCTGATTTCAACGGCTGACGGTAAACCCATTAGCGTGTTTGGCTGGTTTGATGTGCCCGCCACGCTAACCGACTTCGGGGCGCAGGCCGACCTTGCCGGGACAGTTCATCTCTGGCTGGCGTGGACCGTGGTGATTGTTTCCGTACTACACGCCCTTGCGGCCTTAAAGCACCATTTTCTAGATAAAGATGCCACCCTCAAGCGCATGCTGGGGAAAGCATCCCGTTAACTATGGAGAGTAAGACAATGAAGAAAATCCTGCTGGGAGCCACCTTAAGTGCTCTGTTATTCACCACCGGCTCCGCCGTGGCCGCTGACTATAAAATTGATAAACAAGGTCAGCATGCGTTTGTGAATTTCCGTATTCAGCATCTCGGCTATAGCTGGCTGTACGGTACCTTCCGCGATTTTGACGGAACTTTTACCTTCGACGAGAAAAACCCGGCGGCAGATAAAGTCAACGTCACCATCAACACCACCAGCGTGGATACCAACCATGCCGAACGTGACAAACACCTGCGTAGCGCAGAGTTCCTCAACGTGACTAAGTTCCCGCAGGCTACCTTCGCCTCAACGGAAGTGAAAAAAGACGGTGAAGCTTTAGATATTACCGGCAACCTGACCCTGAACGGCGTGACAAAGCCGGTTACGCTGAAGGCTAAGCTGATTGGTCAGGGTAACGATCCGTGGGGCGGCGTGCGCGCGGGTTTTGAGGCCGAAGGTAAAATTAAGCTGAAGGACTTCAATATTACTCAGGATCTGGGGCCAGCGTCTCAGGACGTTGATCTGATTATTTCTGTCGAAGGCCTACGTCAGTAAAAATACTCCCCCGGCGAACCGGGGGAATGTGATTACTTCTCGGGATCAGGAATACCCAGCGTGGTATTCAGCATCCCACGAGATTTATTAAAGATCTTATTCCCGTTTTCGCGGCCTGCCCGGCGGCGGCGCTGTTCTTCTGGAGATAGCGCCAGCTCATCACGGCAAACTTCACTGCAGCAGCCAGAGAATTTCTCAGCACAGGCCGGACACTGAATAAACAGCAGATGGCAGCCGTCATTTTTGCAGTTGGTGTGGCTGTCGCACGGCGTTCCGCACTGATGGCAATGGGCGATCACATCGTCAGATATACGTTCTCCCATACGCTCATCGAAAACAAAGTTTTTACCGACAAAGCGCACCGGCAAACCTTGCTCACGCGCGCGGCGCGCATATTCAATGATCCCGCCTTCAATGTGATACACATTTTTGAAGCCGTTATGGCGCATCCAAGCGCTGGCTTTTTCACAGCGAATGCCGCCGGTGCAATACATGACAATTTTCTTCTCTTTGTCATCCTGCATCATATTTACGGCTTTCGGCAGCTGCTCACGGAAGGTGTCGGCCGGAATTTCGACCGCGTCCTCGAAATGCCCCACTTCGTATTCGTAGTGGTTACGCATATCGATAAATACCGCGCTCGGATCGTCGAGCATGGCGTTTACTTCCGCAGCCTTCAGATATTCCCCCACGTCACTTGCGTCAAACGTCGGGTCATCAATACCGTCAGCGACAATACGGTCGCGTACCTTCATGCGCAGCACCCAGAAGGATTTACCGTCATCTTCCAGCGCAATATTCAGGCGCAAATTATTTAAGGCCGGGTGGAAGGCATAAATCGCTTCGCGGAGGGCAGCAACGCGGCTTTCCGGGACGCTTATCTGAGCGTTGATCCCTTCATGCGCCAGATAGACACGGCCAAACACGTTCAGGCTCAGGAACAGCTGATACAGTGCATCACGGGTCGCCTGCGGCGTTTCGATATTGAAATATTTGTAGAATGAGATGGTCGTGCGCGGCTCGGTTTCGGCAAGCATGCGCTCACGCAGCTCCTCATTCGATACGCGGTTGTGTAACACTGGCATGGTGTTCGCTCGCAATCGTTGAAAAAAAGTGGGCTGCATCATAAAGCAAATAACGCTTATTTACATCCCCACGTTTTACGCTACATTTTGCTCATTCAAAGGCATCTGCGGCAACAATTGATGAAATATCAGGCACTCCGACGCCGCGTATTTTGGCTCTGCGCTAAAAAATGCCACAATGGAATGATTAGAAGATCCGGCAATTGCCGTCACAAAGGTTTTACATGACGAACTTACCGCAATTCTCCCGTGCATTACTGCACCCGCGCTATTGGCTCACCTGGCTTGGCATCGGCTTTTTATACCTGCTGGTGCAGCTCCCCTATCCGGTGCTTTATCGCATCGGCTGCGGGCTGGGCCGGCTGGCAAAACGCCTGATGAAACGCCGCGCGAAAATAGCCTACCGCAATCTTGAACTCTGCTTCCCGGACATGAGCGAGGAAAAACGCGAGCAGATGGTGATCGCCAACTTCGAGTCAGTCGGCATGGGGCTGATTGAGACCGGCATGGCCTGGTTCTGGTCTACGAAGCGCATCAATAAATGGTGCCACTACGAAGGTGTGGATATTGTTAAAGGCATCGAGAAAACGGGCCAGGGCATTTTACTGATTGGCATTCACTTCCTGACGCTGGAGCTGGGCGCCCGTATTTTCGGCATTAAAACGCCGGGCATCGGCGTTTACCGCCCAAACGACAACCCGCTGCTGGACTGGCTGCAGACCTGGGGGCGCATGCGCTCCAATAAGAGCATGATTGACCGCAAAGATCTGAAAGGCATGATCCGCGCGCTGAAAAATGGCGACATCATCTGGTATGCCCCGGACCACGATTACGGCCCGAGAGGCAGCGAGTTTGTGCCGTTCTTTGCCGTTGAACAAGCTGCGACCACCACGGGAACCTACACGCTCGCCAAACTCTCCGGCGCCTGCGCCGTGCCGTTTGTTCCGCGTCGCCTGCCGGGCGGCAAAGGCTACGAGCTGACGATTATTCAGCCAGAGCTGAACCCACCGCTTGACAGCCCGGAAGCAACGGCACGCTGGATGAACAAAATTGTCGAGAAGTGCATCCTGATGGCACCAGAGCAGTACATGTGGCTGCATCGCCGCTTTAAGACGCGCCCGGAAGGCATGCCCGACCGTTACCAATAACGCCTAACAGCCGCCTTTTCAGGCGGTTTTTTTTGCCGTAGTTTGATCGAAAAAGCCCTTTGATTTGCCAGCCCAATGCCAACAGGCGCATAATTAGCAGAGTAATAATTCCCTCTCTTCTCTTTGGCACTGGCAACTTCGGAGCGGTATGACTCCCCCTGACAGCACTATCAACTGGAAGCGTAATCTGGCCGTCGTCTGGGTTGGCTGCTTCCTGACCGGCGCGGCATTCAGCCTGGTCATGCCCTTCCTCCCGCTTTACGTTGAGCAACTCGGCGTCACCGGCCACAGTCAGCTGAACATGTGGTCCGGGCTGGTCTTTAGCATTACTTTCCTGTTTTCTGCCGTGGCATCCCCTTTCTGGGGTGGGCTTGCCGACCGTAAAGGCCGAAAACTTATGCTGCTGCGTTCCGCGCTTGGCATGTCTGTCGTCATGCTGTTGATGGGTCTCGCGCAAAACATTTGGCAATTTCTGGCGCTTAGGGCCTTACTTGGCCTGCTGGGTGGGTTTGTGCCGAATGCCAACGCGCTGATAGCCACTCAGATACCGCGCCATAAAAGCGGCTGGGCACTTGGCACGCTGTCTACGGGAGCGGTCAGCGGCGCGCTGCTAGGCCCGCTGATGGGTGGCCTGATGGCGGACAGCTACGGGCTGCGCTCGGTGTTCTTCATCACCTCGCTGGTGCTGTTTATCTGCTTCGTGATGACGCTGTTTTTTATTCGCGAGTCGTTCACGCCCGTTTCCAAAAAAGACATGCTGCACGCCCGCCAGGTACTCACCTCATTAAAAAATCCCCGCCTGGTACTGAGTCTGTTTGTCACCACGATGATCATCCAGGTTGCCACCGGTTCTATCGCGCCTATCCTGACGCTCTACGTGCGCGATCTGGCCGGTAACGTCAGCAATCTGGCGTTTATTAGCGGGATGATTGCTTCCGTGCCCGGCGTAGCGGCGCTGATCAGTGCCCCAAGACTCGGCAAGCTGGGGGATCGTATAGGGCCGGAAAAGATCCTGATTGGTGCGCTGGTAATTTCCGTTTTGCTGCTCATCCCGATGTCGTTGGTACAAAACCCGTGGCAGCTCGGGATCTTACGCTTTTTGCTTGGTGCCGCCGACGGGGCTCTTCTCCCCGCCGTGCAAACGCTGCTGGTCTATAACTCTTCCAGCCAAATCTCGGGCCGTATTTTCAGCTACAACCAGTCCTTCCGCGATATTGGCAACGTCACCGGCCCGCTGCTCGGTGCCGCCGTTTCCGCCAGCTACGGCTTCCGCACCGTGTTCCTGGTCACCGCCAGCGTGGTGCTGTTTAACGCCCTTTACTCATGGATGACGCTGCGCCAGCCTGCCGCGCGGGTACGAATTCCGGGGGAATAAATCTCCGACTTACAGATTTGCGAGGTGTTAACTGGAAGCCGTGGCGGAGCTAATTAATCCGTTTTATCACGGCTCCCAGAAAAACGGGGCTTGAGATATAGTCTTTACAAGGGATTTGGTGAGAATGTGCCAAATGTCATTCAGCGATGAGTTTGTAAAACCTTTTAGTCTGTACAACTGCAATGATGAAGCACCCGATGGCAAAACATACACGCAAGCCATTATCTCCACTGCGAAGAGACAGTGCGTTTGTGAGAATCATGTTAACTATAAGCAAGGGAATAAATAAATACAGTATAAAATATATACCTGAAAATATACGACAAAGCACCGCGCTTGACTTTATATCAAAAATCTTCGCAGTTAATTTAGTCATTGGACTAAATAACATTGCAAATAAACCCGGCCCCACCGTCAATAAAAATAATACCACAACCATCAAAGGGATTCTGGCGGTGATAACCTCAGTAATATTCAAAATAATCAACGACCCAATAATTGAGGTTATTGCCCCACCAATCAGCAGCGCTTTTGTCCCCTCGAACATTGCATTGATACTATCTACCGTAATTTTCATTTAGCAACTCAATATCCATCTATATTCTTCGCAGATCATAACACGAAGATCTATCAATCCTCACCTGCTGATTTCCCATATTACTTCGCAACGACTTTCCAGCGCCCGCCTGGCTTAGTAATTTCATAGTGGTATACGTCATCACACCACACGTTAACTTCTGCGTGTGCAAGATTAGCAGGAACAAAGCCCGTTAGTTTATCGCACTTATAATCACGCGAAAGAATTAGATTTTGGGCGAATTCTTTCGCGTCTGAAATCTCTTCCTCCGTCATTTTTGATTGGGATGCCTCCTCGGCCTCAGCCTTAACCGGAGTTCCATCTTTAAAATGAAAGTATGTGGCGATGATAACAACGCCCCAGATTAGTTTGGTACTGGTTTTCATATAAGTGTCCAGAATTATAGTTATGAAGTACAAAGATGTTATCGGCCATTCATGTAATAACTTTAACCTTACCCAGACCAAACTTCATGCTGGAAACAACCATGTCAATATTAACCATAAGCATTCTGACTTTAATATAATTCCGATAATTTTATATCTAAACACATAATACAGCATGTAAACCTGGCCTCTGACGTCAAAACTTTAAACGCTGTAAATATGTTTTTATCCCTATCTGCTAACTATCTCATCTTTATACCTGGTTAACGTTATATTACAGATAAGCGCTTAAAAACAGGCCTGGATCTTGCGTCCTAATGATCCGACATCAAAGCTTCAACACCCTATCCCCTTCTCAAATTCAACCTTCTTTGACAGCTTTCATATCGCCATCTATACATTCTTTTACGCCCATTCTGATGTGATTAAAGGAGATAACCATGAGCATGTATGCAACCCTGGAAGAAGCCATTGATGCCGCGCGGGAGCAGTATCTTGCCGATAACCCGAGCGTGGATGAAGAGAGCGCCAGCGTCGAGCAATTCAATTTCCAGAAGTACGTTTTGCAGGATGGTGACATCATGTGGCAGGCCGAGTTCTTTACCAACGACAGCGAGGAAGGTGAATGCCTGCCGATGCTAAGTGGGGAAGCGGCGCAAAGCGTATTTGACGGTGATTTCGATGAGATTGAACTGCGCCAGGAATGGCTGGAAGAGAATACGCTGCACGAATGGGACGAAGGTGAATTTCAGCTCGAGCCGCCGCTGGACACCGAAGAAGGTCGCACGGCGGCAGACGAGTGGGATGAGCGCTAGCCGTTATTCATACGGCCCGTGGCTGGCGTCAATCGGCAACAGCAAAGTGTCAAAGATCAGCGAAAACGGCAGGTCGAGCACGGTTATGTAGCGCCATGCGCCCTCGCGTACATCCCAGCGTACGCCGGGGTAATATTGGTTTCCGTGCCCTTGCCCCGGCACCGTTCGGCTAATAATGCTGCCGCAGCCGCTCAGCAGACAGGCCATCATCAGTACCGCAATTATTTTACCCACGCATGCACTCCTGTTCAGAACGCGCTGAGTATAACCATCGCTGAATAAAAGGCAAAAAAATGCCGACCCTGAGGTCGGCATTGGCGGTTGCTGACAAAGAGGGAAAAAGCGTGGTTTTTCCCTCTTTGTGGTTATCAGCCGAAAATCAATGAATTGATTTTCCTGTTTTTATTAACGAGCCGTTGGCTATTTTTTCTCTCGCCAAGGGTTTGTCAGCCGTCTGAAATGCCGACCCTGAGGTCGGCATTGTCGCTGAGTTACGGCTTACTTTGCCGTCAGCGCCAGCGGGTTAAGCTGCAGTTTTTTGTAGCTCTCCACCCAGGAGGAGTAACGCTCCGGGTTCGCCCACACGCGGTAATGCAAGCGCGACATGGTCATCGGGTCGCTCAGCAGAACCAGGCGGCGGTCGCGGTTGAGTTTGTCCGGCGTTTCGTTCAGCGCCTGCTCAACGTGACGGTCGCGGGCGATCTCCAGCACCAGACTCTTACGGTGACGAGCCGTGGCCATCGCCGTGCTCAGGGCGTTAAACGACGGGTTAAATACCGCGTGCATAAAGCCATCGTCCAGCGTTCGGCTGCGGTTCAGCTCCAGATAGTTCTCTGTGTCCACCAGCACCTGCGGCGGGGAATACTCTTCCGGGATCAGGAACAGCTTCCAGCGCTTGGTGCGCAGGCCGAGGCTCGCCCGGCTTGAAAGCACGGAAACGAACGGCGACAGGATCAGCGAGAAGACAATCGGTGCCAGCCAGAACAGGAAGCGCAGATCCAGCCAGGCCATGCCCACTGCCCAGACCAGGCCCAGCAGCAGCTGAGAACCATGGCGCATAAAGGCTTCACCCCACGGCGTGGAGTCATCATCACGCTGCGGCGAGTTCCAGACCACTTCCCAGCCCAGGAACGCGCTGACCACAAACACGGTGTGGAACAGCATACGCACCGGTGCCAGCAGCACGGAGAACAGCACTTCAAGCAGCAGTGAACACGTCACTCGCAGGAAGCCGCCGTACTCTTTAGAACCTTTGCACCAGATAAGAATGATGCTCAGCAGCTTAGGCAGGAACAGCAGAACCATCGTCGAGGCAAACAGCGCAATCGCCAGCTCAGGACGCCACTGCGGCCAGACCGGGAACAGCTGCCGCGGCTGGAGGAAGTACTGCGGCTCGGTCAGAGCGTGGACAACCTGCAGCGCGGTCGACAGCGCCAGGAACATAAACCACAGCGGGGCAGACAGGTAGGACATGACGCCGGTCAGGAACACCGCCCGGTGAACCGGGTGCATACCTTTCACCAGGAACAAACGGAAATTCATCAGGTTGCCCTGGCACCAGCGGCGATCGCGTTTCAGCTCGTCCAGCAGGTTCGGCGGCAGTTCTTCGTATGAGCCAGGCAGGTCGTAAGCAATCCACACGCCCCAGCCGGCACGGCGCATCAGCGCAGCTTCGACGAAGTCATGGGAAAGAATCGACCCGGCAAAGTTACCTTCACCCGGCAGCGGCGCCAGCGCACAGTGTTCAATGAACGGCTTCACGCGAATAATGGCGTTGTGGCCCCAGTAGTGGGATTCCCCTAACTGCCAGAAGTGCAGGCCCGCAGTAAAGAGCGGCCCGTAGACGCGGGTAGCGAACTGCTGGCAGCGCGCATACAGCGTGTCCATGCCGGAGGCTTTGGGCGAAGACTGAATAATACCGGCCTTCGGGTTCGCTTCCATCAGGCGCACGAGGTTGGTCAGGCAATCACCGCTCATGACGGAGTCGGCGTCCAGAACCACCATGTAGCTGTACTGGTTACCCCAGCGACGGCAGAAGTCATCGATGTTGCCGCTTTTACGCTTCACGCGACGACGACGACGGCGGTAGAAGATCTGCCCTTCGCCCTGCACTTCCGCAATCAGCTCCATCCAGGCTTTTTGTTCCGCTACGCAGATATCCGGGTTGTAGCTGTCGCTCAGGATATACACATCGAAGTGCGCCTGCTGCCCGGTGGCTTTGACGGATTCCCACGTCGCACGCAGGCCGGCAAACACGCGATCGACGTCTTCATTACAAATCGGCATGATAAGCGCGGTACGGTGCTCAGGGTTGATGGGCTCATCCCCCACCGTTGACGCAGAAATGCTGTATTTGTCTTTGCCCATCAGCAACTGCAGGAAGCCCATCAGCGCGGTCCAGAAACCGGCAGAGACCCAGCAAAACAGTACGGCAAACAGGATCAGGATGCCGCTTTGCAGAATGTACGGCAGCAGTTGCATGAAGGAGACCCACAGATCCTGGCCCCCCATGTCCGCCGGGTTAATCAGCGCCCAGCCCTGGTACGGCAGGATCGTCTTCATGTACCAGGTCGCAACCACGGTTTGTGCCAGCGTGAGGAGCAGCAGAATGTAGCGGCGGATGGTGCCGACGGTACGCCATTTCTGCTCAGAGGCCTCTTCTTCTTTAGACGCGAACTTAGACTTCGTTTCACGCCCAAGCAGGCGATCCCAGAAGCGGCCAATCGGGTTGGTACGCCACGGGTCCGGGAACATAGAAGCACGCGTCGCTTTCGGCATAGCCTGAAGCTGGGTGCGCCCTTCGTCATCGGTGATCAGCTGTTCGCCGCCGAGAGAACCCGGCCAGCTCGTCTCGAGACGAGCTTTTACCGAAGCCAGAGGAGAATCATCCGCTCGTTCAAAGTGGTGATGCTGCGCATCAAGCGCCTCATGCACCGCCTGAAGATCGGACGCAGGCAAAGCCGCCTTCTGCTCAGCAGAAAGCGGGAGTGCTTCGATGTAGTCAGGCGAGAATTCAGTAGACTTATTCATTGGCAGGCAGCTGGTAGCTCCAGGTTTCACTCAATGTCTGCTCGCCGTTAACCAGCGCAGCACGCATATCCGTCGTCTTCTTCTCGTCTTTCAGCTTCACGCGCAGCGTTAAACGCCAGCCTTTGTTGACCGGGTTATAGCGCACCTGGCTGTCAACGATCTCACCGTTATCGCCAATGCTGGTCTGTGCGGTGACCGGCGTGTCGGCTGGCAGTTTTTTCATCTCTGCCCCGGTAAAGTCCACCACAAACGCAATGGTGCCGTCAGGCTGGCGGATCAGGTTAGACTGCTTCACATCCCCGGTAGAACGGCGAGTTTGCAACACATACGCGTTATCCGGCGCATGCATTTTGTCTTCGTCGCGGCTAAAGGTGATGGTGTACTTAAAGTTCATCTCTTTGCCTGGATCCGGCAGCTGATCCGGCGTCCAGTAAGCAACGATATTGTCATTCGTTTCATCGTTGGTTGGGATTTCAACCAGCTCTACGCGGCCCTTACCCCAATCCCCGACCGGTGCAACCCACGCGCTAGGGCGCTGATCGTAACGATCGTCTAAATCTTCAAAGCGGGAGAACTGACGGCCACGCTGCAGCAGGCCAAAGCCGACCGGGTTTTCCGTAGCGTAAGAGCTCACGGCCAGGTGTTTCGGGTTGTTCAGCGGACGCCAGATCCATTCCCCGTTGCCGGCGTGAATAGACAGTCCGTTGGAGTCATGCAGTTCCGGGCGGAAATTAGTGGTTGGTGAAGGCTGATTTGGCCCGAACAGGAACATACTGGTCAGCGGCGCAACGCCCAGCTTGCCTACTTTGTCACGCAGGTAAACTTTCGACTGCACGTTCACCACGGTATCGCGCCCAGGGGTGATAACGAAACGATAAGCCCCGGTCGCTCGTGGGGAATCAAGCAGTGCATACAGGGTTAACGTTTTATCCGTTGGTTTCGGACGTTCAATCCAGTATTCGCGGAAGCGAGGGAACTCTTCACCAGACGGTAAAGCAGTATCAATCGCCAGTCCTCGGGCAGACAGGCCATACACCTGGCCGGCACCAATTACGCGGAAGTAACTCGCTCCGAGCATGCTGACAATTTCATCGTTCTTATCTTTGCTGTTGATCGGATAGAGCACTTTGAACCCGGCAAAACCGAGATCTTTTACGGTGTCTTTATCGTGCTTTACATCACCGAAGTTAAAATAGTCCGGATTGTATTTGATCTGGTGCACCGCGGTGGCGGTCACTTCGTTGATGGTTACCGGCGTGTCGAAGTACATACCCTGATGGTAGAACTCGAGCTTGAATGGGGTCTTGATGTTGCTCCAGTAAGCTTTGTCGTGATTAAACTGGATCTGCTGGTAGTCCGCGTATTTCATCTCGCGGAATTGCGAAGGCAGGTTGCTTTTCGGTGCTTCGTAGCTCTTGCCCGCTAAGGTTTTCGCCTGTTTTGCGACATCGTCGATAGTGAACGCCCAAACCGAGGTGGTATAAAGGGACAACATTACCGCAGCGCCAAGCCAGGACACTTTCATCATATTTGCTTTATGTTTCATATTAACCAGCACATCCCCCTTTGTGTGCTTAAATCAATCTATCCATTTTAATGGAAAGTTTTGCTTTCCGACAACCAAATCACCGCTTTGTTCAGCGTACTGGCTCAGGGTTTAAGCAAAATAAAGACAACTGCTTACGCTTTAAGAGTTCATCCTGGCGACAGGATGACATGCTTAGTGTAGGGTTGCCACGAATATGTAGACTGAACTGGACTTTTAGCCTGATGGGATAGGGTCTTAAGGATAAGACGAATAGTCTGAAAATGTCTGGAGTATTATGAGTAAAGCACCGCAACAACGTGAGTTTTTCCTGGATTCTATTCGTGCATGGTTGATGCTGTTGGGCATTCCATTCCACATTTCGCTCATCTATTCGAGCCATCACTGGCACGTCAATAGCGCGGTCCCCTCCGCGAGCCTGACGCTGTTTAATGATTTTATTCACGCGTTTCGTATGCAGGTGTTCTTCGTTATTTCTGGCTATTTTTCCTACATGTTATTTCTGCGCTACCCGCTGAAACGCTGGTGGACAGTACGCGTAGAGCGCGTCGGCATCCCGATGCTCACCGCAATACCGCTGCTGACGCTGCCTCAGTTCATGATGCTGCAGTACATCAACGACAAAACTGGCATGTGGCATACGCTCACCGGCTATCAAAAATACAATACGCTGGTGTGGGAGCTTGTGTCTCACCTGTGGTTTTTACTGGTCCTGGTGATATTAACGACCCTGGGCATGGTTTTGTTTCAAAAAATTAATAATTTTATAATTAGAAACGAACAGAATAATAATTCACCAATTACCCTGGGAAAACTCTCACTTTTATTTCTCGGCTTCGGCATTTTATACGCCGCTATTCGCCGGACTATTTTTATTATCCACGCGCCGTTATTAAGCGACGGGCTGTTTAATTTCGTGGTGATGCAAACGCTGTTTTATCTGCCGTTCTTTATGCTTGGCGCGCTGACATTCAAACGCGAGTCGCTGAAAATCCTGTTCACCACGCCTTCACGCTGGAGTCAGGTGGGCGCAGTCTTTGCGTTTGCCGCCTATTTATTAAACCAGCGCTACGGCAGCGGCGATGCCTGGATGTACGAAACGGAAAGCGTGATCACCATGCTGATGGGGCTATGGATGGTCAACGTCGTGTTTTCACTGGGCTATAAAATGCTGAATTTTAAATCCGCGCGAGTGACCTATTTCGTTAATGCATCGCTGTTTATCTATCTGGTACACCATCCGCTCACGCTGTTTTTCGGCGCGTTTATCACGCCGCACATCACGTCCAATATTTTAGGTTTCTTCAGCGGGCTGGTCTTTGTAGTCGGTATCGCGCTGCTGCTTTACGAGCTGCACCTGCGCATTCCCCTGCTTCGTTTCCTGTTCTCAGGCAAGCCGAAGGAGAAGGCGGCGACGCCACAATCATTTGCGGGATAACACACTAAAGGCCGGGTATGAACACCGGCCTTTTTTTATCTCTGCGCCAGAAATCTTAGCGACCACAGATTGAAGTTTTATGAAGCTGCCGTGATTTATTTATGACACTCAGCCGCAATCTGCTGATAAATCTGCGTGTTCTCATCATCAAAGCAAACAAATACCACGCGCTCCGGCAGCGGGCGCAGACCAATATATTTGTAAGCAACATCCCACGCTATGCGTGCGGCCTGCGCTTTTGGGAAGCCATACACGCCAGTGCTGATTGCCGGGAAAGCAATTGAGCGGTAGCCGTTAGCGGCGGCTAAATCCAGGCTGTTACGGTAGGCCAGTTCCAAAAGCTCGGCCTCGTTCTGCTCGCCGTCGTGCCAGACAGGCCCCACGGCGTGAATCACCGCTTTTACCGGAATATTCCCGGCCTCGGTAATCACCGCCTGACCTGGGGGGCATTCGCCCTGCAGCTGGCGTACCGCTTTACAGGCTTCCAGCAGCGCAGGTCCGGCGGCGCGATGTATCGCCCCATCCACTCCCCCACCGCCCATCAGCGAAGGGTTTGCCGCGTTGACGATCACATCGACCTCAATCTGCGTGATGTCTCCCTGGACAACCTGTATGCGTTCACTCATTAACCACTCTCCAACTGTACTTTGCCGTAGTCTATTCTCGTCAGACGGGGCGCGTACATGACTATTATCGTTTCCGGACATTTCAACTTTTGAAAATCTCCGGATATCAGCCACAAAAAACCCCGCCTTCACGGGGCCTTTGTTATTGGATTAGAAATCAACAGTCATGGAAAGTTTCAGGGTACGTGGGTCACTTTGCGTAATATACGCCCCGCTGTCGTCGACAGAAGCCCAGTATTTTTCGTTGGTAACGTTTTCGACGTTGGCGCGCCAGGTCAGCGTCTGTTCGTTAACCTTCGTACTGTAGCGCACGCCGAGATCGAGGCGAGTCCAGCCGTTCAGCTTAATGCTGTTGTCGGCGTTGGCGTATTGTGACCCGGTGCGGATCAGCGTCCCCGTCGCAGTGAGGTTCTGCACCCACGGCAGATCCCACTCGCCGCCCACGGACCAGGAGTAACGCGGAACGCCGATCGCATCCTTACCGTCGTTTGTCCCACCGTTAGTCTTCACCATTTCTGGCTGAAGCCACAGGGCACTTCCCAACAGGCGCACGCCGTACACTGGCTCACCAAAGACGTTCAGCTCCATACCGCGGCTGCGCTGTTCGCCATACAGGCCGTACAGATTGTTGCTGTCGAGCATCCCCACCGGCTTTTCGATCTCAAACAGCGCCAGGCTGCCGCCCACGCGGCCGAAGTCCATCTTCATGCCCACTTCGTTCTGCTTCGACTGCACAACCCCGACCACGTTTCCGGCATTGGTTGCTTTAGAGGTTGCTGTCGGCCCAGGCTGCAGCGCTTCAATGTGATTCGCATAGAAAGAAACCGGCTCCCACGGCTTCACCACCAGACCATAAACCGGCGTAACTTTGAAAGCATCAAAGCGTGTTTTAGGGTCTTCCACGCCGGTGTAGCTGTAGTTGCGAACCCGTACATCCTGGCGACGAGCGCCCACGGTCAACAACACCTTATCGTCCAGCGCGGAGAGCGTATCGGACAGCGAAACCCCGCCTGTTATTGTGCGGCTCCGCTGCGTTGGGTCGTCCATATTGCTGCCGGAAGCGACGGTCGGAAAACGACTCAGGTCGAGATAAGACGGATCGTAGATATTATTGCCGACGGCGGTTTTGCTGGATGACATGGTGTAGGCCGCGCGGGTTTTACGGTAAACGCCAGAATAGCCGAGGTTTACGCTATGGCCGATAAAGCCGGTATCAAATTTCCCCCGCACGCCGCCCATGCCGGAGAAAGCGTCGGCGATGTATCGCGTAGACAAACGAGTCTGGCTGGTGTTGCCCTTGTTATCAACAAACTTAGGCACGCTGTAATTGCCTCTTTCGTCGGTTTCGCTGGTGCCCAACGCGCCATAAAGCGTCCAGCTGTTCGCCACATCATACTCGCTGTGCAGCGCAGCAAAACGAGAGCTCATATCTGAGTAAACCCACGGCTGCCCGTAGTTTGTGCGGTTATCCGGCACCTCAGGCATCTGCGTAATAGCGCCAACCCCTACCCCGATACGGCCATTATGTACCGTCATCTTCTGGTAACCGCCGTCGAACGACGTCCGCAGCCTGTCGCCTTTGTAATCCAACCCAACGCTTGCCAACGATGTTCTGTTCTTCTGCTCGCGAACCTCACTCTCGCCTTCACGATGCAGCAGGTTAACGCGGGCGCCAAACTGGTCGTTATCCCCAAACCTGCGGCCAGTATCCAAAGAGCCTCCAACCTGCGAACGTCCGGTGTAATCCACGCCGAGTTGTGTATGTGGTTCGCTGCCTGCACGCTTGGGCTCAATATTAATGGCCCCGCCCACGCCAGATCCGCCCGGAGGAACACCGTTCAGGAAGGCCGTGGAGCCCTTAATCACCTCGACGCGTTCCGCAATAGCCGTGCTGGTGATCTGCCGCGGCAATACGCCATACAGACCGCCGTAAGAAATATCATCCCCGTCTAACAGGAAACCGCGCACGCGGTACGACTCGCCAAAGTTACCGTAGCTGCGCACGGGCTGAATAGTCGCGTCATTACGGATAATGTCGCTGAGGGTATTGGCCTGCTTATCCTCGATCATTTTGGAGGTATAGCCGATGACGTTAAACGGCACGTTGCGCGCATCCTGCTCACCGAGCATGCCCAGGCGACCGCCATTGGCCACCTGCCCGTCCAGGTAAGCAGGCACCAGCTCGTTACCGCCTTCGCGGAACTGCGTATCCGGGGTCGCCGTGACGGTAATGGTCTCTTCTTTGACTAAAGCTTTTTGCTGAGGATTTTCCTGTGGCGCAGCGGCAACAGGCATGCAGGCGGCAGCGATCAACGCTGCGATCAGGCGCGGTTTAAACCCGGCCTGGCGAGGTGGTTGGTGAGGCATTGAAATTTCCTGGTAAAATAAAAACAATTAATGAGAACGATTATGATTTTGATCGTGATTATCGTTTCATCATTAAAAATTGCAAGAAAAATGCCCAGAAGGAGGTTGGCCAGCAAAAACGCCTGGCCACGTAAATAGAGTGGAACTCAAACAGCAGGCACGCCCGGAACGAGCCTGCTTTTAAGGCCTATCAAGCTTTGCGCAGCAGCCAGATAAAGTACGGCGCACCGCAGAGCGTGGCTAACAATCCCGCCGGGATCTGGAACGGGAAGATAAGGCTTCGGCCCAGCCAGTCGGCCAGCAGCATCAGTCCGGCCCCGATAGCAATAGCCACGATAAGCTGGGGCAGTGCGCGGCGGAAGCCGAGCATTCTTGCCATGTGCGGTGCCATCAACCCAACAAAACTTAGTGGCCCCACGCAGAGCGTTGCGGCAGCAACTAGTCCGGCTGCCAGCAGCAGAATACTGATGCGCGATTGACTCAGGGCAATGCCCAGAGCCTGAGCCGTCTCCCCCCCCAGCGGCAGTATAGCGAGCCAGCGGCGCACCAGAGGCGTAAGCCCGATCAGCGCCAGCGCCATGCCCCCGCTCACCAGCGCCTGCTGCCCGGTTACTTTCCAGGTGGAGCCGGACAGCCACGTCAGCACCGACCCGCTGCGCGGATCTCCGCTGGCCAGATAAAGCGTGAGCAGCGTGGCGAAGACGGTACTCAGCGCCACACCGGTCAGCAAAAGCCTTCCCGGAGCCAGCCCGGAGCGGGCTAAAACGAGCATCGCCAGCAGCGTGAGTGCCGCGCCGGCAAAGCCCGCCGGAAGTTGCCAGGCGCTGACGTCGCCGGGAACGAGAAATATCAATAACACGATGGCACAGGCCGCGCCGGAACTCACGCCCAGCACCTCGGGGCTGGCCATCGGATTGCCGGTCATTTTTTGTACCAACGTACCGGCCGCCGCCAGCATTGCGCCCGCGGCAAGCGCCGACAGTACCCTCGGCCAGCGCCACTGCCACATTTCTTGTATGCCGATAAACCAGCCTGCGCTTTCCCGCCCCACGCCCAGCGCGAGCAAGGCAACCAGCGCCAAAACAGCAATAATCAGCAATACCGTAGCGGGGGAAAGTCGGCGTTCCGCAATCGCGCTGGCATCATCAGAAGCCGCCAGACGCTGATGGCGCAGGCGTGGCAATAACCACAGCATTAACGGTGCCCCCACCAGCGCCGTCACGGCGCCGGTCGGCAGTTCTTGCCAATAGCTTCCAACCCACAGGACCAGTTGATCGCTCAGTAACAGCAGCAATGCCCCCGTCGCCATCGAAGCCAGGAGTTTAGGCAGCAGACGTCTCACGCCAAACATGCCGGCCAGGACCGGAGCAAACAAGCCAATAAATCCGATCACGCCTACCACGCTGACCAGCATCGAACTCAGCAGCAGCGCCAAAAATAGCCCGCCCACGCGCACTAAAGCCAGCTTCATCCCCAGCCCACGTAATACGGTGTCATCCAGGGCCAGCATACCCAGCGGGCGAATCATCAGTACGATGAGTACCAGCACGGCCAGAAGCCTCGGCCAAAGAAACTCCACGCCATCCCAGTCGTACTGGTTCAACATCCCGCTGCTCCAGATAAACAGATTTTGCAGGCGTTCATGGTTGAACAATACGAGGAAGCTTTTTACGGCCCCGCAATAAAGGCCCAATACCAGGCCGGCAAGGATTAGCGTAACCGGCGACATTCGTTTACCCCAGGCAGCCCCGAGCACAATACTGCCTACGGCCATTGCGCCAGCCAGCGCCGCAAGCTGTTTGCCGGTTTCCCCTGCCCCCGCCAAAAACAGTGTCGCAAGGGTCAGCCCCAGCTGTGCCCCAGCCGCAACGCCAAGGGTGGCAGGTTCGGCCAGAGGGTTGCGTAGAATATGCTGGAACAGGCAACCGGCCAGCGCCAGCCCGGCGCCGGTAAGCAGCGCAAGCACGGTTCGCGGCAGCAGGCTGTAGTGAAACAGCATCTGCGAAACATCGGTCACCTGAGGCAGCGTTATCGCTTGCCACCATAGCCCGGCAGGCAGCATTTGCTGAAAGTTGTAGCCGGTCAAAAACAGCGTGAAGGCACAGAGTATAAGCAGGATTATGCGCACAGTGCCTCCGGCAGGAGTTGGCAAAAACGCAGCGCCGAGAAGCTGCCGCCGTAAAACCATACCGCTGGCAGCAGGTGTAACTGGCCCTCGCGCACGAAAGGCATAACCTGCCATAGTGCAGATTTCGCCACCGTTTTGACCGGATCGTCATCACCGTGCATAAAGCAAATAGCCGTAACATTTTCCAGCCTGACCAGCGTTTCAATGCCCACAATGGCGCTGCCCCAGGCATTGGTTTTCCCGTCCCAGGCGTTACGCATCCCCAGCCGTTCCAGCAGGTCGTTAAACAGGCTGTTACGGCCAAAGATCATCACCCGGCGGCTATCAAGAAATGAAAACATCACCAGCGGGTTGGGATTACCCGGCAGCTTTGCGCGGGTGGCGGCCATCTGCTGGTGAAAATGGGCCAGATGTTCGGTAGCCTGCTGCTCCCGCCCTAAAAACTGCCCGAGCCTCAGAAGATCCTTTTCCAACAGCGCCAGCGGGCGGCCAGAGGCATCATTAAAGGCCGTCGACCAACAGGGAGCGATAGGTGTTAAATCTGACTCAGCCGGCCCGAAGCCTTTGGAAATGAGAAAGAGAGAAGGAGTGAGACGCTGCATCAGCTCGCGGTTAGGCTCGTTTCTCAGCCCAACGTCAACGACGGTTTCAGGCAACGTTGGCTCCCCTACCCAGCGGTGATAATTACGTTTATCGGCAATCGCCATCGGCATAATCCCGAGCGCCAGCAGCATTTCAACCGGTCGCCATTCCAGGGCAATAATACGTGCGACATCAAAGCGGCGGGCATCAGCCTGGCAGGGAAGAATGGCCGCCAGAGGCAGCAGGGAGGCTAGCGCCAGCAGGCGTCGGCGGCTTAAAGAAACGTCCATATAAATAGCAATAGTTATCGTTCTAATTAAGTTTTACACATTATGCCGCCAGCCGCCGCCAACGCAATCAAAAACTCAGCTAGCGGCCGGGCATTATTTAGAAGACAAGGCGTTTGCGCTCTTCCTGACTAAGTCTGCGGGGTTCAAACTGATGGTGCGTAAACGTTATCTCCGTGGCGTCATCCTCCACGTCATTCAGCTCAATTCGGTCCAGCGACTTCTCACCATAAAGCGTAATCGAGCGGAACAGCCCGCTGAGCGTTTTCTCAAAGGGAATTAATACCAGCCGCCATTTTCCCTCCCCCAGATCGGAAAACTCGCTGATGAAGTCTTTCTCAAGCGCTTTTCGATCGAGATAAAACAGCGTACGCAGCAGCTGGTTGAACTGAAACATTTGCGGATTGTTCTCCGCGGTGATTGCCTGCGGCGGCTGATTACCCATCACCTGAACCATCCGATTTTCCCCAACAACCAGTCCCATCGGGAAAGGCTGACGCTGCTGCCACCACAGCCCTTTATGCTTTGTCACCACAATCCGCCCGCTGGAATGCAGCGGCTGCGCCATGCCTTTTATCTGGCGCTCCTGCTCAAACTGCGCCCGCATTACCGGCACGGCGGCAAATCGCTTTTGGATGTCATCCAGCGTTACCGCCCCGGTCACCTGCGCCACCAGCAGAAGAGAAAGGAGCAAACTTTTTTTCACAGCAATAACCCTATGCGTTCAACTGAAATCGATCCGCGTTAGTTTACTCTGCTATGTGGTCTGAAACCAAAAATACACAGCCCGCGTTAAACGGGCCGTGGCGTTATTGATAGGTAACGTACAGCACTGCTGTTTTGTGCTGTGGGTCGAGGTATTTCACACGGGTTTGCATCGTACTGTCATTATGAAGGGTAATACCATCCAGGGAGCTAAGGGCAACGGTCTGAGTGACGGGTTTGCCTTTTTCGGTGCAGGTCATGGCGACATTGGAGCTGGCCGACGTCCACTGACAGCCGCCTTCTACTATTTCACCTCGAAAATGAATGATGCCAGAGGATGCAGCCTGAGACAGCGGTGAAACCGCGATGCCCAGCGCCAGACAAAGCAAATACTGCTGAAAACTTGCTTTCACGTTTATTACTCCTCGATTGCTGTCGTCCCTGAAGGTTATCGGCAGAAAATCAAAGATAATTAAACAGTGATCCATGTTTTTTGTTCTTGCAATACTTCCGTCACATATATTTGTTTGCGGTCAAGACTTCCCCGGCTTTTGCCACTGTTGCTGAAGGTGAAAGGCTTTTCCGTCGCTCAGGGTAACAATGACCGTGACGCTGTCTCCGGGGTCAATATTCAAACTTAGCTGCGACAGATCGACGGGCTGATGTGCTTTTATAAACAGTTCGCTGCTTTGGTGGCTGGAGCTTTTCCCCGACGGGCCAGTTTTGGTTGCCACCAGCGTCAAGGTGCACTGGCAATCCGCCGCCAGCGTCGCGACAGGCGTTATTGTGTAGATGTTTTCCTGCTGCCGGGTATTAAACGTCAGCTGACTTGAGAGTGCGGCAAGCAATACCAGGGTATGCATACAACCTCCAAAGAAAAACAGGGCCGTCGGCCCTGTTCACGCGATAGCCAGGTCGCTTTAGTACTGAGACGCAGTGGCGTGGTTACCGTTGCCGAACTGGGTGACCGACACCAGAGAGCTGGATGCCGTCTGATTAACCACTGCCCCGTTGTTGGTCCCGAACTGCTGAACATCAATCTGCGCGTTTTTCCCGTTCCACTGGCTGATGGTGGCATTGTTACCGTAGCCATCCTGCAGCAATTTAATATCGCTGCTGTCAGAGCCCTGGCCAACTTTTGCACCATTCACCGTGCCCAGCTGTTTAATTTCAGTCTTCGAATAGAACGCATTCGACTGCAGCGCTGTGGCATTATTTCCGTTACCCTGCTGATATATTTTCAAGGTCGAGTGCTGAGCCTGCTGCGGATAGGTCGCCATTGCACCTGCGGAAACAACCAGTGCTGCTAATGCTGCCACTTTGAAAAGATTCATACTAAAACCCCCATCGGATTGATAGTTTCAGCCCAAATATTTTGCTTATCGCTGAATAATGCGAATCGCCATTTGTGACTGGTTTTGAACAACAACTGCTGACTTCTGGGTACCGTACTGGGTAATGTTTGCTTTATTACCAGAACCTCGTTGGATAATAAGCGCCGCATTACCAAATGAATCCTGCTTAATACTCGCCTCGTTGGCGTTACCCTCTTGCGAGATATAAGCAAGGTTATAACTGCCTGATTGTTCAATGTTTGCCCGGTTTCCTGCTCCGCTTTGCGTAACCTCAGAAAGTTGCTTCTGCCCCCGCTGAACTACTGCAGCATTATTATTGCTACCAGACTGGCCAATAATGGCCGTTTGATTAAATTGAGGTTTACTCAATTCATTGACAGCAAAATTGTATTCAGCAGTGGCGAGATCGTTACTCGCTGCAAAACAATGGCTCGCCAGGCCAGCGAACATTATAGAAATAAAATATTTTTTCATTCTGTCACCCTGAACCAGATAATGCCGGAACAATATGACGCGTTATGTTCAGGTCAAGCATAACGGACCAACAATAATGTGTTATTGCATCTTTACGCAAATGAGTATGTTACGACAACAATTAAAAATATCTCATGCTGGGGTGGTATTTTGCATTATAAAATTCACACCAAAGTATTAATACGAAACAAAAATAGATAATCATCACTATTACAACCACCTAATCCAGGGATCGGATAAACATTAGCATACTTATTTAAAGTCACCTTCACTCTCACTGACTTAGCACAACTTAAGCGATGCTTAGTCAGTTTATGAAAAAACTTCGTCATCATGATCAGTTTTCTTAAGCGAAGCGGCTGAATGCTGGAAACGCAGTTTTTAAAATTATGAACAGAGTGCATAAAACAAAAAAACAAAAAATAAAACACATAAAATACAATCGATTAATATTATAAATCAAACTTAATTTTCTATACAGAAAGAAAAAAAAGTACAACTTTCTGCTTAAAATTAAATAGACAACATCTTTAATTGAAACATTTTAATATCTCAAGAAACATTTAGTTACATAGTTAACACTTGCGTTAAAATATCCAATCGCTAAATTGGAAACAGTTACCACTTCTTCAGTTAATTTTCTTTTGCTGACCGAAATAAAATCATTTCGGTGATTAAAACTATTTAACATACAGCACCGTCGCGACATTCTTCACGTTATAGAGAATTAATTCTTATTAATTCAAAAGGTAGCGACATAAACCAGGTGGAGTTTCATCATGTATAATGAAGTCCATGCCCTTCAGGGCCCTACGTTATTGTTAATGACAAAACCCTCTCTCCAGGCTTCAGCCTTATTACAGCACCTGCGCGCCTCGTTAGAAATAAATGGCCGTATTCATAATATTCAACGCCCACTGGATGAGTTTCCCGGTAATGTTCTGATTTTGTTTGATATGGCGGAAACAGATAAAAAGACCATTCTATTCTGGCAGGATAAACTAAGTCGTAAAAACAGTCAGATAAAATTGTTGTTACTCAATACGCCGGAGGAGTATCCCTTCCGGGAGATTGAAAGCTGGCCACACATCAATGGCGTTTTTTATCTTGCTGCAGAAGAGCCCAAAGTCATCGAGGGACTGCGCGGGGTACTGGCTGGCGAATGTTACTTCTCGCAGAAACTGGCCAGTTATCTGATCAGCCACTCCGGCAACTACCGGTTTAACAACGCCGAGTCATCCCGCCTGACGCAGCGCGAAAAGGAAATACTGAATAAGCTGCGCGTTGGCTCTTCCAATGTTGAAATCGCGCGTTCGCTGTTTATCAGCGAGAACACGGTCAAAACGCACCTGTATAACCTGTTCAGAAAGATAGCCGTCAAGAATCGAACTCAGGCGGTTTCCTGGGCCAACGATAATCTTCGGCGATAGCCTCATGAAACGTTCAGCTGCATTTACGCTGGCAGCTTGCTGCTGCCTGATAAGCAGTGTCCTGGCCGAAGAAGTCGAGATCCCTGGACTGCTGACAGACCATACCGTCACCTCCGTTGGCCACAGCTTTTATCGCGCCTTCAGCGATAAATGGGAAAGCAACTATACCGGTAATTTAACCATCAACGAGCGCCCCAGCGCCCGCTGGGGGAGCTGGATAACGATTACCGCAGGCCAGGATGTTGTTTATCAGGCTTTTCTTTTTCCCACAAAACGCGACTTTGACAAAAACGTTGACGTTGCACTGGTCCATACCGATGAGGCGCTTAAACGCAGGCTGATCGATAAGCAACTATTGAGCACCAGCGATTTAACCCACGATGAATTCTAGGAGACGATGATGCGTATTTATCATGCCGTACTGCCCGTGCTGTTATTTACGCCGCTGGCCTGGGGCGGGAATATGGTTTTCCAGTTTGTGAACCCCAATTTTGGCGGTAACCCCAATAACGGCGCCTATTTGTTAAATTCCGCCCAGGCGCAAAACTCTTATAAAGATCCCAGCTACAGCAGCGATCTTGGCATTCAAATGCCCAGCGCGTTGGATAACTTCACCCAGGCGCTGCAGTCGCAGGTGCTGGGGGGGCTGCTGACCAATATTAATACCGGTAAACCAGGGCACATGGTCACCAATGATTTTATCGTCGATATTGCCAACACTGACGGCCAGCTTCAGCTCAACGTCACCGACCGCAAAACCGGCAAAACGTCAACCATTCAGGTATCCGGCCTGCAGGCAAATTCCACGAATTTTTAGTGGCTTAAAATCATAATACCTCTGAAAGGATCACTATCATGCAGCGCATACTTCTGATTATGGCGGTGTTTTTATTAAGTGGTTGTTTGATGGCGCCGCCGAAAGAAGCCGCCAGGCCAACGTTATTACCGCGCGCGCAAAGTTACCTCGACCTGACGCATTTGCCGGAAGCAAAAGGTAAGCTATATGTTTCGGTGTATAACATTCAGGACGAAACGGGCCAGTTCAAGCCCTATCCTGCCAGCAACTTTTCTACCGCCGTACCGCAGAGCGCGACGTCTATGCTGGTCACGGCATTGAAGGATTCCCGCTGGTTTATCCCCCTTGAACGCCAGGGGCTGCAAAACCTGCTAAACGAACGCAAAATTATTCGTGCCGCCCAGGAAAATGGCACCGTGGCCGATAATAACCGCGCCCCGCTGCACTCTCTGATGGCGGCCAATGTGATGATTGAAGGCTCGATCATTGGCTACGAGAGTAACGTGAAGTCGGGTGGCGCGGGCGCTCGCTACTTTGGCATTGGGGCCGACACGCAGTACCAGCTTGATCAAATTGCCGTTAATTTAAGGGTGGTGGACGTCAGCACCGGCGAAGTTATGTCGTCCGTCAACACCAGCAAAACGATCCTGTCATACGAGGTGCAAGCCGGCGTCTTTCGGTTTATTGATTATCAGCGTCTGCTGGAAGGTGAAGTGGGCTATACCAGCAACGAGCCGGTCATGCTGTGCCTGATGTCCGCCATTGAAACGGGGGTCATCTATCTGGTCAACGACGGTATCGACCGGGGACTCTGGGATCTGCAGAACCCGGCCGATGTTAACAATCCGGTGCTGGTGAAATACAAACAGCTCTCAACGCCGCCCGCTTCCTGAGACGCTCTGCATCGATAAAAAAACCAGCTTTCGCTGGTTTTTTTATTCGCTTAACAATGAGCTAGCTTTCGGTTTTGGCTTGTCCCGCCGGGCAGCGAGCCACAACCCACTGTTTTTCATGGCAAAGCCAAACACCAGACCTAAAAGCAACGAAGGTACAACGTTGTGCCACTCACCCTGATTGGCAAAGGTTGCACAGGCGCCGATAAACGTCCCGGGGACAAACGAGAGCAAAATATGGCGCGCCTGCATACACATCAGGAAGGCGACTACGCCGGTCATGATGTAGCCCAGGATTTCCGCCTGCGGCGCCAGCGCGCTGCCATGAATAATCACCAGCGCCCACAGCACGCCGCTGCACAGCGTACACAGGGAAATAAAAAGCCCCTTCATACCGCCCTGCGGACAGGCAAAATAAGCGGTACAGCCGAGGAAACCGGCCCAGCCCAGCAGGCCGAGGCTCACCGCCACCCAGCCCCAAAGGCCTGAGAGAATACCGGTGGTGATTGATAATGGAATAAGTGTCTTCATGGCGCAGTATCATAGCAGAGGCCGGGTCAACCACTACGATCTGGCGCACGTTTTTTGTAAATAAGAAATCAGCGTTACATTTTAATTGTGATAAACATCACAATTATTCTTCCTCTGATTCCTGCAGCTCATCGCGCATGGCCTGCAGTGCCTCACGGCTGATCGCCGCCAGCGTTCGGTAGAATGGCGTTGTGGCATGGGCTTCAACTTTCCCCAAGAAAGTCCCGCACCACGGCATCAGGTAGTCATCAAACAGCGTCACCTGCGCTTCAAACTCATCTTCCTGAGACTGGTCTTCAAGCCACGAGGCCGCCAGCAATAGCGTCCCAAAATGATCGGCCGGCGACTCACCCAGCGGCATGCCACGCTGCTTCAGGAACTGGCGCACTTCGCCTTCATCGCTCCCCTCTTCCCATGCGGAACGGAATGGCGGCACGCTGCATTTTTCGCCGACAAACAAAGCGTTAAAGTCGGCCGCCAGCAGCTGCGGATCGCAGCTATTTTGCAGCCGGCCCAACAGTTCATCCTGCTCCAGTGGCCAGCTTGCCGCCAGTTTCCCTTCACGGATCAGCGTAAAAAGAGGCACCAACAGGGGATCCTGCGGCTGGCGATAAAAAAGCGATCCGAGTACGCGGCAAATAATTGAAAATTCATTCATGACTGGCTCTATCCATTACGGGTGTTAATTACAGTGTGGCAAATTCAGCAATTGGCGCCATTCCACGGGCCTCCAGAAAGCCCAGCAGGCGCTGCGGAGAGACGTTAAGGATCCGCTCTTCCGGGAAATTGATTTCGTCGAGGATTTTACGGCATTCGGTGAAATCCCCCAGCGTAAAAGCAGTGTGAGAGTCAGATCCTAACGCCAGCCAGCCACCTGCATCGCGCACGGCTTCGGCAATAGCGCGGCAGTTTGGGCCGCTGCCAATGCGCGAATGGGTAAACGAAGAATTATTCAGCTCCAGCGCGACGTTATACTTCGCCGCCGCCGCCGCAACAGCTGGGATATCAATCTCAAACTTAGGATTCCCCGGATGGCTGATGATATGTACGTCGCCGTTCGCCATCGTCGCGATCATCGCTTCGGTGTGGGTGGCTTTATCTTTGGGCGGGAACACCGGCTCATGGAAGCCTGCGATAATTAAATCCAGCGCGTCCAGCATCGGGCCGGTGCAGTCTATTTCCCCGGCAGTGTTTTTAATGTTCGACTCAATACCGCGCAAAATGCCGACGCCATCGACCAATCGTGGCCAGATGCGCATATTAATAAAGTGCCAGTAATGCGGCGCATCCGCCATATCCGGGCCGTGGTCGGTAATGGCGAACAGCTTGATACCTTTGGCTTTCGCAACGGCAATATAATCGTGGAGGGTACTGTAGGCGTGGGTGCTGGCAACGGTATGCATATGCAGGTCAACGGGGTACATGGCTTTCTCCTTTTCTATTTTGAAGTAAGGATACCAGCAATCCATGACAATTTTTAGCCTGCTTCTGGAACGTTATCAGCCCGGCCAAAGCCGGGCTTGATGCTTAATAGCCGTGCTGAAGTGAGACTTCACCGGAAACGGCTTCACCGTTTTCCAGTTGAGTAATCGTTTTTGCTATATAGGCAATCGCCTCATCAGGACGAGTTACCGCTGCAACATGCGGCGTAATTGCCACGCGAGGATGCGCCCATAGCGGATTATTTTCCGGCAGCGGCTCTTTAGAGAAGACGTCCAGCATTGCGCCCTTGAGCTGCCCGGCATCCAACGCCGCAAGCAGATCGGCCTCGACAAGGTGAACCCCGCGCGCGAGATTTATCACGTAGGACTCTTTAGCCAATTGACTCAACAATTCACGATTGATGATGCCGACGGTTTGCGGCGTATTAGGCAGCAAGTTGATCAACACGCGGGTGCCGCTTAAAAAGGCAGGCAGCGCTTCGCCACCGGCAAAACTTTCTACGCCAGGGAAATCTTTCTTACTGCGGCTCCAGCAGCGAACCGGGAAGCCCCAGGCCACAAGACTTTCAGCGACTTTACCGCCCAGCACGCCTGCGCCAAGGATCCCAATGGTGAAATCCTCGCGACGATAATCGTCCAGCGGCTGCCATTTCCCCTGCTGTTTTTGTCTCTGGTAATCGTCAAAACGACGGAACCAGTGCAGCACCTGGCTGACCGCATACTCCTGCATCTGCAGCCCCATGCCGGTATCTTCGAGGCGGAACAGCGGCACGCCGTCAGGCAGCATGTCAGGATGAGCCTGAAGTTTGCTGAGAATAGCGTCTACGCCCGCCCCCAGCGCAAATACACCTTTTAGCCCTTTACGGCCGCTAAGCATTTCCACCGGAGGATGCCAGACAAGGGCGTAATCCGCGGATTGTTGGTCCCCTTGCTTCCACTGGCGAACGCGTGCGCCAGGTAAAGCCTGCTGAAGGCGATTCAGCCAGTACTCGGTGTCAAAAGTGGGGTGATGAAAAATAACGTCCATACTGCCTCCTTTTTTTCTTAGGCTTGCGCGAATCGACTCCCCATGCAAGCCCCAAAGTAATAAAAAGCAGCATCTTGTGGTGGTTTAAGAATCAAGTTGGATGAAGTTTGGCTAAACGCACCAAAAACATGAAATTAGCATTGACGGCGAAGCCTATTTTCCCTAAATTAGCGCCCGTTCCAGCAGCGCTGGGGCAACAATATGGTGAGGTGTCCGAGTGGCTGAAGGAGCACGCCTGGAAAGTGTGTATACGGCAACGTATCGAGGGTTCGAATCCCTCCCTCACCGCCATATTAGATAAGAGAGCCTGAACTCACGTTCAGGCTTTTTTATTGCCCGTAATCCCATGAGGGACGGATGAGAACCCTCGACAGGGTTCGCCAAAACGGCAGGACAGCCGTTTTGCATTGCCCCCGGCAACCCGCAGGGTGAGCGCCATGGACGGCGCGAGTGATATCCCTCCCTCACCGCCATATTTAAAGAAAAGCTCGCATGCAAATGCGGGCTTTTTTTCACATGTCGCATGAAGCGCACACCCTGCCACTGTCTGAACACAGAAGATGCAACATTCTATAATGTGAAAAAAATTAAGGAGAGTCTCAGGCAGACTTTTCACCAGGCCAGGCAACGAACCTCGCCGGAATACGATTTCAATTAATGGGGTAAAAGACTATGGGGTCACCGTTACCCGCAGCGGAAGAGTCACTGCTGCGGCACAGATCGTTCGTTGCTTTTTGGCTGGCACGAACCTGTTCATCGTTTGGTTTTCAGATGTTTTCCGTAGCCGTTAGCTGGCAAATCTATAGCATCACCCACAGCGCTATGGCGCTCGGGATGATAGGCCTAATGCAATTTTTACCTTCAGTGTTGCTTGCCTTACCCGCCGGGCATCTGGCAGATCAGTTCGATCGTCGCCGGATTGTACTGTTTGGTCAGCTCATTGAATGTCTGGCTTTACTTGGCCTGGTCATGCTGACGCTATTGTACTGGGCAGATAAGATTGAGATTTGGGGGCTGGTCTTTTTAATCTCACTGGCGAAGGCGCTGGAGTGGCCCTCTATTACTTCCATGCTGCCGGCCCTGGTGCCTCCCCCTGTTTTGGCCCGGGCAATGGCGGCCAGTTCCGTCGGCGGGCAGGCCGCGGTGATTATCGGCCCGACGCTGGGCGGCCTGCTTTATGTCGCAGGCCCGGAAGTCGTATATGGCGTTTCCGCCCTGTTCTATTTGTTCTCTATTGTGCTGGTGAGTCGACTCCGTTATGAACGGCCGCCGCAGGCCCGCCTGCCGATGAACATCACCAATTTATTTGCCGGCGTGCGCTTTATCCGCGAACGCAAAGATGTGCTGGGTGTGATTTCGCTCGATCTTTTTGCCGTGCTTCTTGGTGGCGCCACGGCGCTATTACCGATATTTGCACAGGATATTTTGCACACGGGTCCCTGGGGACTGGGCATGCTGCGCGGCGCGCCCTCGATCGGCGCACTGGTGGTTGGCATCTGGCTCAGCCGTCATAAGCTGGAAAAAAACGTCGGCATGATCATGTTCACTTCGGTGGCCGGTTTTGGCCTGGCGACGCTGGTATTCGCCCTTTCAACGCAGCTGTGGCTTTCCCTGCTTGCGCTGGCTGCCCTGGGTGGTTTTGATATGGTCAGTATGGTCATTCGCGGCGCCCTGGTGCAGCTGGATACGCCGGATGAGATGCGAGGCCGAGTCAATGCGGTAAATGCCATCTTTATCAACACCTCAAACCAGCTCGGCGAATTTGAATCCGGCCTGCTCGCCGCCTGGATGGGCGCAGTACCGGCTGCCGCGCTTGGTGGCATCGGCACACTGGTGGTGGTGGCGGTATGGATGACCCTTTTCCCACACCTGCGTCAACGACAAAAGCTTGAAAATGAAAGTATTTCCTGACGCATAAAACGTCAGGCGATAACACAAGTAAGGTTGAATCGCTCCCCCTGGTGGCGAGCAATTTCATAATTTGTTGTGCCGGCATCCAAATAAACGATCTGCCCTTCCTGTACTAATCCTGCTGCGTAACGACCAATTTTCTTCTTGGCTCTACTGTGCAGCAGAGCCTTATCCGAATAGGGAAGCTCATGGTGAATCACGGCATTCAGCTTTGCTCCCCCGAGAATGCCGACAAGTAATCCCATCTCTTCCAGAGTCTTGATATCCCGCCGGATGGTCATCTCAGAGACATCCATCAGCTTTGCCAGTTCTTTAATAGTGGCAGAACGTCGGGTAAAAATATGGCGATAGATAAACTCTTGTCGTTCTTCAGGCTGCATCGTTTTACTCTCTCAGGCCGGGCGCTCTACGGCCAATTCATGACTAACATTATTCGCCGCGAGCATTCACAAAAATAGGATCGCAATCACGCGTGGAGGGTTTATTTTTATTCCAGAAAAAATCACATCTTATTGATAGTAAACAACTTTATTAAATCATCGCGTTTGGGAAAATTAACAAAATCATGTGAATCGCAGGAAGAAAGCTGCCCGTAGCGTCGGACCGTCTGTTTCTCACGCTACGATATTACTTCACCTGATGTTGAAAGCGTTTCAACTGAGCCATTAGCCAAAAAGTACCCTTAAGGCGACAGGTTTAACCTAAAGCAAAGAAAAACGCTCAGACCTTAACCGAACGACGAAGATCGCTGAAAATAGGCTTGACCGGAGAGGCATGACTCCCTATAGTAGCGCCCCGTTGCCCACCTAAGGTGTGCAGCAAAACAATATGGTGAGGTGTCCGAGTGGCTGAAGGAGCACGCCTGGAAAGTGTGTATACGGCAACGTATCGAGGGTTCGAATCCCTCCCTCACCGCCATCTTCGATAAGAGAGCCTGAACTCACGTTCAGGCTTTTTTATTGCCCGTAATCCCATGAGGGACGGATGAGAACCCTCGACAGGTTCGCCAAAACGACAGGACAGCCGTTTTGCATTGCCTCCGGCAACCCGAAGGGCGAGCGCCATGGACGGCGCGAGTGATATCCCTCCCTGACCGCCATATTTAAAGAAGAGCTCGCATGCAAATGCGGGCTTTTTTTTCGCATGTCGCACCGCGAGGGACGGGTTCGAATACAACCTGCAGTTACTTTTTAGCAACTCTTTGCGCCAGGTAGTAGTTTATATAACCCCTGTATTCATCCTTTGTTTCTGCCGGGATCTCGCTCTCCGCAAAGAAGGTGAGCGCCAGACCTTCTGTAGGATCATTAATCATACGGCCTGACCAGCTTGTCACTTCGAACAGTGAAGTAATGACGTTAATCCTGTCTTTATTCTCGAGCCTAAACGTATAGTCCGAACCCGAAAAAGTGCCGAGTAAAGTCAGGTCGTGAACATCAAGATTCGTCTCTTCTTTCACTTCACGAATAGCCGTTTCTTCAAAACTTTCACCGGGCTCAAGCAAACCGCCGGGCAATCCCCAGCCGCCATCGCGCCTCAGCTGCAACAAAATGCGCTGCTGATCATCGGTGATGATGACATTCGCCCCGGCCACTAATAAAAGCCGGTGGCCTACCAGCGCCCTCATTTCTTCCACGTATCCCATCGCCTACCCTCCTGGCAAAACGGCGCGTTATTGTCAGCGTTTATACACGATTAAGATGAAACCGGCATGACTGACTCCGTCACTCTTTCTTACGCTGATATTTCTCCGGCAGCGGTGGAACCGGACGGCGATCGTCCATCAAATGAAGCACGGTCAGAATCGGATGGTGAAACAGCATTCGGGGACCACTCCAGCGCATCACCTGCTTCATTTCTTCACGTTTTGCGGGCTGATAGCAGTGGATGGGACATTGCTTGCAGGCGGGCTTTTCTTCGCCAAAAGCGCAGCGATCCAACCTTTTGGCAGCGTAGTCGTATAGCCGTGAGTAATGGTCTGGATCCGGGCTGGCAGCTGGGTTTTTGCGCTCGTACAGGGCGAGCATTTTAGCGATGGTTTGCTTTTCGCGTTGGATGCGTTTTCCGGACATAGCTGCACCTGGTTAACCGGTACAAACGTCCGGTCAATGATTGTCGATAAGATGCGGCAATAATACACCTTATCGACAGCAGGCCGAAGTACGAATAGGGGTTAGAGATCGCGGAACGTGCCCAGACGGTAGCCTCGTTCGGCAATCGCGTATTTCAACGCGGCGGAGGTAAGCACTTCCAGCTCCGCAAGGCGCGGGTAGCAGTAGTTGCTTTTCAGCAGCGTGTTATCCACAAATGACGGGTGGCACATCACTTCCAGCGAGGCTTCCTCTCGCTTAGCCGAAGCATCCACGCACTCCAGAAGCAGGCTTTCAGAAATCGAATCGCCGTAAAACTCGCTGCTAAACCCTTGCGTAGTCCGCACGCCAACCAGGGAAATGTTGTCCCGGGCTGCGGCATCACGATCGACGCGCAGCGGGATCCCTTTCGCGCTGGCAAACGCCGCAACGATGGGGAAAATTTCAGGGATCATATGCACGTGATGGTGGCTATCAAGATGGGTTGGTTCAATACCAAAAATCTCGATAAAGCGCTGATACTGGCTTTCCAGTTCGCGTTTGATCTCGTCCAGGTCCAACTGCCCCTGCTCGGCCATCTCCCAAATCCATTTACCCAGTACGCCCGTTTCGCGAGTCAGCCCCGGCATGTTGGTCAGCGGTTGTCCCAGCGTCAGCACGAAGTGCATGCCGACCCCCAACCCCGGATAGCGTGCGCACAGCCCGGCAGCATGTTTAATGGCTTCAGCGTTAACCATCGCGGTGGTTGACGTCACCACACCGTGGTGAAACGCTTCGATGATGCCGTAGTTTTGCGCCTTACTCAGGCCAAAGTCATCGGCGTTGATAATCAGTAAGCGGTCCATAGCATCCCTCTTAAGTGGCCCTCCCCGTCCGGGGAGGGCAAGGCATTAAGCCAGTTTTTCGATAGCTTTCGCAAAGTTTGGCAGATGGGCTTTATGGGCAAGCAGCATCTCTTTGGCAATCACTTCCGCATCCTTGTCAGAGTGGATAAGCGGGCTCAGGTTCAGCGCCAGCAACACATCGTTGAATTCACCGCTCAGTGCCGCCTGGCTCGCCGCCACTTCGAAGCCTTTGATGGTATGAATCAGGCCCATCACTTTCTCGTCGAAGTGAGTCACGCGCGGGTGTGGCCTTGCGCCGTCACGGCCAATGATACTGGTCGTCTCGATAGCCCAGTCCGCCGGGATATTGTCCACGTGGCCATGGTGCGGAATGTTCACGTAGTGCTCGGTCTGCTTATCATTGTAGATAGCGCTGATCACTTCGCATGCGGCGTCAGAGTAGTAAGCCCCGCCGCGCAGCTCCAGCTCTTTCGGTTTCACATCCAGGTTAGGATCTTTATACAGTTCGAACAGCTGTTTCTCGACCTTCTGCACCACGGAAGCGCGCGCGCCGCCTTTGTAGAACTCGCCCATTTCGATGGCCAGCATCTCTTTCTGCTTGAAGTAGTACAACAGGTAAGAGCACGGCAGCAGGTTCAGAGAACGGATCAGCCCTTCGCTAAATGGCATATCGAAGATGTTTTTCACCGAGTTAGCGCTCAGTTTTCCGCTGGCCACGCCGTCCAGCAGTTCGGCAAAGCGGGATTCGCCGTTCACCAGCACATCTTTGATGAACACCATGTGATTCAGGCCGAAGAGATCGATCCCCAGGTCATCTTCCGGGGTCAGCTTCAGCACGTCGGTAATAAACATCTTCATGCCAACAGGAATGTTACACACGCCGATGAATTTTTTGAAGTTGGTGTGGCGGAATACCGCCTCAGTCACCATCCCGGCCGGGTTAGTGAAGTTGATAACCCACGCATCCGGGCAGATTTCCTGCACGTCTTTGATGATGTCGAAAATCACTGGAATGGTGCGCAGCCCTTTGAACAGGCCACCCGCGCCGTTGGTTTCCTGGCCAAGATAACCGTGGCTCAGCGGAATACGCTCATCCAGCTCGCGCGCTTTCAGCTGGCCCACGCGCAGCTGGGTGGTCACGAAGTCCGCGTCTTTCAGCGCTTCACGACGGTCGAGGCTCTTGTGTACCGTCATCGGCACACCGGCGTGCTCAATCATGCGCTGGCAAAGATTGAAAATAATATCCTGCTTTTCTTTACCGGCTTCGACATCCACCAGCCAAAGTTCGGTAATCGGTAATTCATGATAGCGCTTAATAAAACCTTCAAGTAATTCTGGGGTATAGCTGCTGCCGCCACCGATAGTAACAACTTTTAATTTCTTAGTCATACAGGCTCCCGTACAGCGCCACGCGCCGTATTTAGAAAATTGAATAAGTTAATAAAAACGCAATATTGACCGTGGTAATTAATCAGCACCTTAATTAATGCTGTACAATTTCTTCCGATAACTATTTGGCGTAAAAGAGGTGACCTTTTTAAAGTTCTTAATAAACATGCTGGGGCTGCTGTAGCCGGACTCAAAGGCAATATCGGTCACCGACGAGTTAGTAATCTCCAGCTGCTTCTTGGCAAAATTAATGCGGATTTCGTTAATAATCTGCATCGGCGTTTTGCCATAATAGCGCTGAGTGGCGCGCGTTAAATATTCCTGCGACTTACCCGAAAGCGCGACCATGTTTAATAAGGCTTTGTCACCAAAACGCATTTTGTCGTGCATCCCTTCAACGGTGGATTTTAACCACAATGGAATATCATCCTGATTTTCCGACTCCCGATAATGGCGCAGCCGATTGACGACATAAAAACTCACCATTTCGAGGAACTCGTTAAATTCCCCTTCGCGGAAATTAAACGAGGCAATCACCGATTCCATAAACGCCAGGAATTCATCCTTAATCTGGTAAACCTGTGAGGCCACCAAATGGGACGGCAGCAGCGGCATATAATGCTGTTCAAAGAACTGCTGACTGATCCCCACGTTAAATAACCGGGTCGCACCAAACTCGTAGAAACTCTGATGATGGGAACCGACCGGAATAAAGACAAAATCGCCTCGCTCCATCAGTACGCGCTTACCGTTAATTTCCTGGTAGTAGCGCCCGGTTAACACGATAGTGAATTCGTAGTAGTCATGCTGGTGCAGCCCGCTCACGCTCTCTTCTTTGGTGTAGATAAACGCATGGAAACACTTGCCGTTAAACAGCTGGCTTTCACGAACAATGTTAATTTCCATATTGTCTATCTCTGGCTGCATATGCTGACCTGCTACTTGTCCATTTTCTCGTGCAATTCAATCAACTCGGTGACCAGCTCACGCGCCAGCATCGACGTCATCAGGTGGTCCTGCGCGTGTACCAGCACCAGGCTCACTTTGGTTTTACCTTCGCCCTGGTCGCCTTCAATCAGCTTAGTTTGCACCAGGTGCGCTTCGTTCAGCGCAGTGCGGGACTGGTCCATCATCTCTTTGGCCCCGGCGAAGTCACCCTGCTTGGCCTTTTTGAGCGCGCCGTAGGCTAGGCTGCGGGCCTGGCCTGAATTGATGATTAAGCCCATCACCACTTCTTCGAGATCGTCCACTTCTACTTCCGTTTCAACAACATTATCTAAATCAAACATACGAGTGCTCCCCGGATTCTGAAAACGGGGGAGGCATTCTCTCCCCCGGCTGAACTTAGAATTTCAGTGCGTTAGCGATATCTTCTTCGCTTTCTTCTTCTTCAATAACCGCCTGTGCCTTGTTGGACAGGATAACGAACGGCATGTATACCAGCGTTGCAACACCCAGGTTGAACAGCGCCACCAGCAGTGCAGCGACGCTGCCGTTACTGTTGAAGAAGGCGCCCAGGCCGGTAGGCATGGTCCACGGTGCCAGGTTGGTGACCGGCGGGATAATGCCCATGGAGTACGCAATCAGGGTGATCGCAGCCAGAATCGGCTGTACCGCCACGAACGGAATGAACATGACCGGGTTCATGATGATCGGCAGACCAAACAGAATCGGTTCGTTAATCTGGAAGATGCCTGACGGCAGCGCCAGCTTAGCCACCTGACGGTGATCGGCGCGGCGAGAGGCGATGAAGATAGCGATAATCAGACCCAGCGTCGCACCGGACCCCCCCAGCAGGATGTAGGAGTCGAGCATTGGTTTCGCCCAGAAGTGGAACTGTTTGCCCGCTTCGATAGCAGCTTCTACAGAACCGTACTGCTGGTATAGCGCGACGTTTTCCAGCGCCCATGGGGTCATGATGCCGTTATCCAGAGCTGTAAGCGCCAGAGAACCGTGAACACCGAAGAACCACAGCAGGGAGTTGAAAATCACGTATGCCCAGCCAACCACGCTACCCATTGACGCCAGCGGAGTCGAAATGGAGTCCATGATGATCTGGTGGAAGTTGCTGCCGTAGTGAGACAGCGCCCAGGAAATGATCCCGAAGATAGACAGAATCAGGAAGCCTGGAATTAACGCCGAGAACGAGCGGGATACTGAGGCCGGTACGCTGTCCGGCAGGGTAATTACCCAGTTCCGGCGCACAACAAAGGTAAACAGTTCCGCGACAACCAGACCGATAATCATACCGGAGATAATATTCTGGCCGCCTAACCAGTTAGCACCCACGGCATAGGCTTCGCCCACGCTGTATGGCGTCACGGTCATAAAGGCTGCGACGGATAATAAGCCCGCTGCCAAAGGATCGACCTTTCTTTCTTCAGCTAATGCCATGCCAATGAAAAAAGGCGCCATCAGCGACATTATGCCCAACGTACCGTTGTACACATTGCCGCCGATAGCTTTAAACCCATTCAGGGTTTCAATGGTCTCGGGGTCTAAACGGATGCCTAACGAGTAGAAGAATGACCCTGCGCCGAAGCTCAGGAATACGTTGTTGATCAGAACAAACATTGCCCCCGTTAGGGTTAATGGCATTAATTTAATAAAACCGTTTTTAATGGCATTAACGTGAGGCTGCTTTCCTATTTTTACAGCAAAAGGCAGGAGAACCTTCTCAAGTGAATCAATGACTTTACTCATATTATAAATATCCTTGAAAGCCGTAATTACTTACGGCTGTAGGTGTAAGTCGCTCTTTGACGGAAAATTAAACAAAACAAGAATAAAAAATTAACTCTCGGCCGCTGCTTTCTTAATTGCTGCCACAGCCGCTTTCAACACACCCAGCCCATCGACTTTACCGTACAGAGCAGAATCGATAACTTCTACAGGCTTGGTGGGCAACAATTTCTTGATATCTGCCTGCATGTAGGCAATTTGTGGCCCGAGCAATACCAGGTCCGCATGTTTCCCTTTCTCGCTGGCCAAAGACTCAGAGAAAGCTTCAATTTCTACCGGCACTTCATACTTTTCGGCCTGCGCTCGCATTTTGGTCACTAGCAGCGAGGTTGACATCCCAGCGGAGCAGAACAGGTAAATTTTTTTCTTTTGCATAAGTTGTTCCTCAAGTCTCAATACGCTGTAACGGACTTCCGTGGCGTATTGTTGCTGTTCCAAAGCGGGTTTGTGGAGAGAGACTATTGTCTCTGCTTGAGGAAAGTATACGGCATGCATTCTGAAGAGAGATAATTCTCATCCCTCATAAATTGTCTCTCCTTGACCTGGCGTTATGACCCCCTTCACAGTTTGGCCAAATAATTCGCGCAAATAAAAAAGCCCAAACCGAAGTTTGGGCTTTTGTCTAAATCGTTGAAGACCGTTAGTCGTAGGCGTTCAGCGTGCGCTGGCAGAGGGCCGAACGCACACAATCCTGCTTACCAAAGCGAACAACGCCAACCATGTCATCTTCTTCAAAACGGTTCAGCGCATCGCTTAAACCGGACGGTACGCCCGCAGGTAAATCGCACTGCGTGATATCGCCATTGACGATAACCGTCACGTTTTCCCCGAGGCGGGTGAGGAACATCTTCATTTGCGCTGCTGTGACATTCTGCGCCTCATCCAGAATAACCACGGCATTTTCAAAAGTGCGTCCGCGCATATAGGCGAACGGCGCAATCTCAACCTTACCAATTTCAGGCCGCAGGCAATACTGCATAAAAGACGACCCTAAACGTCGCACCAGGATGTCATACACCGGGCGGAAATACGGGGCGAACTTTTCTGAGATATCACCGGGGAGGAAGCCGAGATCTTCATCGGCCTGCAGCACCGGACGGGTAACAATAATCCTGTCAACATCCTTATGTATCAGGGCCTCAGCGGCTTTTGCCGCGCTGATGAACGTCTTGCCACAGCCGGCTTCGCCGGTAGCAAATATCAGCTGCTTTTTCTCGATGGCATTAAGATAGTGCGCCTGAGCTTCATTCCGCGCTTCGATAGGTGAATGGTCGCGGCTGTCGCGCGCCATGCCTATAGATTCTACGCCGCTCATCTGCACAAGCGTGGTGACCGATTCCTCTTCACGCTGCCGGTGGCTACGCGAATCCCGTCTCAGCACACGTTTTGCTTCGCGACGAGCTTTGATCACAGCTTTCTGTCTTCCCATGGATGGCACCTTACAGTTGGTTTCATTTCCCGCGCCGTCTGGACAGGCGCGATTATGGCCACTAACGGATGAGGTTTGGCTTCCTTGTAAGCCATTAACTGCCGGTTGAGAGGGCGCGTTAAGCGAACGCGAAACGTTGCCTGACGCACCGTTAGGACGCTGATTTGACTCTGAATGGGGAAATTTAGCGGTGAAGATAGCGAAGCCGGAGGAGAGGCCTCCGCGCTGGGTAGTGCGGGTAAAGTGTTTAAGTAACCGTCCAGTACAGGACCCAACCATTCGCGATCTCCGTAGTGATTAAACGTCACAGCAGGGAACTACCGCTCATGCTTTAAGTACAACAAACATCACCCAAAATGCAACATAAATTTCACTTTTAAGTAACGTTTAATCGTAATCCGCTGCTGTGTAACGTTTTCGCACATCAATATTACAGAAATATATCAGCGGGATAGTCATAGGGAATTGTAATGAATAATAGGGGTAGTGAATTGTTAGCAAATGAAAATCTACATAAACCACTCTCGAAAAGAACGGCTAAGGTTTCCCTCCGTCACAATGTCGCTTCTGGATTTACCCTCAACCTAACCCTCTCCCTAAAAGGGAGAGGGAATAAATAATGCTCCCGTCAGCTGTTTTCTCTCTCGCCCCCTTAGGGAGAGGGCCGGGGTGAGGGGAAGATTCGTTCCCGGCTTTCATCACCGGTACGGCAATAATTACGCCTCAATCATCCCCTGCCCCAGATAATGCTGTTTATCCGGCACGCCCGGCAGCGCGAAGAAATACCCGCCGCCGATCGGCTTGATGTACTCTTCCAGCGCCTCGCCGTTCAGCCTGCCCTGCACCGTCAGGAAGCCTTTTTCAAGGTCATGCTGGTAGCAGACGAACAGCAGCCCCATGTCGAGCTGGCCGGATTTGGTGGCGCCCAGCGAATAGCTGTAGCCCCGCCGCATCATCAACCCCGACTGCGTCTCTTGGGTCCTCGGGTTGGCCAGGCGAATATGGGCATCCAGCGCAATCACATCGCCGTCAGGATCGGCAGTATAGTCCGGCACATCGTGCTCATTCTTCATACCCAGCGGCGCACCGCTGTGTTTCTCTCGCCCGAAGATAGTCTGCTGCTCTTTCAGCGGCGTACGGTCCCAGGACTCAACGTGGAACTGAATAATGCGCACGGCCTGATAGCTACCGCCGGTAGCCCAGGCTGGCTCCTGCTGTTGTTTCGTTACCCACACCACGTCGTCCATCAGTGGCTTATCATGGCTGTCCGGGTTGGCCGTGCCGTCTTTGAAGCCTAACAGGTTGATGGGCGTCTCTTTCCCTCGGCTGCGCGCGGCATGGTTGGAGATGAACCCTTCCCGCTTCCAGCGCACGCTGAGGAGATCTGGCGTGTGCTTGATAATATCGCGTAACGCGTGGATCACCGTGTCGTTGGTGTTGGCACAAATCTGCAGCAGCAAATCGCCGTGACACAGGCTGGCATCCAGCGAATCATTCGGGAAACTGGTCATTGGCTGTAGCTTTTTCGGCATCTGCTTTTGCAGGCCAAAACGCTCGTCAAACAGCGAACTGCCGGCGGAAACCGTGATCGTCAGGTTATCCGGGTAAATTTCCGCCCCAAGAATGCCGGAGTCCATCGGCGGTAGCCGTGGATTTGGCGTTGCCTGTGCCGGGCCGCCGCTGGTCAGAAAGTCAAAGCGGGCGGTCAGCAGGCGGAAAAGACGTTCGAGGTCGGCTTTGTCGCTGGCCAGCACGTCAAACGCCACGAGCATCATGGCGGCCTGCTGGGGTGTCAGAATCCCGGCCTGGTGTTCGCCATACAGCGGTTGGCTTTCAAGGCGACCATCCGGCGGCAGCGTGCCCGGCGAAGAGGCCGGATTCGCCGCATGGGCCGCCATCGGGCACCCGCCGCCCACGGCAAAAGCGCCCCCGAGGGCGCCCAGTGTTTTCAGCAGTTGGCGGCGCGCCGGTTGGTGCGCGCCGGTGTTGTCCTTATCACTCATGATGCTTTAGTCCAGGCCCATCACGCCGCGTAGCTGAGACAAGTCTTCCGCAAGCGTAGTGATTGGTCCTTTCAGCGCTTTACGATCGTTATCCGTCAGCTTGTCGTAGGTTTCAAACCCGTCTTTGGTGCGGTACTTCGCCAGAATGGCGTCAACTTTCTTGAAGTTGGCATCCACTTTTGCCAGCAGCGCCGGATTCTCTTTAGTCAGTTGAGGACGCAGCAGGTTAACGATTTTCTGCGCGCCGTCGACGTTCGCCTGGAAGTCCCACAGGTCAGTGTGGCTGTAGCGGTCTTCTTCTCCGCTGATTTTGGTCGCAGCGACTTCTTCAATCAGGCCAGCTGCACCGCCAACGACTTTGCTCGGCGGGAAGGCCAGCTCGGAAACACGAGTCTGCAGATCCAGCACGTCGGCGTTCAGCTTGTCGGCAAACTGCGCGGCGTCTTTGGTGGTGTTGTCGCCAAACAGGATCTTCTCCAGACGGTGGAAACCGGTGAATTTCGGGTCATCCGCTTTTTTCTCGAAGTCGTCTTCACGGGCATCAATGCTGCTGTCGAGGTCTGAGAACAGCTCGGCAATCGGCTCAATACGCTCGTAATGCTGACGAGTTGGCGCATACAGGGCTTTGGCTTTCTCTAAATCGCCGGCTTTCACCGCGTCGGTAAAGGCTTTGGTGCCTTTCACCAGTTCCGCAACTTCAGCGGTCACATAGGCTTTGTATTCGGTGATTGGGCCGGTCAGCGCCAGCAGATCGGATTTAGGTGCTTCCTGTTTGCCTGTCGCTTTCACCACCAGCTTGCCTTTCGGGTTGGTCAGCAGACCGCAGGTCATGTCGTATTCACCCGGCTGCAGGTTGGCGGTCAGCTTCTGGGAGAAGCCCGGCGCGATGTTTTCACGCTCTTCCACCACCATCACCCCTTTCAGGATCTCCCACTCCAGCGCTTTCTGGCTGTTATTCTGGATAATGAACTGGGTTTTCCCGGCGTTCACGGTCACATTCATCGGCTCACATTGTTTATCCGTGACGGTGACTTTTACCTGGGGAATATCCGCCGCCTGCGCGGCAAACGTGGAAGAGACAAGCGCGAGCAGCGCAACGTGCAGTGCCTTCAGACGAAAATGTTTGGTCATGACCTATCCCTATTAAGCAATGAGTAGTTATCACTGAACGGCGAGTCGCCCCGCCGGAAATCAATTAACGAGCCGTATTGGTCGCCTGGTTGTTCACGCGCGGCGGCATAAAGAACAGCACCAGCGCCGGAATCAGATAGATGAAGTACATCGCCACTTCGCTCACGGTTGGGGTTTCCTGATAGCCAAAAATCCCCTCCAGCAAGGTGCCGGTCAGCGAATGGGTGGAGAGCGTGTTGCTCATATCAAACGCGATATCCTGGAAGTGGTTCCACAGCCCGGCTTCGTGGAATGCGCGCACGGCACCGGCTGCAAGGCCTGCGGCCACCAGCAGAATAAACAGACTGGTCCATTTAAAGAACGCGCCCAAATTGAGACGAATCCCGCCCCAGTAAATAAGGAAGCCTAAAACGACGGCGGTGGCCAGGCCCAGCATCGCCCCCAGCGGTGGCCAAATGCCCACGTCCTGTTGGAAAGCCGCCAGCAGGAAGAACACCGACTCCAGACCTTCGCGCGCGACGGCGAAAAAGACCATCATGATCAGCGCCCAGCCGTGGTTGCCTTTGCTGTGCAGCGCGTTATCCACCGCCTGCTCCAGCTGCACCTTGACGTTGCGGGACACTTTACGCATCCAGAACACCATCCAGGTCAGAATAAACACGGCAATAACCGCCACGATCCCCTCAAACAGCTCCTGCTCTTTTTGCGGGAACTCGCCGGTGGTTTCATTGATGAAGATACCGAGGCCCAGGCAAAGTGCAGCGGCGGCAAAAACGCCAATCCACATCACGGCTATCCACTGGCCGCGCTGGGTACGCTTCAGATAGCTGGCAATCAGGCTAACGATGAGCGCTGCCTCCAGCCCTTCGCGTAACATGATGAGAAACGGAACAAACATGCCTGACACCTCAGATGTGAATACAAGTCAATTGACGTAAAGAAAAGTAAACCATAACGATTGTGATTATCATTAGCGCTGAAAAGAAAAACAAGAGACGGGGATTACATATTTATGACCAGATGTAAAAAGGGCCGGATTAACCGGCCCTTCAGACTGATGACAAGCCTCTGACGAAAGAAGAAATATCAGATGACTCATTAAAAAACAGGAAAATCAATTCATTGATTTTCGGCTGATAACCACAAAGAGGGAAAAACCACGCTTTTTTCCTCTTTGTCAGCAACCTATAAAGGGCCGGATTAACCGGCCCTTCAGACTGATAACAACCCTCTGACGAGAGAAGAAATATCAGATGACTCATTAAAAAAAACAGGAAAATCAATTCATTGATTTTCGGCTGATAACCACAAAGAGGGAAAAACCACGCTTTTTTCCTCTTTGTCAGCAACCTATAAAGGGCCGGATTAACCGGCCCCTGTAAAATGTCGCTGTTACTCAGGCTGCAGTTTGCTCGGCGGCGCGGTGTGATAAACCGCATCGGCTTCGGCGAAACGCTTCTGCATGGACGTTGAAGGTGCTTTACCCAGCAGGCTCACCGCCACAATCGCCAGGCTGGCGAAAGCGAAGCCTGGGATAATTTCGTACAGCCCCAGCCAGCCAAACTGCTTCCAGACTAGCACGGTTGCCGCCCCGACAATCATCCCTACCAGCGCCCCGTTGCGGGTCATGCGTGACCACATCACCGAGAACAGCACCACCGGGCCAAACGCCGCGCCAAAACCGGCCCAGGCGTAGCTGACCAGGCCCAGTACGCGGTTTTCCGGGTTAGCGGCCAGGGCAATCGCCACCAGCGCGACGACCAGCACCATCATGCGCCCTACCCACACCAGCTCTTTCTGGCTCGCGCCTTTACGCAGGAACGCTTTGTACAGATCTTCGGTAATCGCGCTGGAACACACCAGCAGTTGGCAGCTCAGCGTGGACATCACCGCCGCCAGAATCGCGGAGAGCAACACCCCGGCAATCCACGGGTTGAACAGGATTTGCGCCAGCTCGATAAACACCCGTTCACCGTTTTGCGTCACCGCCCCGGCCTGCTCTGGGTTGTTGTTAAAGTAGGCAATCCCGAAGAAGCCCACCGCGCAGGCACCCGCCAGGCAGAGGATCATCCAGGTCATACTGATGCGCCGTGCGTTCACGATGGTGTGGTGTGAATCCGCCGCCATAAAGCGCGCCAGAATATGCGGCTGGCCAAAGTAGCCCAGGCCCCAGCCCATCAGCGAAACGATAGCGACAAAGTTCAGCCCTTTCAGCATATCGACGTTTTCGATGCTCTTTTGCTTAATCACCATCAGGGAATCATCGAGGCCGCCAACGGCAATGATCACCATCACCGGTGTCAGAATCAGCGCAAAGATCATCAGGCTGGCCTGCACGGTATCCGTCCAGCTCACCGCCAGGAACCCGCCCACAAAGGTATAGAGGATGGTAGCGGCCGCCCCGGCCCACAGCGCCGTTTCGTAGCTCATGCCAAAGGTGCTTTCAAACAGGCGCGCCCCGGCCACGATGCCGGAAGCACAATAAATGGTGAAGAACAGCAGGATCACCAGCGCAGAGATAATCCGCAGCAGGCGACTGGAGTCTTCAAAACGCCCGGTAAAGTAATCCGGCAACGTCAGCGCATTGTTGTTCAATTCCGTGTGAACGCGCAGGCGCCCCGCCACTAATTTCCAGTTGATCCACGCCCCTAAGGTCAGGCCGATGGCGATCCAGCTTTCTGAAATACCAGAGATAAAGATTGCGCCCGGCAACCCCATTAACAGCCAGCCGCTCATATCCGAGGCGCCCGCCGACAGCGCGGTCACCACGCTCCCGAGGCTACGGCCGCCAAGAATATAGTCGTCAAAGCTGCGGGTTGAACGCCAGGCGATAAAGCCGATGAGAATCATGCCAAAGATATAAACGAGGAAGGTCACCAGCATCGGTGTGCTAATTGTCATTCAGACTTCTCCATAGCTATTACGCCTGCTCTCTCTGACCAGGCTGCTTCGCGCCGGAACGAGGCGCTGTGTTGTTATCGTGATGTAATGGGGAATGCATCCTGCCGGAACCCTTTATTTTTCACAAACGATTTAACACGGCATTTACATCGTTTGCATCTGCCTTAGGTAAGCATTTTTCACCAGGTTGCACTTACTCACACTTTTAGCGGTTGCACCGTTAAAAAGTGTTAACTTCATCAATAAATCTAGCGTTCCGCTTCCCGCTCCGTCAGACGAATTTCTTATCTTACTAGTAACAATTCCTCTTTTTTGTGGGCCCTTTATCGGCTTCGATTTAACAAGGTTGCACAAAGTTGCAACTTCATAGATATTGCTGGCTAACAAAGCACAACCCCGAATCATCATTAACCTGGAGACTGTCGTATGGGCACCACCACGATGGGCGTAAAACTGGATGAAGCGACGCGCGACCGCATTAAAGAGGCCGCCTCGCGCATTGACCGCACCCCACACTGGCTGATTAAGCAGGCGATTTTTAATTATCTCGAGCGCCTGGAAAGCAGCGATGAGCTGCCTGAGCTGCCAGCCCTGCTGGCCGGGGCGGCCAATGAGAGCGAAGAATCGCCGGTGCAGCCTGAAGAAGTGGCGCAGCCGTTCCTCGACTTTGCCGAGCAAATCCTGCCGCAGTCCGTCAGCCGGGCCGCGATTACCGCCGCGTGGCGTCGTCCGGAAACCGACGCAGTCCCGATGATCCTTGAGCAGGCTCGTCTGGCTCCAGCTATCGCCGAACAGACACAAAAGCTGGCTTACCAGCTGGCCGACAAGCTGCGCAACCAGAAAACGGCATCCGGCCGCGCGGGCATGGTTCAGAGCCTGCTGCAGGAGTTCTCCCTGTCTTCCCAGGAAGGCGTGGCGCTGATGTGCCTCGCGGAAGCGCTGCTGCGTATCCCGGACAAAGCCACCCGAGACGCGCTGATCCGTGACAAAATCAGCAACGGTAACTGGCACTCGCACATTGGCCGCAGCCCGTCGCTGTTCGTGAACGCGGCGACCTGGGGTCTGCTGTTTACTGGCCGTCTGGTGTCCACCCACAACGAAGCCAGCCTTTCCCGCTCCCTGAACCGCATCATCAGCAAAAGCGGTGAGCCGCTGGTGCGTAAAGGCGTGGACATGGCGATGCGCCTGATGGGCGAGCAGTTCGTGACCGGGGAAACCATCGCCGAAGCGCTGGCTAACGCCCGCAAGCTGGAAGAGAAAGGTTTCCGCTACTCCTACGACATGCTGGGCGAAGCTGCGCTGACCGCCGCCGACGCGCAGGCCTATATGGTTTCCTACCAGCAGGCGATTCACGCCATCGGTAAAGCGTCCAACGGACGCGGGATTTATGAAGGCCCGGGTATCTCCATCAAGCTTTCCGCTCTGCACCCTCGCTACAGCCGCGCGCAGTATGACCGCGTGATGGAAGAGCTTTACCCGCGCCTGAAGTCCCTGACGCTGCTGGCTCGCCAGTATGACGTTGGCATTAACATTGACGCCGAAGAGGCGGATCGCCTGGAGATCTCCCTCGATCTGCTGGAAAAACTCTGCTTTGAACCTGAACTGGCGGGCTGGAACGGCATCGGCTTTGTTATTCAGGCCTACCAAAAGCGCTGCCCGTTTGTGATTGATTACCTGGTTGATCTGGCCACCCGCAGCCGTCGCCGCCTGATGATTCGCCTGGTCAAAGGCGCCTACTGGGACAGCGAAATTAAACGCGCCCAGGTCGACGGTCTGGAAGGATACCCGGTCTATACCCGTAAGGTGTACACCGACATCTCCTACCTCGCCTGCGCCAAAAAACTGCTGGCCGTGCCGAACCTGATCTACCCACAGTTTGCGACCCATAACGCCCACACGCTGGCTGCTATCTATAATCTGGCCGGGCAGAACTACTACCCAGGCCAGTACGAGTTCCAATGCCTGCACGGTATGGGTGAGCCGCTGTATGAGCAGGTGGTGGGGAAAGTCGCAGATGGCAAACTGAACCGCCCTTGCCGCATTTACGCCCCGGTGGGTACGCACGAAACGCTGCTGGCTTACCTGGTGCGTCGCCTGCTGGAAAACGGCGCCAACACCTCTTTCGTCAACCGCATTGCCGACGCCACCCTGCCGTTGGACGAGCTGGTTGCGGACCCGGTGAGCGCGGTGGAAGCCATGGCCGCCAAAGAAGGCCAGCCAGGGTTGCCGCATCCTAAAATCGCCCTGCCGAAAGCGCTTTACGGGGCGGAACGCGCCAACTCCAGCGGCCTTGATTTAGCCAATGAACACCGCCTGGCGTCGCTTTCTTCCGCCCTGCTGAACAGCGCCGCACAGAAATGGCAGGCCTCGCCTGTGCTGGAGCAGCCAGTTATTGAAGGCGAATTAACGCCGGTGAAAAACCCGGCCGAGCCAACCGACATTGTGGGCTACACCCGTGAAGCCACGAGCGAAGAGGTTTCCCTCGCCCTTGAGAATGCCGTCAACCACGCGCCAATCTGGTTTGCCACCCCGCCGCAGGAGCGTGCCGCTATTCTCGAACGCGCCGCCGTGATGATGGAAAGCCGCATGCAGCAGTTGATCGGCATCCTCGTGCGTGAAGCGGGTAAAACCTTCAGCAACGCCATCGCCGAAGTGCGTGAGGCCGTAGACTTCCTGCACTATTACGCAGGCCAGGTGCGTGACGACTTCGATAATGAAACACATCGTCCTCTTGGCCCGGTGGTCTGTATCAGTCCGTGGAACTTCCCGCTGGCTATCTTTACCGGCCAGATTGCTGCCGCGCTTGCCGCCGGGAACAGCGTGCTGGCCAAGCCTGCGGAACAAACTCCACTGATCGCCGCCCAGGGCGTTGCGATCCTGCTTGAAGCAGGCGTACCTGCTGGCGTACTCCAGTTGTTGCCCGGCCGTGGTGAAACCGTCGGGGCACAGCTCACAGGCGACTCCCGCGTACGTGGTGTGATGTTCACCGGCTCAACTGAAGTCGCCTCTCTGCTGCAGCGCAATATCGCCGACCGCCTCGATCCTCAGGGCCGCCCAACGCCGCTGATTGCGGAAACCGGCGGCCTTAACGCGATGATCGTGGACTCTTCCGCGCTAACCGAACAGGTTGTGGTGGACGTAGTTTCCTCCGCCTTCGACAGCGCCGGGCAGCGCTGCTCCGCCCTGCGCGTACTCTGCCTGCAGGAAGACGTGGCTGACCACACGCTGCAAATGCTTCGTGGTGCCATGGCGGAATGCCGCATGGGTAACCCAGGCCGCCTGACCACCGACATTGGGCCAGTGATTGACGCCGAAGCGCAGCAGAATATTGAGAAGCACATCCAGGCGATGCGCGCCAAAGGCCGCACCGTGTTCCAGACCGTGCGTGAAAACAGCGTGGACGCGCGCGAATGGCAGTCCGGCACCTTTGTAGCGCCAACCCTTATCGAGCTGGAAAGCTTCGACGAGATGAAGAAAGAAGTGTTCGGTCCGGTGCTGCACGTGGTGCGCTACAACCGCAACAATCTTGAATCGCTGATTAAGCAGATCAATGCCGCTGGCTATGGTCTGACGCTCGGCGTGCATACCCGAATCGACGAGACGATTGCCCAGGTCACCGGCTCCGCCCACGTCGGCAACATGTACGTTAACCGCAACATGGTCGGGGCCGTGGTTGGCGTTCAGCCGTTCGGCGGCGAAGGCCTGTCCGGTACCGGCCCTAAAGCCGGTGGTCCGCTGTACCTGTACCGCCTGCTGGCGAGCCGCCCTGAAAATGCGCTGCAAACCACTTTCAACCGCCACGATGCGGAAACCCCGGTGGATGCCTCCCTGAAGAGCGATCTGCAGGTTGCCCATCAGGCACTGAGCGAGTGGGCGACCAACCGCGAAGAGCTGAAAGCCGTTTGCCAGCAGTTTGGCGAGCTGGCACAAAGCGGAACGCTGCGCGTGTTGCCAGGCCCAACCGGGGAGCGCAATACCTACGCCCTGCTGCCGCGTGAACGCATTCTTTGCGTCGCCGACGATGAGCGTGATGCGTTAGTGCAGTTGGCGGCGGTCACCAGCGTGGGCAGCCGCGTGCTGTGGGCGGATGACAGCCTGCATCGCGACCTGGCGAAGCAGTTGCCTAAAGCCGTACAGCAGCAGGTTGATTTTGCCAAGCCGGAAGATCTGCTGAAGCAGCCGTTTGAGGCGGTGATTTACCACGGCGACTCCGACCAGCTGCGCAAACTTTGCGAAGCCGTCGCGGCTCGCACCGGGGCGATTGTTTCCGTTCAGGGCTTCGCGCACGGGGAAAGTAACATTCTGCTTGAGCGTCTCTACGTAGAGCGTTCTCTGAGCGTGAACACCGCTGCTGCTGGTGGCAACGCCAGCCTGATGACAATCGGTTAACAGTCTGTCAGGATACAAAGGCTCTCGTCATGAGAGCCTTTTTTTTGATGAGGACACCAGAATGAAACGCGTGTGTTTACTTGTTGGCGGGCTGCTGCTGAGCGGGGCCGCCCTGGCCGATGGCTGTGATTCCGCCGCCACCCAGGCCGATATGAACCAGTGCTATGCCGCAGAGTATAAAAAGCAGGACGAGCGGCTGAATAAAACCTATAAAGAAGTGATGTCCCGGGCAACCGACAAGCAAAAAGATCTGCTTAAAAAGGCGCAGAACGCGTGGATTGCCTTCCGCGATGCGGACTGTGATTTTATGAGTTCTGGCGCGGAACAAGGTTCGGTCTACCCGATGGTACGTGCCAACTGCCTGGCGGATAAAACGCTGGAACGTACCGAGCTGCTGAAAGGCACGCTGGAGTGCGAAGAGGGCGACGTGAGCTGCGTCCTGCCCCCTAAGTAAGCGTGATTAGCGCACCCGAATCCCCTCAATAATCATCCGCTGCACGTTTTCCACCGTGCGGCGGAAAAAGTCTTCATCCTGCAGCGTATTGCCGGTAACGGCCTCAACCTGACTGGCAAAATCCGCGTAGTGCTGGGTCGTGGCCCAAAGCATAAAAATAAGGTGATGCGGGTCAACGGCAGCAAGTTTACCGCTGGCTACCCAACCTGCAATGATCGCCGATTTGTCATCCACCAGGGCTTTCAGGTCGCCCGTCAGCTCGCCTTTCAGCAAAGGCGCCCCCTGCAGCATCTCCAGGCAAAACAGCTTAGACGCCTGCGGATAATCCCTTGAAACTTCAAGCTTGAGACGAATGTATTCCCCAATCGCCACCAGCGGCTGCAAATCTTCCCGAAAGGCGCGCAGCGGTGCCAGCCAGATATCCAGGATCTGCTTCAGCACCGCGATGTAGAGCGCTTCTTTGGAAGGGTAGTAATAAAGCAGGTTAGTTTTTGACACTTCGGCCCGCTCGGCTACCTGCTCAAGGCTGGTGCCGTGGATGCCGTATTGCGAAAAAAACGCCAGCGCAGCGTCAAGAATGGCCTGTTTTTTGGCGGCGACGGCTTTCGAGCGGCGTCCAGGGGTTTTGATATCAGTGGCAGCGGCCATGCGAGCTCTCCATTTTTTCGCTGGCCTGAAGTATAGCTCAGACGCCCTCGCCTTCGGTATCTTCCTGCCAGTCGCGCTCCGCGTTTGCCGCTTTCTTGCGCTTGAGCTTCAGCTCGCTCACCAGCACCCCGAGCACGATCAACGCCCCGCCAACCAGCGCAAGCACCGGGAGGCGCTCACCCGCCATGCGGCCAAAGATCCCCGCCCACACCGGCTCACCGGTATAAATTACCGTGGCGCGGGTCGGCGACACGCTGCGCTGCGCCCAGTTCATCGTCACCTGAATGATGGCGCTGAAAATTCCAAGCCCCAGAGCAATCACCACCAGACCAAGGCTGAAATGCGGCACGCTTTCCCCGGCTGGGACCATCGCCGCGAACGACATCAGCGAAGCGGTTGCCAGCTGCACCACGGTCACACGTTTGATATCCACTTTCCCCGCCCAGGCGCTGATCAAGATTATCTCTGCGGCAATCGCCACGGCACCGATAAGCGTAATGATTTCCCCGGCCCCCAGCGAAAGGCTGGTGCCTTCCGGCCCGGCAAGAAAAATCAGGCCAACAAAGGCCAGCACGACGCCAATCCAGGACATCAGCCCCGGCATGCGGCCAAGGCAAATCCACTGCAGGAGCGGCACAACTGGCACGTACATCGCGGTAATAAAGGCGGATTTACTGCTGGGAATCGTCTGGAGTCCCCAGGTCTGCATGCTGTAGCCGATGGCAATCGCCACGCCGATCATCCCCCCCGCTTTGATTTCAAGCCAGGTTAACCCGCGCAGCGATTTCAGCGACAGCAGCCCGACGGCAATGGCGGCGGTGGCGAAGCGCAGACCAACAAAGAAAAATGGGTCGCTCATCGTCATGGCGTACTGCACGGCCAGGAATGTGCCGCCCCAGAACATGGTGATGAGGATAAGCAGCGCTTCCTGCGGCTTAACGGAGAATTTATAACGGCTTAATGGCGCAGACATGAGGGAGACCGGAAAAATCAGGGTGAAAGTCGATGTGCTATAGTGCTTCCAGTCACATTTTGTTGCAATGGGAAAATAAAAAACCGCCGGCTAACCGGCGGTTGGGGTAATTTCGGCGCAAGCGTTAATCCACCGTACGCTTCACAAAGTCACGGCTATTTATTTTTGCTGCCGTGGCTGTTTTTACCCCCTTTTTGACCAGCTTCTGAGGCGCGCTGCGGATCGTTTTTAAAGTTACCGCCGCTGTGCTGGCCACCTTTACGACCTGCTTCTGATGCTCTTTCACGGTCTTCAGCGAAATTACCTGAACCACCACGATGGTTTGCCATTTCTAACCTCCGGATTTAGGACATCATATTGCATTCAATAAAAGAGAACGCTTTTGCCACGCGGCCAGGCAGGCTTGCCGCCAACGTTACCGCGTGGGTCTAAGCTTAGTGCACCGGCGCGGTCGGGCTTCTGTTCAGACATATCCAGAAACATGCCGGTGAGCTTATTTTTTTATCCTTCCAATGCGACGCGATAAGCCCCTCTTCTACATGGTCAAAAAACAGCCAGTAAAATGTTAACTAATGCTACAGGGTCAAAATTTCATCTGCGCTTGTGATGTATCAAGGAAAGGCCATTCAGGTTTGCACTCTGCGCCACAGGTCATATCTTTAAAGGAGTGCAGTAAAACTGCAGTTCAACTGAGGAGTGAAGCAAGATGGCTAAAGTACTGGTGCTTTATTATTCAATGTATGGACACATCGAAACTATGGCTAAAGCCGTGGCGGAAGGTGCACAGAAAGTCGATGGGGCGGAAGTGACGATAAAGCGCGTGCCCGAAACCATGTCCCCGGAAGTCTTTGCTAAAGCCGGGGGCAAAACCCACACCGCGCCGGTCGCCACGCCGCAGGAGCTGGCCGACTACGATGCTATCATCTTCGGTACCCCTACCCGCTTCGGCAATATGGCCGGCCAGATGCGCACCTTCCTCGATCAAACGGGCGGCCTTTGGGCTTCCGGCGCGCTTTACGGCAAACTGGGCAGCGTATTCAGCTCTACCGGCACCGGCGGCGGCCAGGAGCAGACCATCACCTCAACCTGGACCACGCTCGCCCACCACGGGATGGTGATTGTGCCTATCGGCTATGCAGCACAGGAGCTGTTTGATGTTTCTCAGGTTCGCGGCGGCACGCCTTACGGCGCAACAACCATTGCCGGCGGCGACGGCTCACGCCAGCCAAGTCAGGAAGAACTGGCGATCGCCCGCTATCAGGGAGAGCACGTCGCAGGCCTGGCGGTTAAACTGAAAGGTTAACGGAGGAGTGATGACCACATCTCAGGCAAAAGCCCACCACGTTGGCGAGTGGGCGAGTCTTCGCAACACCTCACCAGAAATTGCAGAAGCCATTTTTGAGCTGGCGAAGTATGACGAAAAGCTGGCCGAAAAAATTTGGGAAGAAGGGAGCGATGAAGTCCTGGCGCTCGCCTTTGCTAAAACCGATAAGGACTCGCTCTTCTGGGGCGAACAGACCATCGAGCGCAAAAACGTTTAATCCTTCTGCTGCCCCCTTTCGGGGGCAGCCTCTTCTTACTTCACGGCTTCATTCAGCACTTCGCTAAACTTATCCCATGAGCAGTAGCCGTTGGTGTCCGTCGGGCAGCCTTCCAGCTCCAGCGTCACACGTTTTGGCGGGTGCTTCAGGGTTAACACATCGCCATTGCGCAGCTGTTCGGCGCTCTGGTAAACGTATTCCACTTTCAGCAGGTCGCGGTTGTTGGTCTTATCATGCCAGCGCTGGAACAGAATATTGCCGCCAATCGGGGTACGCTCATACTGCCCCGGCAGCTGATAAGGTTTGAACTGCAACGCGGTCAGCAGCGACGCGATGTTCGAATCATGCCCCACCATCAGCGTCACTTTCGGCCCTGAAGCGGCTTCTTTGGACGTTAACGCGTTCTGAATGTATTTCACCAGCGGAGCCGCGACGTTGCGGGCCACTTCCGGGGAAGTAAACAGCGTGTCCTGATAGCTATTTTTGAGCTGGGAAAGCACGCGCCACTGTTCCGCCGTTTTGATTTTTCCCCACGCGACCTGGTCCATCGGGAAACCTTCGTAATATTGCAGCGTGAACGCATCGACCAGGGCATTGCCCACCTTCAGGGAACCGTTAACGCCCGGCTCCTGAGTCGCATTGGCGCTAAAGACGTCTTTTGGCCCGTTCAGCTCACATTGCTGCTTATCTTTGCAGGTTGGCGAGTTTTTATAGCCGACGATGTGCTCCAGCAGTTTATAGCTGTCGGCCAGCTTGTATTCAGTGCGCTGTTTTTCCATCGCCTGAACGGCTTTGGCTTTAAACTCCGGCGAGTCGTTGGTGATCACCGGGTTGAACACCGGGTCCATGGTGCCCATTTTTTCCTGGTGATGCACCGGCACATCGCAGCCAGGGAAAGCCCCGGTAATGAAGAATTGCGCGGTAGCGACGGTGCGCTGGAGACTATTGGCATAGGCATAAACGCTTTCCGGCGCCGGGCATTCGCCGCTGGTTACCAGATTCTGGCTCGCCAGCCATTCACGCATGTAATGCCCCATATAGACTTCCAGCACCCCGCCTTTGGTGGTGAGCTGCCCGCCCGGCACATCCCACTCCGGCCATGCCTGCGCGGTAGACTGCTCAAGCACGCTGCCGTTGTTGGCCAGCGGCGCACGCAGGTTATGACGGCTCATCAGCAAAACCTGCTGAAGCTGGTAGCCCTCCGGCACGGCGTCCGCTTTCGCCAGGCCTGGGGCAAGACAGGCGGCGGCCAGCAATGAGGCAACAATTTTCTTCTTCATTACTTATTCCTCAGGGAGTGATTAATAAAATGTGAAGAATATATTGTGACAGAAAAATGACGGCCGACCTGCCTGGCGGATCGCAAAAAGCCCTATTATTCCGTTTGTTGCTTCAGCTGCGCTTCAAAGCGCTGGCGAGAGAGATCCACATAGCGTTGTAACCCTTCTCTGTCGAGAAAGGCGTTGCTATCTCCGGCGACAAGCCGGGCCTGTTTCTCCGCCAGACCAAAGCGTTCCCCTTTGTTCGCCACAAAAATGTCCGCTTTTTGTGCGGCGAGCGTGGCAAAACTGTGGCGAATGTCGCTGACCAGCGTCGGGTAATTTTTGTTCTCCACCAGATAATAGTCCGGCGTGGCGAGACTGTCGGCGTAAATAAGCGTGTACCCACCTGGCAGCGCAAACAGCCATGACGTGCTGCCCGGCAGATGCCCCGGTGTCAGCAGCGCTGTCGTGGTTACGCCGCCCAGTTTTAGCGTCTCGCGGTCATGAATGATTTTATCCGTGGTGACCGGTGGAAAGGGCAGCGCATCTCCCAGCGCAAAATCCTCTTTGCCTCCCCGTGCCATTTGGTCAGCATTCTCCCTACTAGCAACCAGCTTTGCCCCGCTCCACTTTTTCAGTTTGGCAATGCCCCCGGCCTGATCGAGCCGGGCATGACTGTTGAGGATGAACCGCACGTCGCGAATGTCGAATCCCAAAGAAGCAATATTCTCTTTGATGCCCCTGGCGCTTGCGTCCAGCGCACCGTCGACGAGAATATGTCCTTCAGGCGTGGTAATCAGAATGGACGAGAGATTTTCGGTGCCGACATACCAGACGTTTGCTGCCATACGGAACGGTTTGACCGGTTTGGCCCAGCCTTCAAAAAGCGAATAAGGCGGCGCGGCGGAAAGCGGTTGGGTTGGATTTAATGCCGCAGAACTGCCGGCAGAGAAGACTGAAATCATGCAGGTAAATAACAGGCTATAACGGTTCACAGGTGGCTCCTTTTGGTCAGGAGGCGCAGTATACTGCCGGGCAATTTAGTCCGATGCAATTGAGAAATAATGGCGTGAATATCCTGCAATTAGACATGAATCTGCTGAAGGTGCTGTACGTGATGTTAATCACCGGCTCGACCAGCCGAACGGCGCAAAAGCTGGCGCTTAGCCCGTCCGCCGTCAGCCATGCTCTCGCCCGCCTGCGTGATGCCCTGGGCGATCCGCTTTTTCGTCGGGAAGGCAATGCCCAGGTTCCCACATCTTTCGCACTCGGTATTAAAGAACGTCTGATCCCGCTCTTCGTGTCCCTGAATGAAGAATTATTTGGCGAAGAACACGCGGAGGAGCGCCGATTTCGTCTGGTTCTTCCCCCGGCGCTGAATGTGTTACTCACGCCGGAACTCGCCCGAAAAGGGCATCAGGCCGGGGCCATGATTGAATGCCTGACGTTTGAACGGCGTGCGTGGCGTGATGAGCTGCTGGAGGGACGAATAGATTTGTTGGTTGCGATTGGCGATCATCAAAAACGCGTCAGTGCCCTGCATTATGAACGCGTAGGCAGCACGCGCCTGATTGCTGTTTTCGGCGAACCGCTGTCCTCCAGACTTAACGGGCGTGAAACTCTGGCCTTTGACGAACTGGCGCAGTTTGATCATTTCTATTGTCACCCCTGGCCACAGGGCATTAACGAGCTCGATCGCCAGCAGGCACGTGCCGGGCTCGAACGCCGTCTGGCCTTTACCTGTAGCGACTACGGCCAGCTCGCTCCCGCCCTGCGCAATGCCCCGCTGATGGCTATCGTGCCGGCCCCATGGTTTGATACTCTGAATAACAAAGCCCAGCTTTTTACGCTGCCGCTGTCCGGCGACCAGGCTATTGGCAGCCTGTTTTTGCAGTACCGGACCTCCACCGTGGAATGGAAGCAGCGTCTGATAGACAGCCTGCGCCGTACGCTGGCCGCCTGGTATCATTGAAATTACCGCTCAGCCTCTCATACAAAAAGTTTTATAATAGAACCCGGAAAACCCATCGGGAGGAATGATGAAACGTAAGAGCCTTGAAGACAGCGTCTGTTCGGTTGCCCGCACGCTGGACGTGATCGGCGACTGGTGGTCGTTGCTGATCGTGCGCGATGCGCTGAACGGCATGTCTCGCTTCGGTGAGTTCCAAAAAAACCTCGGCATCGCCAAAAATATGCTGACCGTTCGCCTGAAACAGCTCGTCGATAACGGTATTTTTGAGCTTCGTCCGGCGTCGGACGGCAGCGCCTGGCACGAGTACGTGCTGACGGAAAAAGGCCGGGCGCTGCAGACCGTTTTAGCGGCCCTTTCACAGTGGGGCTGCGAAAACCTCTACGCTAAAGATGAGACACGCAGCGTGCTCGTCGACAGCCAGCAGCATCGCCCTATCCGCAAACTAACCTTACAGGCCGAAGATGGTCGTGAGCTAAAACCTGACGAAATAATCACTCAGGCACGATCCTCCTCCTGACCAATAAGCATCTGTTATTCAGGTGCTTATTAATATCCCCTTTAGCAATTCCTGCGCATAACGAAAAAACAGTCCCCAAATTGGTTGCATAATAAAACCAATAAATCTAAGCTCACCTCACAGTTTCATTATGAAACCACATTAACGTTGCTCTACTTCATGTGAGGTGTTTTATGGCTAACTCTCGTTCTATTGCGGTAATTACCGGCGCATCTTCCGGTATTGGTGCGGTTTATGCCGATCGTTTTGCGGCCCGAGGTTTTGATCTGCTGCTGGTTGCCCGGCGCGAAGATCGCCTGCGCGATCTGGCCGCGAAGCTTGAGGCCCGCCACGGCATAACCGTGACTACGCTAAAAGCAGATCTGGTTAACGATCAGGACATTGCCGCCGTTGAGGAGGCCCTGAAAGATCCGCGCATCAGCGTGCTGGTTAACAACGCGGGCACTGCCCACAGCGCAGCGTTTATCGCCGCCAGCGTGGAACAACATCAGGCGCTGATCACGCTGAACATCACGGCGTTAACTCGCCTCAGCCATGCCGCTCTGCTTAATTTCCAGCAAAAGAACAGCGGCACACTGATCAATATCTCGTCGATTCTGGCAGTACAGAGCTGGGTGGGCAGCGCGGTATATAGCGGCACAAAGGGCTATGTATTGAACCTGACGAAAGTTCTGCAGGCCGAAGCTGCCGGCACCGGCATTCGTATTCAGGCGGTGCTGCCCGCGGCTACGGCAACCGAAATTTGGGATCGTGCGGGCGTGTCAGTGGACTCATTGCCGGAAGGTGCGGTCATGCAAGTGGATGATTTGGTGGATTCCGCCCTGGCCGGGCTGGACAGCGGGGAAGCTGTCACCATCCCGCCATTGCACGATCTCAGCCTGTGGGAAACCTACGCCACTACGGCGCAGGCGATGTTTGATGCGGCAGCCGTTGGCCAGCCAGCGCCTCGCTACGCCCGCTAATTTTTCCGGGCAGATGTCGGTGGCATCTGCCCATCATTTACTGACAGGCCGCCATGTCTCGCTATAATGAGGCAAATTCCTGCCAATATGATGCTGTGATGAAACTGTTTTACTATTCAGCCGCAGGCATGGTTGCTGCGCTGATTGTGCTCTGGGGAGCGCTGATTGTGGACAGCGCCAATATCCTGCAACAAATGTCCGAGCTGATGCACTACATCGAAGATTTGTTCAAACCTCGCGAACGCTAGCGGTTAAACGCCAGCGCCTGGCCGTAAATCCCCTCGGCAACTGACTCGCCGTCCCAGACGAGGTGCCCATTCACCAGCGTGCTTTCAACCACGCCGCCCTGCAAGGTGTGCCCTTCGAAGGGTGACCAGCCGCATTTGTAGGCAATATTATTGCCCTCAATGCTGGCGCGTTTCCAGGGGTTGATCACCGCCAGATCGGCCCAGTAACCTTCCCGGATAAAGCCGCGATCCTTAATCTGAAAACGTTCGGCTACCGCGTGGCTGGTTTTTCTGACGATAAGTTCAGGCGTGAAAATCCCTCTGGCACACATATCCAGCAGCGCAGGCAGCGCGTGCTGCACCAGCGGCAATCCCGACGGAGCCGAGAAATAATCATTCTGCTTTTCTGCCAGTAAGTGCGGCGCATGGTCGGTCGCAATAATATCAATCACGCCCGTCTTAACTGCCTGCCATAGCGCCCGCTGGTGTTCCTGGCCCTTGACCGACGGGTTGCACTTCAGCCTGTGCCCCAGCGCCGCGTAATCATCCTGATTAAAATAGAGGTGATGGATACAGGCTTCCGCCGTGATCGTTTTTCTGCGTAAGGCTTCAAGCGTGGGCGCGGGCTCAAACAACGCCAGCTCATCGGCCGTGGTGATATGCAGCACATGCAGCCGCGTGCCGTGCTTTTTCGCCAGCGCGACCGCCCGGGAAGATGAAAGCAGGCAGGCCTCAACCGAGCGAATAGCTGCGTGTTCTGCGGCCGGGATCTGCTCCCCATATCGCTCTCGCCACAGCGCCTCATTACGTTTGATAGTCGGCGTATCTTCGCAGTGCGTGGCCACCAGCCCCGGCGCATGCTGGAAAATAGCCTCCAGAATGCGTTCGTCATCCACCAGCATGTTGCCGGTGGAGGCACCCATAAACACTTTTACGCCGCAGGCGGCACCGGCTGGCAGCGCCTTAAGTTCTTCCAGATTGTCGTTGGTGGCACCGAAATAGAAACTGTAATTGGCCAGTGAACCTTCGGCGGCCCGCTGAAATTTGCCTTCCAGCGCCTGTCTGGTGGTGGTCGGCGGCGAAACGTTGGGCATTTCCATATAGCTGGTGATCCCGCCCATCACCGCCGCGCGTGACTCGCTGGCAATCGTGCCCTTATGCATCAACCCCGGTTCACGAAAATGTACCTGATCGTCTATCATGCCCGGCAGCAGCCACTTCCCGGCAAGATCGCGCACATTCCACGTGGTACGAGCCGGGATCGCAGCGGCTATTTTTTCAATTCGCCCGTCCACGATGAGCAGATCGCCCTGGTAACGCCGATCCTCATTCATCATCAGCGCGTTAGTCAGTAACAGAGGTTTCATTAGTCGTTTTCTCCGGCTCAAAAAGGCTGCGCTAGCGTCGGGCAACCATCACAACAATAAACAGCCCGCCAATTCCGGCGGTAATAATGCCGATGGGCAGCTCCTGCGGCGCAACCAGCACCCGGCTGACCAGATCGCCGCCGCACAACAAACAGGCCCCGACAAGGGCACACAAAGGCAGCAGCCTGGCGTGCTTAATGGCGGAAAAATGGCGGCAAAGATGCGGCACCATCAGCCCGACAAAGCCAATCACGCCGGTCAGCGATACAAAAATGGCGGTCGAAAAAGCGCAGCACAGAAAAATTTCGGTGCGCAGGCGGGTCACGTTAATGCCCAGCGAAAATGCGGTGCGATCCCCCGCGAGCAATCCATCCAGCGATCGCCATCTCAACAGGCAAAATGCGGCCAGCAGCAGCAAACCGCCCAGCGCGAATCCCAGGTTATCCCATCGCGCCAGCCCCAGGCCGCCGAGCGACCAGAATAAAACCGAGCTGGCCGTACGCTGGTCACCGGCGAAGATCAGGTAGCTGGTTAACGCCCCGAACAAGAAAGAGATCGCCAGCCCGCAAATAATCAGCGTTTCGGCACCCCGATCGCGTTTAAGCTGGAATAAAGACAGCACCGCAACCGAAGAAAGCAGCCCGCCACCAAAAGCCGCCGCCGGTAGCGTCCAGACGCCGAAGAAGTCGCCGAAGCGGGTAAAAACCAGCACCGCTCCGGCAGACGCGCCCGAAGAAAGCCCGAACAAAAAAGGGTCCGCCAGCTCATTGCGCGTGGCCGTTTGCAGCAGCGCGCCCACCACCGCCAGCCCCGCGCCGGTCATCAGGGCGAGAAGCGTTCTGGGCAGCCGGATGTCCAGCACGATCCCGCGAATCATCGGTGAAATGTCTGTTGCCGTGGGTTGCAGCGCATTTACCACCTGATTCAGGCTGAGCCGGACTGAGCCTTCCGTTAAACTAAGCACCGCAAAAAATATGACGAGAAACCCCGCCAGGCATGCGGCCCGCCGGTAACGCCAAGCTAAAACCATCACTGTGCCGCGAACAGAACGCGAGCGAGCTTCTCAACCGCGGCGATATTTGCCGGGCCGGGCGTCAACTCGGCGTACTGCAGCTTAAGATAGCGCTGCTGTTTCACCGCTGGGGTGAGCTTCATCAGCGGGTGGCGCTCAAGGAACCGGCGGAGCGAATCAGCGCCCCCACCGGTCTGGTAATCCAGCAGAATGATGACATCTGGTTCGGCCGCCGCCACGTTTTCCCAGGAAGTCGTGCCCCAACTGGTGTCCAGCCCTTCCATGGCGTTTTTACCGCCAGCGGCCTCGATAATGGCCTGCGGCATGGCGTATTTTCCGCTGGTAAACGGTTTGTCTTCCCCGGAGTCATACACAAAGACTTTCAGTGGCCTTGCGCCCGGTAGTGCTTTGGGGAGAGCCGCCAGCCGCGCTTTCCAGCCATCAACCAGCTTCTGAGCAGCCTCCGCCTTACCAAAAATTTTGCCAAGCGTAAGCTCATCGTTATAGAGCAGGTCCAGGGTCGCCTTGGTTTTGCTTTCCCCGGAAATCGCGCAGCTTTCGCTGAGCACAAAGGTTTTGATGCCGTATTTGGCAAGACTTTGGGGCGTAACGTCGCCCCCCACTTTCATGCCGTAATTCCAGCCCGCGAAGAAGAAATCTGGCTCGGCGGCCAGCAGCGTTTCAAGCGAGGGGTATTTGGGCGCAAGCTCGGGGATCGTCCCCATTTGTCGCTTAAATTCGGGCGTCATTTTGTACCAGCCGGAGATGCCGGTCAGGCCCACAATCTGCGGCTGTAAATCCAGAGCAAAAGCCATTTCCGACATGTTCAGGTCGTTGATTACCGCCCGCTTTGGTGCTGCGGTAAAGACAATGGGTTTACCGCAGCTCTCAATGGTTACCGGAAAGCCGGAGGCAAAGGCAGTAAAGGAGGTAAAGGCCAGCCAGAAGCCGGTCGCGATTTTTAACATCATAGCGATCCCTGAAAATTTAACGTGGGCGTGAAGGTTCAAAAAAACGGACTCGTCTGCCTTGCTGGCCTGGATGGTCAACGGTAAAGCTGTCGAGGCCGAAAATGGGGCGAAGTGTTTCGGTATTCAGCGCGGCGTCGGGCACGTTAAAAGCCTGCTGTTGCCCCGCCGACAAAATAAGGACCTTGTCAGCAAACCCTTCGATTAAGTTGAGATCGTGCAGGACGGCGATAACCGTTGTGCCGCGAGCTTTCACCAGCGCCAGCAGTTCTTCCCGTGCCGCCAGGTCCAGATGATTAGTCGGCTCATCCAGCAACAGCAACCGGGAGGTTTGCGCCAGCGTTCGCGCCAGAATCGCCCGCTGCCTTTCCCCGCCGGACAGACAGGCCAGCGATTTATGCCGCATCCCGAGCACACCAACCTCCTTCATCGCCCCACAAACAATGCAGCGGTGTTCTGGCTCTGGCATATCACGGGCAAACGGGAGCCTGCCTAACGCGACATAATCCTCAATGGAGAGACGCAAATCGGGGAGATCGTTTTGCGACATGACCGCCACGAGCTTCGCCCGCAGCAGCGGGTTGAGCTTATTTAAGGGGCGGCCCGCCAGCGTTATTTCCCCCTCGGCCTTTAGCTCCTGGCTTAGCGCCCGCAGCAGCGACGTTTTGCCGCTGCCGTTTGGCCCAATCACGCTGAGCCGCTCACCTTTTCGCAGGTGAAAATTAATCGCCACCGGCCAGGCTGCGCCCTGCGGACGGGCAATTGCCCGCAGGGAAACGCTTAGCTCGGCTGCTGGTTCTGCGGGGGAAAAAAGCATGCTCAGAACTCGTTGCGCAGCAGCTGGTAACCTTCCACCAGCTTGACGTTGGTGTTGGCCACCTCTTCAGAAAACTGCACCGAAGCGGGGTCAACCCGTGAATATTGGCTTAAATCAGAGTCGGGCCCCACGCGCTCGGTGGACGGAATATACGTTTGCTTCGGCAGTGTCACCCCATCCACCACCGCGTTGTAGCGAATGACGCAGCCGGTTTGAACGTGGCAGTTAAAAAGTACGCTGTTAAAGCCGATAAACACCCGCTCGTCGACCCGACAAGGGCCGTGCACAATCGCCCGGTGCGCAATCGACGTACCGCTGCCAATGGTCACCGGCGCCCCGCTTTTCGAGTGAATAACCACGCCATCCTGAATATTCGAATGGGAATGGATCACGATAGGATCCATGTCGCCTTCGGCATTCAGCTCATCGGCGCGGATCACCGCGTAAGGCCCGACATAAACATAGTCATGAATAATGACCCGGCCACAAATGACCGCCGTGGGATCGATGTACGCTTTGGGAGAGACCTGTGGCAAATGGCCTGAAGGGTTTTTACGCAACATGGTGATTTCCTGCCCAGTGGATACGGGCCACCGCGTTGTGCGCATGCAGGCTTTCCTGATGCTCAACGCGGAGGGTAAAAGCGGTGCTAAAAGGCGCGTCCTGCATCGCCTTGTTCAGGCGGCGAGCGGCGTCTTCGCAAAACATCAAATTTTGGCCATTGGCCAGAGCGAAGGCCTGCTCGTCGCTACGCTTAACCACCGTTTGCACCGCCGTGCCAAGCGCGGCCTCGCAGCGGTCGATAAGTTCCTCGAAAGGCAATGTCGCAACATCCGGCTTCAGCTGGCAGCTAACCCACGCCCAGCTTCTCTGGCTGTGGGGCGTGCCCGGCATGCCCTTCTCGCCCAGCCAGGCCAGCATTTCTTCGACGGACACACCATCCTTTCGCGAGCCAAAGTCCCGCTGAAACTGCTGCTGCGCGAGATTGCGACTCAGCGCCGCCGAGGCCGGACAGGTAGATGAATACGGGATCCCCACCCGAAGCGTGACGGCAAAATCTTCCCCGCGCTCCGCCAGAATACGGATGGGATAGGCCTTCCAGCCAAAGTGGTTCGAGGTTAAAGATTTGCGGGAGAGCAGCAGTTCTCCGGAAATTTCTACACTGGCGCGGTCACTGCTGCGCTGGTGCGAAACCAAAAATTCACCCAGCAAATGGCGCAATACCGCGGGCGTAATTTCGCCCTGGGTTAACTCATCCAGCAGCAGATAGATTCGGGACATGTGAATGCCCTTTTCCGCTTCTGGGGAACGGAGAAGATTGATCCCGGCGTTTACTTTCGCCGTCAGCGGGCGACCCGCCACTTCCACCGGAAGATCGATTTGTTCCATGCCAACCCAGGACAGAGCCATGTCGAAATCGTGGCTTCTGAGTGACTGAATATCTGGCAGCATTTTGGGGCATAACATTGGAGTGACCGTCATATTGCACATCGTTTTGCTGTATTTTTGTTACGTTATAACATAACAAAAACCATTTATGCAAAGCGACGTTTTGCCGTAAAGCGAAACCGCCCGATCACAGGAGAAAATTCGGTGTAAAACCGCTGACTGGCTCGATATACCTTATAACCCGGCAGGTGTTGCCCGAGTGTTCACACAATGATAGCATCATGCAAACAGCCATTTAGACGGCTAGACAGTTAAACTAGAAAGCATTGAGGAATACCCTATGTGGCAAGAAAGGCTCGCGCAGTTGGTCACCACCTGTCATTGGATTGGCGCTAAAGGCTGGGCTCCGGCGACCGGCGGCAATATGTCCATTCGCCAGGATGCCGAATGGTGCTGGCTGAGTGAATCCGGGCGCGACAAAGGCAGCCTCACCAGCGAGGATTTCCTGCAGGTAGACATTGCCACTAATCAGGCGCCATCGGGGCGTAAATCCTCCGCCGAAACAGGGCTGCACACGCTGGTTTATCGTCTCTTCCCTGAGGCTAACGTCGTGCTTCACGTCCACACCGTGAATGCCACCGTGCTGTCGCGGATTGAGAAAGGCCCGGCGCTAAACATCAGCGGCTATGAAATGCAAAAAACCCTGACCGGCCAGCAGACGCACCTTGATACGGTGCCAATTGCCATCTTCGATAACGATCAGGACATCGACGCGCTGGCCAAACGAATTGAACTTTATGCAGAGCAGACTCCGCTTAGCTATGGCTTCCTGCTTCGCGGCCACGGCCTGACCTGCTGGGGCAAAGACGTCGCCGAAGCACGTCGTCAGCTTGAAGGGCTTGAATTCCTGTTCGAGTGCGAAATGCAGCGCCGCCTGTACGAGCGCGATTAATTCTAAAGTTTCCTTTTAGCTGGCCGTTAACTTTACGGCAAATAATCTCATTTCTCTCCGTGTCACAAAGCTTACAACATTGTATTCGCCCCACGGAGTGGACCCAGCTATATAAAAAGGAATCTCTTTGAGCATTAAAACAATAACCGCAGGCGTACTTTCCATTACTTTATTAGCCGGGTGCGCTGCCCCAAAAAAACCGGATACAGTAAAGGCGAATAATGGCAGCACACTGGATGTTTCCTCGACTTTTGCGCAGGCGGAAATAAATAATAATCATCATCCGGACACTACTCTGCGCTTAGTTTCCCCGGCTCATTCTGGCGCTGGTATCGGACTCGCTGTTTTAGGCGCGGTATTAGGCGGTGGCGCCAGCGCCAATTCCTTTGACAAAGATAGTTATAAGGGAAGCTCGATAGACACTATGCCTGAGCCTACAGCGCGGTATCTGACGCCGAAAGCAGAGGGCAAAATTCGTGAGTGGCTTGATAAGCAAAGTGGAAACTATAGCTATAAAGAACCTTTAGTGATAGCGGCCTCGCGCTGGTCGCTGGTGTATACCGACATGTCCGCCAGCAACAGCAACTATGACTTAACGTATCGCGTTTTGTTCTACAAACGTCCTGAAGGGGGAACCATGTTTAGCTCATTTGTCACTGCGGAATGTTCTCCATCAATTAAAACAGCCCCTCTGGCCGACTGGCAGGCAAATAATTACCAGAAAGTCACCGAAGAAACGCAGAAAATGATGGATGCATGCGTGCTTGAACTGGAAAACCAACTCCCTCGCCTGTTAAAAAAATAGTCCCTTAGTTTAGATAAAAATAGCGTCGTTCATATTTCTTGAACGGCGCGTTCCATCAGTTTATCTGAGAATTTACACCACAATATCTTGCAGAACTTCTGCGAGTGCCCGTTTCAGAAAAATAACGCAGGCGCTGACCTCACGGGAGGCTTTGTTTATTGGCGGATACAGCAAGTAGGCGCTAAAAGACGGTACCGTATAGTCCGGCAGTAGAGCGACAAGCTGGCCGTTTTTCAGCGCCTGATGACATACCGGATATTGCAACACGCCGAGCGCGGCACCCGCTCTCAGCATCGTGTAGAGCGGCCGCCAGTGATTGGCGCTGAACACCACGTTCAGCCGGGCGTTAACAATATGGTTATGTTGTGAAATAAGCGGCAGTCTGTTGTCGTTAAACAGGCCGGATACCCGCGCAAAAGCATGGTGAATCAGGTCGTCGGGGGAAGCTGGCGTGCCATTTCGCGCCAAATACTCCGGGGAAGCCACCAGCATCCGCCGCACTTCACCCAGTGGATGTGCCACGAAATTGCCCTCACCCAGGTCGCCAAGCCTGAATGAAATATCAACGCCCTCCGTCACCGGATCGACTACGCGATCGTTCAGGACCAGCTCAATATTCAGATCGGGATGGTTTGCTCTCAGCTTCAGCAAGGCTGGCATCAGGACTTCTTCACCCGCGCCAAAGGGTGCTGCGATGCGAATCAGCCCTTTTAGTCCAGTTCGCTCATCCACAACTGCCAGCGCAAGGTCTGCCGCAGAGATCGCCACTTTACTGCGTTCATAGAATAGCGCCCCGCTGTCGGTCAGGGACATTCGGCGCGTGTTTCGCCGCAGCAGACGGGTGCCAAGGTGAGCTTCCAGCCGCTCAATCCTCTCACTCACCGCCGGCTGTCCGATGCCGATATCGCGCGCGGCGGCGGACATATTTCCCCGCTCCACCACTCGCACATAAATTCGCATTGCCGCCAGAAGATCCATGGACTGAGTATATTGGTTTTTCCGATAGATGAAAGCAGCAACAGATATCTACTGCGCCAGTGCAATTTACGTAAAACTGACGGCTTATGGCGGTATCAAATGCTCTTACTCATCAGGAATATCATCATGGCAGAGATCAGACTTTATCTTTTCCAGTCCGGCACTCAACGCTGTAAGTATCACGATATCAGGATGAATCAGGGTGAAGGGAGCCACTATGAAATCCCCGTCCCTTGGTTCCTTCTGACTCACCCCAAAGGCCACGCCATTATTGACGGCGGGCTAGCGGCAGAGGGGTTGGCCGATCCTCGTGCATACTGGGGAGATACGGTCAAACATTATCAGCCGTTAATGACCGAAGAACAGGGATGCGTGGCGCAGCTGCGTGCGCTGGGCATTGAGCCGGAAGAGATTCGCTATGTATTACTTTCCCACCTGCACTCTGACCACACCGGCGCGATTGGCCGCTTCCCCAATGCCTTACACATTGTGCAACGGCAGGAATACCACTATGCCTTTCAGCCGGACTGGTTCACCGCAGGTGCCTATTGCCGCAAGGATTTTGCCCGCCAGAATCTGAACTGGCTATTGCTGGATGAGGACGGTTTTGATTTGTACGGCGACGAGACGCTGCGCTGCATTTCGACCCCGGGACATTCGCCGGGGCATCAGTCGTTTCTGGTGACGCTCACCAGCGGCAAGGCATTCACGCTGGCGATTGATGCGGCCTATACGCTGGATCATTTTTATGACCGCGCGCTTCCGGGCTTGATGACCTCAGCCAGCGAAGCGGCGCGTTCGGTGGCAAAATTGAGACACCTGACCGAGTGTAACTGGGCAAGGCTGATTCCCGGCCACGATCCCGATGCCTGGCCGCAGTTTACGCTGGCACCGGCGTGGTACGAGTAAGTCAGGTTTCATCTTCGCTGAGCGGCACGGGCAGATTTATCGTCATCAGCAACCCGCCCTCAGCAGGCAAACTGGCGCGGATATCTCCCCGGTGCGCGTGACATATTTCTCTGGCGATAGAAAGCCCCAGCCCGCTGCCGCCTGAATCTCTTGCCCGCGAACGCTCCCCACGGGTAAAACGCTCAAATATATGAGGCAAATAATCCCCGGCGACGCCGGGCCCGGTATCAAGAAACTGGATTTCAATACCCTGCTTAAGATGGCGAAAGCGAATGGACATGCGATCGCCTCTGCTGCAATAGCGAAGCATGTTCTCAATGATAATGGTAAAGACCTGACCCAGGCGGGCTTCATCTCCCGAATAATAGCATTCATCTTCCGCCTCCACAGAGACGGACATCCCGGCCGCTTCCAACTGGGGTTTTAGCCATGCGATCCTCTCGTTCAGGACTTCAGAAAGCGAGAATACACCGTGCTGGAGCGAGAGTTGCCCCGCGCTCGCCAGGGAAAGAAAATGCAAATCATCAGTCAGGTGGCTGAGGTTTTTGAGCTGCGTCATCACCATATTCAGCTGTTTTTCATCCGCCGGAAACACATGGTCGATCATGCCCTGCAGCCGCCCCATAGCAGCGGTAAGAGGTGAGCGCAGTTCATGTGCGGCCGCGACGTGCGCGGCCTTAAGCTCGCGTTCGTACAGCGCCAACTGGCTAATCATTTTATTGAAGTTGCTGGCAAAGCGAGTCACCTCCGCCGGACATTCATCCACCCGTTTCGCCTGTTGATTGAAATCCCCCTGAGCCACTATCTCCGCGACGTCCGTCAGGCTGCGAAACTGCGCGGCAAGCGGACGCGTGGCGCGTAAACAGCTGACGATCACAAACGGGGTCGCCATGGAAATAAAGATAAACAGCCACCCCCAGTTGAGAGAGCTGATGGAAGGCGTGCTGTATTCAATTCCCCAGCGGGCATCCACAATTTGATGAAAACGGACAATGTCTAAGTCAGGGTTCGCCCGCAGCGTCAGAAACTCCTGGTAAGCGGCAGGCGACATGTGATGCACAACCCAGTAATACTGAACTGCGTAGATGCTCCACATCGCCAGCACGATGAAAAACAGTACGCTGACGGCCACCACGATGATACGAATCGATATCCACAGCAGGAGCGATTTGCTCTTTTTGTTTTTCATGGTTTGCAGAACCTGTAGCCAATGCCGCGCACGTTCAGAATGAGATTATCAACTCCCGCCGCCTCAAGCTTTTTCCTTAAGTTATAGACATGCGTGTCCACTACTCGCTCCAGAGCGTCGCTTTCCGGGAGACACTCTTCGAGCAAAAACTGGCGGCTGAGCGGCCTCGTCGAGGCGCGCATTAGCGTTTTCAAAATAGAAAACTCGGTGAGCGTTAAATCCAGGCGCAGGGGAGAAAGTCCCTCATGCAACACCTGCGCCGCCAAATTGGTGGCATCAACCTCCAGTGGACCCCAGCGTAAAACATCCTCTGCGGGGAGTTGGCTGGCCTGGCTGCGCCTGAGCACGGCCTGCACCCTGGCCATGACTTCGCCGGGGTTGTAGGGCTTGACCACATAATCATCGGCGCCATAGCGCAAAGCGCCGATCTTGTCATAGGGTTCGCCCATGGCGGTGATCATGATGACGGGCGTATTGCCCCTTCGCCTGACGGCCGCAAGAATTTCCGTGCCGTTCATCCCGGGGAGCATGACGTCCAGCAAAATAAGATCGGGCTTCCAGGTAACCACCGTGTTCATGCCCGCCAGGCCATCCCCTGCCACCGAAACGCTATAGCCTTCGCGTTTGAGATAGGCCTCCAACACATTTGCCGCATCGGCATCGTCTTCAATCACCAGGACCCGTTTATTTTTCATTTAATGTTACCTTGACAGTTTCTTCACAAATCCCTGGTCGTTCATTGATAAGCCCTCAGCATAATCCTTTTACTTACTGAGCTAAGTATGCACAAAAAATATAAACACCTGACGATGAGAATCATTATGTTAACGAAGAAAAGCACAAAATACATAATTGCACCGCTGATAATTTCCAGTATTTCATCATCGTATGCAAGTGAATTTAATTCTGATGAAACCGTGACAACCTTTGGCCTTGGCGCTATATCCTCTCCGCGATACAGCGGAGCCAATGAACAAAATACCAGTGTTATTCCACTGATACACATTCAGATGAGTAATATCTTCTTTGATTCCATGAATGGGCTTGGCATTCATCTTCAAAGCGATAATGGTTTATATTTCGAGCCGACATTGGGCTACGATTCAGGCCGCACGGATAAAAATTCAGGCTGGCGAAAAGGCTCGAGTAAACTTAAAGGCATGGGGGATATTTCGTCTACGGTCAATGCGGGCATTGCGCTTGGCTGGGCAGTCGCCCCCTGGCTGGTTTTTGAAGGTAAAACAACTCTGCCGTTAAATGATGGCCAGGGCGTATCTTATTCCACAGCAATAAATTATATCCCAATTATGAACGAAGCTAATACGCTTACATTTCAGGCGAGCGCGTTATTCGGTGATGCTCGTTATATGAATACCTGGTATGGGGTCAACGAACTGCAGCACGGCCGTTCAGGTTTCTCGCGCTACAGCAGTGCCGGCGGGTTTTACGGCACGGACACCAGCCTGACGCTGACCCATCAGTTCAGCGAACATTGGGGAGGCTTGTTTAGTCTCAGCTATGCCTGGCTTGATAAGAAGGCCTCCAACAGCCCCATCGTCATGAGAAAAGACGGTACGACCGGTATGCTTGCCATCAATTATAGTTTCTGATCGCTTATGCCATCGCGTGTTCATTACAACAGCTGACCGAAACACAGTTATGAAGTTCGCTCTTTTTATGGCTTTCATCTTCATGGCATTTCCCTCATCAACGGGAATCCATAATGGTAGAGCGTGCCTGTACGAAAAGGGTGATTTTAACTTCTGCAATAATACATACGTTAAAATCATGCATTCAAAACACCATCCGAAATCACCCTTATATAAAAACAACGTCAGGCGTTGTCATTCAGATAAAACAAAAAACATCGATCGTTATATTTTATCCTGCCATCTTAGAAATTTCATTAAATCACTACTGCAGCGTTCAACGCGTAACTAAGCATTTACTAACACTGAGAGATATCAGCATGAAGATTTCCGCCAAAGTCATAGAAACCATCACCGGCTGGATAGATAATAATATTCATCGTCGATTACGAATAGAGGATATTGCTCGCTATTCTGGCTACTCTAAATGGCACTTCCAGAGAATTTTTTTATATTATAAAGGCGAAAGTATTGGCCGATACATCAGAATCAGAAAATTACAGCTGGCGGCACAGGATCTCAAAAATACCCAGGAGCGAATCGTCGATATTTCGGTGAAGTACGGCTTTGACTCACAGCAGAGCTTTAACCGGCTGTTTACCCGCAGCTTTAAGATGTCGCCAGGAACTTACAGGAAGGCTAAAGGTGTACAGGGGTGATGTACAAAGCCTGCACTTGCGGCGCGTTGCTTCAGCGCCAAAGCAAAAGGGGCTGCCTTTCGGCAACCCCTTGTAAATGTTGGCGGAAGCGCAGAGATTCGAACTCTGGAACCCTTTCGGGTCGCCGGTTTTCAAGACCGGTGCCTTCAACCGCTCGGCCACACTTCCAACGAGGCGAACTATAAACATACCCATACTTCATGTAAAGCACGATTTTGTTCAATCGCCTGAAATTTCATCATATTTGTGTTATTTGCCTGAAACAGCAGCAACATGCTCAGTTTCAAACCGCTTTTTCTGCCCTCCGGAGAGGGCAACGTCAGCATTAGTGCTTTTTGATGTAGAGATCCTGGGTTAAATATTTGCCCAGCGTGCTCGGTGCATAACCCCCTACGTAAGGTTTCACCAGTTGAACCTTCACATAATGGTAGATAGGGATGGTCGGGACGTCTTTCGCAAGAATATCTTCGGCCTGCTGATAGTACTTCGCACGTTCTTCCTGGGTAGTGGCCTGTGAAGCTTTAGCGATGATCTCATCGTAGGCAGGATTACTGTATTTGGAACTGTTCTGGCTATCGCCGGTACGGAAGTTATTCAGGTAGGTCGCCGCATCATCGTAGTCGGCAATCCAGCCGTAGCGCACCAGGTCATAATTGCCGGTACGTTTGGTATCCAGCATGGTTTTCCATTCCTGGTTTTGGAGCTTCGCCTCGACGCCGATGTTCTTCTTCCACATTGAACTGGCCGCAATGGCAATGCGCTGGTGAGATTCCGAGGTGTTATAAAGCAGGTTGAACTGCAGCGGATGAGATTCGTTAAAGCCCGCCTCTGCCAGCAATTTCTTCGCCTCAGCGACACGCTTATCGTGGCTCCAGCTGCCGTACTCCGCAGGCTTAAGCGTTATCCCGCCAATTTTAGGTTGGCTCACCAGCCAAGCAGGCTTTTGCCCCTGCCCTAACACCTTACCGGCAATGATATCTTTATCCAGCGCCAGGTTTAATGCCAGACGAACGCGTGGGTCGTTAAACGGCGCTTTGGTGGTATTGAATTCATAATAGTAAGTGGACAGATAAGGCGTGATATGGACCTGATCCGGAATCGATTTTTTCAGTGAGGCAAACAGCGTTTCCGGCACGGTATAGGTGATGTCAATCTCACCCGCTTTATAGCGATTTATATCTGCTGTACCGGAAGTCACAGGCAGATAAGTCACCTTATTAATCACCGTATGAGCATCGTCCCAGTACTGCTTATTACGCTCGCCGACGACTTTCTCGTTCACCACCCACTGCGACAGCTTATACGGACCGCTGCTCACGAAGTTGGCCGGCTGGGTCCATTTATCCCCAAATTTTTCTACCGCAGCTTCGCTCACCGGTACCATAGACGTATGGCCAAGCATCAGCAGGAAGGCCGACGTTGGCTGGTCCAGCGTCACCTGAACGGTGTTGGCATCCAGCGCCTTCACACCCAGGCTATCGACCGGCTTTTTGCCTTCGGCAATATCATTGGCATTTTCGATATGCATCGTGCCGGGATAAGTTGCGTAAGGGGAGCCCGTTTTAGGATCGACTAAACGCTTCCAGCTCCAGACCACGTCCTGCGCAGTGATAGGTTCACCATTGGACCACTTAATCCCCGGACGCAGATGGAATGTCCAGACTTTGTTGTCCTGGTTATCCCATTTTTCGGCCAGATGAGGTTCGATAGAACCATCGTTTTTGACGCGAATCAGGCCGTCAAAAAAGTCGCCGATAATATTACTTTCAACGTCGCTCTCCACTTTGTGGGGATCCAGCGACGCCGGTTCACTGCCGTTGTTACGTACCAGCTCCTGTTTGGCTGCAAGCTCGGTTCCTGGCGGAACGTCTGCTGCCCATGCGCTGGAAATAGCGCTGAGCAGACCCAGAGCAACCAATGATTTTGAAAATGTGTTGTTGTTTGCTTTCATGACCTACGCCTTATTAATGTTATTTAACGACGGTACGGCTAACACTCTTAGTCGGCTTTAGGTAATAAAGCAATATTTTTCAGCCACCTATAAGTGGGTGTTATGGCATTAATTTTTTACAATGTGATAAACTGCACGAGGTAAAGATGGGTAAAAAGGCTTTTGTCTAATAAAGGCGGGCATTATGCTCATGACCATAAAACACCTGTAAAAGAGAGAGTTTAGAATGGATCGCATTATTACCTCCTCGCGTGACCGTTCGTCACTGCTCAGCACCCACAAGGTGCTACGTAATACCTATTTCCTGCTGAGTTTAACGCTGGCATTTTCCGCGTTGACGGCAACCGCCAGCACCGTACTGATGCTGCCTTCTCCAGGGCTGATTCTGACGCTGGTCGGTATGTACGGCCTGATGTTCCTGACCTACAAAACTGCGGATAAACCAGTAGGCATTTTGTCTGCATTCGCCTTTACCGGCTTCCTGGGCTATATCCTGGGGCCAATGCTGAATGCGTATCTGTCCGCAGGCATGGGTGATGTTATTGGCCTGGCGCTGGGTGGTACCGCACTGGTCTTCTTTAGCTGCTCTGCTTATGTGCTGACAACCCGTAAAGACATGTCCTTCCTCGGCGGCATGCTGATGGCGGGCGTGGTGGTTGTGCTGATTGGTATGGTGGCTAACATCTTCCTGCAGCTCCCGGCTCTGCACCTGGCGATTAGCGCGGTGTTTATCCTGATCTCTTCTGGCGCCATCCTGTTTGAGACCAGCAACATCATCCGCGGCGGCGAAACGAACTACATCCGCGCGACCGTAAGCCTGTATGTTTCTCTTTACAACATCTTCGTTAGCCTGCTGAGCATCCTTGGTTTTGCCAGCCGCGACTAACTGATGCCGTAATCCCCAAAAGAGAATGCCTTGTGCATTCTCTTTTTTTTGCCCTCAATCCTTGCCGCATTCCGCCCTTAAGCCCACAGAGAAAATTTGCTACACTTCGCCCGATTTGACGTAAATAGCGGATAACTATGTTGACCTTTGAAGGCAGAGAAATAGAGACAGATGCCGATGGCTACCTGAAAAATAGTCAGGAGTGGAGCGAGCCGCTGGCGGAAGAGATTGCCGCCAAAGAAGGCATTACCCTGGCGGTAGAGCACTGGGAAGTGGTTCGCTTCGTACGCGAGTTTTATCTGGAGTTTAATACCTCCCCGGCCATTCGCATGCTGGTTAAGGCTATGGCGAACAAGTTCGGCGAAGAGAAAGGCAACAGCCGCTATCTTTATCGCCTGTTCCCGAAAGGCCCGGCCAAACAGGCCACAAAAATCGCTGGCCTGCCAAAACCGGTGAAGTGTATCTAGTAGCGGATACCAAAGTTGATCCATTCGCGTTCGGGTTGATACGGTTCAGTCAGAACTTTATCAACCCTGGCGCTACGTGGCCCGCCGGCTTTTAGCCACGCCAGCAGCTTTTCAACCTGCCCCGCCTCTCCGCAGGCCACCACCTCCACGCTGCCATCATCCAGGTTACGGGCATAGCCGGTTAAGCCAAGCTTTTCCCCCTCACGCTGAGTACTGTAACGAAAGCCCACGCCCTGAACCATGCCGTGTACCCAACACTTCACGCACTGTTTGTCTGAACTCATCATTGCCTCCGCCTGAACGCTCAAAACAGTTCTAAGTCTAACAAACCCCGTCTTTTTTTCTTTGGCAGTAACCCACTCTGTGAGGCTTTCACGTGAATAAATTGCAATTAGCGGCCCTAAACCGGAAAATGGCGCCCATTTCTTAGCGAAGCAGCAAATAAATTATGAGCGTACGTTTAGTGTTAGCCAAAGGGCGTGAGAAGTCGTTATTGCGCCGTCATCCATGGGTTTTCTCTGGGGCTGTTGCACGCCTGGAAGGCAAGGCCAGTCTCGGTGAAACGGTTGATGTGGTGGACAGCCAGGGCAAATGGCTAGCCCGAGCGGCATACTCCCCTGAATCACAAATCCGCGCCCGCGTCTGGACCTTTGATCAGGCTGAAAGTATTGATATCACCTTCTTTACTCGCCGCCTACAGCAGGCCCAGCAGTGGAGAGACTGGCTGGCTAAGCGTGATGGGCTGGACAGCTACCGCCTGATCGCCGGTGAATCTGACGGTTTACCGGGCGTGACTATCGATCGTTTTGGCAACTTCCTGGTGCTGCAGCTGTTGTCTGCCGGCGCAGAATATCAGCGCCCGGCCCTCATTGCCGCCTTGCAGTCTCTCTACCCTGATTGCTCTGTTTACGATCGCTCCGATGTGACCGTACGTAAGAAAGAAGGCATGGCTTTGACTCAGGGGCCGGTCAGCGGTGAACTGCCTCCTGCCCTGCTGCCTATCGAAGAACACGGTATGAAGCTGCTGGTAGACATTCAGGGCGGACATAAAACAGGCTATTACCTCGATCAGCGCGACAGCCGTTTCGCCACTCGCCGCTACGTCGACAATAAACGCGTACTGAACTGCTTCTCCTACACTGGTGGTTTTGCCGTTTCTGCGTTGATGGGTAACTGCAGCCAGGTGGTAAGCGTGGATACCTCTCAGGACGCGCTGGATATAGCCAGAAAAAACGTAGAGCTGAACAAACTTGATCTCAGCAAAGCCCAGTTTCTTCGTGACGATGTGTTCAAACTGCTGCGCAAATATCGCGACCAGGGTGAGAAATTCGACGTCATCGTCATGGACCCGCCTAAATTTGTTGAAAACAAAAACCAGCTGGCGGGCGCCTGCCGGGGTTATAAAGACATCAACATGTTAGCGATTCAGTTACTGAACCCTGGCGGCATTCTGCTGACTTTCTCCTGCTCCGGACTGATGACCACAGATTTATTCCAGAAAATCATCGCCGATGCCGCCGTAGATGCCGGGCGTGATGTACAATTTATAGAACAGTTCCGCCAGGCGGCCGATCACCCGGTGATCGCAACCTACCCGGAAGGGCTGTATCTGAAAGGGTTTGCCTGTCGAGTCATGTAGCTTGAAAAGGCGGAAATTGCCCGCATATTCGTATGCAGAGTAATGCTCCCGGGAGGTGACTATGATTGCCAGCAAATTCGGTATTGGCCAGCAGGTTCGCCATTCTTTACTGGGCTATCTGGGCGTAGTGGTCGACATTGACCCCGAGTATTCGCTCGATGAGCCGCAGGAAGACGATCTGGCCGACAATAGCGCACTCCGCGCGGCGCCGTGGTACCACGTTGTCATGGAAGATGAGGATGGCCAGGCGATTCATACCTATCTCGCCGAAGCTCAGCTCAGTTCTGAAGATGACGACGAGCACCCTGAACAGCCGTCAATGGACGAACTGGCTGCCTCGATACGCCAACAGCTTCAGGCACCGCGCCTGCGTAACTGATAAAAAACCCCGCCGATGCGGGGTTTTTATTATTTCGCCAGCCCAAGACGAGGGATTTCAATCGCCGGGCATTTATCCATCACAACGCTTAATCCCGCATTCTGTGCCAGCACCGCAGCCTGCTCATTAATCACGCCAAGCTGCATCCATAGCGTTTTCGCTCCCACGGCGATAGCATCCTGCGCTACTCCCCAGGCGGCCTCAGAATTACGGAACACATCGACCATATCAATTTTCTTCGGTACGTCCGCAAGCGTGGCATAGCCCTGCTGCCCTAACAGCGTTTTACCCGCGACCTTCGGCGACACAGGAATAACCTCATAACCTTGTTTAAGCAGATAATCCATCACCCGATAACTCGGACGATCGGGCTTGTCGCTGGCCCCCACCAGCGCAATGGTACGGGTGGTTTTCAGGATATTTTCGATATCACTTTGTTTCATAGCGCCCCCTAAGATGTTGTCTGAAGTGTATGCCAAACCCCGTCACCCAGCCATCTTTCTACTGGATACTCAGGCGCGCAATTTCTGAAAATATGTCTATATGTTAATAAACAGGTCTCAGGAAAAACTTTGAAATATCCACTCAGCATGTTCACCAGGGAGAGTGAAATGAGAGCAGGTCTGCCACTTGCAGGGCTAATATTGATGCTACCAACCCTGGTATGGGGAACCACGCTTCGCCTTTCCGCCGATGTGGATTTACTGGTTCTGGATGGTAAAAGAGTTTCCAGCTCGCTCCTTAAAGGGGCGGACAGCATTGAAATAGATAATGGGCCACATCAGTTGGTTCTGCGCGTTGAAAAAAAAATAAACAACGCACGCAGCCGGTCTTCTGGGGTATCCCCCCCGATGGTGATCAGTTTTGACACCAAAGAGATAGATCAGGTCAATATTGTTCTACCGCTAAAAGATCCCAATCATTCTGGAGCCGCCTTTCAAATTAAGCTGCAGGACGGACAGGGTCATTCTATTCCCGTCCGAACCGATATTTTGGAGATAAAACCCGATCCAACCGGAACGGATTATGAAGAAGAGACACAGCGCTATAACAAATCAGGAAAAAAAGCGTCAATGCCCGGATTCGCAAACCGCATGGCCAACGAAGGTATTCTGCATTTTGCCCAGGCTAATCCAGATCTTCCACCGGCTCAGTCTGAAGTGCTAACAGAGCAACGGCTGAGATACTGGTTCAGTCAGGCCGATAATCCGACACGGGCGCGTTTTCTACGCTGGGCAAATGAGACACCCAACCCATAGCAATGCCTCGAGATGCCTCGCTTTTTTGACGTTCTGCTCTTGCAGCCCCGGGCGCTTTTAGTAATCTGTTAGCAGCCTAAAACTACCCAGGAAAAGAGAATGGAACTAACAACCCGCACCCTTGCGGTAAAAAAACATATCGCACTGGTTGCCCACGATCACTGTAAGGACGCGCTTTTGAAGTGGGTACAGCGCCACAAAGCAACGCTTGCCAACCACACTCTCTATGCCACCGGGACAACGGGTAATTTAATTCAAAGAGCAACAGGGCTTGAAGTCAACGCCATGCTCAGTGGTCCAATGGGGGGCGACCAACAGGTAGGCGCGTTAATTTCCGAAGGCAAAATTGATGTCCTGATTTTCTTCTGGGACCCGCTCAATGCCGTTCCTCACGATCCCGACGTTAAGGCCCTGCTGCGCCTTGCGACCGTCTGGAATATCCCGGTCGCCACCAACCTTTCTACCGCAGACTTTATTATTCACTCTCCGGGCTTCAATGAGAGCGTGGATATTCTTATTCCGGATTACCAACGCTACCTGAATGAACGCCTGAAATAATCACGGGCGATTAGCCGCGGGCACACCCAGCCGCTTAAGTGCCTCAACAAAGACAGAAGGTTCCTGCTTGTTGAACATAAGCCAGACCCGATGACGAGCTCGCGTCAGCGCGACATAAAGTAAACGCCGCTCCTCTGCGTCCGGGAAATCCTCCGGCTGTGGCAGGAGCGCCTGCTCCATGATTGACTCCCGCGCGGGTGCCGGAAAACCTTCTTTTCCTTCCTGCAAACCAAGAATGATCACATAGTCCGCCTGCTGCCCCTTGCTGGAGTGGATAGTCATAAAATCGATGTTGAGCTTAGGCCATCGCGTTGAGGCTTTTTCCAGACTTTCCGGACGCAAATAGTGATACCGCGCCAGCACCAAAATTCGCTGTTCGGGCAAGGCGTACCCACTAAGTTTGTCCAGCAAATCATCGAGCCTGTCATCGACAAGCAGAGTTACCGCTTTTTTATCCCCTTTGGAGAGGCTATTGAGCGGCTTGCGCAGTTGATACGGATTTTGCTGCACAAAACCGTTAGCAATCTCGCCGATTCGATCGTTAAAACGATACGTAGTATCCAGAGCGCAGCTGTCACCCTCCCCAAAATGGTGGCTAAATGCCGTGGTGAGCGTCATTTCTGCTCCGCTAAATCGATAGATTGCCTGCCAGTCATCTCCCACGGCATAAAGCGAAGTATGGGAATTCTGCCGCCTTAAAGCGGCCAGTAAGGCGGCCCGCTGGGGGGAAATGTCCTGAAACTCGTCGACAAGGATATGCTTCCACGGGCTGATAAAACGCCCCTTTTCAAGCACATTAATTGCCTGATGAATCAGCCCGGAGAAATCTACCGCCTCTTCGGCTTTCAGCGCGGCTTTCCAGCTTTTTAACAATGGCGCCATCAGCTTAATACGTTTAGTGAAGAGTTCTCTGATCTCTTCTGGCGCGCTGTCTATCATTTCAGCCTGCGAACCTCCGTGCATCCGCATTAGGCCGAGCCAGCGATCGAGCCGGCTGGCAAGCCGCTTCGCCAGGCGTTTATCCTGCCAGTATTCACCTTCTGGAACATCCCACTCAAGCTCTTCGCTTAGCCATTGCCGCCAGCCTTTGGCCATCGCCTTCTTTTCCCGGCATTGCTGCTGCCAGCTGTCGATCAGCAACTGATGGCGAGCCGTTGTGTCGCTCTCAAGTTCACTGACTCGAGGGACTTTTTTGCTTCCCTGCTGAATAATGTGTAGCGCCAGTGAATGGAAAGTTCTGGCAGAAATCGCTTCGGTATTAAGGCGGCTGGCTATACGCTCATCCATTTCCTGCGCGGCCTGACGGCCAAAGGCTAAAAGCAGGATTTGCTCCTCTGTTGCTTCACCGCGCTGTAACAACCATCCGGCACGCGCCACAAGAACGGAGGTTTTGCCGCTACCGGCCCCAGCCAGCACCAGGAGCGAATCTTCTCCATTCACCACGGCCCTGGCCTGAGACGGATTCAGCGGCGAACTTTCAACCTGCTCAAAGAAAGCGGCATATTTTTCCAGCATCCGTTCGGTATAAGCGCTATTACGCTGGTGTCGGCGTTCTTCACCCTGTTCAAGCCAGGCTTTACATATGGCCCACGCTTCCCGGCAATTTTCGAACTCACCAAGTCGGGCATGCGGTAGCGGGAGGGCTGAAATAGCTGCGCGGAGGTTATCTTGTAACGCCTGCATATCACTTCTCCGGAACCACACCTCCTTGCGAGTGCGCTGAGCAATCTCCTCTCGTTGAGCGGTTAATACTTCGGCGGCAACTTCACTCATCTCCGTGCTCCAGTTGAGCCAGAGCGAACTCAGATGATGGAAAAAGCGCTGGGTCTCCGCCCATTCGGTACCGTGCAGGCGAACCACTTTGTCATCAGGAAGAACGAATTCAAGCTCTCCCCAAACCAGGCCACGCTTACAGTTAATCGCGATTAACTGATTGAATGGAATAAGATATTCGTGGCGATCGCCTTTAACCTCAACGCCGGCAGGCAGCAGTTTGACCCGATTATATGGGTGCTGAGCTAAATGCTTGCCAAGAGAAGTTGCTTTGAGTTCCATTACGTTGCCCGATCCAATGTAAGAGTTATGGCTCAAGTTTAACTGCCGATGGAATGACGCTCCAGAGTAAAAACGCGTTATAATTTCTGCGGTTAATCACTCTTTATTTTTCTGTCAGGGAAGCGCCACTATGCGTACCGTACTTAATGTTCTGAACTTCGTGCTGGGTGGCTTCTTGACCACCCTCTCTTGGCTATTCGCCACGCTGGTGAGTATTGTGCTGATTTTCACCCTGCCACTGACTCGCTCCTGCTGGGAAATCACCAAGCTTTCCTTTGTGCCCTACGGCAATGAAGCCATTCATGTGGATGAGCTTAATCCACAGGGTAAAAATACGCTGCTAAATACGGGGGGGACCCTGTTGAACGTTCTCTGGCTTATCTTCTTCGGCTGGTGGCTGTGCATTATGCATATCATGGCGGGCATCGCGCAGTGTATTACCGTAATTGGGATCCCTGTAGGAATTGCGAACTTCAAGATTGCGGCCATTGCGTTATGGCCCGTTGGTCGCCGGGTTGTTCCAGTCGAAGTGGCAAGAGCAGCACGCGAATCCAATGCACGTCGCCGTTTCCAGTAAGGAGCCGTTGTGCTGACCCTAAGCCCACTGGTACGTCGTTACACCTGGAACAGCGCCTGGCTTTACAACTTGCGCATATTTATTGCCCTTGCAGGCACTGCGGCACTGCCGTGGTGGCTCGGTGAAGTCAAGCTGACGATTCCCCTCACGCTTGGCGTTGTGGCTGCCGCCTTGGCCGACCTCGACGACCGGGTAAGTGGTAGGTTACGAAATTTACTGATCACTTTAGTCAGCTTTTTCATTGCTTCAGCGTCTGTTGAGCTGCTGTTTCCCTGGCCGTGGCTGTTTGCAGTGGGCTTAACGGTCTCCACCAGCGGATTTATCCTCCTTGGAGGACTGGGCCAACGCTATGCCACCATTGCCTTTGGTGCATTGCTGATTGCTATCTACACGATGCTCGGTATTTCCCTCTACGAGCACTGGTATCAGCAACCACTGTTCCTTTTAGCCGGCGCCATCTGGTATAACCTGCTGACCTTAGCAGGCCATTTAATTTTCCCGATTCGTCCCCTGCAGGACAACCTGGCACGCTGTTATGAAAGCCTCGCTAGCTTTCTGGAAATTAAAGCCGCACTGTTTGATCCTGATATCGAAGAAGAAAGCCAGGCTCCAATGCTCCAGTTGGCCATGGCTAACAGCCAGTTAGTAACCACGCTAAACCAGACAAAAAGCTCATTACTGACTCGCCTCCGCGGCGATCGGGGGCAGAGAGGGACTCGTCGAACACTTCACTATTATTTCGTAGCCCAGGATATTCACGAGCGGGCGAGCTCGTCTCATATTCAGTACCAGGCCTTACGCGATAAGTTTCGCTATAGCGACGTGATGTTCCGCTTTCAGCGTCTGCTAACGATGCAATCTCATGCCTGCCAGCAGCTCTCTCGATCAATCCTGCTGCGAGTCCCTTATCAGCACGACCCACGGTTTGAACGCGCATTTACCCATCTGGACTCCGCTCTGGACCGAATTCGTGCCAGCCATGCAACCACTTCTGAGATAAAAGCGTTAGGCTTTCTGATTACAAACTTGAGGGCAATTGATGCACAACTGGCAAACATTGAATCAGAACAGGCGATTGCTGAGCCACAGAACGATCCTGAGAATCGTCTAGCCGACGACAAGCTGACCGGCTTCGATGATATCTGGCAGCGGCTAAAGCTTAACCTCACGCCTGAATCCGCACTCTTTCGTCACGCGGTGCGGATGTCCCTGGTGCTCTGTGTGGGCTATGCCTTTATTCAGTTTACGGGTTTGCAGCATGGTTACTGGATACTTCTGACCAGCTTGTTTGTCTGCCAGCCCAACTACAGTGCAACCCGGCGACGATTAGCGCTGCGTATCATCGGCACACTGGTTGGGGTGGCCGTTGGCCTGCCCTTACTTTGGCTTGTCCCGTCTCTCGAAGGTCAGTTGATACTGATCGTCATTACTGGCGTGCTGTTCTTCGCTTTCCGCAATGTGCAATACGCCCACGCCACCATGTTTATTACTCTGCTGGTATTACTGTGTTTTAATCTCCTGGGAGAAGGTTTTGAAGTCGCTCTCCCGCGCGTGATTGATACCCTCTTAGGCTGCGCAATAGCCTGGGCGGCGGTGAGTTTCATCTGGCCTGACTGGCGGTTCCGCCGGCTTTCAAGAGTCGTTGAACGTGCGTTCAACGCCAATTGTCGCTATCTGGATGCGATTCTTGAGCAGTACCATCAGGGACGTGATAACCGCCTGGAATATCGCATTGCCCGACGGGATGCCCATAACAGAGACGCCGAGCTGGCCTCCGTGGTTTCAAATATGTCTTCCGAGCCTCGAGTCTCCGTTGATATGCGGGAAGCGGCGTTCCGTCTGCTTTGCCTGAACCACTCGTTTAACAGCTATATCTCTGCATTAGGTGCACACAGGGAAAAACTCAACCACGGTGATACGTTGATGCTGCTTGATGACGCCGTTTGCTATGTTGACGACGCACTACACCACCTGCCAGTCGATGAAAGTCGCGTTCAGGCTGCTCTGACAGGGCTCTCCATCCGCATCTCGCAGCTTGAAACTCGGGCAGACACAAAAGAACCCCTGGTTCTGCAACAAATTGGGTTATTAATTGCTCTTCTGCCAGAGATCTCTCGTCTTCAGCAACAAATCGCTCAGTGCTCAGAATAAGGCTGGTGGCGCTGCTCATAGCGGCGCCACCAATCCGTCAATTCTTTGCGAACATCAGCAGGCAGTACAGCCTCATGAACACCACGAATAGCGCCTGCAAGCGCGAGCAGTACTTTAATACCTACCGTTTTCCGGGTACTGCGTAATTTTAGCCATGACCGTTTTGCCCCAAAGAGTTGAAGCGTTTGTGGATCATTAATGCCCACCTCACGAAGCATAACTTCAATATTCAGGGAAAGATTGGGAAGATCCTTTAGGCGGCGAGAACGTATCTTAATTTGTGTCTTTTCCCGTTGGGCGCTTCGTAAAGCCAGGGAAGAGAGCTGGACGAGTTTATCGGGATTTTCCCAAAGCTCTTCATCGACACGATAGTAATTCAGTGCGACTGGAAGCCCCCGTTTACTGTACATCAGCGGGGGAGCCGACTTTTGGATGAAATATTCCGAGCACTGTTCACAAGCTCGCAGGTAAAGCTCACCTTCCGCCACCATAGCAAAAACCACACCTTCGACGGTCAGACTATAACCGCCAAATAACGGTCTGTAGCCGATTTTACCCAGTGACGAAAGATATTCCCGTGATTTATGAATTCTAAGAAATGTCACCTTTTTCATAATATGTCCTTATATATCAACTGGTAAATAGCTGCCTTAGTTACTTATCTTCTTAATCCCTGAAAATAAGTAAGGTTAAAGCTAATGGCAACGACAATTTCATCGGTGTCGCTTTTGCGTACGGAAAATGCGAGACACTTTCCGAAATTCCGGTTGATCTTTGTTCGCACAAACATTACTGTATATGTATACAGTAACCCATTAGGCGGGACTCACTATGCACTCACATAACGTTCAAACTCACTTTCGTCATGTTGCAGTTACTGCGCACACCCCGGCGCAGTCTCTCTCTGATAACAGCGTACAGGGGTTAATCAGTGAAGTGGTCTACAGCGAAGAGAGCCCATGGGTTACGCAGTTTATTCTGCTACCTTTATTACAGCAGTTGGGACAACAATCCCGCTGGCAGCTATGGCTTACGCCGCAGCAAAAACTCAGCCGTACATGGCTGCAGGCGGCTGGGCTTCCGCTGGCAAAAGTGATGCAGGCAAATCAGTTAGATCCTCTCTGCACCGTTGATGCAATGGTGAAAGCTTTGCAGACGGGAAATTACAGCGTAGTCATCGGCTGGCTAACGGAAGAATTAACAGATGAAGAACATTTACGGCTGACAATAGCAGCCGAAGCTGGCAATGCGATGGGCTTTATTATGCGTCCAACCAGCACGGGAACATCCGGTTCAAGACCACGAAATGGCCTAAAAATTCATTCTAGTTTGTATCATTAAGTAAATTTAGGAGAAATCCTGGAATTTTTTACGTATGCCATATAATCCGCTGTCATGACTCAAAAATTCCCGTCATATGGCGGTTTGACGGGGTTTATTGGATAGGTGTGCCGCTCAAAAAATAGTCCATTCTGTAAAAAAATATGTATGCAAGTCGTTTTTTTTCATATGCCTGACGGACTTCACACTTGTAACTTTCCAACTACGTTGTAGACTTTACCTCGCCAGGGTTGCTCTTCATAACACCGATATATCGGTAGAGTAACAATTGAGCGTAAACCCGGGCGAAGGATTTAACCCTGGGCTTTAAATTGGTTTAGAGCTCATGGCCTTTTGGATGATAATGAGGCGCAAAAAATGAAAAAGACAGCTATCGCGATTGCAGTGGCACTGGCTGGCTTCGCTACCGTAGCGCAGGCCGCACCGAAAGATAACACCTGGTATGCAGGTGGTAAACTGGGCTGGTCTCAGTTCCACGATACCGGCTGGTATAACAAGGACCTGCAAAACAACGGTAACACCCACGAAAGCCAGCTGGGCGCAGGTGCCTTCGGTGGTTATCAGGTTAACCCGTACGTTGGTTTTGAAATGGGTTACGACTGGCTTGGCCGTATGCCTTACAAAGGCAGCGAAGTTAGCGGTGCCTTCAAAGCTCAGGGCGTACAGCTGACCACCAAACTGGGTTACCCAATCACTGACGACCTGGACATCTACACCCGTCTGGGCGGTATGGTATGGCGTGCAGACTCTACAAACACCATCGCTGGTAAAAACCACGACACCGGTGTTTCCCCAGTATTCGCTGGTGGTGTTGAGTGGGCAGTTACCCGTGACATCGCTACCCGTCTGGAATACCAGTGGGTTAACAACATCGGTGATGCACAGACCGTTGGCGTTCGTCCTGACAACGGCATGCTGAGCGTAGGTGTTTCCTACCGCTTTGGCCAGCAGGAAGAAGCTGCACCAGTTGTAGCTCCGGCTCCAGCTCCAGCTCCTGAAGTACAGACCAAACACTTCACTCTGAAGTCTGACGTTCTGTTCAACTTCAACAAAGCAACCCTGAAACCAGAAGGTCAGCAGGCACTGGATCAGCTTTACACCCAGCTGAGCAACCTGGATCCTAAAGATGGTTCCGTTGTTGTTCTGGGCTATACCGACCGTATCGGTTCCGAGCAGTACAACCTGAAACTGTCTGAAAAACGTGCACAGAGCGTTGTTGATTACCTGATCTCTAAAGGTATCCCAGCGAACAAAATCTCTCCACGTGGCATGGGCAAAGCTAACCCAGTTACCGGCAACACCTGTGACAACGTAGCGCCTAAAGCTAAACTGATCGACTGCCTGGCTCCAGATCGTCGCGTTGAGATCGAAGTTAAAGGTATCAAAGAAGTTGTAACTCAGCCTGCGGCATAAGTTACCCTTCCTTGAACAAAAACCCCGCCATGGCGGGGTTTTTTATTGTCTGAGACTTCGCGATGGCGAGGTCGTGCACGCTTTCAGTGCTTTATTTTTTACCGAGCATAGCCTGCAGATCCTGCTTAAGCGTCGACATCTTGCTTTCCACCTTCTCTTTGCGCTCCGCATCTTCAATCAGCTGAACAACCGTTTCCGAAAGCGTATTGCCGCGACGTTGAGCAAGCCCGGCCAGACGTTGCCAGACAAGATATTCCAGATCGATGGATTTCTTGCGGGTATGCTGGTGCTCAGCGTTAAAATGCCTTTTACGCCGTGCACGAATCGTTTGCTTCATGCGGTTATGCAGCGCCGGGTTCATATGCTGATCAATCCAGCTCTGAACCAGAACCGGCACATTCTCCAGCGTCAGGAGCTGCTCTACCGCCTCTTGGGCTGCGCTGGCCTCAATGTATCGCGTGATTAATTCCCCTTCGCGATGCTTCTTAACCAGATACTTCCACTTCCAGCCGCTCTCGAGATTTTCCAACTGTTGATATTTCATTGTGATCTCAGTGTGACCGTGTAACTTAGTTCAGAATAACAGTTTTTCCGCCATTCGCTGAACTGAAAATCAAAGCTGTGAGAGGGATAAAACTGTGTTACTGCTTTATCCGTGTGCTACCCGAGCGATTCTTGTATAATCGCGCCTTTGACATCTCATTAAAAAATATAGCGACTTTGACGACTAATCGACTTGACTGGCGTGCCCTGGTGCCTGATACCGAAAGCTATCAGGAAATTTTTGCACAGCCTTATGATACCGACTCGGCCCCTCTTTCTGCGGTTCAACCTCGTTTAGTTTACGGGATTGAGCAACTCAACCTTTCCGTTTCTTCCGTCGATCTAATGCTGATAAAAGCCCCGGAAGAACAAGAGTATCTGGATCTTATCGCCGCGGCCGTTGAAGCATCCCATGATGAAGCCGAAGAAATCATCGGCGGACATTATCTCATTGAAGGTAATCGGGTAACCCTGCGCCCGGCCGAGAACGCTGGCGATAACTTTGCGTCCAGCGGAGAAGTTATTGCCGCTGACTGGGTTGAACCGGAGCAACTGTTCGGCTGCGTGCGGCAGTTTGCGGGCGAGGTGTCGTTGGAGCCCGGCCTGATCCATCGCGTGAACGGCGGCGTCCTGGTGCTGTCGATGCGTAGCGTCCTTGCCCAGCCGCTGCTGTGGCTACGCCTGAAACAAATCATGACCCTGGGGCGTTTCGACTGGATTTCACCTGACGAAACTCGTCCGCTGCCGGTAAAAATTCCGTCATTAGCGTTGGATTTCAAACTGGTTCTGGTTGGCGAGCGCGACTCGCTGGCCGATTTCCAGGAAATGGAGATGGATCTGGCTGCAGCCGCTATCTACAGTGAATTTGAAGACAATATGCAAATTGCTTCTGCCGATGAAATGGCGCTTTGGTGTCAGTGGATCTATGCCATCGCCGCAGAGAAGTCATTGCCAGCACCTGCAGCCGATGCCTGGCAACCGCTGATTCGTGAGGCCGTCCGCTACACGGGCGATCAGGAAATGCTGCCACTCTGCCCTTCCTGGATTTCACGCCAGCTGCGTGAAGTCGCGCCGTTTACCGAAGCAGACAGCTTTAACGCCGAACAGCTCCAACAAATGCTTGAACAGCGTGAATGGCGCGAAGGTTTCCTGGCCGAGCGCATGCAGGATGAAATCCTGATGGAGCAAATCCTGATTGAAACCGAAGGCGAAATGATCGGCCAGATTAACGCGCTGTCGGTCATTGAATTCCCGGGTCATCCACGGGCGTTTGGTGAACCTTCCCGTATCAGTTGCGTGGTTCACGTCGGTGATGGGGAGTTTACGGACGTAGAGCGCAAGGCAGAACTCGGCGGTAACATTCACGCCAAAGGGATGATGATCATGCAGGCATTTCTGATGTCAGAGCTGCAGCTTGACCAGCAAATCCCGTTTTCGGCGTCCCTTACCTTCGAGCAATCCTACAGCGAAGTTGACGGCGACAGCGCCTCCATGGCTGAGCTTTGCGCCCTGATAAGTGCCCTGGCTAACGTCCCTATTTATCAGCACATTGCGATCACCGGCTCTGTGGATCAGTTCGGCCGTGTACAGCCCGTTGGCGGGCTGAATGAAAAAGTGGAAGGTTTCTTCCGCATTTGTCAGCAGCGAGAGTTTAGCGGTGCCCAGGGCGTTATTATTCCTCTGGCGAACGTACGTCACCTGTCGCTGCATAAAGATGTACTGGAGGCCGTCGAGCAAAATAAATTCTCGATTTGGGCAATTGACGACGTGGCTGATGCCCTGCCGTTATTGACCAATCTCCCGTGGGATGGCGAAGGGCAAAACACCCTGATGCGTGCGGTGCAGGAGCGTATTGCTCAGGCCTCGGCGCCGGATGTTCGCCAGCGCTTTCCGTGGCCGCTACGCTGGCTCAACTGGTTCAACCACAACTGATCGGACTTGTTGAGCGTACACGTGTTAGCTAACCTGCGTGCTTCATTATAAAAAGGCTTACTGTAGACATGGTAGATAAACGCGAATCCTATACGAAAGAAGATCTTCTTGCCTCAGGGCGTGGCGAACTGTTTGGGGCTGAAGGCCCGCAGCTGCCTGCACCTTCCATGCTGATGATGGACCGCGTAGTCAAGATGACCGAGGACGGCGGTAACTTTGATAAAGGTTACGTGGAAGCCGAGCTGGATATTAACCCTGACCTGTGGTTCTTTGGTTGCCACTTTATTGGTGACCCGGTGATGCCTGGCTGTCTGGGGCTTGATGCCATGTGGCAGCTGGTTGGTTTCTACCTCGGCTGGCTCGGTGGCGAAGGCAAAGGCCGCGCGCTGGGCGTGGGCGAAGTGAAATTTACCGGTCAGGTTCTCCCTACCGCGAAGAAAGTTACCTACCGTATTCACTTCAAACGCGTTGTGAATCGCCGCCTGATCATGGGCCTGGCTGACGGTGAAGTACTGGTTGATGGCCGTGTGATCTACACCGCAACCGACCTGAAAGTGGGTCTTTTCAAAGACACGTCTGCTTTCTAATACCGTTTCATCTGGCTTCACCTCGAAAGCATCCATTGTTCGCAGTGGGTGCTTTTTTGTTTCTATCGCCCGCCTGAATGACGCTTTCTTGCCGTGGTTTTTATGGCGTTAATTGCTTAAACAACGTTCGAAATCACAAATCGTGAAGATAAAAAACGCCCCCTCTTGCCTGAAAAACGTTATGCGTTATGTTGATTTTTAGTTTCTCAAATGTAACTAGAGGTTAACAATAATGTCGAATAAGTTACGTATATCTTGCCTTGCTTCTGCCGTGCTGCTCTCTACCTCCGCGTTTTCTGCTGTGCCTCAGGGCTATCCGGCGGATTATCAAAAAATCATCGATGCCGCGACCAAAGAAGGCAAAGTGGTGCTCTACTCCACCACCGACACCAAAACCGCGGCCCCGCTTATTCAGGGCTTTGAGGCCGCCTATCCGGGCATCAAAGTAGAATATAACGACATGAACAGCACCGAGCTGTACAACCGTTATATCAGCGAGCAGGCCGCCGGCGGTACCAGCGGTGACGTGGTCTGGAGTTCTTCCATGGACACGGCATTAAAGCTCGCCACCGACTATGCCCAGGAATACAAATCCCCTGAGCAAGGCCAACTGCCGAAGTGGGCAGTCTGGAAAGACAAGGCCTACGGCACCACCTATGAGCCGGTTATTTTTATCTACAACAAACGCCTGATCCCGGCCAATGAAGTGCCTGACAGCCATGCTGCGTTGGCCAAACTTATCGCCAGCCAGCCCGAAAAATTCAGCAAAAAAGTCACCACTTACGATATTGAAAAATCCGGTCTCGGTTTTATGCTTTCGGTACAGGATCACAAGGCCGATCCAAATTACTTCCAAACGCTCGCCGATGTAGCCAAAGGCGGCCTTTCGGTTCAGTCCTCAACCGGCACCATGATGGAACGAGTCTCCTCGGGTGAAAACCTGATTGGCTTCAACATTCTGGGCTCTTACGCCGAAGCCCGTGCCAAAACGGACACCTCCCTCGGTATCGCTTATCCGAAGGACTACACCCTGGTGCTGTCACGCGTCTCCTTTATCAGCAATGAAGCGAAAAACAGCAACGCGGCGAAGCTGTGGATTGACTACGTGCTGTCTGAAAAAGGGCAAAACATCCTCGCTAATCAGGCGGATATTCCTTCCATCCGCAATGATATCGACGGTGACAACGACATCGACGGCATGACCAAAAAACTCGGCAACGCCCTGAAGCCGATTCCAGTAGATGAAACCCTGCTGGAATACCTGCAGCAGAAAAAACGCCTGGACTACATCAAGCAGTGGCGCGAAGCCGCCGCGAAATAATCCTTTGATGAGGCGTGCCGTCCGGCTGCGCCTCGCTTAACCCGAACACATTAGGCTATTCAGGCTAACTGACCTGAGGGATCGTTACATGGATGCATTACGCAGAAAGTGGCAAAGCCTGCCGCGCGGCATTGTGGTGCTGATAACTGCGCTGGTTATCTATATTCCGCTGTCGTTTATCGTTATACAGAGTTTTCTCTCGGCCCCCTTCTTCTCCCCGTCGAAGGAGTGGAGCCTCGAATCTTTTGAATTTATCTTCACCGACTCCGATTTTTACCTGGCGCTGAAGAGCGGCTTTATTCTGGCCTTTGGCCTGGTGGTGATTGCCATCCCGCTGGGCGGCATTCTGGCTTTCCTGATGGTGCGTACTGACCTGCCGGGCAGACGCATCATTGAGCCGCTGATTCTGGTGCCTATTTTTGTGTCGCCGATGGTATTGGGATTTGGCTATGTGGTGGCCGCAGGCCCGGTTGGCTTCTTCTCCCTGTGGGCGCAGTCGCTGCTTGGCTTCGTGCCGTGGAATATCTACGACATGTCGAGCATCGTGGTGATCGCCGGCCTGACGCATGTTCCCCACGCCTATCTCTACATCTCCTCGGCCCTGCGCAGCGTAGGTTCCGACGTAGAGGAAGCGGCTCGCACCGCAGGTGCGACGCCGCTTCAGGTGATGACAGCCGTCAGCCTGCCGATGGTGCGTCCAGCAATGCTATATGCCACCGTGCTGCTGTTCTTCCTCGGGCTGGAAGTTTTCGGTCTGATGCTCGTGCTGGGCGACCCGGAAGGAAACATGGTGCTGGCAACGTATCTCTATAAGCTCACCAATAAGCTCGGGACGCCGTCCTATCATCTGATGGCTGCCGTCGCTGTCGTGCTGATTTGTATCACTATCCCGCTGGTCATGCTGCAGCGCCGTCTGATGCGCACGGCAAACCGCTTTGTCACCGTCAAAGGCAAAGCCTCTCAGGCGCGAGCCTTGCCGCTGGGTAAATGGCGCTGGGTCGCAGGCGCAGTCGTGGCGTTCTGGCTGACCGTCACCATCGGGGTGCCGCTGATTGGCGTTATCCTGCGCTCCTTTATCTCCAACTGGGGCGTGGGCGTTTCACTGTGGGATGAACTGTCGCTCAATACCTTCCGCACTATCTGGGAACAGCCCAACCTGCTGCGAGCCATCGTCAACTCAATGGCGATAGGAGTCATCGGCGGAGCGCTAGCGGTGGTTTGCTACCTGTTTATCGGCATCGCCATGCACAGAAAACCAGACAACGTGACCCGTTTCCTGGACTACAGCGTGCTGGTACCTCGTGCCGTGCCTGGCCTGCTGGCCGGTCTGGCCTTCCTGTGGGTGTTTTTATTCCTGCCGATGTGGCTGGATAACGCGCTGAAGTCCGGCTGGCTTTCCGGTATGCCGTGGTCACAGTGGCTGCGGGATAACCTTATCGTCTGGCTACGCTCGCTGCGCAGCACAATATTCAGCGTCTGGCTGGCCTATACCGTGGTGTGGATGGCCTATGGCCTGCGCCTTATCTCGTCTACCCTGCTGCAGGTTGGGCCGGAGCTGGAAGAGGCTGCCCGTAGCACCGGGGCAAGCCGTGGGCAAATTACCCGCCACGTCACCATCCCGCTGTCGCGCTACGGCCTGATTGGCTCCTGGCTGCTGATGTTCCTGATCTTTGAGCGTGAATATTCTACCGGCGTCTACCTGCTTTCCCCTGGTACGGAAACCATCGGTTCCATGCTGGTTTCGCTGTGGGCCGCGGGCGCCATCGATATTGTCGCCGCACTTTCCTTTATTAATATTCTGTTCGTGGTGTTAGGGCTCGGCATTGCCCTTCGTTTTGGAGTGAAATTACATGATTGAGTTATCGGTCGAGAACCTGCACTTAACCTACGGCGACAACCCCGTGCTGAAAGGCGTTTCCATGGAGCTGAAACGCGGCGAAGTCGTGTCTTTGCTTGGCCCTTCCGGCAGCGGCAAAACGACGCTGCTGCGCGCCGTCGCCGGACTGGAAAAACCCACCCAGGGCACAATTGTTATCGGCAAAAGCAACGTTTACGACGGCGCATCCCGCAAAGAGATCCCGGCCGAAGAACGTAATCTTGGCCTGGTCTTCCAGTCTTATGCCCTGTGGCCGCATAAAACCGTCTTTGAAAACGTCGCTTACCCGCTCAAGCTGCGTAAAGTGTCGACGGCGGAAATCAACCAGCGCGTACAGGCCGTTTTGGATCAGTTGGGGCTTGGGCACCTCGGCCAGCGCCACCCTTATCAGCTATCCGGTGGGCAGCAGCAGCGCGTCGCGATTGGCCGGGCGCTGGTTTATAACCCGCCGGTGATTTTGCTTGATGAACCGCTTTCCAACCTGGATGCGAAGCTGCGCGAAGAAGCCCGTGTCTTCCTGAGAGAACTGATTATCAAGCTAGGGCTGTCGGCGTTGATGGTCACCCACGATCAGAACGAAGCGATGGCCATTTCTGACCGTATTCTGCTGCTGAATAACGGCAAAATTGAGCAACAGGGCACGCCGCAAGAGATGTATGGCTCACCTCAAACGCTGTTCACCGCCGAGTTTATGGGCAGCAATAACCGCCTGAACGGTAAAGTGACTGAGGTTCGCGACGGTAAAGCACGCATTGAGGGAAGCGGCTGGGCGCTCTGGGGCAAAGCTGGGGCTGGCGTCGTGGCCGGGCAGGAAGGGACGGCGGTGATTCGCGTGGAGCGCGTACGGATTGCCGATCTACCGGGGGAAAACGGCATGACGCTGCCGCTGTTAACCAGCATGTACCTCGGCGATCGCTGGGAATATCTCTTCCGAACCTCTGGAGATGATTTCGTGATTCGCGCCTACGGCAATGATATGCGAGATGCTCAGCCGCATCATCTCCAGTTGCCAGAGCAGCACGTCTGGATTTTCCCTAAAACCTGATCGATTTTACACCGGTCCAAAAAGGCGAAACCTCCGCGATGCGGAGGTTTCTTTTTCTAAAGAGACAGTGATTACGCAGTAACCGCCCTGTCTTCCATGGCTTCTCGCCAGCCTCCCATCCAGTAGGACCTCTGATTCAGAGTCTGATATGGACAAATCTCTTTTGAGCGTCCGGCGATACCTGCCTGATAACCACGTTGATGTGCCCGTTCCAGGCGATCTCGTTTTTGTCTCTTCATGCCTCGTTTCCCTCATTACATTGTCTGGTGGAAAAGAAAACAGTGATTACAAAATGTGCAACCACGGATAAGCAATAACGCGAAATTCAGTGAGCGTCAATGCGCAAAATTCACGCCAATGTCATATTTCCGCGATATTCTGGTTATCTTTTCGACAAAAACTGAGGCGTGCCTGTCGCTAACCGGTTCAGCAAAAAAGAAAAGCTGCGACCACCCAAAGGTGAAAATCGCAGCTTTTTTGTACCAATCATTTTACCTATCAATTAAGGCGTGTGAGCGCCGAAGCAATACTCTTCGCTTCCTGCTGCCAGCCCTGAGCCAGGGTTTTCACCATGGCATCGTAGCCGTCATCCTGTTGCTTCAGTTCGATATGGAACGGGCGCTTAATAATTTCGCCCTGACGCTTCAGGAGCCACTCTCCGCTGACAATGACCTTACCATCATAGCGACCGTGAAAACCGGTCACATTCACGCTGAGCGCATCCTGATCGTGGCCTAGCGGCTGGGAGGCAACCACCCAGCCGGGCAATGCGCTGCTGAGATTACTGACCAGCGCATTGCGCAGCTGCTGGTCAAGCGGGCTAGCCCAAAGGTTGCTGGTGGCGATGACATACTGCACATCGGTCGTCTGGTAAACCACCCCTGTGCCGGCGAGGAAATCAGGCACGGTGACCTGATCGACCCACAGCAAGTGGCTTCCAGGCTGGCTCACGGCCTGCAAAGCAGGTTGTGAAGTTTGCGGCAGCTGATAGTACGTTTTGCCATTGTCGCTCCCGCTACAGGCGGAAAGCGCTAAGACGGCGGCTAGCGTGAGCCACTTTTTCATGGTTGTGCCCTCTTCGGCTGCGGATCCTTTTTATCCTTCGCTTCAAATATCAGCGAGTTGCTCTTGTCGTTCAGCGTACGCAATACCGGCTGCAGCTCGCGCAGCACCTGATCAAGACGCTGCATATCCGCCACCATCTTGTTATAGGCCGCAGAGCCCGGCTGGAAGCCCTGCATACTGCGGTTCAGCTCGCGAAGCGTTTTCTGCATATCTTCCGGTAGCTGCTGCATCGACTGACTGGAAGTAATCTTGTTCAGATTGTCCAGCGTCTGCTGCAGGTGGCGCATCGTTTTCTGGCTTTCAGCCAGCGTATTCGTGGCCTGTTCCAGCATCGGGTTAATCGGCAGGTTGTTGATTTTATCCAGCGTCTCCAGCAGTTTTTGCTGAATTTGCGCCAGGCCACCGCTCACCGTTGGAATAAGCGGATAGCCCGCGATTTGAGGCAGATCGCCCAGCGCTTTCTCTTTCGGATAGAAATCGAGATCGATAAACAGCGCTCCGGTCACCAGGCTCCCGGTTTTCATCGAGGCACGCAGTCCGCGCTTGATCAATACCTGCAGATTGGTCGAAATATCCGCGCCATCTTCAAGCATATTTTTCAAGCGTTCTGGTTCGATGCGGATCAGCACCGGAATGCGGAAATCGTCATTCAGGCTTTGGCGCATTTTTTCGTTGAAGAACGGAACCTGTGCCACCGTCCCCAGGCGAATGCCGCGGAATTCCACCGGCGCACCTGGCTGCAGACCACGAACAGAATCTTTGAAGAACATCAGGTAATCGATATGGTTGGTATACAGCGAATCCTGAATGCTTTTCTGATCGTCGAACAGCTGGAAGTCAGCGCCCGTTTCAACCGGCTTGCCCCACTCCCAGCCTTCAGGCACGTCGAAGCTGACGCCCCCACTAAATAGCGTGGTTAACGACCCCATCTCCACGCGCATCCCCTGGGCGGACATATCCACGGCGATGCCGCTGTCTTTCCAGAAACGGACGTTGCTGGTAATCAGCCTGTCGTTTGGCGCCGCAATAAACAGCTGGTAGCTAATCGCTCGCTTATTGGTATCAAAGGTGCTGGTTTCCACCGAGCCTACGCGGTAGCCGCGGAACAGCACCGGATCCCCAGGGGTAAGCTGGCCGGCTTTTTTGCTGTCGAGCGTAATACGAATGCCTTTGGCGTCAGGTGGCGCCAGCGGCGGCGCATCCAGCAGAGCATAATTCTCGGGCTGCTCGCCTTTGGTCCCCGGCTGCAGCTCAATATAGGCGCCGGACAGCAGCGTGCCGAGCCCGGAGATCCCTTCGCGCCCCACCTGCGGTTTTACCACCCAGAACACGGAATCTTTGTGCAGCAGCTTCTCCATCCCGGAATTTAGCCGCGCCTTAATTTCTACATGGTGCAGATCGTCCGTTAGCTGTGCGCTCTCCACTACCCCAACGTCTACGCTGCGGCTTTTGATGGTGGTTTTACCGCCCTCAATCCCTTCTGCGTTGGCGGTGATCAGGGTCACTTCCGGCCCCTGATGACTGTAGTGATAAAACAGGATCCAGGCGCCAATCAGCGCCGTTACGATGGGAAAGATCCAAACCGGCGACCAGTTTTTTACCTTCTGCACTTTCGCCTCGCCGTGCTTATTTTCCATGTTCGGAAGACTCCTCATCAGTTACATCGTCAGCGCGATCCCAGGACAAGCGAGGGTCAAAGGTCATCGCAGCAAACATCGTCAAAATCACCACAAACGCAAACATTAGCGCCCCCATAGCCGGGTAGATATTCATCAGCCCGCCCATGCGCACCAGCGCGGAGAGAACGGCAATCACAAACACGTCGATCATCGACCAGCGGCCGACAAACTCAACAACTTCATAAATCAGGTGCATTCGCTCGCTGTCACGCCTGCCGTGCCCTTTTGCATCCCAGCATAGCCAGGCGATGGCGATCATTTTTAGCGTGGGCACCATAATACTGGCGATAAAAATCACCATTGCCACCGGATAAGAGCCCTCACTCCAGAGCAGGATCACCCCGGCTAAAATGGTGGAAGGATATTTGCTGCCCAGCATTTCGGTGACCATGATCGGCAAAATGTTTGCCGGCAGATAAAGCATAATGGAGGTGATCAGCAGCGCTAGCGTCCACTGCAGGCTGTGCCTGCGGCGAACGTGGCCGTGTGTCCCGCAGCGTGGGCAGACCAGCGTATCCGCCTCAACAATAGCAGTGCAGCAGGAACAGGAGCGCAGCCCCTGCTTAATCCCCGGCACGCCAACTTTTAATGGATGGTGCACTGGCGGCATGGGCGCTATATCATCCCAAAGCCAGCGCCGGTCCACGCACTGGAAGGCTCGAAGCTGCAAAATGCAGAACAGGCACCAGGGAATAAAGCTGCTGCCCACGCCAATGTCCCCATAGGCCATCAGCTTCACGAAGCTCACCAATACCCCGGCGAGAAAGATTTCCGCCATGCCCCAGCTTTTCAACTGGAACAGCACTCGCGCCAGCCAGCGTTTAAGCCCAAAAGGCAATTTTGCCTGGTTGACCAACAGCAGGATGGTTATCAGGCAAAAAGCCGGCACCGCCTGAACAAAAAGCAGAAAGAAGGTGCCGAGGCTGGCGTAATCCTCGGAAAACATCACACCGGGAATTTGCATCAGCGTGACTTCGCTGCTGATCCCGGCCACCTTCATATTGATAAAAGGAAACAGGTTCGCCAGCAGCAGCATAAACAGCCCCGCCAAAGCGTAAGCCGTTGGCCGCTGACGCGGCAAAAACCACTGCGTGACTAACGGAGTGCCACAGCGCGGGCAGGAGGCTTTGTGGCCATCCTGCAGGGCGGGCAGCGCCACCAGCAAATCACATTGTCGACACAAAATATGCGAGCGATGGTGGTGCGTGGCACACATCGTAACTCTCCTTAGATTACGAGCCGTTTTTCAGCGCTTCCAGGTACTCCCAGCGTTCAAATGCTTCTTCCAGAGCCTGTTCAGCCGCGGCCATTTCCGCCAGGACTTTTTGGGTCACATCGTGCGGCTGGTTGAAGAAATCAGCATCAGCGACCTTCGCCTGCAGCGTGCCTAAATCGGCTTCAAGCTGCTCAAGCCGTTGAGGCAACTGCTCTAATTCGCGCTGCAGGTTATAGCTTAGTTTGCTATTGGCACGTTTAACAGGTTCTGCTTTTTGCGATTCGACCTTCTCGGATTTAGCCGCAGCAGCCTGACGCAGCGGCTGAGCGGAACCCTGCTGACCTTTGGCATCATGGTAACCACCGACATAGCGACCAATTTTGCCCTGGCCTTCGAAGATCCAGCACTCGGTCACGGTATTGTCGACAAACTGACGATCGTGGCTGACCAGCATCACGGTGCCCTGGTAACCATCAATCAGCTCTTCCAACAGCTCCAGGGTTTCGACGTCCAGATCGTTGGTTGGTTCATCGAGGATCAGCAGGTTGCTAGGTTTTAAGAACAAACGCGCCAGCAGCAGACGGTTGCGTTCCCCACCGGAAAGCGCACGCACCGGCGTCATCGCGCGTTTGGGATGGAACAGGAAGTCCTGCAGGTAACCCAGCACATGGCGCGGCTTGCCGTTCACCATCACTTCCTGCTTCCCTTCCGCCAGGTTATCCATCACGGTACGGTCAGGATCCAGCTCGGCACGGTGCTGATCGAAGTAGGCAACTTCCAGCTTGGTACCGCAGTGTACGCGGCCGCTGTCGGCCTGAAGCTGGCTCAGCATCAGCTTCAGCAGCGTGGTTTTGCCACAGCCGTTCGGCCCTACCAGCGCGATTTTATCGCCACGCAGCACCTGCGCGGAAAAATCACGCACCAGCGTTTTACCGGCAACCTGATAGTTAACGTCTTCCATCTCGAAGACAATTTTGCCTGAGCGACTCGCTTCTTCCACCTGCATCTTCGCGCTGCCCATCACTTCACGACGCTCGCCGCGTTCGCGGCGCATCGCTTTCAGGGCGCGAACGCGCCCTTCGTTACGGGTGCGACGCGCTTTGATGCCCTGGCGGATCCACACTTCTTCCTGCGCCAGCTTGCGGTCAAACTCGGCATTCTGTAACTCTTCCACGCGCAGGGCTTCTTCTTTCGCCAGCAGATACTGATCGTAGTCGCCAGGGTAAGACACCAGCTTGCCGCGATCGAGATCGACAATGCGGGTGGCCATATTGCGGATAAACGAACGGTCGTGGGAGATAAAGATAATGCTGCCCTGGAACTCTTTCAAGAAGCCTTCCAGCCAGTCGATGGTTTCGATATCGAGGTGGTTCGTCGGTTCGTCCAGCAGCAATACGCGCGGAGAGCTGACCAGCGCACGCCCCAGCGCGGCTTTACGCAGCCAGCCGCCGGACAGCGCAGACAGCTCGGTATCCGCTTCCAGACCAAGCTGCTCCAGCACTTCGTTAATACGGCTATCAAGCTGCCACAGGCCCTGATGATCGAGGATCTCCTGAATGCGAGCCATCTCGTTGAGGTTCTTCTCGCTCGGATCGCTCATTACTTTGTGGGAGATATCGTGGTAGGCCTTCAGGTATTCCGCCTGCTCTTCCACCCCTTCCGCCACAAAGTCATACACCGTGCCCGCAACGTTACGCGGCGGGTCCTGCTGTAGGCGAGCGACAATCAGATCCTGCTCATAAACCATGCGGCCATCGTCCAGCGGGACTTCACGGTTGAGGATCTTCATCAGCGTTGATTTGCCCGCGCCGTTACGGCCGACCAGACAGACGCGTTCGTTTTCTTCGATGTGTAATTCGGTGTTATCTAACAGCGGCGCGTCGCTAAACGACAGCCAGGCACCGTGCATACTAATTAATGACATGACTATTAATCCCGGGATTCGTGAGTGACTAACCAGCAGTTATGGATCTGGCGGTTGCGCGCAAAGTCCTGCGACTGCGTTTTTTGTGTAATTTCCTGTGCAACCAGGCCTAGCTCCGCCAGGCCGGCGAAGTCCATTTTGAAGCCACGTTTATTGTTGGAGAACATAATGGTACCGCCGAGACGCAGCAGGCGCTTCAGATCTTTCATCAGCGCAAGGTGGTCACGCTGCACGTCGAAAGAGTCTTCCATACGCTTGGAGTTAGAGAACGTCGGCGGGTCAATAAAGATCAGGTCGAACTGTTCGTCGCTGTCGCGCAGCCAGCCCAGGCAATCAGCCTGCACCAGACGATGGGCGCGGCCGGTCAAGCCGTTCAGGCGCAGGTTGCGCTCTGCCCATTCAAGATAGGTACGGGACATATCTACCGTAGTAGTGCTTTTCGCCCCACCCAGCCCCGCGTGTACCGTTGCAGTACCGGTATAAGCAAACAGGTTCAGGAAGTCTTTGCCTTTGCTCATCTGCCCCAGCATGCGGCGGGCAATGCGGTGGTCGAGGAACAGACCGGTATCCAGATAGTCGGTCAAGTTGACCCACAGGCGAGCGTCATATTCGCTCACTTCCATGAAATCACCCTTTTCGCCCATCTTCTGGTACTGGCTTTTCCCTTTCTGACGTTCGCGAGTTTTTAACACCAGCTTGTTAGTCGGCAGCTCAAGCACCGCAAGCGTTGCCGCGATGACGTCAAACAGACGCTGGCGGGCTTTGTTTGGATCGATGGTTTTCGGGGGCGCGTACTCCTGCACCACAACCCAGTCGCCGTAGCGGTCAACCGCCACGTTGTAATCAGGCAGATCGCCATCGTACAGGCGATAGCATTCGATGCCTTCCTGACGCGCCCACTTGTCGAGCTTCTTGACGTTTTTACGCAGGCGGTTGGCGTAATCTTCGGCAATCTGGCCGCTGGCCGCGGCAATACCTGCAGGATTAGCCGCCAGCTGATAGTTTTTCTGTACGCAATCCAGCGGGCCGTTTTTGGCTTTAAACTGGCGGTCAGCGCGCAGCTGCAGGCAGCTCAGCAGTTCAGGGGAGGCGCTGAACAGCGACAGATGCCAGCCGCCAAACTGGTTTTTCAGGTGGCGGCCCAGCAGGCTGTGCAGGGCAATCAGCGCCGGCTCGCTTTCCAGACGTTCGCCGTATGGCGGGTTGCTGATAACCGTCCCCGCCGGGCCTTCCGGCAGCGGATTTACCAGGTTCGCTACATCCTTAACGTCGAAGCTGATCACGTCAGCCAGACCCGCACGGCGGGCGTTGGCACGGGCGCGTTCAATCACGCGACTGTCGTTATCTGAACCATAGAAGCGAGACTGATATTCAGTCAGGCCGCGACGGGCGCGAACCTGGGCTTCGGTTACCACCTCTTTCCAGACATCGGCATCATGCTTCGCCCAGTTCAGGAAGCCCCAATGCTTACGATGCAGGCCCGGCGCACGATCGGTGGCGATCATCGCCCCTTCAATCAGCAGGGTGCCGGAGCCGCACATCGGATCCAATAACGGCGTGCCGTGCTGCCAGCCGGAACGCATCACGATAGCCGCTGCCAGCGTCTCTTTAATAGGGGCCGCGCCGGTTGCATCGCGGTAGCCGCGCTGGTGCAGGCCTTCGCCGCTGAGATCCAGGGCGATGCTGGCGGTATCTTTGTTCAGCCAGACGTTAATGCGCAGATCCGGCTGTTCGCGATCGACATCCGGACGCGGCAGGTTTTTACGTGTAAAGGAGTCAACGATCGCATCCTTTACCTTCAGCGCCCCGTACTGGCTGTTGCGAATGGTTTCGTTCAGGCCGCTAAAATGCACGGCAAAGGTTGCACCCGGCCCGAACAGCGCCGGCCAGTCGATAGCCATCACGCCGAGATAAAGATCAAGATCGCTGTAGACTTTACATTCGCTGAGCGGCAGCAAAATGCGCGAAGCCAGGCGGCTCCACATCAGGCTTTGATAGAGTAGACGAGTATCCCCCTGGAAATGTACGCCGCCCTGAACCACCTGGCAGCCCTGGGCCCCCAGGTTTTCTAGTTCAGTTTTTAACAGCTCTTCAAGCCCACGCGCCGTACTGGCAAACAGAGAATTCATATCGTCACTTATCAGGTAAAAAGAAAATTGTGGCGCATTATAGCTAATCCGCAACGCATGTCATAAAGTTGCCCTCTTATATTTACTTCCCACGGAGGGCGCCGTGATTACTTTGTCTCAACTCTTTATTCACCCGGTAAAATCTATGCGCGGCCTGGCGCTCTCCCACGCGCAGGCAACCACCAGCGGCCTGGCCTTTGACCGCATCTTTATGATTACCGAGCTGGATGGCACCTTTATTACCGCCCGCCAGCATCCGCAGATGGTGCTGTTCACTCCCGCATTCGTGCATGACGGCCTTTATTTATCCGCCCCAGACGGCAGCTCGGCCAGCATTCGCTTTACTGATTTCGCCGCAACGCCGGAGCCGACAGAAGTCTGGGGCACGCACTTTACCGCGCTCATTGCACCCGATGAAATTAATCAGTGGCTGAGCGGGTTCTTTTCTCGCCCGGTGCAGCTGCGATGGGTTGGCGAGCAGCCCACCCGCCGGGTGAAACGCCACGAAGAAGTGCCGCTCTCTTTTGCCGACGGTTTCCCTTATTTGCTGACCAACGAAGCTTCGCTGCGCGACCTGCAAAACCGCTGCCCTGCCAGCGTTAAAATGACCCAATTTCGCCCGAATATCGTGGTGACCGGTGCCTCTGCGTGGGCGGAGGATACCTGGAAAGTCGTGCGTATTGGCGGAGTCACTTTCGACGTGGCTAAACCCTGCAGCCGCTGTATTTTTACGACGGTTAGCCCGGAGCGCGGCCTGAAACATCCGAGTGGAGAACCGCTCAAAACGCTGCAGGGGTTCCGCACCGCGCAGGATAATAGCGGCGCAGTAGATTTCGGTCAGAATTTGATTGCCCGTAACAGCGGAGTTATTCGCGTGGGCGACGAACTGGAGGTGCTGGCCCACAGGCCGGCGAATGTTTACGGCCCCGGCGAAGTGGTGGAAAGCCTCGAACCTCAGAGCCAACCTGAAAGCAGCGTCAGCATCGACTGGGAAGGCACGACGTTCCAGGGCAATAACCAACAGATTCTTTTGGAACAGCTGGAAAACAAAGGGATTCGCGTCCCCTATTCCTGCCGGGCCGGGATATGCGGGAGCTGTCGGGTTAGGTTGCTGGATGGCGAAGTGAAAGCACTGAAGAAAGGCGCAATTGGCGTGGACGGCACCATTTTATGCTGCAGCTGCGTGCCCGCAGGGAATGTGAGCGTGGCGTCGCGCTAAACGGCCTGATCGAGACTGAGGCCGCTGCTTAAAGGCTGCGGTTTCAGCCGGTCATTCATCACTTTAATGGCATCCCCAAGCTGCATAGTGCGGCCAGCTAACGTGAGCCCCTGCTGAGCAAGCAGGCAAAGTGCGGCATTGTCGCCGGTTTCCACCACCAGCAGGTTCACCTGCTGCATATTCTCGCTTAGCCACACGCAGGCCCCTTCCCCTACTTCTGGCTGCCAGCCGTCGCCGTGGGAGACAAAATGCCAGCTTTTCGGCATCTGCGGCTTGAGGAAGCGAATCGCTACCAGGGCATTGAGCACCAGCTCGGCGCGCTGCTCTTTCCCTAACGGTAAATCACGGCATTTTTCTTCAAAGGAGAAATAAAGTGCCGCATCATCAACACAAAAACCTGAATTTTCAAAGGCATCCGGGGTTAGCATTTTACGAGGAAAGCGCGAACGGAAAAGCATACCATTGGCCAAATCGAGCATCATTCGATCGTGCTCTTCATCGAAATACCAACGCCAGTTATCGTCCGGTTTTATTCGCATAATGCTTACCCTTCATTTATCCCGCTGCTGAATTGCCACTCAATTTCTTACCATATTAATAAAAGACCAATATGTTTAAATAAGCAACAGTAGCGGAATATAAAACAACCAGGACCGAAAATAAAGCCCTGGTTGTCTGTAAAAGGTAAATGATCAGAGATGGGTAACGATTTCTTTAATCAGCGGTGGGCCTTTAAAAATGAAGCCTGAGTATATTTGAACCAACGAAGCGCCAGCCGCCATCTTCTCGCGAGCGGCAACCACGGAATCAATCCCTCCTACGCCAATAATCGGCAAGCGGCCATTTAATTCCTGAGACAGGCGGCGAATAATTTCCGTGCTTTTTAATTGTACAGGACGCCCGCTTAAGCCCCCGGTTTCATCGCAGTGTTTCATGCCCTGAACAAGGCTGCGATCTAAAGTGGTATTGGTTGCAATGACCCCGTCAATATTATGGCGAACTAAACTGTCCGCCACCTGGATCAATTCTTCCTCAGAAAGATCCGGCGCGATCTTCACCGCCACAGGAACATATTTATGGTGGATCTCTTGCAGCGCTTGTTGCTTATTTTTAATGGCACTTAAAAGATCGTCTAACGCTTCACCATATTGCAAAGTACGCAGCCCTGGCGTATTCGGTGATGAGATATTGATCGCAATATAGCCAGCATATGGATAAATTTTATCCATGCAGATCAGATAATCGTCTTTCCCCTGTTCAACGGGGGTATCTTTGTTCTTGCCGATATTAATACCGAGCACGCCGTCGAAATGCGCTTTTTTTACGTTTTCGACCAGGTTATCCACCCCAAGATTATTAAACCCCATTCGGTTAATCAGCCCTTCAGCTTCCACCAGACGGAAGATACGCGGCTTGTCGTTCCCCGGCTGCGGACGCGGCGTCACGGTGCCAATCTCAATGGAGCCAAAGCCCATCGCCCCGAAGGCATCAATGCATTCCCCGTTTTTATCCAGACCCGCGGCTAAGCCAAGCGGATTCTTGAACGTTAACCCCATGCAGGCCACAGGTTTTGACGGCACGTTCTGACGCACCAGCCACTCAAGCGGCGTTCCGGTGACAAAACGTAATTGCTGAAAAGTTAACTCATGAGCGCGCTCTGGATCGAGCTGAAAAAGGGCTTTACGGACGAAGGGGTAGTACATGAACTCTCCTGGATTCCCGGTGTGCAGACCGGGGCGTTATTATTCACGATCCGGGGGATGATTGGAATTGACCTGTCGCAAAAAAGCCTGAATAGAGGCAAACGTTTTCTTTCCCGGCGCGCAATATGCGCTTTTTCGCAAATCTATCCCGGAAAAATCACTTAGCCACGGAAATCATCTCTGCGAGTATCACGCTAATTGTTATCAATGTTAGATAAAAACAAACAATTAGTTATAAGGAGTCGTGATGCGTGTGATTACCCTGGCCGGAAGCCCTCGCTACCCGTCCCGCTCCAGCTCGCTGCTGGAGTATGCGCGGGAGAAGCTGAGCGCCCTTGATGTTGAAGTTTATCACTGGCACTTACAGAACTTCGCGCCTGAAGACTTGCTCTATGCAAGGTTCGACAGCCCGGCGCTGCTAGCCCTCACCGAACAACTCAGCACTGCCGACGGCCTGATTATCGCCACGCCGATTTACAAAGCCTCGTTTTCAGGCGCGCTAAAAACGCTGCTCGATTTGCTCCCCGAACGCGCCTTAGAGAAGAAGGTTGTTCTGCCTCTCGCCACCGGCGGTACCGTGGCGCATATGCTCGCCGTGGACTATGCCCTTAAACCGGTGCTGAATGCGCTCAAAGCACAGGAGATCCTGCACGGCGTTTTCGCCGACGACGGCCAGATAGCCGATTACCAGCACAAACCTCACTTCACGCCTAACCTACAAAAACGTCTGGACGAAGCGCTGGAAACCTTCTGGCAGGCGCTCCACCGCCGTGACTTTGCGGTACCTTCACCGTTTAACGCCCGAGGGGTGAGCCATGTTTAATTTGCTTAAACGCCGCTCTCCGTGGCTCGCTTTTGCCGGCCTGCTCGCTTTTTCAACCTATAGCAACGCCTCGGACAGCGGCCCGGAACAGCTGCGCATTGGTTACCAAAAAGGCTCTGTCAGTATGGTGTTAGCCAAAAGCCACCAGCTCCTGGAGAAGCAATACCCGAACACCAAAGTCTCGTGGGTTGAGTTTCCCGCCGGGCCACAGATGCTGGAAGCACTGAACGTCGGCAGCATCGATTTGGGCAGCACGGGCGATATCCCGCCTATTTTCGCGCAGGCAGCCGGGGCGGATCTGCTGTATGTAGGTGCCGAGCCGCCCAAACCGAAAGCAGAGGTGATTCTGGTCCCCGAAAATAGCCCCCTGAAAACCGTGGCGGACTTAAAAGGCCATAAGATTGCCTTCCAGAAAGGCTCCAGCTCACACAACCTGGTGTTGCGCGCGTTGCAACAAGCCGGACTGAAGTTTTCCGATATTCAGCCCGCTTACCTGACCCCCGCCGATGCCCGCGCGGCCTTTCAGCAGGGGAACGTCGATGCCTGGGCTATCTGGGATCCGTACTATTCGGCGGCACTGTTAAACGGCGGCGTTCGCGTCTTAACGGACGGCAGCGAGCTGAATCAAACCGGGTCGTTCTATTTAGCTTCCCGCCCTTATGCAGAAGCGAACGGCCCGTTTCTTCAACAGGTACTGAAAACCTTTAGCGACGCCGACGCGCTCACCCGCACGCAGCGGGCAGCAAGCGTAGCGCTTCTCGCCAAAACGATGGGCCTGCCTGAAGCAGTCATCGCCACTTACTTTGACCATCGCCCTCCTTCAGAAATTACGCCGGTCAACGAAGCGACTGCCGCCAAACAGCAAAATACCGCCGACCTGTTTTATGAAAATCGCCTTGTTCCAAAGAAAGTCGATATCCGAACCCGCATCTGGCAACCCGCCGGCACGACACAAGGAGCTAAGTCATGAGTCTGAATCTGTTCTGGTTCTTACCTACCCACGGGGATGGGCACTATCTTGGCAGCGACACGGGCGCACGCCCGGTCGACTATGGCTACCTGCAACAAATAGCTCAGGCTGCAGACCGCATCGGCTTCACCGGCGTGCTGATCCCGACCGGGCGTTCCTGCGAGGATGCCTGGCTGGTGGCGGCCTCAATGATCCCGGTCACTCAGCGGCTTAAGTTCCTGGTCGCGCTGCGCCCGAGCGTTGTCTCCCCTACTCTTGCCGCTCGCCAGGCCGCCACGCTGGACCGACTTTCCAACGGACGAGCCTTGTTTAACCTTGTGACCGGGGGCGATGCTGAAGAATTGGCTGCGGAAGGGGTATTTCTGGACCATGAAGAGCGCTATGAGGCCTCTGCAGAGTTTACGCACATCTGGCGACGCGTCCTGGAAGGTGAAACCGTCGACTATGGCGGCAAACACATCCAGGTCAAAGGCGCGAAGCTGCTTTATCCCCCGGTACAGCAACCTCGCCCACCGCTTTATTTTGGCGGATCGTCCGATGCCGCTCAGGATCTTGCGGCCGAGCAGGTTGACCTTTACCTGACCTGGGGCGAACCTCCACATTTGGTAAAAGAAAAGATCGAGCAAGTTCGGGCGAAAGCTGAAGCGCGGGGGCGGCAAGTTCGCTTTGGTATTCGCCTGCACGTTATCGTGCGGGAAACCAACGAAGAAGCGTGGCAGGCGGCAAACCGACTTATTTCTCATCTGGATGACATTACCATCGCCAAGGCACAGGCCGCTTTTACCCGCAGCGACTCCGTCGGGCAACAGCGCATGGCCGCCCTACACGGCGGTAAGCGAGACAAGCTGGAGATCAGTCCTAATCTTTGGGCCGGTGTCGGTCTGGTTCGCGGTGGGGCTGGCACCGCGCTGGTGGGCGATGGGCCAACCGTCGCAGCCCGAATAAACGAGTACGCCGACCTGGGCATCGACAGCTTTATTCTTTCCGGCTATCCGCATCTGGAAGAAGCCTACCGAGCGGGCGAACTGCTGTTCCCTCACCTTGACGTGGCGATCCCAGAAATTCCTCAGCCGCGACAGGTTCAGGAAAAAGGCGAAGTTATCGCCAACGATTTTATCCCGCGTAAAGTGGCGCAGAGCTAGGGAGGCACCATGCAAGCGTCCGTGCACAAAGTCTTGCTGCGCCTGGCCCCCTGGGCGCTGCCGGTGGCGATTGTGCTTCTCTGGCAATTAGCTTCGTCTGCAGGCTGGCTTTCCACCCGTATTTTGCCCTCTCCCGAGGGCGTAGTGCTGGCTTTCTGGAGCCTCTCAGCCAGCGGTGAACTCTGGCAGCATCTGGCTATCAGCTCCTGGCGTGCCGTGATTGGTTTCAGCATCGGCGGATCGCTGGGGCTGATCTTAGGCCTGATTAGCGGCCTGTCGCGATGGGGCGAACGCCTGCTGGATAGCTCTATTCAGATGCTGCGCAACGTTCCGCACCTGGCGCTGATCCCGCTGGTGATCCTGTGGTTTGGTATCGACGAAACGGCCAAGATCTTTCTGGTGGCGCTCGGGACGCTGTTTCCTATTTACATCAATACCTGGCACGGCATCCGCAATATCGATCGTGGCCTGCTGGAAATGGCGCGCAGCTACGGCCTTTCCGGGTTTAGTCTGTTTGTGCACGTCATTCTGCCGGGTGCGTTGCCGTCCATTATGGTCGGTGTACGTTTTGCCTTAGGCCTGATGTGGCTGACGCTTATTGTCGCCGAAACGATCTCGGCAAACTCAGGCATTGGCTATCTGGCGATGAATGCCAGGGAGTTCCTGCAAACCGACGTGGTGGTGGTGGCCATCGTGCTGTATGCGCTGCTGGGCAAACTCGCCGATGTCAGCGCCCGCCTGCTGGAACGTGTCTGGTTACGCTGGCATCCGGCTTATCAATTAAAGGAGGAGACGGTATGACAACTGCTCGTCTGAACCAGGGCACGCCGCTGTGGCTCAACGGCGTCAGTAAACGCTACGGCGATAAAAGTATTCTCAATCAGCTTGAGCTGCGTATCCCCGCCGGGCAGTTCGTGGCGGTGGTCGGCCGCAGCGGCGGCGGCAAAAGTACCCTACTGCGCCTGCTTGCCGGGCTAGAAACGCCCAATCACGGCGCGCTATTCGCTGGCAGTGCGCCGCTGCGGGACAGCCAGGATGATACGCGGCTGATGTTTCAGGACGACAGGCTGCTGCCGTGGAAAACGGTGATAGATAACGTCGGGCTCGGGCTGAAAAATAACTGGCGAGGCGCGGCTCTTCAAGCGCTCACCGCCGTTGGGCTTGAAAATCGGGCCAATGAGTGGCCGGCGGCACTTTCCGGCGGGCAAAAGCAACGCGTGGCATTGGCAAGGGCGCTCATTCATCGTCCGCGCCTGCTGTTGCTCGACGAACCGCTGGGCGCGCTGGATGCCCTGACGCGGATTGAGATGCAGGAGCTGATTGTTTCTTTGTGGCAGGAACATGGCTTTACCGTGCTTTTGGTCACTCATGATGTCAGCGAAGCCGTCGCCATGGCCGATCGCGTGTTGCTTATAGAAGAAGGGAAAATTGGCCTGGATCTGACGGTGGATTTACCGCGTCCGCGCCGCCTGGGATCGGTGAAGCTGGCGGAGCTGGAGGCTGAGGTGCTTGCCAGAGTGATGAAACGAGATTCAGAGGAGCCGGCGCGCGCGGTGCGCACCGGCTGATTTAATACCCTATCCCTGAAAGGGATAGGGGCAAAGATTACGCCAGCGCTTTGGCAATCTTCTCGAACAGATCTCCGGACAGATTTTCCAGCCCTTTCAACTGCTCCAGCGCGGCACGCATCTTAGCCTGACGTTCTGCGTCATAACGCTTCAGGCGAATCAGCGGTTCGACCAGACGAGAAGCAATTTGCGGGTTGCGGCTGTTCAGCTCGGTCAGCATCTCGACCATAAACTGATAGCCGCTGCCGTCTTTGGCGTGGAACGCGGCCGGGTTGGCTGAAGCAAACGCGCCAATCAGCGAACGTACGCGGTTCGGGTTACCCAGACTGAAGGAACGGTGATTCAGCAGCTCGCGAACCTTAGCCAGCGTGTTGCTGCCCGGGCTGGTCGCCTGCAGCACAAACCACTTGTCCATGACCAGGCCATCTTTATGCCATTTCTCATCGTACTCAGCCAGCAGCGCTTCGCGGCATGGCAGCTGCGCGGCCACCGCTGCGGACAGCGCGGCGATAGAATCGGTCATATTGTCCGCCTGCTGATACTGCTCGCGTACCAGTTGCTCAGCAAGTTCAACGTCACCAAACGCCAGGTAGCGCAGGCAAGTGTTGCGCAGCGCACGCTTGCCAATATCACCGTGATCCACGCGATAGCTGTCGAGCTTATTGGCGTTATAGATAGCCAGGAACTCGTCGGCCAGCTCTGCTGCGAGGGTGCGGGTCAGCGCCCCGTGGACTTCAGCAATGGCGATAGGATCAATTGTCTGGAACAGCTCGGCAATTTCATTCTGCGAAGGCAGCGTCAGGATCTCCGCGGCGAGCGCCGGATCGATCTTCTCATCCAGCAGAATGGCGCGGAATGCGTCAGCCACGTGCAGCGGCAGAGAAAGCGGCTGCCCTTGTTGGCTGCGGTTCACGTTGATCTTGATGTAATTTGCCAGCAGGCTTTGCGCTGCATCCCAACGGGAGAAGTCGTTCCGCGCGTGGCGCATCAGGAACGTCAGCTGCTGGTCGCTCCATTTGTACTCGAGCTTCACCGGCGCAGAGAATTCACGCAGCAAAGACGGCACCGGCTGGAAGTAGACATTGTCGAAGACAAAGGTCTGTTCGGCCTGGGTCACGTTCAGCACGTGGTGCACCGGGTGACCGTCCTTCTGCAGCGGAATGACCTTTCCTTCGTTATCGTATAGCTCGATATCAAACGGGATATGCAGCGGGTGTTTTTCCTGCTGTTCAGCGGTCGGCGGCGTCATCTGGCTGATGGTCAGCGTGTAGTGCTCAGTTTCCGGGTTGTAGTCGTCACGCACGGTGACAACCGGCGTCCCGGCCTGGCTGTACCAGCGGCGGAAATGAGACAGATCAACGTTGGAGGCATCTTCCATCGCCTGCACGAAGTCATCGCAGGTCGCCGCGCTGCCGTCATGGCGTTCAAAGTAAAGCTGCATGCCCTTCTGGAAGTTTTCTTCGCCCAGCAGCGTGTGCAGCATACGAATCACTTCTGAGCCCTTCTCATACACCGTCAGGGTATAGAAGTTATTCATTTCGATAACTTTGTCCGGGCGGATCGGGTGCGCCATCGGGCTGGCGTCTTCGGCGAACTGCATCGCGCGCATGGTACGCACGTTCTGAATACGGTTTACTGCGCGAGACCCCAGGTCAGAGCTGAACTCCTGGTCACGGAAGACGGTTAACCCCTCTTTCAGGCTCAGCTGGAACCAGTCACGACAGGTGACGCGGTTACCGGTCCAGTTGTGGAAATACTCGTGGCCGATGACGCGTTCAATGTCGAGGTAGTCTTTGTCAGTCGCGGTTTCGGCGCGGGCCAGGACATACTTCGAGTTGAAGATATTCAGCCCTTTGTTTTCCATCGCACCCATATTGAAGAAGTCGACGGCGACGATCATATAGATGTCGAGGTCATACTCCAGGCCGAAGCGGGTTTCATCCCACTTCATGGACGCCTTCAGCGAGGTCATCGCCCAGTCAGCGCGATCCAGATTCCCGCGGTCAACAAAAAGCTCCAGCGCAACGTCACGGCCGGAACGGGTTTTGAAGCTGTCGCGCAGGACGTCGAAATCGCCCGCCACCAGCGCAAACAGGTAGCAAGGTTTTGGGAACGGATCCTGCCACTGCACCCAGTGACGGCCATTTTCCAGCTCACCTTCGGCAATGCGGTTGCCGTTAGCCAGCAGATACGGATATTTGTTTTTGTCGGCGATGACTTTGGTCGTGAAGCGCGCCAGGACGTCCGGGCGGTCCAGGTACCAGGTGATATGGTGGAAGCCTTCAGCTTCACATTGGGTACATAACGCTTCGCCGGATTGGTACAGCCCTTCAAGCGCGGTGTTAGTTGCCGGGCTGATTTCGTTCACAATCGTCAGCGTAAAGGCGTCAGGAACCTGCTCCAGAATGAGTGCGCCATCTTCCTGGCGATAGTGCGGCCAGGCGCTACCGTTTACGGCAATGGAGACCAGCGTGAGGTCTTCACCATCAAGATGCAGCGGAGCGCCCGCTTCGCCCTGACGGACAATTTTGCTGACTGCGGTGACCTGCGTTTTTGTGGCATCAAGGTCAAAGGTCAAATCGATATCAGTTATCGTATAATCCGCCGCGCGATAGTCGTGGCGATATTTGGCTTGTGGCTGTTGTGTCATAAAAAACCTTATACATCGTCCGTAAGATAACGAACTTCAGTCTATTCCTGTTGCCGGAATGTTGCTACGCAGAATCTTCATCTTTGGCGGCCGATAGCCCAAATTTTTTACCGCTTTATGCGGTATTACGCTTTCTCTCCTGCACCTTCCGGCACGGAACTCTTCCTTTTCCTCCGCCACTCAATGCAGCCCCTTCCCCCTGAGAGAACTTAATATGCGTATTCCTCCTTCCGGCCCCATGGCTTTTCATCAGGCCGTTGCCCAAAACGATATTGCTACCATCCAGAAGCTAAGACAGCAGGGTTATAAACCTGTCGCTCTGGACCAGCACGGAAACTCGCCGCTGGATGCGCTGGCTAACCGCCGTGATATTGACGGCACTACGCGGGCGCGGCTATACCACAGCCTTTTGGCTTCGCTGAATCCCAGTGCGCCGTCGGGCTATATCAAGCCGGAAGCTTTTCATGGCTCTCCCTGGGGCTTTGAAATATTGCGCAGCGGCGCGCTGAAAGGCGGCGTGAACGATCCTAAAGGCGGTTCACAGTCGCTGGAGGGAAAAGTGTTTTTCTCCGATCGAACTCGGGAGTCGAGCAACAAATTTGAAACACGTGAGAATCTTCGCCAGAAACCTCGCGTGTACGCCAAAGGACTGGGCATCAAGCCCACCACGGTGGAGACGCGCTCGAACCTGTACGTGCTGAGCAAAGCCATTAATCATGCTTCTTCTGCCAGCCATTTCCCAGCCTCAACGCTGACGCTAAAAAGCAGCAATAATCTGGAAGAGGCGGTGTATGACAGCCTGGTGCGTCTTTTGTCGAATAACGGCTATCGCCTAAAAAAGGAAACGCCGGAGCAAATCCTGCAGCAAACCGGCGTCCCGGCTCATATCAAATTCGTGGATAACAGCCACCCGCCTTCCGGGGAACAAACGCGGAAACTGATCGGTAACGCCTTTAAGCGCATTGAAAATGAAATGATCGGCGGAAAATTACCGTTCCTGAATCTGCTCAACGATGGGCAAACCCTGCCGCTGGTGTTTGGCTTCAGTAAAGTGAACAACTTGAAAACCCATACCATCCATAATTCGTTGAGCAACACCGCCTCGATGTTTAACTACCAGGCTGAAAACCATCCCCTGAGCGGGACAGCTAACGGCGGCAAGCTCAAAGAAATTGAAGTGAAATCCCTGGCCGATCTTGCCACGCTGACGCTTGCCTGTAAGGTACAAAACGTCGCGTTACCGAAAGACGCGCTGATTCGTATCAACCCAACCCCGAATGAAAAAAAACAGCACGGGCTGAAGGCGCTGTATCTGGATGCATCCGCACTCGCCAGATTCAGTCACGCGCTGCTGGGGTCGGGCACAACGAATATGGGCAGGATGACGCTCGAGCAACTTCAATCGCTGAATCACACTCTGCGTGAAAAAGCGGAGAACGGCAGTCTTCGCATTCGTTAGCTGCGAGTAAACATCGGCGGCCATTCGCGCCGGTGATTTCACCGAGAAAAGGATGTCGCACGTTTTGTTTAGTACTCTAAACACCATTTGATTCAATGTATTGAACTCTATTATAGCGCTAAACATTTCATAAACTGCCCCAGAGCCTGCCCGTCTAATGTTGTGATCCTGCTTCAATAAACAGATAATCAGGGTATACTCCCGCGTCTTAATTTGCCCGGACTGATGGAAACGCTCCTGTGAGAGGATGCTGAAACGCGCCATGACACGACACGCTTCCCCGATTTTGCAAACGCTTCTGGATACTGACGCCTATAAGCTTCATATGCAGCAAGCGGTTTATCACCGCTATTACGACGTAAATGTCGCAGCGGAATTCCGCTGCCGCGGCGACGACCTGCTGGGCATTCATGCCGAGGCTATTCGTGAGCAGGTCGCGGCTATGCAGCACCTGCGCCTCAGCGACGAAGAATTTCACTGGCTGAAAAGCCTGCCCTTTTTCAAAGCCGATTACCTCGACTGGCTGCGTGACTTCCGCTATGACCCTGCTCAGGTTCAGGTGACCAATAATCATGGTCACCTGGATATCCGCCTAAGCGGTCCCTGGCGGGAAGTCATCATGTGGGAAGTTCCCCTGCTGGCGGTAATCAGTGAAGTCGTTCACCAGCATCGTGCCCCCGGCGTGACGCCAAAAATGGCGCTGGATCACCTGGAAACTAAGCTGCAGGAATTTAACACGCTGACCGCCGGGCTGGATCTTTCTCATTTCCGCCTGATGGACTTCGGCACCCGCCGCCGTTTCTCTCGGGAAGTGCAGCAGGCGATTGTCGAGCGCCTCAAGCAGGAGCCGTGGTTTATCGGCACCAGCAACTATGATCTGGCCCGCCGGCTTGATCTTACGCCGATGGGCACCCAGGCCCACGAGTGGTTCCAGGCACATCAGCAGATAAGCCCGGACCTGGCGAACAGCCAACGTGCAGCGCTGCAGGCGTGGCTCGACGAATATCCCGATCAGCTAGGAATAGCCCTGACTGACTGCATCACCATGGATGCTTTCCTGCGTGATTTCGGCAAAGAGTTCGCCACGCGCTATCAGGGGCTGCGCCATGACTCCGGTGACCCGGTAGAGTGGGGAGAAAAAGCTATTGCCCACTACCAGAAGCTGGGTATCGATCCGTTAAGCAAAGTGTTGGTGTTTTCCGACAATCTGGATTTAAACAAAGCTGTGGAGCTGTACCGCCGCTTCTCATCCCGGGTTAACCTCAGCTTTGGTATCGGCACCCGCCTGACCTGCGACATTCCGCAGGTTAAGCCGCTGAACATCGTGATTAAGCTCGTGGAGTGCAACGGTAAGCCGGTGGCTAAGCTTTCGGATAGCCCGGGAAAAACCATCTGCCACGACAAAGCCTTTGTTCGGGCACTGCGCAAAGCCTTTGACCTTCCGCTGGTTAAAAAAGCCAGCTGATTCAGCGATAATCGGTGAATAGCCGCTTCGCTATTCACCGCCCTTCTCTCATTCCTTTATTTCTTCATTAGTAACGCGAATTCTGCTTGTCTGATGGCGCGCGACAGGTAACATAGATAACCCCCATCTGTGGGTTACTATTTTTTTTGTCATTGACCATTTAATAGAGAGAAAACTATGAGCGTTGTGCCTGTAGCCGACGTACTCCAGGGCCGTGCCGCCGTTGACAGCGAAGTCACCGTGCGCGGATGGGTACGTACTCGAAGAGATTCAAAAGCTGGTATCTCCTTCCTCGCCGTCTACGACGGTTCCTGCTTTGATCCTGTACAGGCCGTCATTAATAATTCTCTGCCCAATTACAATGAAGACGTGCTGCGCCTGACCACCGGCTGCTCCGTGATTGTTACCGGCAAAGTGGTCGAGTCTCAGGGCCAGGGCCAGGCATTCGAACTTCAGGCTACCAAAGTTGAAGTGACCGGCTGGGTTGACGATCCGGATACCTACCCGATGGCGGCCAAACGCCACAGCATTGAATACCTCCGCGAAGTGGCTCACCTCCGCCCACGTACCAATATGATTGGTGCCGTAGCGCGTGTGCGTCACACGCTGGCCCAGGCGCTGCATCGCTTCTTCCATGAAAATGGTTATTTCTGGGTATCGACTCCGCTGATCACCGCTTCGGACACCGAAGGCGCCGGTGAGATGTTCCGCGTTTCAACGCTGGATCTGGAAAATCTGCCTCGCACCGCAGAAGGCAAAGTCGATTTTGATAAAGACTTCTTCGGGAAAGAAGCCTTCCTGACCGTTTCCGGCCAGCTGAACGGCGAAACCTACGCGAGCGCGCTGTCCAAGGTTTATACCTTCGGGCCAACCTTCCGCGCGGAAAACTCCAACACTAGCCGCCACCTGGCTGAATTCTGGATGCTGGAGCCGGAAGTCGCCTTTGCCGATCTGGACGACGTTGCCGGCCTGGCCGAAGCGATGCTCAAGTACGTCTTTAAGGCTGTTCTGGAAGAACGCATGGACGACATGAAGTTCTTTGCCGAGCGCGTGGACAAAGAGGCCATTGAGCGTCTCGAACGCTTCATCTCCGCAGACTTCGCCCAGGTGAACTACACCGATGCGGTCGACATCTTGCTGAACTGTGGGCATAAGTTCGAAAACCCGGTTTACTGGGGCGTCGATCTCTCCTCCGAGCACGAGCGTTACCTGGCCGAGCAGCACTTCAAGGCACCGGTGGTGGTGAAAAACTACCCGAAAGACATCAAAGCTTTCTATATGCGCCTTAACGAAGACGGTAAAACCGTTGCCGCGATGGACGTCCTGGCGCCAGGCATCGGTGAAATCATCGGTGGTTCCCAGCGTGAAGAACGTCTGGATGTGCTGGATGCGCGCATGGCTGAAATGGGTCTGAATAAAGAAGATTACTGGTGGTACCGCGACCTACGCCGCTACGGCACCGTGCCGCATTCCGGTTTCGGCCTGGGCTTTGAGCGTCTGATCGCCTATGTTACCGGCGTTCAGAACGTGCGCGACGTGATTCCGTTCCCACGTACCCCGCGTAACGCCAGCTTCTAAGCCAACAAAACCAAAGGCCAGCTTTTCGCTGGCCTTTTTTACATTTGACAATAAAAGGTCTATTTTCTTCAACGCTCATTAAGCAAACGTCAATTTCAACCGCCATTCCCGACTGCCCCGTTACCAACTATTTCTATCTCACACTCTTTAACAAAAATTGCGCTTAAGTTTGCTCGCATTTCAAATCGGTGCTGGGCATAGCACAATCGTTCACTTTTCGCACAGACATCTGGACATCCAAAAACAAGTCAAAAAATGAACAATTGTGAACAAGAAATACCCACTCATTGAGCTTATGCGGATTAAACATAAGTAATTCATATATATATGTTAACAAGCGAAGCATTTTTGTTGCGCTAAGAATGAAATTTGAAATGGTTCACAAAGTTCCCTGAAATTAATATTAAGTTACACATATTTTCTTTTTGAAACTCAATGTGCGCATTTGTAGCACTTTCAGGCTAGCGAAACGGTTTCATGGATGGAAAGATGCCAGACAGATACAGAAAGACACCAAACTATCATCAATAGTTCCGTAAAGAATTATTGACGGCAGTGGCAGGTGTCCATAAAAACCACAATGAGGGTAATAAATAATGATGAAGCGCAATATTCTGGCAGTGGTTATCCCTGCTCTGCTGGTAGCCGGTGCAGCTAACGCTGCAGAAATCTATAACAAAGACGGCAACAAAGTTGACCTGTACGGTAAAGCGGTAGGTCTGCACTATTTCGGTAAAACCGACGGCCCAAATGGCACCGGTGACCAAACTTACGCTCGTCTGGGCTTCAAAGGCGAAACCCAGATCAACAGCCAGCTGACCGGTTACGGCCAGTGGGAATATAACTTCAGCGGCAGCAACTCTGAAGGCGGTACTGACTCTCAGGCCAACAACAAAACTCGTCTGGCCTTCGCGGGTCTGAAATTCGGTGATGCGGGCTCCTTCGACTACGGTCGTAACTACGGCCTGGTTTACGATGCAATCGGCGTGACCGATATGCTGCCAGAATTCGGTGGCGATACCGGCGCGAGCGACAACTTCTTCTCCGGTCGTAACGGTGGCCTGGCCACTTACCGTAACCACAGCTTCTTCGGCCTGGTTGACGGTCTGGACTTCGGCGTTCAGTACCTGGGTAAAAACGATCGTGGAACCAACAGCGGTAAAGATATCGTTCGTTCAAACGGTGACGGCTGGGCGACCTCCGCAAGCTACACCGTTGATGGCTTCGGTGTTGTAGGCGCATACGGCGCTGCTAACCGTCTGGCAGCTCAGAACAACCTGAAATACGGCAACGGCAACGGTAAAGCTGAGCAGTGGGCTACCGGTCTGAAATATGACGCGAACAACATCTACCTGGCCGCGCTGTACGGTGAAAGCCACAACGCAACTCGCTTGGGAATCAATGGCACCCAGGGCTACCTGAACAAAACTCAGGACTTCTCCGTTGTGGCACAGTACCAGTTCGATTTCGGCCTGCGTCCATCCATCGCTTACTACAAATCTAAAGCGAAAGATGTTGAAGGTATCGGCAGCGAAGACTACATCAACTACATTGATATCGGCGCGACCTACTACTTCAACAAAAACATGTCTACCTACGTTGACTACCAGATCAACCAGCTGGACAAAAACAACAAGCTGGGCCTGAGCGACGACGACACCGTTGCTGTTGGTATCGTTTACCAGTTCTAATTTCAGCCATTTGTTTGTCTGAAATGTTTAAAAACAGGGCTTCGGCCCTGTTTTTTTATGGCAAAAAAGTAGAATAAACCCGATGTTATCGCTAACCGTCTCTTTTTGTCGCAAACGGTTGGCAATTCGTAAAACAGCAGTTAACCTGAAAGCGATTTCCCCCGATATCACTAATGGAACCCGTCATGTTTGAGAACATTACCGCTGCCCCTGCCGATCCTATTCTTGGTCTGGCTGACCTGTTTCGCGCCGACGACCGTCCAACCAAAATTAACCTCGGCATCGGGGTCTATAAGGACGAGACCGGTAAAACCCCTGTCCTGACCAGCGTGAAGAAAGCTGAGCTTTATCTGCTGGAAAATGAGACCACCAAAAACTATCTGGGCATTGATGGTATTCCAGAGTTTGGCCGCTGCACGCAAGAGCTGCTGTTCGGCAAAAGCAACGCGCTTATTGCCGACAAACGCGCCCGTACGGCACAAACCCCAGGCGGGACCGGTGCGCTGCGCGTTGCCGCTGATTTCCTGGCGAAAAACACCGCAGCAAAACGCGTTTGGGTAAGCAACCCAAGCTGGCCGAACCACAAAAGCGTGTTTAACGCCGCGGGCCTGGAAGTGAAAGAGTACGCCTACTACGATGCGGAAAATCACAGCCTGGACTTTGATGGCCTGGTGGCCAGCCTGCAGGCGGCGGAAGCCGGTGACGTCGTATTGTTCCATGGCTGCTGCCATAACCCAACCGGGATCGATCCTACCGCCGAACAGTGGAAAACGCTGGCAGAGATGTCGCTGGCCAAAGGCTGGCTGCCGCTGTTTGACTTTGCTTACCAGGGCTTTGCCCGTGGCCTGGAAGAAGATGCGGAAGGCCTGCGTCTTTTCGCGGCCGGCCACAAAGAACTGCTGGTCGCCAGCTCCTACTCCAAGAACTTCGGTTTGTACAACGAACGCGTGGGCGCTTTCACGCTGGTTGCCGCCGATGCTGATACCGCTGACCGTTCATTCAGCCAGGTGAAATCGGTTATTCGTGCCAACTACTCCAACCCACCGGCACACGGTGCCTCCGTTGTGGCGACTATTCTGAGCAACGACGCGCTGCGTACCATGTGGGAACAAGAGTTGACCGATATGCGTCAGCGTATTCACCGCATGCGTCAGCTGTTTGTGAATACCCTGCAGGAGAAAGGCGCCAACCGCGACTTCAGCTTCATTATTAACCAGAACGGGATGTTCTCGTTCAGCGGCCTGACCAAAGAACAGGTCCTGCGCCTGCGTGAAGAGTTCGGCGTTTACGCCGTCGCATCTGGCCGCGTTAACGTGGCGGGCATGACGCCGGATAACATGGCGCCGCTGTGCGAAGCCATCGTTGCCGTGCTGTAATCACCACGTATAGCAAAAGAGCCGCTTTAGCGGCTCTTTGTTTATTGGAAACCCGTCTTACCAGACCGGCTGCTCATCCTGCAAAAACGGATTATGCAGGCGTTCATAGCCCAGCGTAGACATTGGGCCGTGGCCGGGAATAAAGGTCACATCATCCCCCAGCGGCAGCAGCTTACGTTTGATAGAATCAATCAACGCCGCATGGTCACCACGCGGGAAATCGCTGCGCCCCACTCCGCCTTTAAAGATAACATCGCCCGAAACCAGTAAACGAGAGGCCGCATCGAAGAAAACGATATGGCCAGGCGTATGCCCCGGACAATGCAACACCTGTAAAGTTACATTCCCTACGGAAACACATTCCCCTTCGTTTAACCAGCGGTCCGGCGTCAAAGGTTGACACTCGTCGAGGCCAAACATCCGGCTTTGCTGCGGCAGTCCCTGCAGCCAGAACTCATCTTCTTTTTCCGGCCCCATAACGGGCACGCCGTAATGTGCCGCTAGCTCAGCCGCCGCGCCAACGTGATCGAGATGACCATGCGTCAACAGAATTTGGCTAATCTGCACGCCTTTCTGTGCCACTTCTTGCTTAATGCGCGCCGCATCGCCGCCGGGATCCACCAGCGCTGCCTGCTGCGTTTCCTCGCACCAAATAAGAGAACAGTTCTGGGCAAAAGCCGTGACCGGAATAATGTGATAGTTCATGCTGCTCCATTACCGACAACAAAGCCGGATTCCGTTGTTTTACCAGTGCCTTACCGGCCCGGTATCAATATGCACAAAGTCGCTGCTGGGGTAGTATCCTACACCACCTGCCCGCATAGATAATGCTGCTTTGCGAATATTGCTTAACGAAACGCCTTCAATATGGAAATCCATCGCCTGGCCTTTGGTGTGGTAGCTTTTTTTCGCCACGCCTCGGCTGTGAGCACGGAGTTCATTATTGGTGTCGATGGAACGGTAGCCGGAAACCAACTGGACCGGTTTGTTAGTCCCCAAAAGCCCCTGCAGGCGATAGAGTTGGTCGAACAGGGAAGGATCGATGGATTTAATCTTGTTCGCCCGGTAGTCCCGGAAGAAATGATTAAGCCTTGCTAATTCATCCTGAATATAGCCTCTGCCATCAAAAAACTCAGCTTTCAGTGACTCTCCAGTATGCAGGTTATTGAGAGTCAAAATACGCGGGCGTGGTGTCGAGAGGGTGGCAAACGACGGCAAAGGCATGAGAGCGGCACCGAAAGCCACGCCCCCCAAAGCCAGTAGCTTGCGGCGATTAGCGTCAAATTTGTCCATGATATCCAGGTCTACAGGTAATAAAATGATGGTTTAATATGCACTTTTGCGCACAGCCATCGCACCATAACTGCCCGAATCCGGGGAGTCAAGGCACGATAAAACCCTGCAACGGCGGGCCCTGCAGAGGGCCCGGCTGCGTTTTACATTTTCTACGACCACTAATTCATTAGAAATGTTGCGTTTAGCGGATTAATAACCCGGCTTTTGCGAGGTTTTGTGCGCCAGATCGCGCGGTGAGATCATAATTGTAAATATCTGTACGAAACTCGGTGCGGCCATCTTTTCCGACAAAAGCGGTCAGATAGTACAGATTAACCGGAATGTTATGCCGGATATTGACGTATTTAGTGTTCCCTTCCTGCAAGGTACTGGATATACGGGAATCATTCCATCCGGCATCCTGCAACAGCATATTTGCCAGCTCAGACGCCTTGTTGACCCGTACACAGCCTGAACTCAGCGCCCTTGCATCCTTCTGGAAGAGATTATGATTGGGCGTGTCATGCAGGTAGATGGCGTCAGAACTCGGCATATTAAACTTGTAGCGTCCAAGCGAGTTCTGCGTGCCGGGCTTCTGCTGGAAACGGAACGGCAGATTATTCTCGGTGATCGTCGACCAGTCTACGCGCCACGGATCGATCATCTCCGCATTGTTGCTCCAGCCGCGAATCACGCTATAGCCGTGCTGTTCCAGGTAACCCGGATTCTGGCGAACCTTTGGCAGAATGTCTTTTCGCGCCAGCGTCGGCGGCACGTTCCACGGAGGGTTAACCACAACGTTGTTCAGCGCGCTGCTCATCATCGGGGTTTTGCGATCCGGCCGCCCAACGATAACGCGAGAAGCCAACGCTTCATTGCCGTTAAGGTAATACACCAGCGAATAGTTAGGAATGTTCACCATAATGCCGGTCTCAAGTTTATCCGGCAGCAGGCGTAAACGTTGAATATTCAATGCTACCAGGGCTGCACGCTGCTGAGGCGTGACGTTAAGCCAGTCGCGCGTCAGTTGGCCAATCGCACCGTCCGAGCCTAACCCTTGCCATTGCTGGAAGCGTTTCACGCCATCGACCAGATCTCGGCTATAAACGCCGCGGGCGGCAACCTGAGATTTCTTCTTGCCAGCCTGAGGAGACGCGTCCTCGACGTTAATCGCGGACGGGCTTACGGTGACATCAGCCACGCTGGTCACCCCCGATGGCTTGTCCTGAAGCATTCCGGTTCGGGCAAGAATTTCTCTCAGCGCCCCCACGTCGTTGCTCCACTGCCCTGGCCTTAATGTCTCTTTGCCGGCCATCTGCGGCCACGGACGGGTATCAGCCAACAGATGAATCAGCGACTGATGCAGCTGGGCATACTGCGGATGCTGAGGCGCAAGGCTGTCGATAAAGTTCACCAGAGAACCCTGATCAACGGCTACCTGCCACTGGTTAATCACCGACAGGGGCGGCGTTTTTAACTTGTAAGGCGTGCTGCTATAAAGCCAGCGATTGCCGTCAATCGGGATGCCCGAAACGAACTGCAGGTAACCCATCATGGCGTCGGAAAGCACCACATCGCGCGCCATACCGGTCACTGCGGGATCGGTCAACAGCTCAACCCACTGGTTAAACTGCGGCTGTATTCCGGCAATGGCCACCTCCGCCAGCTGTTGCTGAAAGGCCTTAACCGCATCGCGGTTTTCCCACATCGGCTTCATGTCACGCGCAGCATAGAAGGCCGACAGAGCGTTGAGATAAACCGGCGTGTAGCCCGCAGGCAGGCCCGCAATAAGCTGCGACCGGCTTTGTGCCGCCGACATCGTGGAGGTGTTTGTTGGCAAAGTTCCGGCCATCGTGGCCGTCGCCGTAGACTGCGCCAAAGGCTGATTGAGTTCCGTGGGCCGATCGGTCTGGAAAGCAGAACTGTCGGAGGGAACGACGGCAGGCTCGTCGGCCTGGGCCACAAACAGCGGAGCGAAACTGAGCGCGAGGCAGTAACCGACTGCCGATAATCGAAAATCTTTAGCTTTTCTAAGCAACATCCCTTGCCCCCTGTTTATTACTGTGCTCACCGTCAAAGGCGGGAAGTATTCACCACTAGTATATAAACAGTAAAAACCATTTGCCTGACAAAATGTAAAGAAAATTAAAGATTAAGACTGTTCGCGACAAAGAAAAAGCGGGCCTTAGCCCGCTTGATAATATCGCATCCAGTATCGCTGGTTTACGAGGCGTCCGCCGTTTCCGAACCCTGCTGCGGCTCTGGCAGCGCCGGGGCCGCAAAGCCACGCAGGCCAACAACATGAACGTGTTCGCTGTTCTGGAAGACCTTACGCACCAGCTTATAGGTGGTCCCTTTTTCCGGGCTGATGTTTTCTGGAGCGGCAATAATTAATTGCATTTCCAGACGTTCACACAGCTCAAATAGCGTGGCGATGGACTTGGCATCCAGTCGCGCCGCTTCGTCCAGGAACAGCAGGCGGCAAGGGGAAATGTCTTTCCCACGCAGGCGCTGCGACTCATCTTCCCAGCTCTGAACAACCATCACCAGGATAGACATCCCGGTCCCGATAGCTTCCCCGGTGGACAACGCCCCGCTCTCTGCACGCAGCCAGCCGTCTGAACCACGGTTTACCTCAACTTCCATTTCCAGGTAGTTACGGTAATCCAGCAGCTCTTCGCCGATGGTCTGCGGCGTGCGCTGGCCCATGTCGATCTGCGGGTTAAGGCGCTGATAAAGCTTCGCCAGCGCTTCGGAGAAGGTCAGGCGATTGCTGTTGAACAGATCCTGATGCTGCTCATGCTGCTCGGAAAGAACGTTCAGCAGCGTTGCGTGAGCCTCGCGCACGTTGACGTTCAGACGAACACTCTTCACCTGACCGAAGGAGACGCTTTGCAGGCCCTGGTTGAGCATGCGAATACGGTTCTGCTCGCGCTGGATCGTCTTGCGAATGATGTTCGCCACGCTGCGGGAGCTGATCGCCAGTTTCTGCTCGCGTGAAGTCAGCTCTTCTGTCAGGCGACTCAGTTCAATTTCCATCTGTTCGATGGCTTCAACCGGATCGTCGGTACGAATGATGTCCTGGCGAATACGCTCGCGCAGATGTTGATAAACCGCGACGAAGAACTGAATCTTACGTTCAGGGCGTTTTGGATCTTCCGACAGACGAAGTACGTCACGCAGATGTTCGTTGTCGGCCACCGCCAGGCGCAGCGCACCCAACGCCTTATCCGACATAGAGCGCAGATCGTCCCCGGAGAGATAAGCCAGCTCACGACGATGCAGGCGGCGCTCAACGCCGTTGTCTTTCACCATACGCATGACGGCGCACCAGCCTGCTTTCGCCGTCACAACCTGCTCGCGCATTTCAAAGTAATTACGCTCCAGCTGCTTCAGTTTGCGGGTCAGGTTGTTCATCTCCGCTTCGCAGTAAGTCAGCTGCTTCTCAAGCTGATTACGGCGCGAGCGGTTGTTGCTGAGCGCGGTATGCAGCTCATCGCGGCGCGCACGTGCTCTTTCCTCCGCCCCGGTATCTGCGCGGACGCCGATATCCTGCAATTCTTTATGCAGATCCGTCAGCAGCTCTTTTTTGGTATCAAACGAACTTTTCAGCGACGCCAGAAGTTGGTTGTACTGACCCAACTGCTGGGCGTGCTGGCGCAGCGCTTCACGGGAACGCGTCCGCTCCACTTCAGCCTGTTCCAGACGCTGACGCAGCTTCTCATTCAGGTCGCTGTTGCCGTCCAGCATGGCGGCAGAATCGCTGTAGCTGAAGTGGGCGCGACGCTGCACGACTTCGGTCAGCGCAAACGCGCGCTGACGAGCATCACGCTGTATTTGCTGCGCGTGAGCGTAGTCGTCTTTAAGCTGCTCGAACTGTTCAGGGTCGCTCTGCAGCACGCTAGCAACGCCTTCCAGCTTGATCAACTGGTTGCCGTGCTGGTGAATAAAGCGAGCTGATTCTTCGGCTTCATCCAGGCGCTCCTGGATTTCATCGCAGCGATCGGCCAGCGTTTCGTCATTCAGCAGGCTAATACGCGGCAGCAGTCGGTTAAGCTGGGCCACGCCCTCTTTCGCCTGTTCAAACTGCTGGCGCTGCTGCTGATTGTCATTTTCGTGGTTGTTGATCGCCCGCTCAATCTCGCCGCGACGGCTATTGAGGTGACGAATTTCCGCTTCAGGATCGTCTTCAAACGCCACACCCAAATGCTGGCCGATAAAGCGGCTAAACGACTGGTGTAGGCGCTGGTTTTTCTGTACATCGAAAGAAAGCGTCGCGAAGCGCTCGGCCAGTGACTCACGTTCGTTATGCAGTGCTTCAAGGCGGTTTTCACGCGCGGCGCGGCCAAACAGTGGCAGCTCCGGCAGACGCGAATAGCGCCACTGGCGTTCAGCGGTTTTGACGAGCACCGCCGCGTCCATCTCTTCAACGGTAAACACGCTGTCATCGAACGAAGACGGGTCCCCTTCAATCAGGTACAAGTCTTCCGGGCAATCTTCCAGATTTTCCAGCTGCTCGCGCACAAGCGAAAGATCGGGCACCACGATGGCGTGGCGGGATGGGCCGTATAACGCGGAGAAGTACGGTGCATCTTCGAGACCGATGTCGTCATAAATTTCAGACAGCAGCACGCCGCCAAAACGTTCGGCCAGCGCGTTGAGGCGAGGGTCTTCGGCACCGCCAGGCTGGCTGAGGCGTTCGATTTCGTCATCTACGGCGCGTTTACGCGCCCCAACTTCGTCACGCTCAACGGTGGATTCGCGCTCGCGCTCCAGCAGTTGCTGCATGTACTCAGTCACCTGCTGGCTGGCGTCAAATTGCTCGCCGCTTTGCTCACACAGCTGAGTCAGGCTGGTTTGCGCCGCAATCCATCTTGGCGCGCGCAGGTTCAGCGTTTTGATGCTGGCCTGAATCTGTTCCAGCTCCTGACGCAGCGCCATACGCTGTTCGCTTGCTTCGGCTACGGTTTGCTGCAGCGCACCGATGCGCTCTTCCAGTTCCTCATGCAGCGCTTCAAGATCTTCGGGATCGAACTGTTTCCCCTGGCGTTTACAGAAATCGGCGAGCAAACGCTCGGCCTCCTGCTGTTCACGCAGGCGCTGTTCCAGCTCGTTGAGGCGCATACGCAGCGGCTGGACCTGTTCGGCCAGATGGCGCTGGTTGCTACTGTCGCGCAGCAGTTCACGCGCGGTGTCCCAGGCTTCGCTGCGGCTCACCGGGCCACTGATCGCCGTCACCAGTTGGTAAGCATGTTCGAACTGGCTATGAGCCGCCTGAGCCACGCTCATTTTCTGCTCAAGAGACAGCAACTTGTCCGTCGCCTCAATCTCTTTCGCTTTGAAGGTGTCCAGCCACTCGTCGGCGCTGTCGGCGGTTAAGTCCGGCAGATGGCACAGTTCACGAGCGCGCTCTAACGCCTGCAGCGCCTGCTGATACTGAATCGCACGAGTCTGCTGCACGTCGAGTGCCTGCTGGTAATCGGCAAGCTGGCTTTTCAGCTCATCCACTTCCAGCTCTGCGGCTTCGGCACGGGCCTCGTTTTCTTCCTGCTGCTCGTGGGCCTCGGCAACGATTTCATTCTGTTCTTCAAGACGAATTTGTAGCTCGTCGAGGTCAGCTTCGTAGCGCTCGATCTTCTCCTGCTGGCGAATCGCCGTTTGCACCAGGTTCAGGTGATCGCTTGCCGCCTGGTAATCCGTTTCCAGATCGCCTTCCGCACCGCTGTGTTCGCCCAGCTCGCGCGCCATATCAACGTGCTTATATTGTTCGGCGGCCAGCTGCTGGCGGCTGATCAGCAGTTCGCGACGAAATTCGAGCGCTTTATCCAGGTGGATACGCCGTTCGTTGGCGTGACGCATATAGTCTGCCGCCACATAGTCAGTCGCTTCCGAGATTAAGTGCTTAAATAAATCACGGTCGGACTGGGTGACGCGAATCGCTTCCAGAGTCATGCGGTTTTCACGCAGCGCCGCTTCCATGTCCTGGAAGGCTTTACGCACGCCGCCGTTTTCCGGCAGCAGATAATCACGCAGGGAACGGGTGATCGCGCTGGAGATACCGCCGTACAGCGAGGCTTCAATCAGGCGATAGTATTTGCTACGGTCTGCGGCACTGCGCAGACGACGGGCAACAATGCCCAGATCAAACATCAGCGAGTGGTAGTCGGTAATGGAGTTGAACTGCTTGAACTGCACGCCTTCAATGGCTTCAACTTTATCCTTCAGCTCCTGCAGGCTGAGTACGCGAGCCTGACGCTCATTCAGCGTTTCAGTCAGTAACTGCGTCGGCTGAATCGAGGTTGGCAAGCCCTGAATCGCAAAGGGTTTAATATCGACTTTACGGTCGCGCCCGGCGACCTGCTGCAGGCGAACCCCCACCACAACGCGCTGATGGCGTGAGTTGATGACGTCCAGCGTGGAGTAACACACGCCGGCTTTCAGCTTGCCGTGAAGACCTTTATCGCGAGAGCCTGAGGTAGCACCCGCCTCCGTGGTGTTGCGGAAGTGCAGCAAGGTTAAGTCCGGGATAAGCGCCGTGACGAAAGCCGCCATAGTGGTGGACTTACCCGCCCCGTTGCCCCCGGAAAGCGTGGTGACCAGCTCATCGAGATCGAAGGTACGCGCGAAGAAACCGTTCCAGTTAACCAGCGTCAGCGAGCGAAATTTTCCGCGTTCAATCATTCTTGTTCATCCTCCGCGTTATCCAGTCCTGGTTGTGGCTCATCGCTCTCATCATTGAGCTGCAGGCGGCTTTCGACCGCCATGGCTTCGCCGTCGCGAATCATGCGCAGCTGAGCTTCGCGCGGGTCATCGCCGGTGCGCACATCGGCGCCGAAGCGGAAGACCGATTCGGTGATGCGGAATTTACTGCTGTCGTGGCCCATAAACCAGATCATGCCGAGACGGCGCAGGCGAGTCAGTGAAGCACGCACTTTCTCCTGCAGTTTTTGTCGGTCAAGGTCGGACCCGGTGGAGCGGTTGTTCACCAGCTTCAGCAGCTTGTTTTCATCCGCCAGCGTTAGCAGCTCGTCATAAAGCTCCTGCTGGGTGAAGATCCCTTCGTTGGCCAGACGTTCCGGGCTGAGATAGAGGTAGCACAGAATTTTGCCCACCATCATATCCAGCTCGGAGAGCACAGAACGAGGGATTAGCGTGGTGGAACGTGGACGCAGATAGAAAAATCCTTCTGGCGCACGGATGAGTTCCACGTTATAGCGCGCGTAAAACTCTTCCAGATATTCCTGGAAATCCATCAAGAAGGCGTGGTTGTCCAGCTCTTCGAGGCCAATATGACGCCCGGCGCGCAGCTGGCTGTCGAGCGCAGGAAAAAGAGGGTTAGCCAGCGCCTGTGCCAGTTTAACCGGCATCACTTGTTCAATATTTGTTGATGACATGCGCCTGTACCTTGGCTCCGTAATCGTTAATGGTTTGCCACTTAGCCGGCAATCCTGTGAAATCCGCTTCCGCTACGCCCAGACGCACCGCCTGGTCTACAACAATACGAGCCACGTCGAAGTGACGCGCGCGCGGGTATTGCACGAGGTAGTCACGTACCACAACGCCCAAATCAAGAGGAGCTTGTTGGGTTTTGTAGACCTGCAGCGCCGCTTCAATCAGCGCCGCCAGCTGTTCACGAATTTCGTTAAATTCTTCAAACTCGAGTTCACTTGGCAACTCGCCGGTGACCTCTTCATCCCGCAGTGCCATCTCTTCGTCACGCATATCCAGCAGGCGATCGGCGCTGGAGTAGGTCAGCGCCCATGGCGCATCGAAGTAGCTTTGCACCGACTGGCGCAGACGCTGAGCAAAGACGCGGTTTTTATCCATATCGATAGCGGTACGGATAAATTTATGCACGTGGCGGTCGTAGCCAATCCACAGGTCAATGGCCTGCTGGCCCCAGCTGATAATGCGGTCGAGTTTGCTTTGCAGGTCGAACACCAGGCGGTCTACAAAGTGAAGATCGTCGCGCCCCAGGGTTGAGTCCTGAACGCGCAACAGGTTGGCCTGCAGCTTATCCCCTGCGGCTTCGAGCGTATCCTGCAGTTCACGTAGCGTGCCGGATGTCTCTGACAACAGCAGTTCGCAGCTTGAAATCGCCGCCCGCCAGTCTTTGTTCAGCAGTTGGGCAATGTCATCTTTTACCTGCTGCTGCTGCTCGTCCATAATGCGCTGGGTAAGATCGATACTGTCGAAAATCTCCGCCACGGAATATTTGAGCGGCGCATAAACATTGCGGTGCCAGTGAAATTCATCGCCATCTTCATCGGCCGCATCAGCGGCGCGCTTAAGCTCGCCCGCAACGATCGAAAGCTGCATAGACAGACGCAGCGTGGAAAACTCACGCTGGCGAATGTAGTAGTCAGTGATGCCAATCCCCAGAGGCGTCAGGCGATAAATGGCATTGCCTTCGGTTAGCTCGCTTACAAAGCGATTGAGCAAACGCTGACGGACCATATCATTGATGGCGTTGTTCGCGCGCACGTTGATGGTTTCGCTCGTTTGTTCAAAACCATCGCTGACGTGACGAAACGCATCAATCAGCTCTCCCTCGCTCAGCTCGCCATCAAGGCGCTCGCCGTTTAAGGTGGCCACGGCCAGCAAAAACGTCAGGCGCTCCGTCGGTAGCGAGATCGAAAAATCATTTTTCCTGGCCCAGGCAACCAGTTCAGGCACTGTCTGGGAAAAATCACTCATAATTTATCCTTGGCTCTGCGGCTTAAACGCGGTTACGTGAATATAGCGGCCGAGACTGATAAACGGCTCCTGCCGACAATAACGCGTCTCCAGCGTCAGCAAATCGTCAAAACCATCTCGTTGTTTGTGTTTATCTCGCAGGTAATCGTGAAACACCCGCACGCCGGTTTTACCGGTAATTTGCCAGCCAATTTGCTCCAGCCAGTGATAAACCTGTTCTGGCTGCAGCGGATTGTCGGGCGAAAGGGTTTTGCGCTTATTTTTTTTCATCCCCTGCAGTACATATTCGAAGTTTCCGACAAACATGTTTCGCATCAGCAGGCCGTTTGCATTGTAGAACATTAGCGACAAAGTGCCGCCGGGACGCAAACAATCCCAAAGCGCTTTTAGCACGGCCTGAGGATCGGTGACCCACTCAAGCACCGCATGAAACAATATCAGATCAACCGGGCTTTCCAAATGTTGAGCCATATCCTGAGCGGCAGATTGTACAAAATGCATGTTGTCGCTCACACCTTTCTCCTGAGCGAGCATTTTTGCACGCACAATCATTTCGGCGGACACATCGCAAAGCACGACCTCATGCCCCCGCTCAGCAAAACGGGTGGCCGTTTGCCCCTCCCCACCGCCGGCGTCCAACACCTTTAGGGTTGCGGGCTGCGTCGCCAGAAAAGCATCCAGATCCTGCCAGAGAATCGCCTGCCGCAACTGGCCTTTGGTTGTGCCATAGATATTGTGCGAAAACTTCTCGGCAATATCGTCAAAATTGCGGTCACCCATGGGTACAGCTCCGTGGCAAAAGAGGTCATCTGACAAAACCGCTATTTTGGCACAGGCGGGACGAGAATGAACCCATCTGGTGTAATATCACGGGCGTTTACCTGCTGGATGGTTAAAAAGGATCCGAATTTCATGCTTTTTATACTGAAAAAAATCATTGGCGGCCTGCTGCTTCCCCTGCCATTCCTGCTATTAACCATGGGCGTGGCTCTGGCGCTGCTGTGGTTTACCCGCTGGCAAAAAACAGCCAAAGGGTTACTCACTGCCAGCTGGCTGGTGCTTTTTCTGATTAGCCTGCAGCCCGTCGCGGACTGGATGTTAAAGCCTATCGAAGACACCTACGCCACTCGCCAGCACGGCGACAGCGCCCGCTACATCGTCGTACTGGGCGGCGGCTACACCTGGAATTCGGACTGGGCACCCAGCTCAAATCTGATCGACAACAGTTTACCGCGACTCACCGAAGCGATTCGTCTGAAACAGCTGAATCCGGGAGCAAAACTTATCTTCACTGGGGCAAGGGCGATGACTAACTCGGTGAGCGCCGCAGAGACTGGCGCCAGGGTTGCGGAAAGCCTCGGCGTTGCCAGAGATGACATCATTACGCTAGACACGCCAAAAGACACGGAAGAGGAAGCCCATGCCGTGGCCAGACTGATAGGCCAGCAGCCGTTTATTCTGGTGACGTCAGCTTCGCACCTGCCACGGGCGATGATCTTCTTCGCCCGGGCCGGGCTGCATCCTCTCCCTGCCCCGGCTAACCAGTTGGCGATAACCTCTCCGCTGAATCCGTGGGAAAAGGCTATCCCCGACCCGGTATGGCTGATGCACAGCGAGCGCGTGGGCTATGAAACCCTCGGGCGCCTGTGGCAGTGGCTGAAAGGCTCTTCAGGAGAGCCAGGGCAGCAATGACTTAGAGGCGTTGTCAAACACCGGCCGGTTCAGTCGGCCGGTTTGCAGCAGGTGTGCGACCTCATCCCACAGCACATATAGCCATCGCCGCCAGAGGAAAGATTCGGCAACCGGGGCGCGCTGTAAATAGTGCCAAAGCAGGCTTTCGGCCTGACCTGGCTCAGCCAGGCGAAACAGCTCATATTCTCGCGGCGCCCAAAGCATAACCCCGGGGTTAACCATCGCCAGCAATTGATCGCTACGAGAATCTTTGAGCATGCTGCGAAGGGAAAAATTGCCGTGAATAAGTACGCAGTTATCGCTGAAGTCTTCGAACATACGCGGCAGACATTCTCGGGTACGAAACAGAATACGTTTATCCTGCATGGTTAACCCGGTGTTCTGGTACTGATTGAGCGTAGTCCAGAGCACTTCGACTCGCTGGCGGTACCAGTGCGGCCAGATGTTTTCCTGAGTGCTGTCGACGTTCCCCACACAGCCGCTGCTGTCCACGCGATGCCAGGCTAACAGCCCCTCCACAATCTGGTCTTTGAGCTGCTCCCAGCGGTTTGGGGTGCGGGTCGGCGCTTCACCGGGAACCCCGCGCAGGCGCTCCATCAGCAAAACATCCGGGCCAGGATGTTCTTCATGAGTCAGTACGCCGTAGACCACCGGCATGCGGACGGTGCCTGAACGCGCCAGCATCGACATTTTCCAGGCCAACTGAGTCGCCAGGCCCGGCGAGGTAAAGCTTTTGGCGAGCAGCGGCATTGCGTGGCCGCCGCTGTCATAGAGCGACCAAAGTGCAGTTTCCGCATGTTCGCTGATGCACTCAATACGGCTTAACTTCTCACCCAGCAGGTGACTTAGCTCCTTACGCAGCAATTCCATACCGATTTCCCCTGGTAATACTGTTGATTTAATAATGAGCGCACCAGGCGAAGTTGTCACCACTCCAGATCAATTGGGTTTCAGAAAAAGAAAAACCGGCCTGGTTAGCCGGTTTGATTGTTCACGCTGAAGGTGAATTAGCGCATTGCGAGACGGACGCGTTCAAGATCTTCTGGCGTATCCACGCCAATGCTCGGGATGGCTTTCGCCACGGCAACATGTATTTTTTCGCCGTTCCACAAGACGCGCAGCTGTTCAAGCATTTCGATTTGTTCAAGCTGGCTCGGTGCCCAGCTGACGTAGCGACGGATGAAACCAGCGCGGTAGCCATAGATGCCGATATGGCGCAGGAAGGTATCGCCAATCTCTTCACGTGAAGCGGCAAAACGCTCGCGATCCCACGGAATCGTGGCGCGTGAGAAATAAAGCGCGTAGCCCTGCGCATCCATAACCACTTTTACCGCATTCGGATTAAACGCTTCTTCCGCAGATTCAATGGGTACTGCGAGAGTCGCCATGCCAGCTTTGCTGTTCGCGACGTTGTGAGCAACCTGCTGAATAATCACCGGTGGGATCATTGGCTCATCGCCCTGTACGTTCACGATTACCGTGTCGTCGCTGAAGCCACATTTCTCAATAACTTCTGCCAGGCGTTCGGTGCCGGACTGATGATCGGGGCTGGTCAGGCAGACTTCTCCTCCCGCAGCTTCGACGACTCGTGCAACTTCCGGGTGATCGGTCGCGACAATGATACGCTCAGCACCTGACTCGCGCGCGCGGTCCAGAACATGCAGCACCATTGCTTTGCCGTTAATCTCTTTTAAAGGCTTACCCGGCAGACGCGTAGACGCATATCTCGCGGGAATAATGGCGACAAAACTCATGGGTTGGTCTCGTCTGAAGTCAGCGTACGGGCTTCACTTTCCAGCAGAACCGGAATGCCGTCACGCAGCGGAAAGGCCAGGCCATCAGGCTTGCAGATAAGCTCTTGCTTTTCCTGGTTATAGTAGAGCTTGCCGTTACAGACCGGGCAGGCAATGATTTCAAGTAAACGACTTTCCATAATTACTCCAGATGAGTGCCATCAACGGCACCAGAATAGCATAAATGACTAGTCAGCCGGGGTCATTTCCCAGCCAGTGCCCCAGCTTTCTCTTAATTCTGCGGGCAAAATACCCAGGGTAAGATGCGTCGCGGATTGCCAGCGCGCAAATTCCGTCAGTGCACCACGCAGACCGTCCTGCAAGGCGTCGGTGACTTTTATGCCCTCTTCCAGATAGAGGCTTATGACCTCCAGCTCCCCCTGCTTACGGTGCATTTTGGCGTCTATCCTGCCCACCAGCGCCCCTTTGTGCAGCAGCGGTAAAACAAAATAACCATAGCGACGCTTTTCCGCTGGGGTATAGCATTCCAGTCGATAGGAAAAGTTAAACAGCACCTCTGCTCTGCGACGATCCCAAACGACGGGGTCAAACGGTGAAAGTACGGCGCTGTGGGTAGCGTTAAGCAGATTTTGCTGCGCTTTTTCAAGCAGCGGTAGCAGCGAATGATGCAGCAGCATATCACCCAGTTTATCGGCCTGAACGCGAATGATATTGCCCGATGAAAGCCATCTTTCTATCAGGGGCTTTAACGCAATATTTTTCAGTCGGTAGTAATCAGCGAGCCATTCCGGACGAAAGATCCCCAGGCTACGGGCGCTGTTTTCCAGCATGAGTAACTCAGCCTCGGGCTGCTCAATCAGATGCAAGGCATCGTTCCAGTGCGGCATAACGCGCTGGGTTAAATCGTAAACCCTTTGAAAATTACGCCGTTCCGTCACCATCACCTGTCCGGCGGTAAATAACCCCTCAAGATGTTTTTTCTGTGGCTTCCATTCCCACCAGCCGCTCGCGCCTTTGCGTGGATGCTCAAAATCAGCTGAACGGACGGGGCCATTGTCTTTGATATAAGCGAGCAGCTGGCTGATATCTTCCGCATGCTCATTCATCCATTCGGGACGGTATTTCCAGCCCATGTTTTCGGGGCTCAGCATCCGGTGGCGAATTAGCGCAAAATCTTTTTTCGGCAAAAAACAGGCTTCATGTGCCCAGTATTCGATTAGTTCACCGCTCGCCAGGGCACTATCAAGCCAGCCAGATTCATACTGACCAAGGCGACTGAACAAGACCAGGTAAGGGCTGCGGGCAACAATATTAATGGTGTCAATTTGCAGCAGCGACATGCGGGAGATCGCGTCGGCAACGTCAGAGGGCCGTGCACGACGGCGAGGCTTTTGAAGTAATCCCTGGGCTGCAAGGTGGAGATTTCGGGCTGCTCGTAATGATAGTTGTGAAACGGTCATGGCACACCTGTAATCAACGAACGAAAAACCGGTGCCGCAAAGATTAACGCACCAGCGCCAGTAATTGCTTGAGGAGAGTTTCCGCGAGAGGTGAATAAAGCTGCGCATCAACCGGCAGATACCACCAGTTTGTATGCCCCCCGGCAAACGCACGGCATTTTACTGCATCTTTTTCCGTCATTAGTACGACTTGCTCCACCGTCGCGATAGCCAGCATATCCTGTTCGGTAATTGCCTGATGATCGGCCAGCGCCACTGTTTTCACCGGCGTAATACCGCATTGCGCAAGCGTGGCAAAGAAACGCGGCGGATGGCCAATACCGGCCATAGCCACAACGTCAGTAAAATCAGTGACCGGCCGGCGCTCACCTGTGTGTACGTTAATGGCGAGCCCGGGCTTCAAGCGCATGGCGATTTCACCAGCCTGCGGTTCCCCACCATTCACGATAATTGCGTCCACGCTGCGCAGACGCCCGGCTCTTTCGCGCATTGGCCCGGCAGGTAACCACCAGCCATTACCGAATCTGCGGGCCCCGTCGATCACAACGATTTCTTTATCACGCCCCAGAGCATAATGCTGCAGGCCATCGTCGGTAATGATGATTTGCGGAGCTTCAGCCGCGATGAGGGCTTTTACAGCCTCGCTACGCTTTGGCGCAACGGCGACGGGCGCGCCGGTGCGTTGAAAAATAAGTACCGGTTCGTCTCCAGCTTCGGAAGGTGTGGTTTTTGCGTCAAGCAGCAAAGGGTACGCTGCCGCTTTTCCGCCGTAGCCCCGGGACACAACGCCAACTCGCACGCCACGCTGCTGTAGCTGTTCTACAAGCCAGATAACAACGGGTGTTTTCCCGTTTCCCCCCGCCGTCAGGTTTCCAACGACCACCACAGGTACAGGGGCACGCCATATGGCACGCAGACCAATACGATAAGACAGGCGAATAACGCCGCTCACCAGGCCATAAAGCCAGGAAAGCGGCAACAGCAGTAGGTAGAGAGGTGATTTTCCCGACCAGATACGCTCTATCATTCGCCGAATTGCATCTTATGTAGCTGGGCATAGACGCCACGATGGGCCAGCAGCTCCAGGTGAGGCCCGCGTTCGACGATACAACCATCTTCCACCACCACGATTTCATCAGCCTGCTCAATTGTCGACAGACGGTGAGCAATCACCAGTGATGTGCGGTTTTTTTGCAGTTCATCCAGGGCAGATTGAATCGCGCGCTCCGACTCCGTGTCGAGCGCAGAGGTTGCTTCATCCAGGATCAGGATTGGGCTGTCACGCAGCAGCGCGCGAGCGATAGCGATACGCTGACGCTGGCCACCAGACAGAAGCACACCATTCTCACCGATAATGGTATCCAGCCCGTTGTCCATTTTGCTAATGAAGTCCATCGCGTAAGCCATGCGCGCGGCCTTTTCGATATCTTCGCGGGAATACTCTCCGGTACGAGCGTAGGCAATATTATTCGCTACGGTATCGTTAAAGAGATGAACATTTTGCGACACCAACCCCACCTGATTACGCAGAGACGCAAGGGTGTATTCGCGTATGTCGTGCCCGTCAATCAGGATTGCACCTTCCTGCTGCTCGTAGAAACGCGTGATCAGGCTGGCAATCGTCGATTTCCCCGAACCTGAACGCCCTACCAGCGCAACGGTTTTTCCTGCTGGAATGGTCAGGTTGATATTGCGCAGCGCCGGGACATCACGGCCTGGATAGGTGAAGGTCACATTGCGGAATTCAACGTCACCTTTAGAACGTTCGATGACCAGTTTGCCACCGTCCTTTTCCTGCTCAGAGTCAAGGATAGAGAACAGCGTTTGGCACGCTGCCATCCCGCGCTGGAATTGAGCGTTGACGTTAGTCAGTGACTTAAGCGGACGCATTAGCGCAATCATGGAGGAGAACACCACGGTAATGGTGCCGGCTGTCAGGGTTTCCATCACGCTAGGGAAGCTGGCGGCATAAAGCACAAAGGCCAACGCAAGGGAAGCAATAAGCTGAATAATCGGATCAGAGATAGAAGAGGCTGAAACCAGCTTCATCCCCTGATTACGCATGCGGTTACTGACTTTGTCAAAGCGGTCGGTTTCTACCTGCTGGCCGCCGAAAATAAGCACTTCTTTGTGCCCCTTCAGCATCTGCTCTGCGCTGGTTGTCACCTGCCCCATGGTATTCTGCATGTTTTTGCTGATATTACGGAAGCGCTTAGAGACGAAGCGAATGGCAAAAGACACAACCGGTGCCAACACGATCAGGATCACTGAAAGCTGCCAGCTGTACCAGAACATCAATATAAACAGGCCAATAATTGATGCTCCCTCACGGACAACGGTGATCAGCGCGCCGGAAGAGGAAGAGGCAACCTGCTCAGAATCATAGGTAATACGGGAGAGTAACGTCCCGGTGGACTGCTGGTCGAAGAATGAAACCGGCATCCCCATCATGTGGCTGAACAGTCGGCGACGCATGTTCATGACCACCATACCTGACACCCATGAAATACAGTAGCTTGAAACATAGCTGGTCACGCCGCGCAGCAGCATCAACGCAATCACGGCCACTGGCATCCATAGCAGTACAGAAGAGTCCGTTTTACCAAAACCATCATCCAGTAATGGTTTAAGCAGCGAAAGCATGTAGGTATCACTCGCCGCATTGAGGATTAACGCTATCCCAGCCACAATCAGACCCGTTCTAAAGGGGGAAATCATCGGCCAGAGCCGGCGGAAAGTCTGCCATGTGGAGAGATCTTTATCGTTCTGCATTAAGTCGAACCAGCCTTTTATGAAATAGCCGCATATTCTACCCATTATCTCGGGTGACGCCAAACCACTGATGATACCAACGGGGCAATATTTGTTCTCTGAAGCCAGAGATTTGCCATTTATCACCTTTTATTTCAATTGTCAGCTGCCCTGATTGAGCCGTGTCATGCCACTGATAACCGTATTGCCGGTAACGATGAATAATTGTTGAAGACGGTAAGCGCCAGGCGTTAAACCTGGAAGCAGAAGCCAGTGCCACGCTGCCTGAAACGGCTCTCAGTAAAGGACCGCTGGACGAAGTTCGGCTCCCGTGATGTGGAACCTGCAGGACGTTTGCTTCTAGCGTTTGCCACCGTTTTCTCAGCATAGCCAATTCCGCATTCGTCTCCAGGTCCCCCGTAAGCAAAAGGCTGAATCCCCCGTGACTAACTTTAACCACACAAGAGCGATTGTTGCTGCTCCCCTCATACTCTTCGGGGGGCCACAGCACATCGAATTGAATCTCCTGCCATGCCCAGTGTTGACCACGAAAGCAAGGCTCATGTCCCTTCCAGCGCAAAGGGCTACGAATATTTAAAGCAGGCCACTGCTGCTTAAGACTTTTCAATCCGCCGATATGATCAAGATGTTCATGGCTAATAATGACCTGCTCTGGCTGAAGGTTTCGCCATTTTAACCAGGGAATAATCACGGTTTTAGCCGCGTCTCCCCCGGGCCATGCGTTGCCTGTGTCGTAGAGTAACGCTTTCCCTTCACGCTCAATAACCACGGCAAGCCCATGGCCCACATCAAGCATATGGACGGCCCAGCTATTGGCCTCCGGCTTACGCCAAAAGGGAAACATCATCATAAGCAACACGGCTATAGTCGTAGCGAAAGAGCTTCGCCAAAAACCGAATCGCCACATCACTATGGCCCACCAGGCAATGAACGCCAGAAATTGATAACGGCGATCGAGTTCTTTCCACCCATCCGGCAACCCAGCCAGTAATCCGAATACTCCTGCAAGTGATTTATCGGCCAGTGACCAAAGCACCTCGCCAATGACAGGGACTTCTCCGAACACCATACCGGCTAAAATGAAAGGCACGCTAACGAAGGTAACCAACGGCACAGCGAAGAGATTAGCGGCCAGCGAAGTCATACTGATGCCGTGAAATAAAATCACCTGAAGTGGAATGAGCAACAGCGTAATCCCTGTTTGCAAATAAAGCAGATCGGTAAAAGGCCGAAGCCAGCGATTTATCGTCATGCGAGGCAGCGGCACCCACTGGTACCAAAAGATAAGCCCGCATACCGCAAGTGCGGAAAGCCAAAGACTTTCAGACAAGATAGCCATCGGTTCGCTAAACACAATACCCGCGACACAGCACAACAACACATCCCAGGATGACCACTTTCTGCCGCTCAGACGTAATATTGCCCAAATGCCCATTCCAACCTGGGTTCTGACCGCCGGCGGATTCATCCCTGACAACCAAGTGTAAAATAGCGCGACGCTAAAACTCATCACGAGGGGAAAACGAAACCCTATCATCGAAGCTGGCAGGCAAAATTGCAGAACCCGAGCAAACAGCCAGCCAATCCCACCGGCTAACGCAATATGCAGCCCAGAAATGGCCATCAGATGTGCAGTCCCGGTATCACGCATGATTTTTTTGACGTCTTCGCTGACATCTATTCGCTCCCCAAAGCCCAGAGCGATAATCACACCCTGCCACGGGAGATTAGCGGTAGCATTTTTGGCTTGTTGGAGCCATTTACCTCGGAGATTACAGCCGCCCGATAGAAGGCTTGCTTTCAACACCCGACCACTAAACGGCAGCATCTGCGAAAGCGCATAGCGCTGTCCGTCAAAAATACCTTCATTAAGACGCCCATGTACCGGGCGAAGGCGTAGCGTCATTAACCATGTTTGCCCCTCACAAACAGGCTCAGGCAATACGCTATTTCGCAATACAACGCCTGGCGCAGGAAACAGGTAACGATCATCCCGTTTGACTATCCGCAGTTCATGCCGTTTTTCGCCATCACTTCTCGTAATTTTCACCTGCACGGTCAGCGGTTTCTCCCCAAACTCAGAGAAAATATCCAGCATTTGCCGCGCACCCAACAGGCTCCAGCTCAAGAATAAAAGGCAAAGCACCAGATAGCTCACCCAAACGATACGGCCCCAAAAACAGGCCAGTGTCAGTGCAGCCGCCACGAACAGTAAAATCCCATTTTGTTCTGGAATAACCGACATCCATAACAGTGGTAAAGCGCTAATCAGAACGGCGCCAGCAACGGCAGGAATAGAAAACACATCCACCTCCTTGTTACAGGAAGTGTGCGGGAATCTTGAGATTAAATCAGGAAGCAATTGGAGAAATACGTGATGGCCTGAACTCCGATGAATCCGGCTTAACAATATTGCGTTAGCCTTCAGGAAGGCGCTCGCAAAATAGCAAAATCAGTAAAAAAAATGGCACCTCATTTGAGGTGCCATTTTTGCTAACTCTAAGGAATTAGCCGTAAATATTGGCGCGGTCACGCAACTCTTTGCCTGGCTTAAAGTGTGGAACGTATTTACCTTCCAGATCCACTTTGTCGCCGGTTTTCGGGTTACGTCCGGTGCGAGGAGCGCGATAGTGTAAGGAGAAACTGCCGAAACCCCGGATTTCAATACGTTCACCCTCGGCGAGCGTAGAGGCCATATGCTCCAGCATTTCCTTCACCGCATCTTCTACTGCTTTTGCAGGGATGTGAGATTGCTGGGTTGCAAGTCTTTCGATCAATTCTGACTTGGTCATGATTCCTCCGGTTTCCTTTCAGGAAAATTAGCTTACAGCTCTCAATCGAACAAGGGCGGCCGAAGCCGCCCTGATTTTATACCCTGGCAAAAGCCGGGATACAACGCTCGGACGATTACTCGCCTTTAGCTGCTTTGAATGCTTCAGCCATTGCGTTAGAGAAGTTGCCTTCTTCCTGTTTGTTGTTAACAGTCGCAATTGCATCTTTCTCGTCAGCTTCGTCTTTAGCACGAACAGACAGGCTAACAACACGGTTTTTACGATCAACGCCGGTGAATTTAGCTTCAACGTCGTCGCCAACGTTCAGAACCAGAGTTGCATCTTCAACGCGGTCGCGGGAAGCTTCAGAAGCACGCAGGTAGCCTTCTACGCCATCTGCTAATTCAACTGTAGCACCTTTCGCGTCAACTGCCGTTACTTTACCAGTAACGATAGTACCTTTCTTGTTCAGCGCAACGTAGTTGTTGAACGGATCTTCTGCGAGCTGCTTAACGCCCAGGGAGATACGCTCACGCTCTGCGTCAACCTGCAGAACAACGGCTGCAATTTCGTCGCCTTTTTTGTATTCACGTACTGCTTCTTCGCCCGCAACGTTCCAGGAGATGTCAGACAGGTGAACCAGGCCGTCGATGCCGCCGTCCAGGCCGATGAAGATACCGAAGTCAGTGATAGACTTGATTTTACCTTCAACACGATCACCCTTGTTGTGGGTTTCCGCGAACTGCTGCCATGGGTTGTTTTTGCACTGCTTCAGACCCAGGGAGATACGACGACGTTCTTCGTCGATATCCAGAACCATAACTTCCACTACATCACCAACGTTAACAACTTTGGATGGGTGGATGTTTTTGTTGGTCCAATCCATTTCGGAAACGTGAACCAGGCCTTCAACGCCTTCTTCGATTTCAACGAAGCAGCCGTAGTCGGTCAGGTTGGTCACGCGGCCAGTCAGTTTGGTACCTTCTGGATAACGCTTAGCGATAGCTACCCATGGATCTTCGCCCAGCTGTTTCAGGCCGAGGGAAACACGAGTACGCTCGCGGTCGAACTTCAGCACTTTAACAGTGATTTCGTCGCCAACGTTCACGATTTCGCTTGGATGCTTAACGCGTTTCCATGCCATATCGGTGATGTGCAGCAGGCCATCAACGCCACCCAAGTCAACGAATGCACCGTAGTCAGTGAGGTTCTTAACGATACCTTTAACTTCCATGCCTTCTTGCAGGTTTTCAAGCAGCTGATCGCGCTCTGCGCTGTTCTCAGACTCGATAACCGCACGACGGGAAACAACAACGTTGTTGCGCTTCTGGTCCAGCTTGATCACTTTGAACTCAAGCTCTTTGCCTTCGAGGTGCAGAGTGTCGCGAACTGGACGAACGTCAACCAGGGAACCTGGCAGGAACGCACGAATACCGTTCAGCTCAACAGTGAAGCCACCTTTAACTTTGCCGTTGATAACACCAACCACAGTTTCAGCTTCTTCGTAAGCTTTTTCCAGCGTGATCCAAGCTTCGTGACGTTTAGCTTTTTCACGGGACAGCAGGGTTTCACCGAAGCCGTCTTCTACTGCGTCCAGCGCAACGTCAACTTCGTCACCAACCTGGATTTCCAGTTCGCCGGCTGCGTTTTTGAACTGCTCTGCAGGAATTGCAGATTCAGATTTCAGGCCCGCATCAACCAGAACGACGTCTTTGTCGATAGCAACAACAACACCACGAACGATGGAACCCGGACGGGTTTCGATTGTTTTAAGGGATTCTTCAAATAGTTGAGCAAAAGATTCAGTCATGTTTAATCTTCAAAAGTTAGATTAACGTCCATCTGGCCTCATGCCGGATGGGGTTGTTTTACATACCCGCTCACACTCCATTGCAGCGGGGGTACTACAAAATGGGTCGCTATCTCAAGCGAGCGCCAGCTTTTCGCGGGCGTATTGTAGCGCTTTTTCAATCACTTGCTCAATGCTCATACTGGTTGAATCCAGAACTAAAGCATCGGCAGCAGGCACTAACGGCGCTACAGACCGATTACGGTCGCGATCGTCGCGTTCCTTGATCTCGGCCAAAAGGCGCTCAAAGTTAACACTAAAGCCCTTCTCCTGCAACTGTAGCATGCGCCTGTGGGCGCGCTCTTCAGAGGAGGCATCAAGGAAAATTTTCACCGGCGCATCCGGGAACACAACGGTCCCCATATCGCGACCGTCTGCAATCAGACCCGGCGCTTCGCGGAAAGCGCGCTGGCGGCGCAGCAAGGCTTCTCGCACACGCGGGAACGCGGCCACCTGAGAAGCCGCGTTTGCCACTTCCTGAGTGCGAATTTCAGCGCTAACGTCTTCCCCTTCGAGAATCACTTCCAAATTGCCGTCGGTGGAAATAAACCGAACGTCCAGGTGGGCCGCAAGGGGTACCAGTGCGTCTTCGGAAGACACATCAACATGGTGATGTAACGCCGCGAGCGCCAGAACGCGATAAATCGCACCAGAGTCCAGCAGATGCCACTGCAGCGCTTCGGCCATGGCCTTACAAAGCGTGCCTTTACCGGCGCCACTTGGGCCATCAATCGTTATTACCGGGGCGGATGCCGTCATCGTTTTCTCCTCTATCGCTGGATTCGCGGGTGGTAAACGCCGCGCATTATACGCCGCAACCGCCAGGACTGTTATCTTTCCAGACAAATATCCACGGGAATCAGGCTGAGTGTAGAAGAATTGCGCAACGGACGCTGTAAGGAATCGTAGAGAGAAAGAAAAACCGCATCAGACGATGCGGTTTTACAAACGTTATACAGGCGTACTGATGCGAGCTAACTGCTCGAAATAATCAGGGAAGGTTTTTGCCGTGCAGCCAGGGTCAAGAATCGTTACTGGCGTATCGGACAACGCCACCAGCGAGAAACACATCGCCATACGGTGATCGTTGTAAGTGCCGATTTCAGCAAACGTCAGCTTAGCCGGTGGCGTAACGCTAATATAGTCTTCGCCCTCTTCAACTTCTGCACCAACTTTTCGTAATTCCGTCGCCATTGCGCTCAGGCGATCGGTTTCTTTTACGCGCCAGTTGTAGATGTTACGCAGCGTGGTCGTGCCTTTAGCAAACAGGGCCGCGGTCGCGATAGTCATTGCCGCATCCGGGATATGGTTCATATCCATGTCGATCGCGTTTAGCTCACCACGTTCACAGCTAATGAAGTCATCGCCCCAGGTCACTTTCGCGCCCATTTTCTCAAGTACATCAGCAAAGCGAATATCGCCCTGCACGCTGTTCCGCCCGATGCCGGTAACTTTGACCACGCCACCTTTAATTGCCCCAGCGGCCAGGAAGTAAGAGGCGGAGGAGGCATCACCTTCTACCAGGTAAGCCCCTGGGGATTGATACTGTTGTGCGCCGCGAATCAGGAAACTGCGATAGTCGCGGTTTTCAACTTCCACGCCGAAAGTTTTCATCAGATGCAGCGTGATATCGATATAAGGTTTGGAAACCAGCTCGCCTTTAATGGTGATTTCAGTGTCATGTGCAGCCAGAGGTGCGGTCATCAGTAGCGCGGTCAGGAACTGGCTGGATACGCTGCCGTCCACTTCAACCTTGCCGCCGCCAAAGCCGCCACGCAGACGCAGCGGCGGGTAATTTTCTTGCTCAAGGTACTCAATGTTCGCTCCACCCTGGCGCAGCGCATCGACAAGATGGCCGATTGGGCGCTCTTTCATACGCGGCTCGCCGGTCAGCACAATGTTGCTACTGCCGAGGCATAACGCTGCAGCCAGCGGACGCATAGCGGTGCCAGCATTCCCTAAAAAGAGTTCCAGCTCACCATGTGCCTGCAGAGGGCCGGCCACGCCGGTGACTTCACAACGGGTACGATCCGCCGAAAGCGTATAGCTCACGCCCAACGCCTTCAGCGCGTTAAGCATATGGCGGACATCATCGCTATCCAGCAAATTGGTCAGCACCGTGGTGCCATTGGCCAGCGCGGCCAGTAGCAGCGCGCGGTTAGACACGCTTTTTGAACCTGGCAGATTAATGGTGCCGTCGACCAGCGCGATGGGTTGTAACGTCAGGGATTCCAGCATGGGAAAAATACTCTCAACTCAAACAGAATAAAAACCCCGCAGACGGGCCGCAGGGCGAAGTGCTACTGCATTAATTAACCGTGGCGACGCTCGAAGTCCACCATGAAGTCAGTCAACGCTTTGACGCCATCGAGCGGCATCGCGTTGTAAATCGAGGCGCGCATACCACCTACAACGCGGTGACCTTTCAGGGAATGCAGGCCCGCAGCGAAGGACTCGTCAAGGAACACTTTGTCCAGCGCGCTATCCGCAAGTTGGAACGGAACGTTCATCCGGGAGCGGTTAGAAGCCGCAACATCGTTACGATAGAAATCACTATTATCAATCACGCCGTACAGCAACTCAGCCTTGGCCTGGTTGATACGATCCATCGAGGCAACGCCGCCCTGCTCTTTCAGCCATTTAAAGACCAGGCCTGCCAGATACCAGGCAAAAGTCGGCGGCGTGTTGAACATTGAGTCATTATCGTTCAGCACGGTGTAATCGATAATCGACGGACACGATTTGTGCGCCTTACCTAGCAGATCTTCACGAACAACAACCAGCGTCAGGCCGGCAGGGCCGATGTTTTTCTGTGCGCCAGCATAGATAACGCCGAAACGGCTAACGTCGATAGGGCGAGACAGAATAGTAGAAGAGAAATCGGCGGCAACAACGGTATCACCAAAATCTGGGGTTTCATCGATTGAGATACCGTCAATTGTCTCGTTCGGACAATAGTGCAGAAACGCGCTGTTATCAGATACCAGCCATTCACTCATTGGCTTGATAGCACGTTTACCGTCCACGGTGATTTTCACGTCATGAGCAACCGGCTGGCAGTATTTTTTCGCTTCTTTAATTGCGCTATTTGCCCAGTAGCCGCCGTCAATATAGTCGGCGGTGGTTTTGTCACCGAGAATATTCAGCGGCACGCCTGCAAACTGACCGCGCCCACCGCCGTGGCAGAATAAAACTTTATAGTTGGAGGGGATTTGCAGCAGATCGCGAAAATCTTTTTCCGCCTCTTCAGCGACCTGAATAAACTCTTTACCACGGTGGCTAATTTCCATTACGGAAGTGCCCAGACCGTGCCAGTCGCACAGCTCCTGTTGTGCACGACGAAGTACTTCAGCCGGCAGCATCGCCGGACCAGAACTAAAATTGTATACCTGTGTCATTTCCCCTCACCACGCCTCGAGCAATAAGTTTTTATTACATTATCGGTTTTATCATTCAGCGGCGCAGTGTTGCAATGGTTAATCCCTCGCGGAAGACCAATGTGAGCAAAATCACACAACACAATCTTCCGGCAAGTGAAAAAACTGCCCGATTTCCGACGGCAAGGCAATACGACGGACATGCCCACTGGCGGCCAGTCATTTTACTACCATAACAGCGAGTTACTGTAAGCAGGCATAGCCTGTTATGCTAGCGTCGCCTGCACCGTGCGGAGGATAGCGTCTGCCCGGTAAAACCCGTATCATTGCGCGTTTTGCGTACCATTAAAGTGAACCCCATGACCCAGACATTTATCCCCGGCAAAGATGCCGCCCTGGAAGACTCCATCGCTCGCTTCCAGAAAAAGCTGACCGACCTCGGTTTTAATATCGAAGAAGCCTCCTGGCTTAATCCAGTACCAAACGTTTGGTCGGTGCATATCCGCGACAAAGACAGCGCCCTGTGCTTCACCAACGGTAAAGGTGCGACCAAAAAAGCCGCGCTGGCATCCGCGCTGGGTGAATATTTTGAACGTCTGTCGACTAACTACTTCTTCGCCGACTTCTGGCTGGGCAATACGATTGCGAACGGCCCGTTCGTGCATTACCCGAACGAGAAATGGTTCCCGCTGCCGGAAGATGACCAACTGCCTGAGGGCATCCTCGACGATCGTCTGCGCGCTTTCTACGACCCGGAAAACGAAGTCGGCGCTGGGATGCTGATCGATCTGCAGTCCGGGAACGAAGAGCGCGGTATTTGTGCTCTGCCGTTCACCCGCCAGTCAGATCTGCAAACTGTTTATATCCCGATGAACATCATTGGTAACCTGTACGTCTCCAACGGCATGTCTGCGGGCAACACGGCTAATGAAGCACGGGTCCAGGGTCTGTCTGAAGTCTTCGAGCGTCATATCAAAAACCGCATTATCGCAGAAAGCATCAGCCTGCCAGAGATCCCACAGGATGTGCTGGCCCGCTATCCGGGCGTCGTGGAGTCCATTAAAACGCTTGAAGCTGAAGGTTTCCCTATTTTTGCGTACGACGGTTCTCTGGGCGGTAAGTACCCGGTTATCTGCGTCGTGCTGTTCAATCCGGCCAACGGAACCTGTTTCGCTTCCTTCGGCGCGCACCCTGATTTTGGCGTAGCGCTGGAGCGTACCGTCACCGAGCTGCTGCAGGGGCGCGGTCTGAAAGATCTGGATGTCTTTACGCCGCCAACCTTCGACGATGAAGAAGTCGCTGAACACGCTAACCTGGAAACACACTTCATCGATTCCAGCGGCCTGATTTCCTGGGATATGTTCAAGCAGGATGCAGATTACCCGTTTGCTGACTGGAGCTTTGCTGGCACAACGGAAGAAGAGTTCGCTACGCTGATGGCTATCTTCAAGTCGGAAGATAAAGAAGTGTATATCGCCGACTACGAGCATTTAGACGTTTACGCCTGCCGTATTATCGTCCCAGGCATGTCTGATATTTACCCTGCCGACGACCTGCTGCTGGCCAACAACAGTATGGGCAGCCACCTGCGTGAAACGATTCTTGCGCTGCCGGACAGCGAATGGGAGCAGCAGGACTACCTGGATCTGATTGCTCAACTGGACGACGAAGGCCACGATGACTTTACCCGCGTACGCGAGTTACTGGGCCTGGCAACCGGGAAAGATAACGGCTGGTACACGCTGCGCATTGGCGAGCTGAAAGCCATGCTAGCGCTAGCGGGCGGCGATCTTGAGCAGGCACTGATCTGGACCGAATGGACCATGGAGTTCAACGCTTCCATCTTTAGTCCTGAGCGTGCCAACTACTACCGCTGCCTGCAAACTCTGCTTCTGTTGTCACAGGAAGAAGAGCGTGAGCCTCTGCAATACCTGAACGCTTTCGTCCGTATGTACGGGGCTGAAGCCGTGGATGCCGCCAGCGCGGCAATGAGCGGTGAAGCGGCCTTTTATGGACTGCAGCCAGTGGATAAAGATCTGAAAGCTTTCCCGGCGCATCAGGCGCTGCTGGCCGCGTACGAAAAATTACAGCGCGCTAAAGCCAAATATTGGCAGGTAAAGTAATTTCCTGACAACTTCCTGGTGCGCACTGCACCTTGTCTGAGCTATATTACGGGGCGCTTTTTTGCGCCCCTTTTTATTATTAAAACAATAATAATTTATTATGTAATTTTTTGGTTAACCTCAGGTAAATGGTTATTTTTTGGCTGCGGCGATAATGTTATCAAAATATAAAAATACCCCATTATAATTAACCAATTTCGCGTAAGGGGGATGCTTAATTCAATTTTATCTATAATTATTAAAATTTATTTTTTCGTTTACAATCAATAAAATAAGATGAAAAACAGGTAAACACCTGCTTTTTCAGTGCCTATTAGCTTGGCGAGATATGATCCACATCAATTTTTACTCTATAATGCTTTGTTAGTATCTCCTCGCCGAATTAAATAAGAGAGAGTTAGTGTGAAAGCTGACAACCCTTTTGATCTAGTACTTCCACCAGCGATGGCAAAAATTGCCGAAGATGCTGGCGTCTATAAAGCAACAAAACAACCGCTAACGACCTTTTACTTAGCGATTACCGCCGGCGTCTTCATTTCGATTGCCTTCGTGTTCTACATCACCGCCACCACAGGCACATCCACGATTCCGTTTGGGATTGCCAAGCTGATTGGCGGCACATGCTTCTCACTGGGTTTAATTCTTTGCGTTATCTGCGGTGCTGACCTTTTCACCTCCACCGTGCTTATCGTCGTAGCCAAAGCCAGCGGCCGTATCACTTGGGGCCAGCTACTGCGTAACTGGGCTAACGTCTACATCGGTAACCTGATCGGTGCTCTACTCTTTGTACTGCTGATCTGGCTGTCCGGCATGTATATGACCGCCAACGGCGCATGGGGACTGAATGTCCTGCAAACCGCAGATCATAAAATGCACCACACGTTTGTTGAGGCCGTCTGCCTTGGCATTCTGGCAAACCTGATGGTGTGTCTCGCCGTCTGGATGAGCTACTCCGGCCGCAGCCTGATGGACAAAATGTTTGCTATGATCCTTCCGGTTGCCATGTTTGTTGCCAGCGGCTTTGAGCACAGCATCGCAAATATGTTCATGATCCCGATGGCTATCGTGGTTCGTGACTTTGCCAGCCCGGAATTCTGGACTGCCGTAGGGTCTTCTCCGGAAAGTTTCTCGCATCTGACCGTGCTGAACTTCATCACCGATAACCTGATTCCAGTCACCATCGGAAACATCATCGGCGGAGGTTTACTGGTTGGGTTGACATACTGGGTAATTTATCTGCGCGGTGGCGACAAGCACTAAGCTACGTCAGTACGCAGGTTTAAGAACTCCACATTAAAGGTAGGTGTTACATGTCCGAGCAAAATGAAAAGTTAGCCACAGCCTGGGAAGGTTTTGCTAAAGGCGACTGGCAGAATGAAGTTAACGTCCGTGACTTTATTCAGAAAAACTACACCCCGTACGAGGGTGACGAGTCCTTCCTGGCAGGTGCTACCGACGCAACTACCAAACTGTGGGACAGCGTGATGGAAGGCATCAAACTGGAAAACAGCACTCACGCACCAGTTGACTTCGATACCGACCTCGCGTCTACCATCACCGCTCACGATGCGGGCTACATCAACAAGTCCCTCGAAACTATCGTGGGTCTGCAGACCGATGCTCCTCTGAAACGCGCCATCATTCCTTTCGGCGGCATCAAAATGGTCGAAGGTTCTTGCAAAGTATACGGTCGCGAACTCGACCCAATGCTGAAAAAGATCTTCACCGAATACCGCAAAACCCACAACCAGGGCGTGTTTGACGTTTACACCAAAGACATCCTGAACTGCCGTAAATCCGGTGTTATTACCGGTCTACCGGATGCCTATGGCCGTGGGCGTATCATCGGTGACTACCGTCGCGTTGCGCTGTACGGTATCGACTACCTGATGAAAGACAAATTCGCTCAGTTCAACTCACTGCAAACCAAACTGGAAAACGGTGAAGATCTGGAAGCGACTATCCGTCTGCGTGAAGAAATCTCCGAACAGCACCGCGCGCTGGGTCAGATCAAAGAGATGGCCGCCAAATATGGCTACGACATCTCCGGTCCTGCTACCAACGCTCAGGAAGCTATTCAGTGGACTTACTTCGGCTACCTGGCTGCGGTTAAATCTCAGAACGGCGCTGCAATGTCCTTCGGTCGCGTATCCACCTTCCTGGATGCTTACATCGAGCGCGACATCAAAGCAGGCAAAATTAACGAGCAAGACGCTCAGGAAATGATTGACCACCTGGTCATGAAACTGCGTATGGTTCGCTTCCTGCGTACCCCTGAATATGATGAGCTGTTCTCCGGCGACCCAATCTGGGCAACGGAATCTATCGGCGGTATGGGCGTTGATGGCCGTACTCTGGTGACCAAAAACAGCTTCCGCTTCCTGAACACCCTGTACACCATGGGGCCTTCTCCGGAGCCAAACATCACCATTCTGTGGTCTGAAAAACTGCCACTGAACTTCAAAAAATACGCGGCTAAAGTCTCCATCGATACCTCTTCTCTGCAGTACGAGAATGACGATCTGATGCGTCCTGACTTCAACAACGATGACTACGCTATCGCATGCTGCGTAAGCCCGATGATCGTTGGTAAGCAAATGCAGTTCTTCGGTGCTCGTGCAAACCTGGCGAAAACCATGCTGTACGCTATCAACGGCGGCATCGATGAAAAACTGAAAATGCAGGTTGGTCCTAAAGAAGCACCAATCACTGCCGATGTTCTGGACTACAACAATGTGTTGGATCGTCTGGATCACTTCATGGACTGGCTGGCTAAACAGTACGTTACCGCGCTGAACATCATTCACTACATGCATGATAAATACAGCTACGAAGCGTCTCTGATGGCTCTGCACGACCGTGACGTTGTTCGCACCATGGCTTGTGGTATCGCTGGCCTGTCCGTTGCGGCTGACTCCCTGTCTGCAATCAAATATGCGAAAGTGAAACCTATCCGCGACGAAGACGGTCTGGCTATCGACTTCGAAATCGAAGGTGAATATCCACAGTTCGGTAACAACGATCCTCGCGTAGATGACATCGCCGTTGACCTGGTAGAACGTTTCATGAAGAAAATTCAGAAACTGACCACCTACCGTGGCGCTATCGCGACCCAGTCTGTTCTGACCATCACCTCTAACGTGGTTTATGGTAAGAAAACCGGTAACACCCCAGACGGTCGTCGTGCAGGTACTCCGTTCGGCCCAGGTGCTAACCCAATGCACGGTCGTGACCAGAAAGGTGCCGTTGCCTCTCTGACCTCCGTCGCTAAACTGCCGTTTGCCTACGCGAAAGATGGTATCTCTTATACCTTCTCCATCGTGCCAAACGCGCTGGGTAAAGACGATGACGTGCGTAAAACCAACCTTGCAGGTCTGATGGATGGTTACTTCCACCACGAAGCAAATATCGAAGGTGGTCAGCACCTGAACGTCAACGTAATGAACCGTGAAATGCTGCTGGATGCGATGGAAAACCCTGAGAAATATCCTCAGCTGACCATTCGCGTATCCGGTTATGCCGTTCGTTTCAACTCGCTGACTAAAGAGCAGCAGCAGGACGTTATTACCCGTACCTTCACTCAGTCCATCTAATTCCTTGTCAGACTGAAGAAGCGTACTATATAAAGGCTCCACTCCCGTGGGGCCTTTTTACTCACCTCCCTACCCTCAGCCTGCTTTGCCAGCTATCTATACTCTGGGTATCTGTCAAAACAGACTTAACACAGCCGGCTTGAGCTGTGCACGACACAGGCCCTGGACGGGCCACATCTGGAGAGATCACCGCAATGTCAGCAATCGGACGAATTCACTCTTTTGAATCCTGCGGTACCGTGGACGGCCCCGGTATTCGTTTTATCACCTTCTTTCAGGGCTGCCTGATGCGCTGCCTTTACTGCCACAACCGCGACACCTGGGACACCCACGGTGGCAAAGAAGTGACAGTAGAAGAACTGATGAAAGAAGTTGTTACCTATCGCCACTTCATGAATGCCTCGGGCGGCGGCGTTACCGCATCCGGCGGCGAAGCTATTCTGCAGGCCGAGTTCGTACGTGACTGGTTCCGCGCCTGTCACAAAGAAGGGATTCATACCTGCCTGGACACCAACGGCTTTGTTCGCCGCTACGATCCGGTGATTGATGAGCTGCTGGAGGTCACCGATCTGGTGATGCTCGATCTCAAGCAAATGAACGACGAAATCCACCAAAACCTGGTGGGCGTGTCAAACCACCGCACGCTTGAATTTGCGCAATATCTGTCGAAAAAAGACATTAAAGTGTGGATCCGCTACGTTGTTGTACCGGGCTGGTCTGACGATGACGACTCTGCACATCGACTCGGGGAATTTACCCGCGATATGGGCAACGTTGAAAAAATCGAGCTGCTGCCGTACCACGAGCTGGGCAAACACAAGTGGGTGGCGATGGGCGAAGAATACAAGCTGGATGGCGTGCATCCGCCGAAGAAGGAAACGATGGAGCGGGTGAAAGGTATTCTGGAGCAGTACGGCCATAAAGTGATGTACTGATTCGAACCGTGCTCCCCTCAGTGGGAGCACGTATATTTTTCTTCCGGCTCGCTCACTTCTCAGCAGGGCCTCACATAACTCAACCAGTCACAAACGCCCATGAGATCGGGTCTATAGACGCGGCAAGCTGATTAAGCGTGAGCCACCGGTGTTGGATGATGGCCCGCCTTGCGCAGCAGCATCATCAGGTAAACAAATGAGACGGCGGCCATCATGATAAACAGCACGTTATCAGAGTAGTTTTGCATCAGCAGCGCAGTCACTGTCGGCCCAATTAAGCTCCCGATGGTGTAGCTCAGCAACAGCGCCTGATTCATCGCCACCAACTGATGACGCTCAATCCTTTCGCAAGCCCAGGCCATAGCCACCGGGTAGAGCGTGAAACCAAAAGCCCCCAGAACGAATAGCGCAGGCCCCATGGCGGCGTTGCTGAGCATCGCCAGACAGCCGAGAATCACCACAAACACCTGCACACGCAGCACCAGAAGACGGCCATATTTGTCCGCCAGACGCCCCATAGGCCACTGACCAACAATACCCGCGCTGATCATCAGCGCCATCCAGAAGCCAATACCGGAGTCACTCACGCCCTGATGGTTCAAATACAACGGCATCAGACCATAGAGAGAGCCGAGTACGATACCTGACATAATGCAGCCGTTCACGCCCAGTCGAGCCTGACGCAGACGCAGCATCGGCCAGACCGGAGTGTTATCCCGATGCTCATCCCCGTCGCTCACGATATGGGTAAACAGCAATGGTAGAATAGCGGCCAGCACCAGCGCGGTAGCCCAGGGCAGAACGTTCATCAGCTCAGTAGAAAGCTTGCTGACCATCAGTTGGCCGACCACCATCCCGATGTAGTAAACGGTCATATAAGCCGCCAGCAGACGGCCACGGTTGCGGGAAGTCCCGCTGCACATCAGGGCGCTTTCAACCACAACCCAAATCATGGCGCAGCCCACGCCGGCCACAAAGCGCCAGACCATCCAGCTCCAGAAACCAACCATCAGCCCGAGGCCAATACAGCCCACGGCAAAGATAATGGAGGCAAGATAGTAGCTACGGTTAAACCCGTGACGCTTAATCACCCATCCGGTAATCAATGTCCCGACCAGGTTGCCGGTAAAGTAGGCGGAGCCCACCATCCCGACCTGCCAGGTAGGAAGATTATCGTGAGCCAGCCAAAGCGGGACAAGCGTGTTTAAAACCGCCATCGCCAGAGTCAGCAGCAAAAGCCCGCAAAGCAGGAGCAATACGGGACGGGTATAGGTGGTCATGGGTATCAAACCGTGAGGAAATCAGGAAATTTGTGCGCATCATGCCACCGGTAAATTGATTGTCAATCCAGCAATAATGGGGGGTATGTAGGGTTTGAGCGGGTACGATTTGAAAAACTTATCCTGCTAATAAGTGACCGGAGTCACGTAAATTGTATCTCGCTGTTTTTGATGCGATATAGCGGGAAGCAGGTCAAAATGAGCAATCAAAAATTTCATGGATATTCAGGTGAAATTTTCTTATGCGAGAAGATTAAAAAGCGCGCCCTCAGGCGCGCTTATAACTCGATGAAATGTTAGCTCGCTATCGCCATACCAACCGTCATATGCAACCCGTAGAAAACGCCGCGACCGATAAGTTCACCTGCAATCATCAAGACCATCGCCAGCGTCAGCCAACCGACGCCAGGTCGATAGCCTTTCAGCTGCGGTGCAATCCAGCCGACCAGAGCAATCACCAGCAGAACCATCCGCCCGGCCATCAGCAAACCGTACTCCGGCACCAGCGCAGATGCCTGTTGAATAGAGTTATGCAGCGTAGCCAGTTCCATTCCCTGCATCAGCACAACAACCATGCTAACCAGCAAGGCAAGCAGCGAGACGACAGGCAATATACGCATCCCCCAACCGCTAACCCCGGCTGCAGAAAGCAGCAAATAGCCCAGCAGTGGACCACCGATAAACATCGTCAGGAAGAAGCTCAGCGGCGTCCAGACGCTAAACCAAGTCGGGACCGTGTCGATCAGGTAAACCCGACTCATCATCCAGACAAATACCACGCCCAAAATCATGGTCAGCACGGCCCAGCTTTTACCAAGCGCCTGGGGCATTTTTCCGAGCACGGTAAAAAGCCACCAGAAACCGCCCACCGCAAAAAATACCGAGCCGCTGGCAATTTCATTGCTTAGCGCTGAACTGCCGAGGCGATTAAGGGAGTTGAACGCTCGCAGCGGCGACCCGAGATGCAGAATTGAGGCAATAAAGCCGATGCCCATCAGGATCCACAGCACCACCATCAGCAATTCGGCGCGCTTGCGAACCGCCTTGTCCTTCACACCATACAACAGCGCCAAGGCCATAACGATAAACCCGCCTGCAACGCACTGGCCTAACACCGTAAAGACCATCAGTGGCCATTCATGCCATCCGTTTCCCATCTCACACCTCCTTCGGGTTGGCCAGATAACCGCTGGTATCCCCACTTGGGCGGCTGTTGGCGTTAGGTTTAATCACGATATTTGGTTTTGTGAAGTGCGATGCAGGCAGCGGCGCAATGGCGGCCTGAGTCCCGTACTTTTGGCGTAATTCGTCGACAGGCGCTAAATCCAGCGCTCGCAACGGGCAGGATTCCACACAAATCGGCTTTTTCCCCTCGGCAACGCGCTCATAACAGCCGTCACACTTGGTCATGTGGCCTTTCTCTTCGTTGTACTGCGGCGCACCGTACGGACACGCCATATGGCAGTAGCGGCAGCCGATACAAACCTCTTCGTTCACCACCACAAACCCATCTTCGCGCTTGTGCATGGCACCGCTCGGACAGACCTTAGTACAGGCCGGATCTTCACAGTGGTTACAGGAAATAGAGAGGTAATAAGCAAATACATCCTGATGAAAAACACCGTTATCTTCCTGCCAGTTACCGCCCGCATATTCATAAATGCGGCGATAGCTAACTTCCGGACTCAGGTTCTTAAAATCCTTGCACGCCAGTTCGCAGGTTTTGCAGCCTGTGCAGCGACTGGAGTCGATATAAAAGCCATATTGGGTTGTCATTTACTGCTCCTTACGCCTTTTCAACCTGGACCAGGTTACTGTGGGATGGATTGCCTTTTGCCAGCGGTGACGGGCGCTGGGTGGTCAGCACATTGATGCTGCCCCCGCGGTCGACTTTATTGGCATCGGGGCTATACCAGGCGCCTTCCCCTAAGGCGACAACGCCAGGAATGATGCGTGGCGTGACTTTGGCGCTAATGCGGACTTCCCCGCGGTCGTTAAAAATACGGACTTCATCACCATTGGCGATGCCGCGCTGCTTTGCATCAAGCGGGTTGATCCACATCTCCTGGCGACAGGCAGCCTTCAGCACGTCAACGTTGCCATAGGTCGAGTGCGTCCGCGCTTTGTAATGGAAGCCGGTTAGCTGCAGCGGCCATTTTTCCGCCAGCGGATCGCCGACGTTCTCAAAACCAGCGCTATACACCGGCAACGGGTCGATGACATCCCCTTCCGGCAGTTCCCAGGTGGCGGCAATATCCGCAAGCTGAGCGGAATAGATCTCAATTTTCCCTGACGGCGTCGTTAATGGGTTGGCATGGGGATCTTCACGGAAGGCTTTGTAGGCGACGTGATGCCCTTCCGGGTCACGCTTTTTAAACATCCCCAATTGGCGGAACTCATCAAAGCTCGGCAGCTCAGGGATCGCTTCCTGAGATTGAGCGTACAGGTGACGCATCCAGCCTTCCTGCGTCCGTCCTTCCGTGAAACGCTGCTCCACACCCATACGCTTCGCCAGTTCGGTGGTCATTTCATAGATGGTTTTGCATTCAAAACGCGGCTTGATGGCCTGTTCAGCAAAAATCACATAAGACATGTTGCCGCAGGAAGCATCGAGGCAGAAATCCATCTGCTCAGAGGCCGTGCAATCCGGCAGAAGAATATCGGCGTATTTCGCAGAGGACGTCATATGGTTGTCGATTACCACGATCATTTCGCATTTTTTATCATCCTGCAGAATGTCGTGCGTGCGGTTGATCTGAGAATGCTGGTTAATCAGGCAATTCCCGGCATAGTTCCAGACCATTTTAATCGGTACATCCAGTTTCTCTTTACCACGCACGCCGTCGCGGGTGGCTGTCATCTCCGCGCCGCGTTCGATGGCATCGGTCCACATAAACATGGAAATACTGGTTTGAACCGGGTTTTCCAGCGTAAGCATTCGCACGAACGGCAGGCTATAAGAACCTTCACGCGCCCCGCTGTTGCCCCCGTGAATACCGACGTTACCGGTCAGGATAGAAAGCATGGCGATTGCACGGGAAACCAGCTCGCCGTTAGAGTGACGCTGCGGCCCCCACCCCTGGCTGATAAAGGCCGGTTTAGCACTGCCAATTTCCCGGGCAAGTTTGATAATACGATCGGTCGGAATACCGGTTATCTGCGAAGCCCATTCAGGCGTCTTGGCAACGCCGTCAGCCCCCTGACCGAGGATGTAAGCTTTGTAGTGGCCATTGCGCGGCGCGCCAGCCGGAAGCGTTTTTTCATCATAGCCAACGCAATATTTGTCCAGAAAGGCCTGATCTACGAGGTTTTCGTCAATCATGACCCACGCCAGCGCGGAAATCAGCGCCGCATCCGTGCCAGGGCGAATAGGGATCCACTCGTCTTCCCGGCCTGCGCCGGTGTCGGTGTAACGTGGGTCAATAATGATCATTCGGGCATTGGACTTTTGGCGAGCCTGCTCGAGGTAATAAGTTACCCCGCCACCGCTCATCCTCGTTTCGCCCGGATTATTGCCGAACAGCACCACCAGCTTGCTGTTTTCAATATCGGATGGGCTGTTGCCGTCCGCCCAGCCGCCGTAGGTATAATTCAGACCGGCGGCAATCTGTGCGGTGGAATAGTCCCCGTAATGATTGAGGTAGCCCCCGCAGCAGTTCATCAGGCGAGCAATCAGCGTAGAACCCGGCGGCCAGGAACGCGTCATGGTGCCACCCAGCGTACCGGTACCGTAGTTCAGATAAATAGCTTCGTTACCATGCTCTTTAATGATGCTCTGCATGCTGTGGGCAATGGTATCAAACGCTTCATCCCAGCTAATGCGCTCGAACTTCCCTTCGCCACGCGCGCCAACGCGTTTCATCGGGTATTTCAGGCGATCAGCATTATAGACCCGTCGGCGCATAGAGCGACCACGCAGGCAGGCCCGAACCTGGTGTAAACCTTCATAATCGTCATTGCCGGTGTTATCGGTTTCGACATATTTAATTTCGCCATCCACCACATGCATACGCAACGGGCAGCGGCTGCCACAGTTCACCGTGCAGGCGCTCCAGACCACTTTTTCACTGCTACCGGGATTAACGGTTTTAGCGGCAAAAGCGAGCCGGGAGAAGGGGAGTGAGAAGGCGCTAGTTGCAGCAGCTAAACCACCGATTGCCGTGGTTTGGACCAGCTTACGACGGCTGACCTCTGCCGCGAGGATCGCGTTAGGGGTTTTATCAGTCATAGTGACCTACTTGTTTTGCTCACAGTTGAAATAAGCCGACAGCGGTCACGCGGGTTGAGAGCCCACATTCCGTTGCACAGCTAAAGGGTGAAAGGGGTGTCCGGTTTATTTTTATTGAAGGATTGACCTGGCCGCGTCACGCCTTGTGAAGCACGGCCGTCAAATGATGATTAGATGGAAGTTTTAATTGAACAATCATCACCCGCTTCCGGTGAGCAATAATACTTCTTTGGGAGTAGGGGTTATTGTCTGGTATCAAGAAAGGCGGTGTTGACGTAAAACCTCGGAATTAGGGTATAAAAAAAGCGCCCTGAGGCGCTTTTTCAATGCATCACAAACGGCGGATTACCCGATGTATTCCAGGCCATTCATGTAAGGACGCAGCACTTCTGGTACCTGAATGCGGCCATCAGCCTGCTGGTAGTTTTCCAGGACGGCGACCAGAGTACGGCCAACTGCCAGACCAGAACCGTTCAGGGTGTGAACCAGGCGAGTTTTCTTGTCTGCTTTACTGCGGCAGCGGGCCTGCAGGCGGCGAGCCTGGAAGTCCCAGCAGTTGGAGCAGGAAGAGATCTCACGGTACGTATCCTGTGCCGGCAGCCAGACTTCCAGATCGTAAGTTTTGCGCGCACCGAAACCGATATCACCGCTGCAAAGCAGCACTTTACGGTATGGCAGACCCAACAGTTGCAGAACCTTCTCCGCATGGCCGGTCATCTCTTCGAGCGCGTCCATAGAGTCTTCAGGGCGAACGATCTGCACCATCTCAACTTTATCGAACTGGTGCATACGAATCAGCCCGCGAGTATCACGGCCATAGGAACCAGCTTCAGAGCGGAAGCACGGCGTGTGCGCAGTCAGCTTCAGCGGCAGGGAATCTTCGTCGATGATCTCGTCGCGAACCAGGTTGGTCAGCGGCACTTCTGCGGTAGGGATCAGCGCATAGTTACTGCTGTCTGCTTCTTCTTCCAATGGACGGGTATGGAACAGGTCACCGCCAAATTTAGGTAGCTGGCCGGTACCGTACAGCGTGTCCTGGTTAACCAGATACGGAACATAGTTTTCCATGTAACCGTGCTGCTCGGTGTGCAGATCCAGCATAAACTGGCTCAGCGCACGGTGCATACGCGCCACCTGCCCCTGCATTACTACAAAACGGGAACCGGTCAGTTTCACCGCCGCAGCGAAATCCAGGCCTTTTGCCATTTCGCCCAGGGTTACGTGATCGCGCACTTCGAAATCAAATTTACGCGGTTCGCCCCAGCGGCTGACTTCGACGTTTTCGCTGTCGTCTTTGCCCAATGGCACGCAGTCATCAGGAATGTTTGGCAGCGTCAGCGAGATATCGCGAATTTCTGCCAGCAGAGAATCAAGCTCGTTTTTCGCTGCATCCAGCTCTTCGCCCAGCTGGTTAACCTGCAGGCGCAGCGGCTCAATGTCTTCTCCGCGCGCTTTCGCCTGGCCGATGGATTTCGATCGCGAGTTACGTTCAGCCTGCAGATTTTCCGTTTTGACCTGCAGTACTTTACGACGCTCTTCCAGAGAGCGCAGCGTGTCTACATCCAGCTTAAAGCCCCGGCGTGCCAGTTTTTCAGCGACTGCGTCTGGCTCTGTACGCAGCAGATTGGGATCGAGCATGCTTATCCTGTGCTTATCGAATTGAATTTATAGGAGTACGGCCACAGCCTGCGGCCGCTTTGATAGTCTTGCTAACCTTACCGCAACGCCTGCATTAGCGGTAGCGTTTTGTGGGGCTTTTCTGATCCTGCTCGGTCAGCCAGGCTAGCTTTTCGCCAATCTTACCTTCCAGACCTCTGTTGGTCGGCCGATAGTAGCGAGTTTGCGCCATTTCAGGTGGGAAATAGTCTTCCCCGGCGGCATAGGCATTGGGCTCGTCATGGGCGTAACGGTATTCCTGGCCGTAGCCCATTTCTTTCATTAATTTCGTTGGGGCGTTACGCAGATGGACGGGCACGTCATAATCGGGACGTTCGCGCGCATCCGCCATTGCAGCTTTGAACGCGGTATAAACGGCGTTACTTTTCGGGGCGCAGGCCAGATAAACAATCGCCTGAGCAATAGCCCTCTCCCCTTCCGCTGGCCCTACGCGGGTGAAGCAATCCCAGGCGGCAATGGCCACCTGCATACCTCTGGGATCCGCGTTACCAATGTCTTCAGAGGCAATCGCCAGTAAGCGCCGCGCAACGTAGAGCGGATCGCCACCTGCACTAATAATACGCGCGTACCAGTAAAGAGCGGCATCCGGGGCAGAACCGCGAATTGATTTATGTACCGCTGAAATTAGATCGTAAAAACGATCGCCTTTATTATCGAAACGCGCACTGCGTTCACCAGCAATCTCCGTTAGCAATTGGGTTTGCAAAATCCGGTTGCCGCTGGCGTCAATTTCAGCCATATCCGCCATCATTTCGAGCGTATTTAACGCCCGGCGCGCATCGCCGTTTACCAGCTCGGCAATGGCTTTACGCGTTTCGTCCGGCAGGATGATATTTTGCCCGCCGTAGCCCCTGGCTTTATCGTTCATCGCCTGATCGAGCACCAGCTCAATATCCGCCACGGTCAGTGATTTCAGTAGATACACGCGGGCACGGGAAAGCAGCGCCGAGTTCAGCTCAAAAGAAGGGTTTTCGGTTGTCGCACCAATAAAAGTAATGGTGCCGTCTTCAATATGCGGCAGGAAGGCATCCTGCTGGCTTTTGTTGAAGCGGTGAACTTCGTCGACAAAAAGAATGGTGCGGCGCCCGGCATTGCGGTTCTGCCGCGCACGTTCTATTGCCTCACGAATATCTTTCACGCCTGAGGTTACCGCAGAAATACGTTCAACATCCGCGCTGGCATAGCGAGCAATCACTTCGGCGAGGGTTGTTTTACCGGTGCCCGGCGGCCCCCAAAGAATCATGGAATGCAGATGACCTGCTTCAATGGCTCGGGGCAGCGGTTTTCCATCAGCCAGCAGATGCTGCTGGCCGATGTACTGTGTCAGATTTTCTGGCCGCATACGCGCGGCCAGCGGCTGGAAGGTATTCTCTGAAAAATCGAGCGACAGATTGCTCACTCAAGCCTCTACTTACGTTGGTCGTCCACCGTGACGCCTTTTGGCGGGGTGAACGTAAACTTACCGGCATCCACTGCACCGTTTTGCTGAGCCTTCAAAGTATAGCTGCTACGCTGGTCATCCTGCTCTACTGCGCTGAACTGATGGATAGTGCCGTCTCGGCCGACGTTGATGGTGAATTGCTTCAGGTTACCCGAGCTGCTTTTTGGCGTCAGCACGAAGTCATCGCCGCTTTGCTTGATGTTGTATTGCTTCCAGTCGCTGGACTGGTTGCGGGCAATCAGCATAAACGGCGTATTGCTGGTGGCGTCTTTTAGCCAGGTAGCCGTAACCTGCTCAACAAACGGGTTGTAGAACCACAGGGTTTTACCGTCGGAAACGAGAATGCTTTCATCGGGCTGAGTCATGTGCCAGTTGAACAGGTTTGGGCGCTTAACCCACAGATCCCCCTGGCCTTCCTGCACGGCAGCGCCGCTACCATCGGTGACTTTCTGGGTGAAGCTGGCGTGGAAGCTGCCAACTTTATCAAGGCGGCCCTGCAAATCCCCGGCTGCGTCAGCCCAGGCTCCGGTTGCGGTCAGGCCAGCTAACAGCGCGCAGGTCATTACGATTTTTTTCATTATGTTCCCTCTGGATTCATTGACCACCTGATGATGGCGCTTCTGCTGCTCACTCTAGTGAAGTCTTCGGCTACCGCAACAGAAGAATAAGCTGATTTTCCGGTAATTTACCCATCTTTGCAAAAAGAGCCGCAGGCGCGGCTCTTTTTTGTTCAATGGACTAGCGCTCGGTCGGATTACTCAAACTGAGGTGGCGCAAGAACCTCTCGGTTACCGTTATGCCCCTGTGGGCTCACGATCCCCTGCGCTTCCATTTGCTCCACGATTCTCGCGGCTCGGTTGTAGCCGATACGGAACTGGCGCTGCACGCCGGAGATGGATGCTTTGCGTTTCTCTACCACGAAAGCGACAGCCTGATCGAACAGCGGATCCAGCTCTTCGTCACCGTCCATCCCGCCGCCTACGCCGTCACCGCTGCCTTCATCATCGGTAATGCCGGTGATGTACTGCGGACGGCCACGTGCTTTCCAGTCCTGTACCACCGCATGCACTTCTTCATCACGCACAAAGGCACCGTGCACACGAATCGGCGTCGTGGAGTTTGGTGCAGAATAAAGCATATCCCCCATACCAAGCAGTGATTCCGCGCCGCCCTGATCCAGGATAGTGCGTGAGTCAATTTTGCTCGACACCGTAAACGCGATACGGGTTGGGATGTTAGCTTTAATCAGGCCGGTAATGACGTCAACCGATGGACGCTGGGTTGCAAGGACAAGGTGAATACCTGCGGCGCGCGCTTTCTGTGCGAGGCGGGCGATCAGCTCTTCTACTTTTTTGCCTACCGTCATCATCAGGTCGGCAAATTCATCCACCAGCACCACGATATACGGCAGTTTCTCCAGCATCGGGTGGCTCACTTCCATGCTGTCACCAGGTTTCCAGAACGGGTCAGGGATTGGGCGCCCCATGCGCTCAGCTTCCAGCACGCGTTCATTGTAGCCCGCAAGGTTTCGCACGCCCAGCGCGGACATCAGCTTATAGCGGCGCTCCATCTCGTTCACGCTCCAGCGCAGCGCATTCGCCGCGTCTTTCATATCCGTAACCACTTCGGTCAACAGATGTGGAATGCCTTCATACACCGACAGCTCAAGCATTTTCGGGTCGATCATAATGAAGCGAACATCTTCCGGCGTTGCTTTATACAACATGCTGATGATCATGGCGTTTACGCCAACCGACTTACCGGATCCCGTTGTACCGGCTACCAGCAAGTGAGGCATTTTCGCCAGGTCTGCAACGACAGGCTCACCGCCGATGTCTTTACCCAGAACCACGGTCAACGGAGAGCCGTTGTCGCGGAATTTAGCGCAGTCGAGCACTTCACGCAGATAAACGGTCTGGCGCTTTTTGTTAGGCAACTCAAGGCCTACGTAAGGTTTACCCGGAATAACCTCAACCACACGCACGGCGACGGTGGAGAGCGAACGCGCCAGGTCGCGGGAAAGGTTAGAGATGCGGGCAGCCTTCACACCCGGAGCCAAATCCAGCTCGAAGCGGGTAATGACTGGGCCAGGGGAATAATCCACTACATCCGCTTTAATGCGGTAATCCGCCAGACGCGCTTCAACCAGGCGCGCCATCTGCTCCATTGCAAAGGTATCTACCGGTTCAACCTCAGTTGGAGGAGAAGTCAGTAGATCCAACGACGGCAGCGGCGTGGTCGGTTTCTGAAGCGGGCGGTCGTCACCGTTGCGCATCAAGAACGGGTGGATCAGGCTCTCTTTTGGCTCTGGCGCAGCAGGCTGCTGCTGAGCCGCCTGAGCATATTGAGAAGGCTGTGCCGCGGGTTGACTGTGCTGAACTAGCTGCGGGGCCGGTTCAAAGCTCGGGGTAAACAGCGGCTCGCTCGGCGTATCATCCACCAGTTCCTTCAACGATGACTGGAAATCAAAGTCGTCAAGAGAGAACGGCGCATTATTCTGCTGTGGCTGCTCGCTATAGCGCTGTTGCTGCTGTGAGGCAAACTGACGCGCAAGTTCCGCCTCTTCCGCCTCGGCCTGCTGTTCTTCAGACCAGCTTTCGTCTTCGTACTCTTCGCCATAGCGCTGCTGTTGCTGGGCTGCAAACTGGCGGGCCAGTTCGTGCTGCTGCAGCGCATCGCCTTCATCGCCGTAATCGTCTTCAGACTGCTGGTTCTCGGCGAGTCTCGCCTGCTCTTCTGCCATTCGCTGGGAAGGCAGTTTTATGCCATAGGACGCCAGTTCACGACGAGTCGGAACGCGTACCCGGTTTGGACGTGGCAGTTGAGGGCCAATACCTTCTTTTACCTGAGGACGTGGCGCATCGCTGGCGATACTGAACACGGGTGAAAATGCTGCCGCTGCAGCACCAGTTTTTACTGCCTGCTGAATGCCAGATGCAGTCTGCGTTATATCCGGCACTGGCATTTCTGGTGCCAATAACGGCGTGGAAGCGGGCGCAGATGTCGGTATCAAAGGTTGAACCGGTTCCGGGCTAGCGGGTTTTACTGGCGCATAGCTGTAAGGATCAGGCTTTGGCTCATTGACTGGTTGATACCACGCCGCAAGCTGTTCACGTTCCCGGGCTCGCTTCTCTTCCACTTCTTCAAAGTGGTACATCGGCGGGCGAACGTATTTCACCTCTTCTACCGGCTCAGGCACGGACTGTGGTTCAACGGCTGGCTGAGCCACTGGCACAACGGGTTCAGACCAGCTTTGATGCGTCTCAGGCACAACCTGCTGTTGTATGCTTGCCGGGTGCGGCGACGTGTAATGATCCGGGGCAGGCGCAATAACCGGTTCTGGCGTGACCGTTGTCGGTGCCGGTTCCCAGGCAATCGCTGGGGCAGCAAGCTCAGCGTCAACGGCAGGTGCCGGTGTTGATACTGGAGGCATTGAAGCAACCGGCGGTACCGGTGCAGCCCACGACTGGTGAACGGTTGTTGCCGCGGCAGCCGCTGCAATAGGCTCAACGGCAGAGTGTCCACTGAACAGCGGATCGTATTCCTGATCTTCTGGCAAAGTCGCTTTATGCCCGGAGAACAGCACATCGTTCGGATCTGCTTCTACACCACGAGCGCTGAACAACACATCGTCTTCAGCGTCATCCATACGCTTGCCGGAGAACAACGCCGCATCCGTTTTGCGACCATTAGGATTAGCAAACTTCTGCGATAAGCGCTGCTTACGCGCAAGCGCCCCGCGTAAAATACGCGCCCGCCGAGATTCGCGTTTCTCAGCAGAAACCTGCGGCGCTTCGTCTTCGTCATGCTCTTCTTCGTATTCGTCCTCATCCTGCCAGGTGTTATCCCGGCGGGTGCGGTTGCTGGCAAAAGTCAGCACGGTCAGCACCGCGCTGCCAAGTTTCTCAGCAATGCTGACCCAGGACCAGCCGGTGAACAGCGTCAGACCAGCAGCCCAAACGCAAAGCAGCGCAATTGTGCCGCCGCTGCTGTTCAACAGCGGCATCATAGCGGTGCTAAGCAAGCTACCCAGCACGCCGCCCGAAGCGAAGTACCAAATATCGTCCGCATTGATGGCCGCCAGGCCACAAGAGGTCAGCACCATCGCAAGTACGCCGATCAGGCGCAGTGAAACGGCAAAATAATCGATGAATTCTTCACTGTCGCGCTGGCGCCAGGTGAACCAGCAGCCCCCGATGATAATCACCGGAATGGTGTAGGCCATCACGCCAAAAATGAAGAACAGCGTATCAGCAAACCACGCTCCCGGCGCACCACCTAGATTATGGATGGGCTCATGCCACGCGGTTTGCGACCAGCTAGGGTCTGAGGGGTTAAAGCTTAGCAAGGCAGCCATCAAATAGATGGCGAATAAGGCAACAAGGATCAGCAACGCCTCGAGTAAACGGCGCCCGCTGCTCAGTTTCCGCAATGTTACTTCTTTATCTTCGGTATATTCCTGGCTCAAGAAAGGCTCTCCAGGTCCTTAAACTCAATGGAGACAACAGCACCGGCGGCCTGCCGGAGCTGTTGCTGTATGGATTCCCAGGAGTGTAACCAAAATACGCCAATTTTGCACCTGGCCCGTATTAACGGGTCTTAATGACCAAACGGTTACTCTGTTTGACCTCTTCCATGACAACATAAGTACGGGTGTCGTTCACGCCCGGCAGACGCAGCAGGGTCTCACCTAAGAGTTTACGATACGCCGACATATCCGGCACGCGTGTTTTCAACAGGTAGTCGAAATCACCGGATACGAGATGACACTCTTGAATTTCTTCAAGTTTCTGCACTGCGGCGTTAAATTGCTCAAACACATCCGGGGCGCCACGATTCAGAGTAATCTCAACAAATACCAGCAGCGAGGCATCCAGATAATGCGGGTTTAACAGCGCCGTATAGCCCTGAATAAAACCCTGACGTTCCAGACGACGAACGCGCTCAAGGCACGGCGTCGGCGAAAGCCCAACACGCTTTGAAAGCTCAACGTTAGAAATGCGCCCATCCTTTTGCAATTCGTTGAGAATATTGCGATCGATACGGTCGAGATCTTTGCCCGGGCGCTTCTTGCTATCTACCATTATTATTGTCTCTCTCTATTCCTTCCTTCACCTGCCATAACCCTGGTGACGTCAATGTTCAGGGTGTACGTGAGAAGACCGATGCCTTGCGGCTGCTATCGACATCACGCATAGCGTCTGTCCACGTCATGCGTAAATTTCAATAACTCGGTAAATTTGCATCAGGTTTGCGCGAGAGCACGCGGCTTCCACATCACCAAATGTTTTTCTTCCTCGAATGTTTTCGCAAATGCTTAGGGGATTGTCAAAGCAAAACATCTATTTTTAGTGGAACGTGCCAGATATTCCTTTTGGCTGATGATTATTCATCATTTTCGCACCGTGATTACCGTGCTATTACAATGATTATTTATGCACATGACGGCAATATTCATTGGGCTTATAGGCAGCATCAATGACACACATCGTTAACAACATTGCTGCACTCTTTTTTTAATGCAACGAATTCCCTACAATCACCCCCATTGTCTGTAAACGTTCAATGAGGATCTCATGGGCACAGCTAAACACAGTAAGCTGCTTATTCTTGGCTCCGGCCCTGCGGGCTATACCGCAGCGGTCTACGCTGCACGCGCCAACTTAAAACCGGTTTTGATTACCGGGATGGAAAAAGGCGGTCAGCTGACCACCACAACCGAAGTCGAAAACTGGCCTGGCGATCCTAACGACCTGACCGGTCCGTTACTGATGGAACGTATGCACGAGCATGCGGCTAAGTTCGAAACTGAAATTCTGTTCGACCACATCACCAGCGTCGATCTGCAGAACCGTCCTTTCCGCTTGGTGGGCGACAGCGGCGAATACACCTGTGACGCGCTGATCATCGCGACCGGCGCATCTGCACGCTACCTTGGCCTACCTTCCGAAGAAGCCTTCAAAGGCCGCGGCGTTTCTGCCTGCGCCACCTGTGACGGTTTCTTCTACCGCAACCAGAAAGTCGCGGTTATCGGCGGCGGGAATACCGCAGTTGAAGAAGCGCTTTATCTGGCAAATATCGCTTCAGAAGTGCATTTGATCCACCGTCGCGACAGCTTCCGCGCGGAGAAGATCCTGATTAACCGTCTGATGGATAAAGTGCAAAATGGCAACATTGTGCTGCACACCCATCGCACGCTGGAAGAAGTCACAGGCGATCAAATGGGCGTCAGCGGTCTTCGCCTGCGCGACACGCAAAACACCGATATTACCGAAGAACTGGAAGTAGCAGGTCTGTTCGTGGCTATCGGTCATAGCCCGAACACCGCCATCTTCAACGGTCAACTGGAGCTGGAAAACGGCTACATTAAAGTGCAGTCCGGCATTCACGGCAACGCCACCCAGACCAGTATTCCTGGCGTGTTTGCCGCAGGCGATGTGATGGACCATATTTATCGTCAGGCCATCACTTCTGCCGGAACCGGCTGTATGGCCGCTCTGGACGCCGAACGCTATCTCGACGGCCTGGCCGAACAGTGTAAATAATCTAAAGATGTTAAAAAAGGCGGCCTTGCTGGTCGCCTTTCTTGTTTCTGCCATGTAACATTGCCTGTCAAAATTGCCTGAGAATTCCTTCTTCTACCAGCATCTGGCACGCGATGAATAAAACCCGTCAGCAAGAACTTAGCCTCTGGCTAAAACAGCAAAGTATTATCTCTCGCCGTTGGCTCGGCCTGTCACGTCTGCTCGGTTTGGTCAGTGGTTTACTGATTGTGGCCCAGGCCTGGCTGCTCGCCCGCATTCTCCAGCACATGATCATGGAAAATATTCCTCGTGAAGCCCTGCTCATGCCGTTTATTTTGCTGGTTCTGGTATTTGTGCTGCGCGCGTGGATCGTGTGGCTGCGCGAAAAGGTCGGATTCCACGCCGGGTTGCACATTCGCCAGGAAATTCGCCGCCAGGTACTCGACAGGTTACATCAGGCAGGCCCTGCCTGGATTCAGGGCAAACCAGTAGGTAGCTGGGCTACGCTGGTTCTTGAACAAATAGAAGACATGCACGACTACTACGCGCGCTACCTGCCGCAGATGTCGCTGGCGGTCATGGTGCCTTTGCTGATTATTATTGCCATTTTCCCGATCAACTGGGCAGCCGCACTCATTTTGCTTGGCACCGCGCCGCTTATCCCCATTTTCATGGCGCTGGTAGGCATGGGCGCAGCCGATGCGAACCGCCGTAATTTCCAGGCGTTGGCAAGGCTCAGCGGACATTTCCTCGATCGTCTTCGCGGAATGGAAACACTTCGTGTATTTAACCGTGGCGCGGCGGAAACTGAAAATATTCGCGCGGCAAGCCAGGACTTTCGTCAGCGCACCATGGAAGTGCTGCGTATGGCCTTTCTTTCTTCCGGCGTGCTGGAGTTTTTCGCCTCGTTATCTATCGCCGTGGTGGCCGTCTATTTCGGCTTCTCTTACCTTGGCGAGCTGAATTTCGGCCATTATGGTGCTGGAGTCACTTTATTCGCTGGCTTCCTGACGCTCATTCTTGCCCCTGAGTTCTTCCAGCCGCTGCGTGATATGGGCACCTTCTATCACGCCAGGGCTCAGGCCGTAGGCGCGGCAGAGACCCTGAAGACCTTCCTCGACGCACCGCTGCAACACCCTGAGCAGGGAACCGTGCAGCTTTCGGGCAACGGGGCATTCACTCTTGAAGCCCGAGAGATGACAATTCTGTCCGCAGAGGGGAAAGTGCTGGCCGGGCCGCTGAATTTTATGCTTCCTGCCGGGCAACGCGTGGCGCTGGTAGGCCAAAGCGGTGCGGGCAAAAGCTCCCTGCTGAATGTCCTGTCCGGCTTCCTGCCCTATCAGGGGCAGTTGCTGGTCAATGGCGTCGAGCTGGCACAGCTTTCACCTGAATGGTGGCGCACACAGCTTAGTTGGGTTGGGCAAAATCCGCAGCTACCGGCGGCTACCCTACGTGACAACGTACTTCTTGGGATGCCAGAAGCGGACGGCACTCGTTTGCAAGCAGCTCTGGATAAAGCCTCGGTAACAGAGTTTCTGTCGCAGCTGCCAGAAGGTATCGACACCCCAATCGGCGATCAGTCTACCCGTTTATCCGTGGGTCAGGCACAGCGAGTGGCCGTAGCCAGAGCCTTACTCTCCCCTTGCGGTGTTTTATTGCTGGATGAGCCTGCCGCGAGCCTGGATGCCCACAGCGAACAGCGTGTAATGGAAGCGCTCACGGAAGCGTCCCAGAAACAAACCACACTGATGGTGACTCACCAACTGGACTACATCAGCAGTTGGGATCAAATTTGGGTGATGCGGAACGGGCTGATTGTTCAGCACGGAAACTTCGAACAGCTTTCCGCTGAAGAAGGCCCCTTTGCTGTATTACTGGCCAGTCGCCAGGAGGAGATCTAATGCGCGCATTGCTGCCTTATCTGGCGCTTTATCGCCGCCACAAATGGTTACTGTCTTTAGGCGTTGTTCTGGCGATTATCACGCTGCTTGCCAGCATTGGTCTGTTAACGCTCTCCGGCTGGTTCCTTTCTGCCTCGGCCGTAGTGGGCGTTGCCGGGCTCTACAGCTTTAACTACATGCTGCCTGCCGCAGGCGTTCGCGGGGCGGCTATCACCCGCACAGCGGGTCGCTATTTTGAGCGTCTGGCCAGCCACGATGCTACCTTCCGCGTCCTGCAGCATTTACGCGTTTCAACCTTTAGCAAGCTGCTGCCCCTTTCCCCTGCCGGACTGGCGCGCTTTCGCCAGGGAGAATTGCTCAATCGCGTGGTGGCAGACGTCGATACACTCGATCACCTTTATTTACGGGTTATCTCCCCGCTCGTCGGCGCTTTTGTCGTTATCCTGGTGGTGACTTTTGGCCTGAGTTTCCTTGATGTTTCCCTTGCCTTAACGCTTGGCGGAATTTTACTCGCGACCCTGCTCCTTCTGCCGCCGCTGTTCTACCGCGCCGGGCAGCCAACCGGGGAAGCGCTAACCGTTCAACGCGGTAACTATCGCCAGCAGCTCACCTCCTGGCTTCAAAGCCACGCGGAATTAACCATTTTCGGCGCAGCAAACCGCGCGCGCGAACAGTTAGATGCCACGGAAAACAGCTGGCAGGAAGCGCAACGTCGCCAGGCCGGGTTAACTGCCCTGTCGCAGGCTGTCATGCTGCTTATCAGTGGTATTGCCGTACTGACGATGCTGTGGATGGCATCCGCAGGCGTAGGCGAAAGCCAATCTCCCGGCGCGCTGATTGCCCTGTTCGTCTTTTGTGCCCTGGCGGCATTTGAAGCGATGGCCCCGGTTACCGGCGCCTTTCAGCATCTTGGCCAGGTCATTGCCTCCGCGCTGCGCGTGACGCAAATCACCAGCCAGACACCTGAAGTTATTTTTCCTGAAGCAACGCAGCCCGAGCAACGGCGGGCAACTCTGGACATTCGTGAGCTGAGTTTTACTTATCCAGGCCAGAGTCAGTCTGCACTGAAAGACATTTCACTGTCCGTCAGCGCCGGGCAGAGAATAGCGATCCTCGGTAAAACCGGCTGCGGTAAATCCACTTTACTGCAATTACTGACCCGCGCATGGGATACTCAGCAGGGCGAAATTCAACTTAACGGCATCGCCCTTAGCGCTTTTGATGAAGTCTCTCTGCGCAAAGCAACGAGCGTTGTCCCTCAGCGCGTACACCTGTTTAGCGCCACGCTTCGCGATAACCTTTTACTGGCATCTCCAGAGGCCAGCGATGCCCAACTCAACACCGCTCTGACTCAGGTAGGACTTGAAAAACTGCTTGAAGACGGCGGGCTTAATAGCTGGCTTGGCGAAGGTGGTCGTCAGCTTTCCGGCGGGGAGCTTCGTCGCCTTGCGATTGCCAGGGCAATATTGCATAACGCCCCTCTTATGCTGCTGGATGAACCTACCGAAGGCCTGGATGCAGAAACAGAGCGCCAAATCCTTGATTTGTTGGCTGAAGTCACCAGAGATAAAACGGTGCTGATGGTCACTCACCGCCTGCGCGGTTTGAACGCTTTTGACAGCATAATTGTGATGGACAACGGGCAAATAATTGAGCAAGGTAATCACGCTGAATTAATGGCGTCCGGCGGACGTTATTATCAATTTCGCCAGCGCCTGTAGGCGTTCCTGATAGACTATACATAACCCTAAATAATTCGGGTTGCAGGCAGGCGACAAGACCGTAAGTCCCCAGTCACATAGCTAACTATGTGACTGGGGTGACAAATCTGTCGGGAACAGATTTGAACGTTGCTCGCAGCGGCCCTTCAGGGTGAGGCTCACGGATGAGACGAATAACAGGTGCAGTCAATGCGCCTGCAGCTTGAAGTATGACGGGTTTATCAATTTATTATTGCTCTCTTGCTCTGGAGTATTGGTCGTCATGCGTCTGGTACAGCTGTCTCGTGACTCGATTGCTTTTCCTTCGCCGGAAGGGGCGTTGCGTGAACCTAATGGGTTATTGGCGCTTGGCGGCGACCTGACCCCCGCACGCCTGCTGATGGCCTATCAGCGAGGTATCTTTCCGTGGTTTTCTCCCGGCGATCCTATTTTGTGGTGGTCGCCCGATCCCCGCGCCATTCTTTACCCGGCGCAGTTTCACCTTAGCCGCAGCATGAAGCGCTTTCATCGCACTTCGCCTTATACCGTCACGCTCAACCACGCTTTTGAGCGCGTACTCTATGGCTGCGCCAGCGACCGAAATGAAGGCACATGGATCACCGCAGACATTGTAGAAGCTTATTTGCGCCTGCATGAATTAGGCCATGCCCACTCCGTTGAAGTATGGGAAGGAAAAGAGCTGGTAGGCGGCATGTACGGCGTGGCGCAGGGAGCATTATTTTGCGGCGAATCTATGTTTAGCCGCCGGGTGAATGCCTCCAAAACGGCGCTGCTGGTTTTCTGTCAGCACTTTATTCGCCATGGCGGTAAATTGATCGACTGCCAGGTATTAAATGAGCATACGGCTTCTCTGGGCGTGATTGAAATTCCTCGTAGAGAGTATCTCCAGGCATTAGCGGAACTTCGCCTCCAGCACTTAGGCTCTCATTGCTGGGTTCCGCAGGCGCTGAGCAATAATGTTTAACAACACATTTTATGTGAGGGTGTTATAATTAGCGCCGCTAAGTGGCTTTTGCCTGCTACCCCGCCGTTGTCTGGGATTTATTGTTTAAGGGAATACCCTCTCATTTATCTCCTTGCGTTCTTCGTCGCAGACGTTGCCACGCGGCAAGCTGCTAACCGGCGGGTAATAAGCAAAATGCACTTTCACTGGTGATTTCACCAACAATTCTTTACATGATAAGCGAACTTCGGCATTATCTTGCCGGTTCAAACTACGGTAGTGATACCCCAGAGGATTAGATGGCCAAAGAAGACAATATTGAAATGCAGGGTACCGTACTTGATACGTTACCTAACACCATGTTCCGCGTTGAGCTGGAAAACGGGCACGTGGTTACCGCTCATATCTCCGGTAAAATGCGCAAAAACTACATCCGCATTCTGACGGGCGACAAAGTCACCGTTGAGCTGACCCCGTACGACCTGAGCAAAGGCCGCATTGTCTTCCGTAGCCGTTGATAGTTTTTATTCCGCGGCCTGAGATGGGCGGCGTTGAGAGTTAGTTGTAATAGAAAGGCCGGGCATGCCCGGCCTTTTTTACATCCTCAGCCAGCGCTAATGCGCGGCCTCCGGCTTGTGCTTCTGCGCACTCGCAAAGTTGAAGGTCAACTGCTGCTGGTCTTTATCCAGCGCAACCGTAACCTGCCCACCGTCAACAAGGGTGCCGAACAGCAGTTCGTTGGCCAGCGGTTTTTTCAGGTTGTCCTGGATAACACGCGCCATTGGGCGAGCGCCCATCGCGCGGTCATAGCCCTTCTCTGCCAGCCAGTCACGCGCTTCCTGGCTCACTTCCAGCGAAACGCCTTTCTGATCCAGCTGAACCTGTAGCTCGACAATAAACTTATCCACCACCTGATGAATCACCTCAGTAGAGAGGTGGTTGAACCAGATAATGTTGTCGAGGCGGTTACGGAACTCCGGCGTAAAGATCTTTTTGATCTCTTCCATTGCATCGGTGCTGTTATCCTGGCGGATAAGGCCGATAGATTTACGTTCGGTTTCCCGCACCCCGGCGTTGGTGGTCATCACCAGAATCACGTTGCGGAAGTCCGCCTTGCGCCCGTTGTTATCGGTCAGCGTACCGTTATCCATTACCTGCAGCAGTAGGTTAAAGACATCCGGGTGTGCTTTTTCGATTTCATCGAGCAGCAGAACCGCATGTGGATGCTTAATCACCGCATCCGTCAGCAGCCCGCCCTGATCGAAACCAACATATCCTGGAGGGGCGCCAATCAGGCGGCTCACGGTATGGCGTTCCATATACTCGGACATATCAAAGCGCAGCAGCTCAATGCCCAGCGACTTCGCCAGCTGTACGGTGACTTCCGTTTTACCAACCCCGGTAGGGCCAGCAAACAGGAACGAACCGACAGGTTTATGATCCTGACCCAAACCGGCACGACTCATCTTGATCGCTTCGGTCAGCGCTTCAATCGCTTTATCCTGGCCAAACACCAGCATTTTCAGGCGCTCGCCCAGGCTTTTCAGCGTATCGCGATCGCTCGCGGAAACGCTTTTTTCCGGGATGCGCGCAATGCGAGCAACCACGGTTTCGATGTCCGCCACGTTAACGGTTTTCTTACGTTTGCTGACCGGCATCAGGCGGCTACGTGCGCCCGCCTCATCAATGACGTCGATAGCCTTATCCGGCAGATGCCTGTCATTGATGTATTTCACCGCCAGCTCAACCGCCGCGCGAATCGCCTTCGCTGTATAGCGAACGTCGTGGTGCGCTTCGTATTTCGGTTTCAGCCCGTTGATGATCTGCACCGTTTCTTCAACGCTTGGCTCAGTAATATCAATCTTCTGGAAGCGGCGCGCCAGGGCACGATCTTTTTCGAAGATGTTGCTGAATTCCTGATAAGTCGTCGAGCCAATCACTCGAATTTTACCGCCGGAGAGCAGCGGTTTAATCAGGTTAGCGGCGTCGACCTGGCCACCGGAAGCCGCGCCCGCGCCAATAATGGTGTGGATTTCATCGATAAACAGAATGCTGTTTTGATCCTGCTCGAGCTGTTTCAGCAGCGCTTTAAAACGTTTTTCAAAATCGCCGCGGTATTTGGTACCGGCCAGCAGAGAACCGATATCCAGCGAGTAGATGGTGCAGTCGGCCATCACTTCCGGCACATCACCCTGCACAATTCGCCACGCCAGCCCTTCGGCAATAGCCGTTTTACCCACGCCAGATTCGCCGACCAGCAGCGGGTTATTTTTACGGCGACGGCACAGAACCTGGATAGCACGCTCCAGCTCTTTATCGCGGCCAATCAGCGGATCGATCCCGCCCACGCGCGCAAGCTGATTAAGATTGGTGGTGAAGTTTTCCATACGTTCCTCCCCGCCTGCTTGCTCTTCGTTGACCGGATTTTCAGAACCCGATGACTGATTCGGTTCGTCTTTGCGCGTGCCGTGAGAGATAAAGTTCACCACGTCGAGGCGGCTTACTTCATGTTTGCGCAGCAGGTAGGCTGCCTGAGATTCCTGTTCGCTGAAAATGGCAACCAGCACGTTGGCGCCGGTCACTTCACTGCGCCCGGAGGACTGCACGTGGAACACCGCTCGCTGCAGCACACGCTGGAAGCTTAGCGTCGGTTGCGTGTCGCGCTCTTCAACGTTGGGTGGCAGGACCGGCGTAGTTTGTTCGATGAAGGCTTCGAGCTCCTGCCGCAGCGCCACCATGTCCACAGAACACGCTTCCAGCGCTTCGCGGGCAGATGGGTTACTGAGCAATGCCAGTAACAGATGCTCGACGGTCATAAACTCATGTCGGTGCTCGCGCGCTCTGGCGAAAGCCATGTTTAAACTGAGTTCCAGTTCTTGATTGAGCATAGGCACCTCCCCAAATTATCGACCTTGTCAGGCCTTTTCTAGCGTACACAGCAACGGGTACTCGTTCTCCCTTGCATACTGGTTCACTAACGCCACTTTGGTTTCCGCTACTTCTGCAGTAAAGATGCCACAGATAGCTTTACCCTGATAGTGAACCGTGAGCATCAACTGCGTGGCACGTTCAACATCATAAGAAAAGAACTTTTGCAGTACGTCAATAACAAATTCCATTGGCGTGTAGTCATCGTTCATCAGTATAACTTTATACATGGAGGGCGGTTTTAGCGTTTCGCGCAGTTTATCCGCCGCCATTTGGTCAAAGTCCAACCAGTCGTTCGTCTTACCCATTGCGATTTATCATCGTTTGTTGAAGCCCAACATACTGTCAGGCAAGGCCTTATATTGAGTGTAATACGCTTTTCGCAAACGTATGACAACGTATTCGATCCCGTGACGAATCTCCGTAAGCGAGCTACATCACATTAATAGCAATAGCGTTAACTGCTTCAAATTTTTGACTGATTGTTGCCTTACCTGCCCCGCCAGACGCTTGACGCAGTGTATAAAATATCTACATTGTAGCGGGGTGAGTTGGCGAGGTTTTGAACAGCCCGCCCTTACCCACCGGTTGATTCCATCTCACTATTAAGAGTTACGAAGGATGTCGAAGCATGGAGACGGGTACTGTTAAATGGTTCAATAACGCCAAAGGGTTCGGTTTCATCTGCCCGGAAGGCGGCGGCGAAGACATCTTCGCTCACTACTCCACCATTCAAATGGACGGATACAGAACGTTAAAAGCCGGACAGCTTGTCAGGTTTGATGTGCATCAGGGACCTAAAGGCAACCATGCCAGCCTGATCGTTCCCCACGAGGCGGAAGCGGTCGCGTAGTTCCCCATTGATTGTGTACATCCCGCAAATAAAATGCCAGCCCATAAGGCTGGCATTTTTATGACCAACCGCCGGGATTACTCACGAGCTAGTGCATCGATAGGGTTCAGGCGCGCCGCGTTTCTGGCCGGCAACCAACCAAAGAGCACCCCCGTGGCCGTGGAGCAGCCAAACGCGGTCAGCAGCGCCACCGGCGAGAAACCTATCTGCCAGCCCGGCAGCACCAGCTGCAGCGTGAACGCGATAACCAGCGACAGCGATATCCCCAGAGCGCCACCGACCAGGCAAACCAGCACCGCCTCAATTAAAAACTGCTGCAGTACATCGCTGGCTCGCGCGCCCACCGCCATACGGATACCGATCTCTTTGGTACGCTCAGTGACCGACACCAGCATAATATTCATGACCCCAATCCCCCCAACCAACAGCGAAATAACCGCTACCAGCGTCAGGAACATCTGAAGAGTACGTGTGGTCTTTTCCGCCGTTTTCAACAGCCCGTCCATGTTATAGGTGAAAAAGTCTTTCTTACCATGACGCAGCGACAGCAGGCGATTAAGCTGCTGCTCGGCTTCGTGGCTGTCGTACCCTTCTTTAACACGTACGGTTATTGAGTTGAGCCAGCTTTGCCCCATCACGCGCCCGGCCATCGTGTTATAAGGCAGCCAGACGCGCAGCACTTTACTGCTGCCGAACATCGACTGTTTCTCTTCCGCCACGCCAATCACCGTGGCGGGCATATTCCCCACCAGCACAACCTCCCCGACAACATCACTTTTGTTCGGGAAAAGCTGCCTTTTGCTATTGGCGTCCAGCACCACAACCTGCGCACGGCCCTTCATCTGCTCGTCGTTAAAGCTCGCGCCCTGGCTCATAGTCATACCGTAAACATCAAAATAGTCGCCGCTGACACCATTGACGCTGGCCGCCGCATCCACGTTGCCGTAGCGAAGGCGTAAATTGCTGGAAATAGAAGGCGTGGCCGAACTTACCCAGGGCTGCTGGCCGATAGCCAGCAAATCATCATATTTTAATGCCTGCTGGAACTGCGGATTGTCATCACCAAAATCTTTACCGGGGTAGACATCGATCGTATTGGTGCCGATGGAGCGAATATCCTCCAGCACCATCTGCTTGGCGGCATCGCCCACCACGACAATGGAGACCACCGAGGCAATGCCAATAATAATGCCAAGCATGGTCAGCAGCGTGCGCATCTTATTCGCGGCCATCGCCAGCCAGGCCATACCTAGCGCCTCGCGGAAGCTGCTGATGACTTGCTGTATCGACGAACCGCTCCGCAGCGTTTGATTTTCAACCATGCGCGCCGCAGGCTGATGAACCGGCGGAGGATTACTGATAATTTCTCCGTCGCGAATTTCAATAATACGCTGAGCCTGCGCCGCCACGGCCGGATCGTGAGTCACAATAATCACCGTATGCCCGCGCTCGCGCAGTTGCTTCAGCGTGGCCATCACTTCTTCGCCGGAATGGCTGTCCAGCGCGCCCGTGGGCTCATCCGCCAGAATCACCTGCCCGCCGTTCATTAACGCACGGGCGATACTGACGCGCTGCTGCTGCCCACCCGAAAGTTGTGAAGGCAGATATTCCACCCGCTCCTTTAGCCCCAGACGCCCAAGCAACTCATGCGCCCGCTGCTGACGCTGGGCTCTCGTTGTCCCGGCGTACACCGCTGGGACTTCAACATTTTGCGAAGCATTCAGATGAGAAAGCAGGTGATAACGCTGGAAGATAAAACCGAAATGCTCGCGACGCAGCGTCGCCAACGCATCGTTATCCAGCCCCGACACATCCACGCCCGCGACCTTATAACTGCCGCTGCTGGGTTTATCCAGGCAACCGAGGATGTTCATTAGCGTCGATTTACCGGAACCGGACGCACCGACAATCGCCACCATTTCCCCGGCTTCAATCGTCAGGCTGATGCCCTTCAGTACCTCAACCTGCTCTTCACCAGAAGGATAGCTGCGGCGAATGTCCTTTAATTCAAGCAGCGCCGTCATTTGCTACTCCCGGCATTGGCGCGACCAGTCACCACCTCTTCGCCTTCTTCCAGCCCGTTAACGACCTGAACCTGGGTGTCGTTCCGCATCCCAATAGTTATCTCACGGGTTTTGGTTTCCCCGTTGCGCAGTACCGTGATGTTATAGCGATTATCACCGATCGGTTCGCCCAATGCGGCCAGCGGAATCGTCAGCACATCTTTTACGCCACCGAGTTGAATATGCACCTGAGCGGTCATATCCAGGCGCAGAATGCCCTTCGGATTCGGCACCTCAAAACGCGCATTATAGAAAATGGCCTCATTGACTTTGTCTGGCGTCGGCAGGATATCTTTCAGCACGCCTTCATAGCGCGTCATCGGGTCGCCAAGTACCGTAAACCAGGCTTTCAGGCCCGGTTTGAGATGAATAACATCGGCTTCAGAGACCTGTGCTTTCACCAGCACCGTGCTTAAATCCGCCAGCGTCAGAATATTTGGCGCCTGCTGCGCCGCAATCACGGTTTGCCCCTGCAGCGTCGTTATCTGCGTCACTTCCCCCGCCATTGGCGCGACGATACGGGTGAACTCGAGGTTAGTTTTCGCGGTGCTCAAAGAAGCCTGATTGCGCTTAATTTGAGCGTCAATGGTGCCAATCTGGGCCTGTTTTACCGCCAAATCGGTTGCCGCTTTATCAAGATCCTGGCGGGACACCGCCTGAGTTTTTGCCAGCGTCTGCTGGCGGGAAAGTGTCACCGCGGCAAGCTTACTTTCAGCTTCGGACTGCATGCGCTGGGCACGCAACTCCATCAGCGTGGCCTCAACCTCTTTGACCTGGTTTTCTGCCTGTTCGGGATCGATAACCCCCAAAAGCTGATCTTTTTTTACTTTATCGCCGATGCTAACTGACAGCGTTTTTAACTGCCCGCTCACCTGCGCCCCGACGTCAACTTTGCGCACAGCATCGAGCTTTCCGGTTGCCAGAACGCTTTGCTGAAGCGAAGACTTACGCACGATCATCGTTTGATATTGTGGGGCTGGCACATGCAAAAACTGCCAAAGCCAGAGGAAAAATATCACTACCAGCAGCGCGTAAAGCCAATAACGTTTTTTAAATTTTCCCTTAATTTTCATATAAATCCTGAAATAGCTAACGCATGATTAAACGGTTCTTAAACAAACTGCACAATGTGAAGATATGTAACAGTTATTGAACGTCGGTTGACATCCGGCGTGTTGAAATAGTGCCATCTTTCCCGAATATCAGGTTGTTATTATGTCCCAGATCGCTGCCGCGCATGTTACCGAAACCCTGCCTCAAACAGGCTGGAAACTTTTCCTTTCCCTCGCGACGGGGGAATGGCAGCCGGGAGCATCCTGGGGCAAGAAGACTTACCGCCGCAAGTTTATTTTACGCTCACTGGCGATGCCTTTGCACACCGTCAGCCTGATGAACAGCCTCGCAAGCCAGCCTCATCTTGCCAGCATGCTGAACGCTCAGCCTGGTCTGCCTTGCCGCCTGCATCGCCCTTACCTTGCGCTGCCGCTAAAACGCAAGCATACGCGGGATACTATCGCTTACCACTACCAGAAAATTGCCGAGAAAATGCCGAAAAAAATGCTTAACGGGCATTTCTCTGCCGAAGGTTATCGCCTGGCCACGCTGGTGGGTAAAAACAACGAGCTGATGTTTATCGATCTCACCTCTCACGATATTGAAGGTAAAGAAGGCGAAGCCTTCCTGAACTTCTGTAATGAAGAGGGCGTTCCCCTGGCGCGTATGACCTTTACTCTCAACCAGTTTGAAGGCAAGAACACCTTCTTTATTGGTTGCCTGCAGGGAGCCAAAACCTGGGTGCCTCATGAAGCAATTCAGGCTGCCACGAAAGCTTGCCACGGACTGTTCCCGAAACGCATGCTGCTTGAGGTTGCCTGTGAACTGGCGAAACTTCTCGACGCAGAGCGCATTCTGGCCGTCGGCAACGGTACGCATATTTACCGTTCATGGCGCTACGAGAAGAAGAAAAAAGACAGTCTACATGCGGACTATGACAGTTTCTGGCAGTCTATGAGCGGTGAACCTCGCGCCGACGGCCTGTTTGCCCTGCCATCCAGCGTGGAACGCAAACCGCTGGAAGACATCGCCAGCAAAAAACGTGCAGAATATCGCCGCCGTTATGAATTGCTAGACGGCATGATGAACAGCATCAACAGTCATTTCTAAATCTGCATTTCCAGCCGGGCGCTAATCCGCCCGGCCACGCGCCAGCCAAAGCACCCGGGAAAACATTTTACGAAACAGCGGCGGAACCGCATCCACGCCGCGACGCCCCGCCTCCAGCGCCACTTCGATAGCTAAATCCGGCTTTGACGAACGATGAATCGCTTTCGTAATAATCCTGCGCAAATTCATCGGCACATTTTCGGGCAACTGAGCCACGCGATGAAACACATCTGAAAATCCCTGCCGATACATAAAGTGTTCCATATCCAGCGCAGGCAGCGCTGTAAGATGATCGCGCTCCTGATCCCGGTCATTGTCGAGCAAGCCGCGTACGGTTGCCGCATATTTTTTACCGGCATCATCCCCGTCCACCAGCACATGCCATTCAATGCCCATCCGGCGAGCGAACTTAATCAGCGGACGCAGGCCGGATTGTGCAAACTCGATGACCTTCACGCCTTCAGCATCAAAATGGTGCCCACACTGCCGCGCCAGTTCGTTCATCACCCATACTTCGGTCTCTCCTTCCACCAGCAACCAACAGCGGGCAAAGAGCGACGACGCGCGATTAAAACGAATGTGGAAAGCAATTCTCCGGCTTTCTTCCGCGTTCATACCGCCCGGTCCAAGCCGCCACGCGGCCACGCGGGAAGATTCACGTACCAGCCGGCAAACCTGTTCTACCGGCGTCAGAGAGAGCAGCTCTCCGGAATTGGTCGTGGTAATTTTTTGCAGCGGCAGCAGATTCAGCAGGTGCCAGGCGACAGACAGCATAATCGGATGCAGCCGGGTTTCAGGATCTTCCACCAGCAGCAGCGGGCGGGCGTCCCTGTCGAGCGCAATGCTGCCCTTCGCCTGTAGCAACGTGGAAAACATGCCCAGCAGGATCATGCGGTGCGAACGGCTGCCTGGCTTGTCGATCATACGGTTGATCACATCCAGATAGCGCCAGCTGCGCTGCTCATCATGAGAACGCCGCCGCATCAGGCGCTGGTGGGCTATCGCGCCCTGCTCAGAGAAATAGTGTTCAAGCAGCTGTACCATGGCCGACAGCCCTTGCCGCAGCTGCGCATCGGTGAGGTTTTGCGGCCTTGATACCAGCTCTCGCGCCAGGAAATCCAGCTGGCGCGCGGTCAGCTCCGTTTCCGGCATTTCGGGCATGCTTCCGTTGCGCAGCCGCCGCATGAATCGGGCATCTCTGAGGCGCAGCACCGGGTTCAGTCGCGTGATATTCATCGCCATGTCGTCAATTTTGTCCAGCGCCAGCGGCTGGCCGTGGGCATTGAGAAAGCTTCGCAGCGTTAAAACCGTCCCTTCATCCCCAAGCTCGCCTTCCAGACGGTAATAAATACGATGAAAGCCGTCGTTCCCCGCCACCCAAACCGGGGAAAGATTACGATACCGCCGCCCTAAATGGTGGCCAGGCGCCGCCTCGCGGAAGGTCAGGATGATTTGCAGGTGGCTTTCACGCCCATGCAGCTCGCCGGGGGGAAAATAGAAATCTTCGCGAACAAAATGGTAGAGCTCCCGGTGCGGGGAAAGTAGCAAAGTCAGCGCATCTAACAGGCTGGATTTACCCCAGGCATTTTCGCCAATCAGCACGTTGTTTTGCTCAAGCATTAACGACAAACGGTTAATACCGCGAAAACCAACCATCTCAACTCGCTCGAGAAACATACCGCCTCCTGTGCATCCGCTTCCATCCAGCGTCCTTTTCGAGTATAGCGGCAACTCGGAAGGCAATGTAACCACACAATGTCAAAGCGTTACGCGATAAACGCACGCCGCTTTTACCATAATCAATTCGTGCTGAGACGTATTTTTTTATTATCCAGAATATTCTTACTTCATTCAAAGATAACCTATACTTCTGCTACCTCTCTTCAGAAAAGGAATAACACCTCATTGCCCTAAATCAAAAAACTGGAATTTATTGTGCTGGTGGCGAATTGGCGAAATACCTAATATTAACGCGCATTTAATATTACTTTCGTCATTCACTTAATGACGGTGAATTAGCGACAGTCAGGATCATGTGATTTATTGCGTGAACCTTGCATTGTTTCTGGCTTTTATCAGAGGTGGTTATGTTTAGAAAATTAGCAGCCGAGTTCTTCGGGACGTTTTGGCTGGTATTTGGTGGCTGCGGTAGCGCAGTATTAGCGGCAGCATTCCCGGAATTAGGCATTGGCTTTGTCGGCGTCGCGCTGGCATTTGGTTTAACCGTGCTGACCATGGCTTTTGCCGTCGGCCATATTTCCGGTGGTCACTTTAACCCGGCCGTCACTCTTGGCCTCTGGGCCGGTGGCCGCTTCCCGGCTAAAGAAGTGATTGGCTACATTATTGCCCAGGTGATTGGCGGGATTGTTGCTGCCGCTATCCTTTATTTAATCGCCAGCGGTAAAGCAGGCTTTGATGCTGCAGCCAGCGGTTTTGCTTCTAACGGCTACGGCGAACATTCTCCGGGTGGATATTCCATGCTGTCCGCCATTGTGATTGAAATCGTATTAACCTGTGGATTCTTGATTGTTATTCACGGTGCAACGGACAAATTTGCTGCACCGGGTTTTGCGCCAATAGCCATTGGCCTGGCATTAACCTTAATTCACTTAATTAGTATTCCGGTTACCAACACCTCAGTAAACCCTGCGCGCAGTACCGCAGTGGCTATTTTCCAGGGTGGATGGGCGCTGGATCAACTGTGGCTTTTCTGGGTGATGCCTATTATTGGCGGGATCATGGGCGGTATAATTTACCGCACCCTGCTGGAAAAACGCAGCTAAGTCCCGAGGCAGGCTTACTCGGGTGAGCCTGCTGTTTTCTTTTCCCCGCATAAACCTTTTTCTTCGCCCCTACTCGACTCAATTCCTTTCTTTCGGTAGTGTGACATCCGTCGTAACATTTTAACTACAAGGACTGTCCCTTCCATGCTGTCAGGATTACTTATTATCCTGGTGCCGTTGCTCGCCGGTTACCTGATCCCACTGAAACAAATCCACCTGCTCAGGCTGATTCACCGCCTGCTGGGCTGGATTGTTTACGTGATCCTCTTCCTGATGGGCATTAGCCTGGCGTTCCTCGATAATCTCGCCAGCAACCTGCTGACTATCCTGCATTACTCGGTGATAAGCGTCGGGGTGATCCTGCTGTGTAACATCGCCGGCCTCTTGCTGCTGGAGCGTTCTCTCCCGTGGCGGCATCAGCACAAACAGGAAAAACTGCCCTCGCGCCTGGCGATGGCCCTGGAGTCCTTACAGCTTTGCGGGGTAGTGGCTCTGGGCTTCCTGCTGGGGCTGACCGGGTTTGAGGTGCTTAAATACGCCACAGAGGCCAGCGAATATACGCTTATTTTCCTGCTGCTGCTGGTCGGGATCCAGCTTCGCAACAGCGGCATGACCTTTCGGCAAATCGTCCTCAACCGCCGCGGCATCATTGTCGCCATTGTGGTCGTTTTCAGCTCAATGGTCGCCGGGGTGATCAACGCCCTACTGCTTGGCCTGCCGATAAAAACAGGTCTGGCTATGGCCTCTGGGTTCGGCTGGTATTCGCTGTCCGGGATCCTGATGACTGAGTCTTACGGGCCGGTGATTGGCAGCGCGACCTTCTTTAACGATCTGGTGCGGGAATTACTGGCTATTATGCTTATCCCGGCTTTGGTGCGCCGCAGCCGCTCAACGGCTCTGGGCCTTTGTGGCGCCACCTCGATGGACTTTACCCTGCCGGTGCTGCAGCGCAGCGGCGGTGTGGAAATCGTGCCTGCCGCCATTGTGCACGGATTTATTCTTAGCCTGCTGACCCCGCTGCTCATCGCCTTCTTCGCCGCCTGATACCTCTCTGGCGGTAGCCTGCTGCCGCCAAAGTTGAGCTATATCAATCTCCCTTTAAGTTGCACCAAAAAGTCCTTTTAACCTGTTAAGCCGCAGCCTAACCTTAAACATGTATTTAAAATATAACTTTAAGGTGACATCATGTTTTGTGTGCAATGTGAACAGACCATTCGTACCCCGGCCGGCGACGGCTGTGCCTATGCCCAAGGCGTCTGCGGCAAAACGGCCCAGACTTCCGATCTACAGGATCTGCTGATCGCGACATTACAGGGGCTGTCCGCCTGGGCCGTTGCCGCACGCGAACGCGGTATTATCGACCACGAGATTGATAACTTTGCTCCCCGCGCCTTCTTCTCAACGCTGACCAACGTGAACTTCGACTCCGGCCGCATCGTTGGCTATGCCCGTGATGCCATTGCCATGCGCGAAGATCTGAAAATCCGTACGCTGGCTGTCGATCCTGCGGTCATCGTCACTAACCCGATGGCAGAGCTTCAGTTGGTCAGCAGTGACCTCGGTGAACTTCAGCGCCAGGCCGCTGAATTCACGCCAAATCGTGACAAAGCCGACATTGGCGAAGATATTCTCGGCCTGCGCCTGCTGTGCCTGTACGGCATGAAAGGCGCTGCCGCTTACATGGAACACGCGCATGTTCTGGGCCAGTACGACAACGATATTTACGCCCAGTACCACAACATCATGGCGTGGCTCGGCACCTGGCCTGCGGATATGGGCGCGCTGCTGGACTGTTCCATGGAAATCGGCCAGATGAACTTCAAAGTGATGAGCATTCTGGATCAGGGGGAAACCGGCAAATACGGCCATCCAACCCCAACCCAGGTTAACGTACGCCCGGTCGCCGGGAAGTGCATCCTGATTTCCGGCCATGACCTGAAAGATCTCTATAACTTGCTCGAGCAAACCGAAGGCACCGGCGTGAACGTCTACACCCACGGTGAAATGCTCCCGGCGCACGGCTATCCAGAACTGCGGAAATTCAAACACCTGGTCGGCAACTACGGCAGCGGCTGGCAGAACCAGCAAACGGAATTCGCCCGCTTCCCAGGCCCTATTGTCATGACATCCAACTGCATCATCGACCCAACCGTGGGCGCGTACGATGACCGAATTTGGACCCGCAGCATCGTCGGCTGGCCAGGCGTCAGTCACCTCGAAGGCGACAATTTTAGCCCGGTGATTACCCAGGCCCAGCAAATGGCCGGTTTCCCGTACAGCGAAATCGAACACCTGATCACCGTCGGCTTTGGCCGCCAGACGTTACTGGGTGCGGCAGACACGCTCATCGATCTGGTTAGCCGCGAAAAACTTCGCCACATCTTCCTGGTCGGCGGCTGCGACGGCGCACGCGGAGAACGTAACTACTTCACCGACTTCGCTACCAGCGTGCCGCAGGACTGCCTAATCCTGACCCTGGCCTGCGGCAAATACCGCTTCAACAAGCTGGATTTCGGCAACATCGAAGGGCTGCCGCGCCTGGTGGATGCCGGCCAGTGCAACGACGCATATTCAGCGATTATTCTGGCAGTCACCCTCGCCGAGAAACTGGGCTGCGGCGTGAACGACCTGCCGCTGAGCCTCGTGCTCTCATGGTTTGAGCAAAAGGCGATTGTGATTCTGCTCACGCTGCTGTCGCTCGGCGTGACCAACATCGTCACCGGCCCGACCGCACCGGGCTTCCTGACGCCAAACCTGCTGGCGGTGCTGAACGAGAAATTTGGCCTGCGCGCCATTACCACCGTTGAGCAAGACATCCAACAGTTAATGAGCGCGTAAGGAGCAGCCATGACCATGCCAACGCCGCTGTGCCCGCACCGAATGCAGGTACACCATATTCATCAGGAAACGCCGGATGTCTGGACGCTGTCGCTGATTAACCACGACTTCTATCCCTACAAAGCCGGGCAATATGCCCTGGTGAGCATTCGCAACGGCAGCGAGACGCTGCGGGCCTATACGATCTCTTCCACGCCGAGCCTCAGTGAATTTATCACGCTGACGGTACGCCGCATCGACGGCGGCGCTGGCTCAGAGTGGCTGACCGGAGAAGTGAAAGTCGGCGACAACCTGTGGCTGTCTGAAGCCCAGGGCGAGTTCAGCTGTGAAAACATCGTGTCGGAGCGCTATCTGCTGCTGGCGGCGGGCTGCGGCGTCACGCCAATTATGGCCATGCGCCGCTGGCTGGCAAAACACTGCCCGCAAGCGGATGTGCAGGTCATCTACAACGTGCGCTCCCCGCAGGACGTGATTTTTGCTGACGAATGGCGGCATTACCCGGTCACGCTGGTGGCAGAAAACAACGCCACTCACGGCTTTATCGCCGGGCGACTGACTCGCGAGATCCTGGCCGCGGTGCCGGATATCGCCAGCCGGACGGTTATGACCTGCGGGCCTGTGCCTTATATGGACATGGTTGAGAAAGAAGTGAAAGCGCTGGGAGTCACGGCGTTTTATCGGGAAGTGTTCTTCACGCCAGCCGCTGCACCCTCAGCGGGCGGCCTGAAGTTCACCACGCTCCAGCCGATGCGTGAGTTCTACTCACCGGTCGGCAGCACGCTGCTTGCAGCGCTGGAGAGCAACAGCGTGCCGGTGAATGCCGCCTGCCGCGCCGGAGTTTGCGGCTGCTGTAAAACAAAAGTGGTTTCCGGTGACTATACCGTCTCCAGCACCATGACACTGACGGAAGAGGAAATTGCCAGCGGCTACGTGCTGGCCTGCTCCTGCCATCCACAGAGCGACCTAGTGCTCGCCTAATCTAAAAAGGCACCTTCACGGTGCCTTTTCTTTTTCTAACGCCAGGCCGACTTGCCAAACGCGTAACGCCCTGCGCCGCAAAAGACTATCGCCAGCGCGCCGAGGAAAAAATACATCAGGCTTTCAATGCCCCAAGCCCCGGTTTTATCCAGCATGAAGGTTTCCCCCACGCCCACCAGCAGCCAGGCCACAATCATCGTGCACGCCAGCCCAAGCGCAGACAGGCGAGTGAGGATCCCTAAAATAATCAGCAGCGGGGCAAGCACCTCGCCCAGCAGCACGCCATAGGCGACAAACTCCGGGATGCCATGCGCCGCCAGCATTCCCTTAATCCCGCCCACGCCGCCAAACAGCTTGTGCAGGCCGTGAAACAGCATCAGGCCGCCTACCGCCAGACGCAGTAACAATTTTCCCAGATCGTCTTTATTTAGCGCGCCATTCACTGCATTTAACAATTTAGTAACCATATGAATTGCCACCCTTTTAAAATGATAACGAGAATAATTTACGCTTAATATTTGCTAACAAATAGCCCCAATTTTAGGGAGGCCATTACCTGCCGTTACGCAGAATTGAACTAAGCTTGTAAGCGCTATCACACTGGACAAGGAAAACCGATGAAACAATCCGTAGCGGCCTGGCTGGCCAAAACCCTTGAGAGCGCGGGCGTGAAACGTATCTGGGGCGTCACCGGCGATTCGCTGAACGGCCTCAGCGACAGCCTCAACCGGATGGGCACGATTAAATGGATGCCAACTCGCCATGAAGAAGTGGCCGCTTTCGCCGCCGGGGCCGAAGCGCATCTCACCGGCGAGCTTGCTGTCTGCGCCGGTTCATGCGGGCCAGGTAACCTGCACCTGATTAACGGCCTGTACGATTGCCACCGCAATCACGTGCCCGTTCTCGCCATTGCAGCCCATATTCCCTCCAGCGAAATTGGCAGCGGCTACTTCCAGGAAACGCATCCCGAAGAGCTTTTCCGCGAATGCAGCCACTATTGCGAACTGGTTTCTAACCCGGAGCAGATCCCACAGGTATTGGCGATTGCCATGCGCAAAGCCATTCTGAACCGGGGCGTTTCCGTGGTGGTACTGCCCGGCGACGTGGCGCTTAAACCCGCGCCAGAGCATGCCACGACGCACTGGTATCCTGCACCGCCGCCCATTGTGGTTCCCCCTCATGATGAGCTTAAAAAACTCGCCAAACTCCTGCGCTACAACGACAATATCGCCCTGATGTGCGGCAGCGGCTGCGCTGGAGCGCATACTGAGCTGGTGCAACTGGCGGCAACCCTGAAAGCGCCCATTGTTCACGCCCTGCGTGGCAAAGAACACGTTGAGTACGACAACCCATACGACGTTGGCATGACCGGATTAATAGGCTTCTCATCCGGCTTCCACACTATGATGAACGCCGACACGCTGATCCTGCTCGGCACCCAGTTCCCTTACCGCGCGTTCTACCCGACGGACGCCAAAATTATCCAGATTGATATCAACCCCGGCAGCATAGGCGCGCACAGCAAGGTCGACATGGCGCTGGTGGGCGATATCAAAGCCACGCTGTCCGCCCTGCTGCCGATGCTGGAGGAGAAAACCAATCGCAGCTTCCTCGACAAAGCGCTGGAGGATTATCGCAAAGCGCGTGAAGGGCTGGATGAACTGGCCAAACCCTCGGAAGGCAAGCAAATTCACCCGCAATATCTGGCGCAGCAAATAAGCCATTACGCCGCCGATGACGCCATTTTTACCTGCGACGTGGGCACGCCCACCGTCTGGGCCGCACGCTACCTGAAAATGAACGGCAAACGCCGCCTGCTGGGCTCGTTTAACCACGGATCAATGGCTAACGCTATGCCGCAGGCGCTGGGCGCCAAAGCCACCGCGCCCGATCGCCAGGTGGTGGCGATGTGCGGTGACGGCGGCTTCAGCATGCTGATGGGCGACTTCCTGTCCGTAGCACAAATGAAGTTGCCGATTAAAATCGTGGTGTTCAACAACAGCGTGCTCGGTTTCGTGGCAATGGAGATGAAAGCCGGGGGCTACCTCACCGACGGTACCGAACTGCACGACACCAACTTTGCCCGTATCGCCGAGGCCTGCGGCATTACTGGCATTCGCGTTGAAAAACCTGAGGAGCTGAACGCTGCGCTGGAACGGGCCTTCAGCACCGATGGCCCGGTGCTGGTCGATGTTGTCGTCGCCAAAGACGAGCTGGCTATCCCGCCGCAGATCAAGCTGGAGCAGGCCAAGGGGTTCAGCCTGTATATGCTTCGCGCCATCATCAGCGGGCGAGGAGATGAAGTGATCGAGCTGGCGAAAACCAACTGGTTCCGGTAAAAAAGAAGGTTGCCTCAGCCGCCCGGATAACCGTCCGGGCGCAGCCTCTCGATAAAGGACCCGTCATGATCGATTTACGCAGCGATACCGTTACCCGCCCTTCCCGCGCCATGCTGGAGCAAATGATGGTCGCCCCGACCGGGGATGATGTTTACGGCGATGACCCCACTGTTAACGAACTTCAGGCATACGCGGCAAAAATCAGCGGGAAAGAAGCTGCCCTGTTTTTACCTACCGGCACACAGGCCAACCTCGTAGCTTTGCTCAGCCACTGCGAGCGCGGCGAAGAGTACATCGTTGGCCAGGCCGCACATAATTACCTCTACGAAGCCGGCGGCGCAGCGGTGCTGGGCAGCATTCAGCCTCAGCCCATTGAAGCGGAGCGCGACGGCACGCTGCCGTTGGATAAAGTAGCGGCAAAAATTAAACCGGACGACATTCACTTTGCCCGCACTAAATTGCTGAGCCTTGAAAACACCCATAACGGCAAAGTGCTGCCGCGTGAATACCTCAAGCAGGCCTGGGAATTCACCCGCAAACACAACCTGGCGCTGCACGTAGACGGCGCGCGTATTTTTAACGCCGTGGTGTCCTACGGCTGCCAGTTAGAAGAAATTACTCGCTACTGCGACAGCTTCACCATTTGCCTGTCGAAAGGTCTTGGCACGCCGGTGGGATCCCTGCTGGTGGGCAGTAAAGAGTACATCAAGCGCGCTGTACGCTGGCGCAAGATTACCGGCGGCGGTATGCGTCAGGCCGGTATTCTGGCGGCGGCAGGCCTGTATGCGCTGAAAAATAACGTCGAGCGGCTGAAAGAAGACCACGACAACGCCCACTGGCTGGCAGGCGAGCTGCGCGAAATTGGTGTCGATGTGATGCGTCAGGACACCAACATGGTCTTTGTGCGCATGACGGCGGAAGAAGCAGAAGATTTAGGGCCCTACATGCGTGAGCGCGGCATCATCCTCAGTGCAGGTCCGGCAACTCGGCTGGTCACCCATCTGGACGTCACCCGCAGCCAACTGGCTGAAGTCGTCGCCCACTGGCGCAGCTTCCTGCAAAACTAACGGGACTCAGGGACGATGGCAGAACCTCAAAGGATAGTGGTCCTCGGCGCCAGCGGCTACATTGGCCAGCATCTGGTGCCGTTACTCGTGGCGGCGGGACATCATGTCACCGCCGCAGCCCGCCGCATTGACTGGCTGAAAAAACAGCCCTGGCCAGGCGTAGAATGCCGGCACGTAGATTTGCACTGGCCGCACCGCCTGGGTGCTCTGCTCGAAGGAGCGGATACCGTCTACTACCTGATCCACAGCATGGGCGACGGCGATAATTTTATGGAGTTCGAACGCCAGGCGGCGCTGAATATGCGCGACGCGCTGACCGAACATCCAGTCAAGCAGGTCATTTTCCTCAGCTCTTTACAGGCCAAAAGCGGGCAAACGCATTCAAAGCACCTAAAAGCCCGGCAAATCACCGCGGATATCCTGCGAGATTCCGGCGTGCCGGTCACCGAACTGCGCGCGGGGATTATTGTTGGCGCTGGCTCGGCGGCCTTCGAAGTCATGCGGGATATGGTGTACAACCTGCCGGTGCTGACGCCGCCGCGCTGGGTTCGCTCCCGTACTTCACCCATTGCTTTGGATAACCTGCTGCACTACCTCGTCGCACTGCTGGACCATCCGGCCACAGAACATCGCCTGTTTGAAGCCGCCGGGCCGGACGTTCTGAGCTATCAGCAGCAGTTCGAGCGCTTTATGGCTATCAGCGGTCGCCGCCGCCTGCTGATCCCCGTGCCACTCCCCACCAGCTGGATTTCCGTGTGGTTTCTGAATGTTATTACCTCGGTGCCGCCCGGTATTGCTAAGGCGCTGATTCAGGGTCTGGAACACGATTTGCTGGCGGACGACCGTAGCCTGCGCGAACGCATCCCGCAACAGCTCATCAGCTTTGACGACGCCGTGCGCCTGACTCTGGCTAACGAACACCGGCTCGCCAACTCCCAGGACTGGGGCTACGACGCCCAGGCGTTTGCCCGCTGGCGACCTGACTACGGTTTTTTTGCTAAACAAGCGGGCTGCACGCTGACTACCCAGGCCTCACTCTCTTCGCTCTGGCAGGTGATCAACCAGCTAGGCGGCAAAGAAGGCTACTTTTTTGGCAATGCGCTGTGGAAAACCCGGGCGCTGATGGATTTGCTGGTCGGGCATCGGCTTGCCAAAGGGCGGCCTGATAAAGCCACGCTGGAAGTGGGCGACACCGTTGATAGCTGGAAAGTGATTATCGCTGAACCAGAAAAAGAGCTAACGCTGCTGTTTGGTATGAAGGCCCCTGGCCTGGGGCGGCTGTCGTTCACCTTACAGGATGATGGCAAGCAGCGTCGGCTGGACGTCAGAGCCTGGTGGCATCCTCACGGCTGCGCCGGTCTGATCTACTGGCTGGCGATGATCCCCGCCCATTTATTTATCTTTAGGGGAATGGCGCGGCGAATTGTTCATTTAGCGGAACAAAACTCGATCAAAAAGAGAAGTTAGCTCCTAATCTTTCAGTATTCCCATTGCATGCGCTGCCGTTTCACGGAAAAATGCGCAGCGTTAATCCAAAACATAACGAGTTGGTCACATGAAGGTACTGGTCACGGGCGCAACCAGCGGTTTAGGCCGAAACGCGGTCGAGTATTTACGCGCCAGGGGCATCAGCGTTCGGGCCACCGGGCGCAACGAAGCGATGGGCAAACTGCTGCAGAAAATGGGCGCCGAATTTGTCCATGCCGACCTGACGGAGCTGGTCTCTTCCCAGGCGAAAGTGATGCTTGCGGACGTCGACACGCTCTGGCACTGCTCCAGCTTCACCTCGCCGTGGGGAACCCAGCAAGCTTTCGACCTCGCCAATGTCCGCGCCACGCGCCGTCTGGGCGAATGGGCCGTGGCCTGGGGCGTGCGTGACTTTATTCATATCTCGTCGCCGTCGCTCTACTTCGACTACCACCACCACCGCAACATCAGCGAAGATTTTCGCCCGGTGCGCTTCGCCAACGAATTTGCCCGCAGCAAAGCCGCCAGCGAAGAGGTGATTCAGCTGCTGGCGCAGGCCAACCCGAACACCCGTTTTACCATTCTGCGCCCGCAAAGCCTGTTTGGGCCGCACGACAAAGTGTTTTTCCCGCGCCTGGTGCAGATGATGCGCCACTACGGCAGCGTGCTGCTGCCGCGCGGCGGCGATGCGCTGGTGGATATGACCTATCTGGAAAACGCGGTACACGCGATGTGGCTGGCGACACAGAAACAGAATTTACCTTCTGGCCGCGCCTACAACATCACCAACATGGAAGCCCGCCCGCTGCGGACCATCGTGCAGAAGCTGATCGACGAGCTGGGCATTAAATGCCGCATTCGCTCGGTGCCGTACCCGATGCTGGATATCATCGCCCGCAGCCTGGAGCACTTTGGCAATAAGTCTGCCAAAGAGCCGGTGCTCACGCACTACGGCGTCTCCAAGCTGAACTTCGATTTAACGCTGGACACCACGCGTGCGGAAACGGAGCTGGGCTATCAGCCTATCGTCACCCTTGATGAAGGCATTCGCCGTACCGCGCTGTGGTTGAAAGATCACGGCACGCTGCACCGGGGCTAACCCTGGCCGTATTTCTCCAGTAATGCCTCGGCGATCGCCAGGCTTTCCGCATCCGCCTCGCCGCTGTAGTTGGCCGGGCGGAAGTGCATCTGGAAGGCGGTAATCACTCTTTTCTGCTGCGCCTCGGTCATGCCCGGCAGCACTTCGTAGCCATACCGGGAAAGCACATCCAGCAACTCGGATTTATCCACAGGTTGCAGCGGGCCACGGCCGTTAAGATAAAACGCCACTCTAGCGGCGTCCGGCCATGCGCCAATCCCTTTTTCCGCAAATTGCTTCCAGGGGAACAGCGGGCCAGGATCAACCTTGCGCTGCGGCGCGATATCCCCATGAGCGACCACGTTCTGCGGCGCGATGTTATAGCGCGCAATAATCTGCTTCGCTAAATCCTCAAGCACCGCAATCTGCGGCTGGCTGAAGGGGTAAAAGCGCTGAACACCGCCAACCCGGATATAGCCCTGGTTTTCCAGCTCAATACCTACGGACGTGTCGTTAATCCGCGTAGCCCCTCGCCAGAAACTGACCCCGGCATGCCAGGCCAGCTGCTCTTCCGGCACCAACTGCCAGACAACGGGTTTCCCGCCGGACAGCGGCGGCTCGGCGGGAACAAGATAGTGGGCGCTGACGTTACGATCGGTCAACGTGGAAAGCGAACTTGAAAAATCATCCGCCGTGTAATGGATCACCAGAATTTTCACCCGCGGATAAGCGGCCTGAGCCTGATGCAGGGTGTCCACTTTATAGCTGCCTCGATCGACAATCCCTTTTTGCCCGGCGCAGCCCGCCAGTAACAGCGCCAGGGCAAGCGCTAAGATCCTGGTTTTCATTTGCGCGTTTTCACCGCCGTCCCGCTGACGCAAACCATCAGCATACTGCCGTCCTTGCCGACGGTTTCATAGTCGATATCAATCCCGACCACGGCGTTAGCGCCCAGGCTTTCGGCCTGTTCCTGAATTTCACGAAACGCGATGTCCCGCGCTTTGCGTAACTCTTTTTCATAAGCCCCCGAGCGGCCGCCGACGATATCGCGAACCCCGGCGAAAAAATCGCGGAAAATATTGGCACCCAGGATAGCTTCCCCGGTCACTACGCCGCAGTATTCAGTAATGGTGTGGCCTTCCAGGCCTGGCGTCGTTGTAAACTGCATCACGTTCTCCTCTCTTTGCCATCAACATGTTAGCCCGGCAATCGCCACGCGATTTTGAGCCAATACGCTATGCTAAGGTAGTCCTCCTGAGAAAATAAGGAAATAAAAATGCGCAGCTCGGCTTTGGCTCTTCTTCCCTGTGCGCTGGTGTTGTCGGCCTGTACCACCGTCACTCCGGCCTTCAAAGACATCGGCACCCGCAGCGGCCCCTGCGTCAGCGGCGGCCCGGATGATGTCGCTCAGCAGTTCTATGATTACCGTATCGCGCACAAGGGCGAAGGCCTGAGTTCCGTTGCCGCGCTGCGCCCCTATCTGAGCGACTCCCTGTTCCAGCTTCTGCAAAAATCCAGCACCTCTCCGGCGGCGCAAAGCGCGTTTACCCGCAGCGATATCTTCTCCAGCCAGTCTGAAGGGCCTGACAAAGCGAGCGTGGGTTCGGCGTCAACAATCCCAAATACCGACGCGCGAAATATTCCTCTGCGCGTCGAGCTGACCCGCGGCAGCCAGACCTGGAAAGATGAAGTGTTGATGGTCCGTGAAGGCAAGTGCTGGGCGGTGGACGATGTGCGTTACCTCGGCGCGGCGAGCCATGCGCCAACCGGCACGCTGCGTCAGGCAGTTGAAGGCAAATAGCGGCAATTTATGCTTACGCTATGCGGGTGGAGAAAACATAACCCCTGTAAATAATCTGGTATATTCAGGGATCGCGGTTTTTTATACTTAGCCACCACCCGCCTCGCTATTTTGTGCTAACTTTAGGCAAGGAAAGTGGTTGCTTATAAGTTTTAACGCACAAAGATTGCATAACTATTCTGTTAAAGGTACCCTTTGCGGCCTCAATTGCTATTCAACTTCAGCGCATGAGTATTCAACTAGACAGCATTAATTGCTTTTACGGTGCCCATCAGGCGCTGTTCGATATCACACTACATTGCCCGCAGGGCGAGACGCTGGTATTGCTGGGCCCGAGCGGCGCCGGCAAGAGTTCTCTGCTGCGCGTCCTTAACCTGCTTGAGATGCCGCGTTCCGGTAAGCTGAGCATTGCGGGCACGACTTTCGACTTCGCCAAAGCCCCCAGCGACAAAGCGATTCGCGATCTGCGCCAGAACGTCGGTATGGTCTTCCAGCAATACAATCTGTGGCCGCATTTAACCGTGCTGCAAAACCTGATTGAAGCGCCGTGCCGCGTGCTCGGATTAAGCAAAGATCGTGCGCGTGAACGCGCCGATAAACTGCTTGAACGCTTGCGCCTGAAGCCCTATATGGACCGCTATCCGCTGCACCTTTCCGGTGGCCAGCAGCAGCGTGTTGCCATTGCCCGCGCCCTGATGATGGAGCCGCAGATTCTGCTGTTTGATGAGCCTACCGCCGCTCTTGATCCGGAAATCACCGCGCAGATCGTCAGCATTATCCGCGAACTGGCGGAAACCAACATTACTCAGGTCATCGTGACCCATGAAGTAGAAGTGGCGCGTAAAACCGCCAGCCGCGTGGTGTATATGGAAAACGGCCACATCATCGAACAAGGTGATGCCAGCTGCTTTGCTAACCCGCAAACCGATGCGTTTAAATTCTATCTCTCTCACTGATGTTGAACGGGAAAACGACAATGAAAAAAGTTTTGCTGGCCACTCTTTTAGCCACTCTGAGCCTTTCTGCTACCGCCGCACAGACTATCCGTTTTGCTACCGAAGCCTCTTACCCTCCGTTTGAGTCTATCGACGCCAACAACAAGATCGTCGGTTTTGACGTTGATCTCGCTAACGCCCTGTGCAAGCAGATCGATGCCACCTGTACCTTCACCAACCAGGCCTTCGACAGTCTGATCCCAAGCCTGAAATTTCGCCGTATTGACGCGGTAATGGCGGGGATGGACATCACCCCTGAACGTGAAAAACAGGTACTGTTCACTAAACCTTACTATGACAACTCCGCGCTGTTCGTTGGCGTGAAGGGCAAGTACGCTGATATTGCCGCGCTGAAAGGCAAAAAAGTGGGCATCCAAAACGGCACCACCCACCAGAAATACATCACCGACAAACACCCGGAAATCACCACCGTGCCTTACGACAGCTACCAGAACGCTAAGCTGGATCTGCAGAACGGTCGTATCGACGCGGTCTTCGGCGACACCGCCGTGGTGACCGAGTGGCTGAAAGCCAGCCCGGAACTGGTTGCCGTGGGTGACAAAGTGACCGACAAAGATTACTTCGGCACCGGCCTCGGCATCGCCCTGCGCCAGGGCAACACTGACCTGCAGAGCAAATTCAACGCCGCGCTGGATAAAGTGAAACAAGATGGCACCTACAAAGCCATCTATGACAAATGGTTCCAGAAGTAATCAACTCGATGAACGAATTGTTTCCATTAGCAAGCGCCGCCGGGATGACCGTCGGCCTTGCCGTTTGTGCCCTCATCGTCGGCCTCGTGCTGGCGATGATTTTTGCCGTCTGGGAATCCGCCAAATGGCGCCCGGTGGCATGGATAGGCTCCGGGGTAGTCACGCTTTTCCGCGGCCTGCCTGAAATCCTGGTGGTGCTGTTCATCTACTTCGGCTCCTCCCAACTGCTGCTGATACTCTCTGACGGCTTCACCCTCAACCTCGGTTTTACCGCGATCCCGGTCAAAATGGAGATTGAGAACTTTGACGTCAGCCCGTTTCTCTGCGGCGTGATTGCCCTCTCCCTGCTCTATTCCGCCTACGCGTCACAGACGCTGCGCGGCGCGCTGAAAGCGGTGCCGGTTGGGCAGTGGGAATCAGGCCAGGCGCTGGGTTTATCCAAAACCGCGATTTTCTTCCGGCTGGTCATGCCCCAGATGTGGCGTCACGCGCTGCCGGGCCTGGGTAACCAGTGGCTGGTGCTGCTGAAGGACACCGCGCTGGTGTCGCTTATCAGCGTGAATGACCTGATGCTGCAAACCAAAAGTATCGCCACGCGCACCCAGGAGCCGTTTACCTGGTACGTGATTGCGGCGGCGATTTACCTGGTCATTACCCTGCTGAGTCAGTACATCCTGAAGCGCATTGACCTGCGCGCCACGCGCTTTGAACGGAGACCTGGCTGATGCTCGAGTATTTACCGGAGCTGATGAAAGGCCTGCACACCAGCCTGACGCTCACCGCCGCTTCCATTGCCGTCGCACTCGTGCTGTCTCTGCTGTTCACCATCGCTCTGACGCTGAAAACGCCGGTGCTGGTGCACATTGTGCGCGCCTACATCACGCTGTTTACCGGCACGCCGCTGCTGGTGCAGATCTTCCTGATTTACTACGGTCCGGGGCAGTTCCCGTCGCTTCAGCATTATCCGGTGCTGTGGCATCTGCTTTCCGAACCGTGGCTGTGCGCGTTGATTGCGCTCTCTCTGAACAGCGCCGCGTACACCACGCAGCTGTTTTACGGGGCAATTCGCGCTATCCCGGAAGGTCAGTGGCAGTCCTGCAGCGCCTTAGGAATGAGCAAGAAAGACACGCTGGCTATTCTGCTGCCCTATGCCTTCAAGCGCGCACTCTCTTCTTACTCGAACGAAGTCGTGCTGGTGTTCAAGAGCACCTCGCTCGCCTACACCATTACGCTGATGGAAGTGATGGGCTACGGGCAGCTTCTGTATGGCCGCACCTATGATGTGGCGGTTTTCGGCGCAGCCGGTCTGGTCTACCTCATCGTCAACGGGCTGCTTACCTTGCTGATGCGCCTGATTGAACGCCGGGCGCTGGCCTTTGAACACCGCAGCTAGACAAGCTAACAGACAAAGCGGGGCAACCCGCTTTTTTTACGCCCATGCAATTATAAATATACATTTTTATTGCATATAAATTCACTCTTTGGCATGGTGGTTTGACGCCGCGAAACGGCGACTTAAAACAATATTGACAGACAGGAGCAACACGCATGAAAAAGTTACTGTTAGCCGCCATGTTCGCTACAACCGCATTCAGCGCGGCCGCAGCGGAGAAAATTAACTTCGGCTCTTCGGCAACCTATCCTCCTTTTGAATCTCTGGACGCCAGCAATCAGATCGTCGGTTTCGATATCGATCTGGCAAAAGCATTATGCAAACAAATGCAGGCAGAATGTACCTTCACCAACCACGCATTCGACAGCCTGATCCCTTCCCTGAAGTTCCGTAAATACGATGCGGTGATTTCCGGGATGGATATCACACCTGAGCGCGCCAAACAGGTCGCCTTTACCAACCCGTACTACGCCAACTCGGCGGTGGTGATTGCGAAAAAAGGCCAGTTTGCTTCGCTGGACGATCTCAAAGGCAAACGTATCGGGATGGAAAACGGCACCACGCACCAGAAATACCTGCAGGATAAACACCCTGAGATCAAAACCGTCTCCTACGACAGTTACCAGAACGCGATTATTGACCTGAAAAATGGCCGTATTGATGGCGTGTTTGGCGATACCGCCGTGGTGAACGAATGGCTGAAGACCAATCCGCAGCTGGGCACCGTGGGCGAGCATGTGACCGACGCACAATACTTTGGCACCGGTTTAGGGATTGCGGTTCGCCCGGATAATCAGGCGCTGCTGAAGAAGCTGAACGACGCGCTGGCGGCGATTAAAGCGGACGGGACTTACCAGAAGATCAGCACTCAGTGGTTCCCGCAGTAAGTTTGTCCTCATCGCGATCCTCTGGGGAGTAAAAGTACAGCTATAGAGTCGTCACAAATATCCTCGATTATGAAGGATTAGCTAAAATTCCGTTCACTTTGAGTCCTGTTTTATATGCCCCCCGCACCGGTGAACGTCTCAGGGGAGTCACCGTCACTCCCCTGAGAACCCGGACTCCCGGCGAAATAAATCGACCGCGTGAGCGGCAAACCTCCGTTTTATCTCCCAGTCCTGGGTCGGAGAGAAAACGGAGGCGATTTAAGCCGGCACCGTGCCTCGCTGTTAGCCCACAGCCATCCTGAAAGTCATTGTTGCTTCAAGTCCTACAGCCACGCCCTTGTTCCCGGCTCTCATCGCCCCCGGCTATCACCCAACTCAGGCGGGGTTGAGCTGTCGGGAACAGCGAAAGAGAGCGATCGTCGGGAACGAATCGCGAACGACCCCGAATGTTTGGGTGGTAGCCGGGGGGTTTACCGCTTCAGCTGCGATGAGCCCGACGGGGGTTGTCAGGGGGCATGGCGTAATGTCCCCTGACACGTTCACTGTTTGCGGAAAGTGCAGAGATAACCATTCGGTAGGTGAACGGAAAACAACGGGCTAGCAGACACCTCCAAGAACAGGTCAAAGAAGGGTCAAACGTCAGGATGAAGGACAACGCTCCAGCAACGTCAACACTTCGTAATGCGAAGTATGCGGGAACATATCGAACAGTTGGGTACGCACCACGCGATAGCCCGACAGCATCTGAATATCCTTCGCCATGGTCTGCGCGTTGCAGCTTGAGTAGACAATAAACGCCGGAGCCATCTGCGTCAGATAATCGCACAGCGCTTTACCGATCCCACGGCGCGGCGGGTTCACCAGCACCAGCTGCGGGATATCCTGCTGGGCGACGGCAAACTGAGTGGAATCCAGCGCCTGAAAATGAATATTATGCAGGCCCAGTTTTTCAGCCGACTGCTGTGCGCTGGCTATCGCCTCCGGGGCAATTTCAATCCCGGTAAGCTTCATCTCCGGCGTGGCGCAGTGCAGGCCAAAACCTCCCACGCCGCAGAACAGATCCCACATATGATTGACGGGTAGCGCGCGCACCCAGTCACGGGCGGTGGCGTACAGCCGGGAAGCAACCTGAGGGTTAGTCTGGAAGAAACTTTGCGGGCGAATATAGAGCGGTACGCCATTGAAAACCTCTTCGAGCGCACGCCGTTCGGTCAGCGGAATTTCTTGCTCACCTTCCATAATCGCCATGTGTACGGGCTGAATGTTGGCCGAAATCACCTTGAGCTGAGGTAGTTGCTGCTGTAACCACGGCAGCGCCGCTCTCAACTGCTCCAGCTTGCTTTCCGAACGCAGCACAAAGCGCAGCATCATACCGCCATCCGCCAGGCTTTCGGTCAGCAGTAGATACTTCAGCTCTCCACGCTTACGCGCCACGTTGTAGGGCGTTAATCCTGCACGGGCAATAAAGGGCTTCAATGCCGCAAAAACAGGCTCAAATGAAACAGGATACAGCGGGCAGTCGGTTAAATCTTCGGGCGTGCCGTCGCGGTGTAACATCCCCAGCAGCGGTTTTTCCACGCTGCCGCTAACCACCATTTTAGCTTTGTTGCGAAATGCCCGCTCAGGGCCGCTGACCGGCTGGCACCACTCGCCCACGGCAATGCCTTCCAGCAGTTGCCGGAGATCGGTCATTTTAGCGAGAAGCTGGTCTTCCACTGGTTGTTCAATCCACTGGCAGGAACGACAGCGGCCGGCATCATAGAGCGCGCATTGCATAGAAAAACCCTGAGAAAAAACGAGGGCGCAGATTGTAGCACTCCGCGCTTACTGAAGTCTGAAAAAAAGCCGGCTGCGGGCAGGGACAAACAGCAAAATCAACACCAGAATATCGGGCAGCTTTTGGGTAAACAGCGAACGGAAGATCTCGCGCTTAGTGCCCCCGGCAACGCTGAATAATTCAGGGTATCCCCAGCCCAGGGAGGACAGAGACAACCAGGTCACGGAAATAATTTGGGTCAGCAGGAACAGCCAGCGCCCCCAGTTACGCCCTTTGACGATGACGAACGCGCAGCGCAGTTCGACATAGAGCATCAACAGGCTGCCGAGAAAAACCAGCGTCAGGGGCCAGGTTTGCACGCTGCGATGGACAAAATCCATCACCCCACTAACCCCTAGCATATTAAACAGCAGCAGCAAATCGAGGCATCGGGTAGTGACGATGCCGATAGCCGCCACCATCACCAGCGTGGGGACGTTTAATTTTGCATGGGATGACCGCTGTTTCCTGATAATTTCCACAACCTCGCGTTCCTTACGTCACGGTGCCGCGACAAGCGCGGCACCGGAGGCACATCATTGCAGATTTTAGGCGTTTTAACCACGTCTTGCACTCTGGATATCGCGCAGCCGCTGCTTTTCTGCCCGCGCCATAAACCACCATGCAATCAAGCCGATAACGCCCACAACGCCGAGAATAATTGACGCCAGGGCGTTAATTTCCGGGTTAACCCCCATCCGTACATTCGAGAACACCAGCATCGGCAGCGTGGTCGCGCCCGGCCCGGACACGAAGCTGGCGATAACCAGGTCATCAAGCGAAAGCGTGAACGCCAGCAGCCAGCCGGAGATAATGGCGGGCGAGATCATCGGCACGGTGATCACAAAGAACACTTTCAGCGGCGTCGCCCCCAGATCCATCGCCGCTTCTTCAATGGAGCGGTCCAGTTCCCGCAGGCGTGAGCTAATGACAACCGCAACATAGGCGGTGCAGAACGTCACATGAGCCAGCCAGATGGTAAGCATTCCCCTGTCGCTCGGCCAGCCAATCGCGTGCGCCAGCGCCACGAACAGCAGCAACAGCGAAAGCCCGGTGATCACATCCGGCATAACCAGCGGTGCCGTTAGCATAAAGGCAAAGCCGGTTGAGCCACGAAAGCGACCAAAACGCACCATCACCACGGCAGCAATCGTCCCCAGTATAACGGCCATCGTGGCTGCCGCCGCAGCAATGGTCAGGCTTAGGCCAACGGCGTTCATCATCGCCGAATCCCGGAACAGCTCCCCATACCAGCGCGTTGACCAGCCGGCCCACACCGTCACTAGCTTAGAGCTGTTAAACGAGTAGATAACCAGCATCAGCATGGGCGCATACAGGAAGGTAAAGCCAATCACCAGAATCAAAATACGCCACGGAGAGCGCACAACCGGTAAGTTGTTCATGTGTGGTCCTCCGCCGCTTTGTTCTGATATTTGTGGAACCACATGATCGGCACGATCAGCAGCAGAAGCATGATAATCGCCACGGCTGAGGCCACCGGCCAGTCGCGGTTATTAAAGAATTCCTGCCACAGGACGCGACCAATCATGATGCTGTCAGGCCCGCCGAGCAGTTCCGGGATAACAAACTCCCCTACCGCCGGAATAAACACCAGCATCGAACCGGCAATAATCCCGCCTTTGGTCAACGGCACAATCACGCTGAAGAACGTTTTCAGCGGCCGCGCACCGAGATCTAACGAAGCCTCCACCAGCGAATAATCTAGGCGCGTTAGCGCGGTATAAATCGGCAGCACCATAAACGGCAGGTAGGCATAAACTACCCCGATGTAGACCGCAAGGTTGGTGTGCAAGATCGTCAGCGGCTGGTCGATAACCCCGAGCCAAAGAAGCACGTTATTCAATATGCCGTTGTTTTTCAGGATGCCCATCCACGCATACACGCGGATCAGGAACGAGGTCCATGAAGGCAGGATCACCAGCAACAGCAGGATATTTCGCGTTGAGGGTTTACTGTGCGCCACCGCCCACGCGAGCGGATAGCCCAGCGCCAGGCAGCACAGCGTTGACACCGCCGCTACCTGCAAAGATTGCAGATAAGCCTCGAAGTAGAGCGGATCGTCCGTCAGCTGGAAGTAGTTCGCCAGATTCAGGGTGATCGACAGCTGGCCATCGGCCCAGCTCACCAGATCGCTGTAAGGCGGGATCGCCCGGGCTATTTCCGAAAAACTGATCTTAAAGACGATCAGGAACGGCAGCATAAACAGCAGGATCAGCCACAAATAGGGCAGCGCGATCGCCAACTTGCGCCCGTGCGCCATCTGCAGACGGGCAAGCAAACGCTTCACGCCCGCGGGCTGAGGAACCGCCGTCTCTGCCGGGCCTTCAGAAAGTGTTGTCATCTTGCCCCCTTAAACCGTCAGGACCACGCAGCTGTCGGCATCCCAGCACAGGCGAACTTCATCCCCCCAGGTGGGCGCTCCTTTACGGTAGCGGTGCTCATTTTGCAGCTGGGCGCTGATCATCTGCCCGCTTTTCAGCCGAACGTGGTAGATGGAGAGATCGCCGAGGTAGGCGATATGCACCACTTCTCCGACGGCAAAGTTATAGCCATCGGCGGGCGGCTCCTCGCAAAGCGTCACCTTTTCCGGGCGCAACGCAACGAAGACCGGTACGCCGTCCACCACGGAAGCATCAGGATCCACCTTCAGCGGATGCACAAGTCCGGGACTGTCTATCACCAGCCCGTCGTCCTGACGCTCTTTCAGCAGCCCTTCGAAGACGTTTACCGACCCGATAAACTCCGCGCTATAGCGAGTGGTTGGGTGCTCATAAATCTCTTCCGGCTCGCCAATTTGCACGAACTTGCCGCGATTCATGATGGCAATTCGCCCGGCCATGGTCATCGCCTCTTCCTGATCGTGGGTCACCATCACGCAGGTCACGCCGACGCGTTCAAGGATGTCCACTACTTCCAGCTGCATCCGGTCACGGAGCTTTTTATCCAGCGCCCCCATTGGCTCGTCGAGCAGCAATAATTTGGGACGCTTGGCCAGGCTTCTGGCTAACGCCACGCGCTGACGCTGGCCGCCGGACAGCTGGTGAGGCTTGCGCCTTGCGAACTCCTGCATGTGTACCAGGGTCAGCATTTCTGCCACCCGGCTGGTAATTTCCGCCTTCGGCAGTTTGTCCTGCTTCAGGCCAAAGGCGATGTTTTGCTCCACGGTCATGTGCGGGAACAGCGCGTAGGACTGGAACATCATATTGATTGGGCGCTGGTAAGGCGGCACATGCGACAAATCGACGCCATCAAGCATGATTTGCCCGGCACTTGGCTGTTCAAACCCCGCCAGCATGCGCAGCAGCGTGGATTTTCCGCAGCCAGAGGCGCCCAGCAAAGCAAAAATTTCGCCTTTATAGATGGTCAGACTGACGTCATCCACGGCATGTTGGCCATCAAACGATTTAGTGAGGTTACGAATTTCCAGCAGCGGCGTCAGCGCTTTGGGTGTTTTGGACTGCGGGCGAGGGATTGCGTCGTTCAATTCTGTTGCTCTCCGGCAAAAGCAAAAAGAAGATACGGCCCGGTTGCCGTACTTTTCGCCATTCTGGAAACAAGGGCTTCCGTTCAGGCTGGGGCGATTGCACAACTCTGGTGCAACCGCCCGGTGCAGGTTGTGACAGGACTATTTGCCTGTTTTAACCTTAGTCCACGCGCGGGTGATAACCCGGTCAATCTTCGCTGGCATCACCGTTTGTGTGAACAACTTGGCACGAATATCCGCCGGCGGGTAAATTCCCGGATTGCTGCGGACCTCTTCGCTCAGTAACGGCGTAGCTTCTTTGTTGGCGTTCGCGTAGTATATATGATTACTGATGTTGGCGATAACGTCCGGCTTCATCAGGTAGTTCAGGAACTGGTACGCTTCGTCTTTATTCTTCGCATCTACCGGCAGGGCAAACATATCGAAGTAGACCATCGCACCTTCCTTAGGAATGGAATAAGCAACATTCACGCCATTTTTAGCTTCTTTGGCGCGGTTTGCCGCCTGCAGAATATCCCCGGACCAGCCAATCGCCACGCAGATGTCACCGTTGGCAAGGTCGTTGATGTACTGCGATGAATGGAAGTAACGGATATTTGGCCGCAGCTTCATCAGCAGATCGTTAGCCGCCCCGGTGTAGTCCGCGGCGTTGGTGCTGTTCGGATCTTTGCCCAGGTAGTGCAACACGGTCGCGTAAATTTCACTTGGCGCGTCCAGGAAAGACACGCCACAGCTTTTCAGTTTTTCAAGGTTTTCCGGCTTGAAGATCAGATCCCAGCTGTCCACCGGTGCGTCTTTCCCCAGCACGGCTTTCACTTTATCGACGTTGTAGCCGATGCCGGTCGTCACCATCATGTACGGAATGCCGTATTTGTTGTCGTGGTCGTTTTGCGCCACCAGCTTGAGCATTTCCGGGTCGAGGTTTTTGTAGTTCGGCAGTTTGCTTTTATCCAGCGGCTCGAAGATGCCGGCCTGCGCCTGGCGCTCAAGGAACTGCGAAGACGGCACCACCAGGTCATAGCCCGTGCTGCCCGCCATCAGCTTCCCTTCCAGCACTTCGTTGGAATCAAACACGTCGTAGACCACTTTGATGCCAGTCTCTTTCGTGAAGTTTGCCAGGGTATCCGGGGCTATATAGTCAGACCAGTTATAAACGTGCAGCGTCTTTTGTTCGGCGGCAGAGCTGGCGGCAGAAGCCACCATCAGCGCGCCAGCAACCATCCCCAACAACCCTTTTTTACGTAGGTAGAGCATAATTTCATTCCTTCTGAATAAAGGCCAAACCAGGCTCGAATGAGCCGAATTTACGCAATGTGGCTTATCCGCATTCACCGCATGCTTTTTTAGCATGCAAAATTCATGCATCTCTATTCATTCTGCTGAAAAAGAATTTGGGTAATCTTCACGCAGACGTTGCTCGTTTTTACGGCCAAGCAAGAATAACTGTAGCCAGGGTTGGCGACTATAGCCCGGATGAAAAAACGCCTTTTATCAACTTTTTAGACATCTTTCGTCTATTCAGGCGGCAAAAATGCGCCTTATGGCAGGGATTTGTCTGGCTGTGACGGCTTTATGACAGAATAAAAACATGCAGAACGCAGCGGCGCTGGTGGCCGCTGCGTTAAAAAAAGAAAGGATCAGTGCAGAGAGTGGGTGTGAATAATTGTGCCGTCGCGCTCTTCTTCTTCGGCCACAAAAAGCAGCTGATTAGCGCAAGCCTCGAGGATCACCATCGAAACCTGCTCTTCGCTCTGCTGAACAAAGGCGGCAAACTGCTCGCGGGTGATGCCCACGGAGGCAGACAACGACTGACACACCACCAGCTTGGGCAGGTTATCATCCTGGATGTCGAGAAACGCTTTCACCGTTAGCGAGCTGGCGTTGATCGAGGAGAGATCGGACGCCAACGGCAGCAGCGCCGACGGTTTAACTTCTGCCAATGCGGAAAACAGAATAATGTTGTCCACGAGATCGATTTTCGCGTCGTATACGCCATCGAAGTTCTGCATATGGGGCAAATGCAATGCCTGGCAGGTATCGCACTCGAAAAAGGTTACGCCAGTTTCATCCAGCCAGCGGCGTAAAGTGTCCAGAGTCGGGACCACGAGTGAATCCATAAACGCAAAAACCTCATTACCTGTTCAAAAATTAACGTGCCATCTTACGCAAAAATGACACGTCATACTATGCATTAGCGCCGATTTGGCAATTATCCCCCGGTTTTAAGACAGTACCCAGGGCGGGCCTGCCGCTCTATCCATTTGATCATCAGCCCGGCGATATCGACCCCGCTCGTGTTTTCAATGCCTTCCAGCCCCGGCGAGGCGTTAACTTCCATCACCAGCGGCCCGCGATCGGCGCGTAAAATGTCCACCCCGGCAATATCCAGCCCCAGCGTGCTGGCCGCTTTTAGCGCCACTTCTCGCTCAAGATCGGTAATTGTGACCTGATGCGCGACGCCGCCACGGTGCAGGTTTGAGCGGAAATCGCCGGGCTTGGCCTGCCGTTCAATGGCGGCCACAACCTCATCGCCCACCACCAGACAGCGAATATCTCTGCCCTGCGCTTCTTTGATGTATTCCTGCACCAGAATATGGGCGTTAAGACCGCGAAACGCATCAATCACGCTTTCCGCCGCCTGCCGCGTTTCAGCCAGCACCACACCAATGCCTTGCGTACCTTCAACGAGCTTCACCACCAGCGGCGCGCCACCTACCATATCAATAAGATCGCTGGTGTCGTCCGGCGAGTGGGCAAACCCCGTCACCGGCAAATCAATCCCCTGCTTCGCCAGCAATTGCAGCGAGCGCAGCTTGTCCCGCGCGCGGGTGATCGCCACCGACTCATTCAGCGGGTAGCTTCCCAGCATTTCGAACTGGCGCAGCACCGCCGTGCCGTAAAAGGTGATAGCCGAGCCAATACGCGGGATAACCGCGTCATAATGCGGCAGTTGACGCCCCTTATAATGCACGGAAGGCGCGGCCGGATTAATGTTCATATAGCAAGAAAGGGGATCAATGATCTCCACCTGATGACCACGACGCGTTGCCGCCTCGCGCAGGCGCTTGCATGAGTAGAGCGTTCCATCCCGGGATAAAATAGCGATTTTCAACCTGCACCTCTGAGCAACCAGACCAAAATTAACCGCCCGCTAATCATACCACTGCCTTCACCTTTCAACGACGGACTAATCGGTGGGAGACATCTTAAGTGCCTCAATTAATTGCTTTGTGGTCGAGGTGAGATGGACGGGATCAAAAACGGCATACAGGTCGGCGGGTATCGGCCTCGCCGGGGGGCGAAACACCACGCCAGGCCAGTTCATCTGCGCGTAGCTGTCGGCGATGATGGTTAGCCCGAAACCAATGCTCACCAGTGCCAGGACGGTTTGCGGCTCCACCGCCTCACGAACAACCCTCGGGGTAAAACCAGCTTCACGGCAAACACGTTGCAGGAAAGTCCAGTCAGAGTGAATGGCGGTCATCGTCACGAACGCTTCATGCCGCAGTTGGGTAATGTCCACCGTTTGCTGCCGGGCTAGCGGGTGCTGCTCCGGCAGCGCGACCATAAATGTCGCCTCATGCAGCTTTTCGCTCTTAAGGCCACCGGGCGGGCTGGTTTCCATCCGCCAGATCCCGGCATCAATCTCGTGACGTTCAAGCAAAGCAAGCTGATCCCCCGGGGACTTTTCACGGAAGGTCACATCAATGGCGGGATAGTCAGCAATAAACCGCTGTAGCCCAAGCCGCAGCCCACCCCAAATGGCGGTTCCAACAATCCCTAGCTGAATTCGACCGCCTTCACCACGGCCAATCTGCTCAACCCTGGCCAGCGCAAGGCTTGCGTTGTTCAGCAGCTGTTTTGTCTCTTCCAGCAGGACTTCGCCTGCGTGAGTCAGCGCCACGTGCCGGGAATGACGGATAAACAGTACCGTCCCCAGTTGAGCTTCCAGTTCTTTGATATGAAAGCTCAGGGGAGGCTGCGACATGTTCAGCCGCGCGGCAGCCCGGCCAAAGTGCAGTTCCTCGGCTACGGCCTGAAAATAACGCAGCAGCTTAAGATCGGTGCGATAGATACGCTGAGATGTATTCATGAGGCTCCCTGAGTGGCAAGCCTCATAAATTACCATCGCTTAAACTTGCTGTAAGGCCAGGAGCCTTAATGTGCGAGCGATGCCGAAGAATCACTCTGCTAGCGGTGGTGATAGTGGAAGCTAAAGTGGAAGACGACGGCAAGCACCAGCGCATAGCCAGCAAAAACCAGCCAGATAGTCGGCCAGTCTTTGGCGCCATCGGCGGTGAAATAATCCACCACATAACCACTGACAATCGCTCCGAAATACGCCCCAACCCCGTTCACCATCGTCATAAACAGCCCTTGAGCGCTGGCGCGAATACGTGACTCCACCTCCTGCTCAACAAACACGGAGCCGGAGATATTAAAGAAATCAAAGGCGCAGCCGTAGACCACCATCGACAGCAACAGCAGCACAAAACCAAAGGCAGAAGGATCGCCCCAGGCGAACAGCGCAAAGCGCAGCACCCAGGCGACCATGCTCATCAGCATGACCTGTTTAATGCCAAAACGCCGCAGGAAAAAGGGGATCGTTAAAATAAAGACCACTTCCGACATCTGCGAGACGGAAAGCAAGATCGAGGGGTACTGCACCACAAAGCTGCTGGCAAACGCCGGCTGGCGGGCGAAATCATGCAGGAACGGGTTGCCGAAAGTATTGGTGATTTGCAGCACTGCCCCAAGCAGCATGGCGAACAGGAAAAAAACCGCCATTTGTGGCTTTTTGAACAGCACAAACGCGTCCAGCCCCAGGCGACTCACCCAGCTGCGCGTGGCCTGGCTTTTTATCACCGGGATAGTCGGCAGCGTAAGCGCATACAGCGCCAGCATCCCGGAAGCCCCTGCGGCAATATAGAGCTGCATACTGCTCAACTCTATGCGCATCAGGCTAACGGTCCACATCGCCGCAATAAAGCCCACGGTACCGAACACCCTCACAGGCGGGAAATGCGTCACCGTATCCAGACCGTTTTTTTCCAGGCAGGCGTAAGACACCGTATTGGACAGCGCAATGGTCGGCATAAAGGCCAGGGCATTACCCAGCATTGCCCAAAACATCAACCCCGGCTGATCGATGCTGGCCGCCCAGACCAGCATCCCCGCCCCCACCAGATGACAGAGAGAGTACACCCGATTGGCCGGGAGCCATTTATCGGCCACAATGCCGATAAGACCCGGCATCAGCAGCGCCGCAAGCCCTTTGGTACTGTAAACCATGCCAACATCTGCCCCCTTAAAGCCGAGCGTATTGATCATGTAAGATCCCAAAGTGACCAGCCACGTCCCCCAGATGAAGTACTGCAAAAACAGCATGATTTTTAAGCGGAGTTTAATCGCCATCTGTTTTCCCTGCCTTGGTCAGTGAGGATCAGGCCAGTTTGCCGAGGAAGCCGCAAATCAGGTTAATGAAGTTCTGCCGCGACAGCGCAGCCGCTTTCAGCGTCTGTTCATGGGAAAGCTGAATACTCCCCAGCCCTTCGGCAAGGTTGGTAATCGCCGAGACGGCAACCACCTTCAGGCCGCAATGGCGGGCGCTGATCACCTCCGGCACAACCGACATCCCCACCACGTGGCCGCCAATAATTTGCATCATGCGAATTTCCGCTGCGGTTTCGAAGTTTGGCCCTGGATAAGAAACAAATACTCCCTCATGCAGCGGGAACCCCTGCTCATGTGCAACCTGCTGGAGTACGGCGCGATAGTCGGCATCATAGGCGTTTGCCAGCGAGAAAAAGCGCTCACCAAACCGCTCATCATTTGGCCCAACGGTCGGCGTGCCCGGCATCGTATTAATATGATCGCTGAGTGCCACCAGGCTTCCAGGTTCCACTTCCGGGCGCAGAGAACCGGCGGCGTTGGTAGAAAACAGTATTTCGCATCCCAGTAGCTTAAAAGTGCGAATTGCGCTGGTCATCACCGACATTCCACGCCCTTCATAAAAGTGCCCCCGCCCTTTCATACAGGCTACCGGCACGCCAGCCAGAGTGCCGACGACCAGTTCGCCCGCATGGCCATGGACGGTGCTGACGGGGAACCCGGGCAGCTCTTCATAGGAAAATGTTACAGGAGAGTCGATTTTTTCCGCCAGCTCCCCCAGCCCGGAGCCCAGAATAAAAGCAATGCGGGGTACCAGACCGTTAATGCGGGCGCGAATAATGTCGGCGGCGTAGAAAGGCGAATTATCAAAAGTAGAGGTTGGCATAGAAGGTTCCTTGTCAGATTGTCGTTATAACTTCAGCAGTTATAACGACTCACCGACGGATGAAACCAATACCGTTTGAGGCCACGATTAATACTAAAAATGTATCGATCGCCGCTTTGATGGCCTGGCAGCCGCGTGAATTAGCGTGTCGCCCAGCCCTGCTTGTGCAGGTAATCCAGAATGAAAGGCCGGCTTTCTTTAATGATGGTACGGCTGATGTGGTCGCTCCAGGTGTCGCGCCGTGTATTGCTGTCCCGGCTCAAATAATACTGCGCCAGCTGCTCGTCGTACTCGTCCAGCAGCGGCCTGTTCAGCGGCTGATAGCGGTTTTCATGCACCAGCATCGCAGCGGGCATACGCGGCTTGATATCCGGCGTGGCAGCGGGCCAGCCCAGGCAAAGGCCAAACAGCGGTAACACGTATTTCGGCACGCCCAACAGCTCTCCCACCGCTTCAATATTGTTGCGGATGCCGCCAATATAGACCCCGCCCAGCCCCAGAGATTCTGCGGCGGTAAACGCATTCTGAGCCAGAATCGCGGTATCGACCGCACCAAGCAGCAGCTGTTCCGCCAGCCCAAGCTGGGCGTCCGGGCAGATTTGAAGATTGCGGTTAAAGTCGGCGCAGAACACCCAAAACTCGGCGGCTTCCGCCACATGCTTTTGCCCGCCGGTCAGCGGCACTAGTTGCTCGCGTAGCGCTATATCCGTGATGCGAATGATTGAGCTGCACTGAAGGAAGCTGGAAGTAGAAGCAGCCTGTGCGCTGGCAATAATGGCTTCGCGCTGCTCGTCGGTAATAGGTTCCCCGGTAAAATGACGAATTGAACGGTGGGAACGAAGCAGATCAATGGTCGGCGTCATCGCGATTTTCCTTTGGCTTTTTTACATCAGAGTGTTTTGAAGCAGAATCAGGCAGCGTCAGCTGCGGGGCAAGACGTTTAGCAATATGCCACGTCATGATGATTGCCGCCGGCAGCATTAGCCCAAGGCCAATAAATACCATGACTATGGCCGCCGTTGCAGTGGCCACAGGTGCGGGCAGCGTCAGGTATCCCTGCAGCGAGAGAAAGGCGAGCGCCAAAAAACCTATCCCCACCGCTTCCAGCACAATCACCGATTTGTATAACGATCCGACCGCGCGCATAGCGGCATCTCCTGTGTTCAGGCCAGCTATCATCGAGTCCACGCCCCTCCCACTGAAAGGAGATAGCCTACGGGCATCGAACTAACAGGCACGACCTTCTTTAAAAATGTGACGGATGTCGGCATTATAAGCGCATTCGCCGGTTCGTATCGGCCATAAAAACTGAGGAGAGAGCATGTTTGCAGTAATTTTTGGACGCCCTGGCTGCCCATATTGTGTTCGCGCTAAAGAACTGGCTGAGAAACTGACCGCCGAGCGTGATGACTTCAACTTCCGCTATGTTGACATCCACGCAGAAGGCATCACCAAAGCTGACCTGGAAAAAACCGTGGGTAAACCGGTTGAAACGGTGCCGCAGATCTTCCTGGATCAGAAGCACATTGGTGGCTGCACCGATTTTGAAGCTTACGCAAAAGAACATCTGAACCTGTTCCAGACCGCGCAGTAAACTTTAAGAATGCAGAAAACCGACTCTCAGTAGTCGGTTTTTTTGTGCGTGCGATTCCGATTCTTACACATAAAAAATAGCAGATAACACAGCGAACCGAGGGACGACCAGAAAACAGCGCTCAGTAGCCAGGCCATTTCTTGCCAGAACGAGCGTGTTACGGGGAAAAACAGGTGGGCAATCAACAGGCAGAACGGCGAAGCAAACATCGCTCCCACCAGCGGTTTGACCACTCGATCGCCTTGGGAAAAGAAGCTGGCCACGGCACCCGGGAGAAGGAAAAACAGCAGCCCAAGCTCATAGCGCCCGGTGGCAATAAACCGCCCCATCACGTTCAGGCGCAGAGAAAGAAAAACCAGAATAAAGAGCACGAAGCAGCAGGTAATTCCTAACCACTTTTGCGCGCGTCTGTGCATTTTACCTCCTGACATCTGCTTTTGCTCGAAAATACCCTGCCGGAAAATTCAGCAGCGTCTTTACCCGATTTGATAATGCCTGGCCATCCGTTCCGATAAAGCATTGCCACATTTAGCACAATATTCTTACTAGCCGCTGATACAGAGAAAGATTAAACTAGCGGCAGAAATTCGGTCGTCGCGTGAGATATTTATATGCGTGATAATTTGCCGGTCGTCGCTGACGAAACCGTCAAAACCTTAGCGCATAACTCTATCTCTTTCAACAGCTTACTGGTAAACAAGAAGTTAGCCTTCGTGAATATAAACGTCGCAGATTTGTTAAACGGGAATTACATCCTTTTGTTATTTGTTGTACTAACGCTCGGACTTTGCCTGGGGAAATTACGCCTCGGTCCGGTGCAACTGGGTAATTCCATTGGTGTTTTAGTGGTCTCTTTATTACTCGGGCAACAGCATTTCTCGATCAATACCGACGCGCTAAATCTGGGTTTTATGCTGTTCATTTTCTGCGTAGGCGTCGAAGCCGGGCCAAACTTTTTTTCTATTTTCTTCCGCGACGGCAAAAATTATCTGATGCTGGCTCTGGTGATGGTTGGCAGCGCGCTGCTAATTGCGCTGGGGCTGGGCAAACTGTTTGGCTGGGACATTGGCCTGACAGCCGGTATGCTCGCCGGTGCCATGACCTCCACGCCCGTGCTGGTCGGAGCGGGCGATACCCTGCGCCATTCAAGCATCCCCGCCGCGCAGCTTGCGACCTCGCTGGATAACCTGAGCCTCGGCTATGCCCTGACCTACCTTATTGGCCTGGTCAGCCTGATCGTGGGTGCTCGCTATTTGCCGAAGCTGCAACATCAGGATCTGCAGACCAGCGCCCAGCAGATTGCTCGCGAGCGCGGTCTGGATACTGACGCGAGCCGCAAAGTTTACCTCCCGGTGATCCGAGCCTACCGCGTCGGGCCTGAGCTGGTTGCCTGGGCCGACGGTAAAAATCTGCGCGAACTGGGTATTTATCGCCAGACCGGCTGCTACATCGAACGTATTCGCCGCAACGGCATTCTGGCTAACCCGGACGGGGATGCCGTGCTGCAAATGGGGGATGAAATCTCGTTGGTGGGCTACCCGGATTCTCACTCGCGCCTCGACCCAAGCTTCAGAAACGGTAAAGAGGTTTTCGACCGCGATCTGCTGGATATGCGCATCGTTACCGAAGAAATTGTGGTGAAAAACCACAATGCCGTGGGCCGTCGCCTGGCGCAGCTCAAGCTCACCGACCACGGCTGCTTCCTGAACCGTGTGATCCGCAGCCAGATTGAAATGCCCATCGACGACAATATCGTGCTGAACAAAGGCGATGTCCTGCAGGTCAGCGGCGATGCCAGACGCGTGAAAACCGTTGCCGAGCGCATCGGCTTTATCTCAATTCACAGCCAGATAACCGACCTGCTGGCCTTCTGCGCCTTCTTTGTTATTGGCCTGATGGTGGGCATGGTCACCTTCCAGTTCAGCTCGTTCAGCTTCGGCATCGGGAACGCCGCTGGCCTGTTGTTTGCAGGCATCATGCTTGGCTTCCTGCGCGCCAACCACCCAACCTTCGGCTACATTCCGCAGGGTGCGCTAAACATGGTGAAAGAGTTCGGCCTGATGGTGTTTATGGCGGGGGTTGGCCTGAGCGCCGGCAGCGGCATCAGCAACGGCCTCGGTGCTGTAGGCGGCCAGATGCTGATTTCCGGGCTTATCGTGAGCCTGGTGCCGGTGATTATCTGCTTCCTGTTCGGCGCCTATGTGCTGCGAATGAACCGCGCCCTGCTGTTCGGCGCGATGATGGGGGCACGGACCTGTGCGCCAGCGATGGAAATCATCAGCGACACCGCCCGCAGCAACATTCCTGCGTTGGGATATGCCGGCACCTACGCTATCGCTAACGTGTTGTTAACACTGGCCGGTACATTAATTGTCGTGATATGGCCAGGTTTGTGATCGCAACCACAGACAAAGAAAAATACTTTTTTTTTATGCCTGAGCGAACTTTCTTTCGGGGCGTCAGTCTGAATTAGTGCCACTGCTTTTCTTTGATGTCCCCAATTTGTGGAGCCCATCAACCCCGCCGCTTTCGGTTCAAGGTTGATGGGTTTTTTGTTGCCTGAATTTTACCAACCGTAAAATCAATTACTTACATCACCGCTTTCCCATGCATGGCGACAAAGTGGCGACAGCGCTAAAGCACGTCGCAAAAACCTGACTTCAATTCCCCATGATTTTTCGCCCTCCTCACTACTAAAAACCATCGATTCATGGCAACAAATGAATAAAATCAAAAAAAATAGTCAGCAAGGATAGCCGAATGTTCGATTTTTACCCTGAGAAAACCTACAGCAGAACGGAAGTCATGAGTGTGCCTTCTCCGGTTCCAGCGGTGAACGGTATTTATTTTTGGTGGTTTAAAGAAATCCCTCCGGGCGGTCCTGCAGAAGGCTGCATAACATTCGACGATTACACTTTGCTTTATGTTGGCATCTCACCAGACCAGCGTGGGAAACCCAACAGTCGTTCGAATTTAAGGAAGCGTATCAAAACGCATTACAGCGGAAATGCTGCTGGTTCCACTTTTAGACGCACGCTTGGAGTGCTACTCAGCCGTGAAAGCAACTTTCCCCTGCGCAGGGTAGGGTCTGGCTCCAGAATGACATTCACTCACCCAGGCGAGCAGTGGCTTGATGCCTGGATGGAAAAGAATGCCAAAGTTCACTGGATATCTGTCGCAGCGCCATGGGAATTTGAGGACACTTTGATCGCATCGATTCCCCTGCCATTGAACATTCAGGGAAATGCTCATGACTTTAGAATGACGCTTTCAGGAATGCGTAGTCAGGCTGCAGCAGAGGCAAGATTGATGGAGATTGCTGATGAAAGGGGTTTCAGAAGAAGACTTTTGGCGTAGTAAAAAAACTACGCCTATGGTCTTAGATCAGTAAGCTAATTGTTCCTGTATTCCCTTCGGATGAGGCGGCGCGGCGCTGATTTTTTGCGGACGGCAAACAGATCGCACGAAAGTCTCATGCGTCACGAACGTATGCCCGCACTCAATATTGGTACACTGGTTGTATCGTTCTTTGGTTTCGCTGGAAACCTGAAAGCTACTGTGTGTATGCGCGGCCTGGCCGCACATCGGACAATTCATCATTTCGTTCAGCCCTCACTCTTAACCAGTTCGCAATAATGATACATAATTGTTCTCAATATGGAACTAATCATTCAATTTCGAGCTCATCTATTTTCACTTCGAGATCCAGACTGGCCGTAAACCCGTTATCCGGGCTGACGGTGTGAGTCAGCGTCGTGATGGTCCACTCCGCATCATCAATCGGCTGCTTAAACCCGCTCACCTTCACCGGCATTTTGGTGTAGAGATCTGCCCGACCTTCTGCCAGCTGCAGGGTGAATGACGCCACCCCGCGCTACAGGCGCTCCCACTGCATCTTTGCCGCTCGCTCTGCATTGCTGCGGTTTGCATAAGTTCTGTTGAGTACCAGCACGTTCTCATCAGTTCCCACCAGGTAATCGCCCTGTTTTGCTTCCGGCTCCTTTGCCGCGGTGGTTTTCTTTCGACGGTGCTTAACCTTTGCTGTCTCTTTTTTCTTTGGCTCACGGGTATGGAGCCAGCTGGCAATCACCCCCGTATAGGCATCGCGATCTGCCAGGGTAAAACGATGACCGTTACCGGCCTGGCGGGTTATGGTGATAACCGGCAGCGGCTTACCGCTTGCCGTTCTGCCCTGCCCCTGGCGGATAAACAACAAATTGCCGTCCTTAACTGAGGCTATCGCTCCATACTGCCGCGCCAGCTTTATCAGGAAACTCGCATCGCTCTCATTGGTCTGGTCAAGATGATCCACAGGCTTGTCCATCAGGTCCTGGCCCAGCGCCATCTTTAATTTATGCCTGGCGGCGATTTCCTTCACGACTTCGCCCACCGTTGTCTGGTGCCAGGACTTTTCACGCCGCGTGTTAAGGGTTTCACGGAAATCGGCACTACGCGCGCGAATTGTGAGACGGTCAGGCGCGCCGCTGTGCTCAATCTCATCGACAGTAAAGGCCCCTTTCGGAAAAAGCGGCTGACCTTTCCACCCCAGCGCAAACTGAATAATGGCCCCCCGGCGCGGCAGAACGATTTTCCCGTCCGAGTCGTCCAGTTCCAGATCAAGCTGGTCCGCTTCAAAGCCCCGGTTATCCGTCAGCGTCAGACTCATCAGGCGTGGATCTGGATACCTACTGGTTTGTGCAGTACGGCATGACCACGCAGCCGTACGAGTTCACTAAAGGCAGCATCTTTCATCTGATGGAGCCGGATTTAAACCAGGAGATTTACGGTCTGCCGGAGTACCTGTCCGCCATCCCGTCCGCCCTACTGAACGAGTCCGCAACCCTGTTCCGCCGCAAGTATTACATCAACGGCAGCCATGCGGGGTTCATCATGTACATGACCGACGCCGCACAGAATCAGGAGGACGTGAACAACATCAGCCATGCGATGAAAAGCGCCAAAGGGCCAGGCAATTTCCGCAATCTGTTTATCTACTCGCCGAACGGCAAAAAGGACGGGATTCAGATCATCCCGTTGTCAGAGGTCGCGGCAAAGGATGAGTTTCTGAATATCAAGAACGTGAGCCGCGATGACATGATGGCAGCGCACCGCGTTCCGCCGCAGATGATGGGGATCATGCCGAGTAATGTTGGGGGGTTTGGGGATGTGGATAAGGCGAGTAAAGTGTTCGTACGAAACGAACTAATACCTTTACAAAAAAGGATGCAGGAATTAAATAATTGGCTTGAAGATGATATATTGCAATTCAAACCATATGAATTTTAACCAAAACGTCAACCCTAGCGCTCCTAAATTAGGGTTGGCCATTAGCTCTTTAATACTACATTATAATGATCACTAATATCTTTAATAACATCAAAGATATAGCCAAATGCTTTGAAAGCTATTTTTCTTTTTTTATCCCTAACAATTTTCACGGAAAAAACATGCTTCCCATATTCAGTTTTAGAGTCTCCATCATTATTTTTATTGAATTTCTTCCCATCAAGCTCAATGTCTAAAACATCTTTAGGGAAAAGGTCTTCCATTGAGGTTTGCTCACCTGATGCAGCCAATGGTGTAAGAACTATATACAAATTCAAGAAAACATGGATATATTTCATTTTTCTCATTACATCCACGTCATCTGGGCAACTTTTAACTTTATTACGAAGGAAGTTAAGTAAATCGCTTGGGCCTGTATCATTATCAAGAACCATAATTACTGGCTGTTTTGGAACAGAGCCATAATAAGAAGCATAATGTTCTCTATAGCGCTCCACAAACTTTTTCAAATCCGCCGTTCCTCCCGAAAGACTCAAGAAATAATTTGTTTTATCATTCGATTTAAATATATTAAGATCGATTTCTTTTATTTTACTATCTGATCTCTCTCTAAATAACTCAGGGTAAGATACACCCAAAGAATTTAAAGCTGACTTCAAATATACCCTATCTGTCTTTCCTTCAGTAATTATCGTAGGACAGGAGTTGCCATGAAAAAACTTATAATAAAGGAATTTACTATATGCTTTTTCTCGGGCATTCAATTTCAATTTAAATCCATGTAAGGATGCGGGAGCCAATGCATACTTATCAGGTTGCTTACTCAATTTTTTCTTTATATTATTAAATTTATCAATTTGGTCAATAAAGCCGAACATCCCCTCTAGCTTATCTAAGCTTCCTGGTACTAAATCACCGTTTTCATCCGGCACTTTATATTCACCAGTACTATACAAAGTATGCGCTAACGCTCGAGTTTTTTTTGAGTAACGTCTATCAACATTAACAATTCTGTTAACTGTAAGGCCCGTTACTTCTTGCCTTGATGTTTTAAACGCAAGTCTAGTCTTTGAATCATTTATTTCAAAACCAGCTCTTTTTATTTCTTTCACCAAAACTTTTCCCAGAACAACCCCTTCAGGTTGTACTACGGCCATCTCTGCAGGAAATATGGTTTTATTTGTGGATATTGTTATATCATCTGCATACCTGCTATAAGCACAACCATGTTCTTTAGCCAGTTTAGCTAATCTCATATCCATTATATTGCAAATTAGATTTGATATTACAGGCGAACACGGACTCCCTTGAGGCAGGGTTCTATTATAACATGCAGCTTTTGCAAGTGTCGTTGCTACTATAGGATTTAATAAAAAATCCCGATTGGAAAGGAAATACCCTCTAACACGCCCAAAATTAAAACTTTCGAAAAAATCCTTGAGATCTATATTTAATACTATTTGTTTACCTCTATGTTTGTAAGCATTTAGTATAATTGACTTATCTCTCTCAAAACCAAAGGAATAATTATTACTAATTTTCCTTGCAGTGAATATTTCATCTCTACAATCAGAAAGTAAATCACAAATTCGGCGCTGAATGTCTTTTAGCCGTTCTGTCGGAGCGGAAATAATCCTTACTCCCTTTCCTTTCTTCGGCACTGGAAATTGTGTGTATTGATTATCTGAGCCGATTCTATATAGGACGTTAGTTAAAAATACCAACTTAACATCTAAAATTTTGGCCAAGTCTTCACGTGAAGTTGCAGCCCTAAGTGCGCCAAGTTTAGAGGTTTTTGTCATTTCTTCTTCGTCCAGGAGGAAAAAAGGTCATGAGAAAACGCATGTAGGCACTCCTTCGCACAGCATATTGGCCGTATAGCGATGAATCAAGGATTTCAGGGAGGCGATTCCTCCTGCCATTAAGGTCACTGGTTGCGATTCACAACCAACAAATCTGCCTACATGCGCATCTAGGAACGTATCACTTCAACTTTATGAATTCCAGAAGTATTTCATCTTTTATAGGTAATTACGCGCGCTCGTATCCCCGCCACGCCTGCCCGCTTTATGTAGTGGCTTTCAGGACATACTGAGGAATTTTCCCTCGTGCGACTTCATTGGTCGGTACACACGGCAGGCAATGAATTTGCGCCAGGAAGCCATCAACCAGAGTTGAGTCCTCTGTGAGATCGGTTAGCAGCCAGATTTCCGGCGCAGTAAGCTGGTGAGGTTGTTCCGGGTTTAGCTTGTTGCGTAGAGTCTGGACATTCATGCCAGCGCGTTCTGCTAGTGTAAGCACACCCGTTTTAGTTCCACGCACTTTTTGAGATTTCCGGGTTTTCAGCCATCAGCCGGTACTCTTCTGGCGTCAGGTTATTCAGGGATTCATGGGGCCGCTCACTGTTATAT